>NZ_JBSGIJ010000003.1:0-582062 GCF_053605015.1 Nocardia sp. NPDC003979
TCGCCCCCCCCCGCCCTGGCCGGGGTGTCTGGGTCACCCCCCGCCCCCCCCGCCCCCCCCCCCCCCCGCGGCAGCGGCCCCGACGCCGGCCATCGTCTGTAATTCCGCGACTGCTCGCCGGTGCCCGCGCAGGAGGGTGTCGCGGTCGATGGCTTCGGTGCTCAACAATGGTTGGCCGGGTGCCCAGCGGTGTCCGCGTTCCCCGCAGGCGCGGGTGTAGTCGATCACCGACTTCGGCACCCCGACCGCGGTGGCAATCGCTTCCAGGTTTTCCCGAGTGCGGCGCCCGATATCCAGATGCGCCAGCGCCATCGACGACAGGCCCTCGTTGTCGCCAGTGCGGGATCGGTCGATCAGGTGCTGGTTGTCGCTGGCCAGGTTCTGCACGGCCTTGAGCAGCTTGGCCTGCACCGGATTCGGCTCGAACATCTCACCGGCCCCGTCCCACATCGAGATCGCCACGCCACGCTTCGAGCTCGGTGCCGGTGGCGCGGGCAGGTGTGGGTTCTGCTCCGCCACTGGTCAAGCCAGGATCAGCAGCGGTGGAATCGACGTCGTGAACCGCAGTCGCCGAAACCGCGGCCTCGATCCATTCACCGTCCTCGACGATCTCCGCGTCGATAATCGCCTCAGCGGCCGGGGCGGTGGTCGGAGCGAGATAGCCCGCGAGGTAACCGAACTCGTGGTGCAAGTGCGCGTCCATGGCGAGATCGGCCGCTAGCCCGCCCACGTCGTCGACGCCGCGCGGTCTGCGTCCGGGCTGATTCGCGGCGTTGTCGGTGAAGAAGTCTTCGGGGTCCAGGCCGGTGTCATCGGTGAACCGCTCTTCATAGGCCCGGCGCGCGGCTTCGGCATCCGGAGACAGGTCGCGGGCGGCGTCTGCGGCGGCGAACTGGGCCGCTGCGGCCTTGGCGGCGCCGGTGCGTTCATCGGAGTGGTGCAGGGTGTCGGTGAATCCGGCCGCGCGGCGACGGATCTCGATCATCAGCTCCTTGAGCTCGACATCGAGCTCGTGCAACGTCACCTCGCGGGCTTCGCGGTTGGTGTAGCCGGCGATACGTGCGGCATGGACCTCGCTGCTCTGCTGCCGGGACAGCTCACCGTCGAGGTCACGGCGCGCCAAATCTGCTTCAGCCCTGACGATCTGGCCTTCTTTGTGGCGGAGGTCGACCTCGGTGATCTTGGCGGCGTTGTCGATGCGGGCACGGACTTCAGCGATCTTGACCATTGCCAGTTGTTGCTCGGTCCCGAGATTGCCGAGGCGGGCCTGGTGCTCGATCCACGACCGTTGGTTCTTGGCCGCTTCGTTCGCGAGTCTCTGCTCGGACTCCGCACGTGAGCGCGATTCCCCGCCCCTGCTGCGGAACAACGCGTTGGTGGTGTGCGCGGTCTGCAACGCCTGCAGAAACCCCTGCCGGACCGCTTGCCCGCCTTCTTCGACCGGATCCCCGTTCATCACAACACCCGCATTTCGGTGACCAACCATGCACGTTCGGCCCCCGCGCGAGTCGCCCGCGCGGACACCGAAAACTCGATCGGTGTCCTGGCGGCCGGGGTGAGGGCGACAGTGAAGACCCGGCTCGACGAGGTCGCAGTATCAGGCGCCGGGGTATCGCCGGTCACAGCGACCTCGGTGCGCAGCGGCACCCTGGAATCGACCCAGTCCCCCCACGCCTCGGGGGTGATCGGCGCCCACAGCGAGACCCCGATCCGGGCGTCTGTCGCATACGTGGCCCACATCAGCGCTCGCGCGGCCTCGAACGCCGACCGTGCGTCCACCCCAGCAACCGGATCAAGCCGATACAGCATCGTCACCGCGGCTCGGAGAACCGCAGGTGCCGAACAGGGCGCGACCTCAGTGTGTGGTGGTGGGAACGCCTCGGCGCGACAGCCCGGTTCGACCACCGGCACCTGAGCGGACGAACACCCACTCACCGCCGCCAGCACGATAAAGGCGACGCTGGTAAACGCGACGGGTTTCATCACGCTGCGTCCCAGAGTTCGTGCAGGTCGACGGTGCGCCACCGGACTTCGTCGGGCCAAGTGCATCGCTCGGCGGCGGGGTTGCGCACCGGGACGGTCGCGATGTCGAGGACCATGCTCGCGGTGGTAGCGATGCTGTGGAGCCGCGCAAAGTCCAGGCCGCGACTGCGCGCCAGATTCAGCCGCAAGACACCTGCGTCGCCACCCCACTCGGCCAGGGCGTGCGCGGCCAACTCGATCGCCTTCTCCGCCGAGATGGTGGCAGCCTCGACACCATCGACTATGTCGAAGCCGAAGGTTTCGTGCCAGATCATGCGCCCGGAGGCCCCGCACACGGTGAACGCGTCCAGGGTCGCCGCCGACCACACCGTCAGCGCCGGTCCGGTCGCGGCCTTGCGCACGAGGTTGGCACCTGATGTGGCCCAGAGGATTTCGGACTGGCGCAGACCGTCGTAATCGATCCCGGCGACATCGAGCAAGGCTTGGGTGTATCGGTCCGACAAGTCATTGGTGGTGAAGCCGTATTCGGCTGCGAGGCTGTCGAATTCGCTGGTAGTGGCGAAGGTCTGTAGTTCAGCTGTCCGGGCGCGGACCATGTCTTCGGGGGCGATCGGTGTGGCCGGGGCACTGGTACGGGGGTGGGTGGTCATCGCGTTTCCTTCGGAGCGATCGGTCAGAAATCTGGTTCGAGCTGGGGGTGCGCGACCTCGCCGGGCGGCGGAAGGTCGAACAGGTCGCCGTCTGCGATGCCGTGGCCGTCCTCGATGCCGGTGGCGGCGATGGCGGCACCGATCCCGGCACCATCCCCCGGTTCCGGATAGGCGGTGTGCCAGGCCGTTTCGGCGGCGGCTTCGAGCAGGTGCGGGGCAGGAGGCAGTTGATGGGGTGCGCTGTCGGCGAGGTCGATGCCAACCATGCGCATCACCGCGACGCGGACCCTCCCTTCGCGTACCCGGCCGACGTGGGTGAGTTCGCGCCATTGACGCCCCCGATCGGGTGGCGACTGCTGCGAGATCTGGTCCAGGCGTGATCGCCAGTCGGCCACCTCAGGGGACCACCAACCGCTGGTTTCGGCTTCGGTGACGTTGAGGGTGGTGGCGACCATCGCGACCCGCATCCACTGCAACCGCAGATGCTCGGCGAGCTTGTCCGCTGTCTGCGCGGTCACCGCGGCGTGGTCGCGGCGGACGGGTCTCACTGCGGCCAGGGTCGATAGCGTGTCGGCCTGGTGGTGGAGTTGGGCGATCAGCAGCGGCCGTGCGACCGGACGCCGCGGTGGCAGCAAAGCGTCTCCGGTAGCTTTGCGGCCTTCCTGGCCGGCCTGGCGCGCGTAGGCGATCCAGTTGGCGGGCACGCCGATCGCCACCGCTTGTTCATGCACGACGCGACCGACGACCGACAGATCCCGGAAGGTCTGGATGCGGCTGTGTGGTTCCCGCGCCAGCTGCATCAGATCGACAGTGACGTTCTGCAGGACCGCAGCCATCCGCCGATGCACCACCGTCGTACCGGCCTCGACGACCGTGTGAGGTGTCGCGGTCAGTGCCGGGCCGGTGGTTCCGGGTGATGCTGTGTGCTCAACCATGGCCGGTCACCGAGTCGATGCGATAACTCGACATCCGCCACCCCTGCGGGGTTTCGGCCGCTGTGACGGTCACCTGCATCCGCCGGTAGACGGTGGTGGACCCGTCTTGGTGGAGAACCTGTTGGATTACCGTCGCCGCGACCGTCGCCGCGGGCCCGCCGGTTGTGGCCTGCTCCGTGTCGATCAAGGCGGTGACGATGTCGTTGCTGTCGCGCCAGCCCGGCCATTCCGGTAACGGAGCCAGCCCGCTCGCCGGGCCGCTGCTGGCCGAAGCGGCCAGTTCGCCGGTCAGCCACGGTGCTGCGCGAACCAACCCGGCACCGGGCCCGGGGTCGGTACGAGGTTGCCAGGAGAACATGGCAGCCAAACCCATCTGGATCGCGGTCACCGCGTCAGCACCCTCCGGCTCGGGCCCCTCCACATGCGCGGCACCAGGGGTGTGCGTGCCGGACGCGGGCCTCGGGTCCTCGGCGCAACCCACCAGTACCGTGGTGAGCGCTATCAGGACGGCCGCGACACCGAAGGTCACAGCGGCCAGAGACAGACGGTTGACCATGGTGTCCTCAGCTCAGCGTCGTCGACATCTGGATGGCCATCGCGAGGATGTTGGCCACGTACGGGCGGGTCTGGACTTCGTAATCGGGTGAGCCGGTGGGGAATCCGCCCGAGCGCAGCACCGCGTGTTCGCCGGCGTTGTAGCCGGCGAGGTAGAGCTCGGCGGGCCCGTTCGGGGCCACGACCTTGCCCTCACGAATCCAGGTGTCGACGTTGTCGGCGATGTCGCACAGGTAGCGGGCTTGGCCGATGATCGCGTCGCCGTCGTCCCACACCGAGGCGACACCGTTGCCGTCGGCGTCGATCACATACGGTTGCCCGTCGGAGGCGGTCGCGGTCGCGGTGCCGGGCAGGAACTGGGCCAATCCTTGCGCCCCCGCCGATGAGGTCAGCCCGCGTTGAAATCCGGATTCTTGTTTGCCTTGAGCCGCCAGCAGCGGGGCACCGATCTGCGGGCACACCGTGCCGCCCAGGCGGTACCACATCGCGAGCTCGGCCGGGACCGTGCCGGGTTCCAGATCGGTGTCACCGACTGTCGGCCCACACGTCGTGGCGGTCACGGCCTCGGCAGGGTTCGTGGTGACCGGGCCGATCGGTGACCCGTCGGGGTATCCGCCACCCAGCGTGGTGACGTGCACGTGATCGAAATGGTTCGCCGTCGCCCCACCCCGGTCTTCCATCACGTTGGATTCGCCGGTGGCCGAGCGGTAGGTCTGGCGCCAGATGAGGTAGTCGATGCGCAGAGCGGAAGCGTTGGTGAGTACGAATTCGGCGATCCGGTCGCCGAGGGCTTTGCCGTCCCCGGAGGTCGGGTCGGGGATGATGATGTCGATCGCCCGGCCACTCGGGTGATCCGGCAACGGGTCCTCACGATGACCGCCGATCTCTCGCACCTGCGGGAACTGCTGGACGATGGTGCGCGCCAACCGGATCGTGTCGACCTGCAATCCGTTCTCGGAGCCGATCGCCGCAGGCATCGCGGGCAGCTCGGCCCCTGCCGCTGTCCCGGCCTCGATCACCGTGCTCCCGCTCGGGACCGGCGTCGTCGAGGGCGCGGGGACGGTCGATTCGACCGGGCTGCTCGGTGCCGACCCACCTCGCAGCCACGGCATCGGGTCGATCGCGGTGCCGCCGCCGAACCTTCCTCCGCCCGTCCAGATTTCGAGATGCAGATGTGCACCGTCCGGTCCTGCCGGGACCGTCTGGCCGTTGTATCCGACGCCCGCGATCAGTTGTGCGATGCCCACGCGCTGGCCTTGTTCGACGTAGACGTCGTCGGCGAACATGTGCCCGTAGACCGAGGACACGATCTGCCCGTCGATGTTGTGATCGATGACCACCCAGATCCCGAACCCGCTCGCCTCGCCCACCCGCACCACGACACCGTCAGCGACCGCATAGATCGGGGTCTTGGGTGCTGCTGCGAAGTCTTGGCCTTGATGCTGTGTGCCCCAACGCATTCCGAAACCCGAGGTCAGAGTGTAAGTGCCCTCGGCCATCGGCATCGTTCTTGCACTACGGGTGGCGGGGGCTTGGTCCGGCGCCGTCGACGATGCGCAGCCGCGTTCCTGTGCGGTGCCGGCGAAGAACAGCAGCACGACCACCAGCAGGACCGCACTGGTCACCGCGGCCGCTGCCCGTACGGCGCCACTCATCGCCCCACCAGATGAGTGCGCGTGGCGCAGGTGCAGGCGGCCGGGGTGCGGTTTCGGCGTGAACCACGTTCAACGGTGCTCATCACGGATTCTGCCGACTTCGCCCGCAAAGGAATGTTCCGCACTGTGTCTCGTGCGCGAGCAATGTATTTCTCGCTGATGTATCGAATTCGGTTTCCATTGATCTCTCGCATTTCACTGAGGGTGTGCGCGCATTACTCGTCTGCGGTGGCGAAGTGCCAATTGGTTTCCGCTAGCCGAAATCCGGGCCGATTGCCGTGTCGTGGACATGTCCAGGCGGTGCCGTGTCGGCCTCAGGGTGATCGGGGGACTCGACGCCTGTGCCACCGTCGCCGAGTGCGGCATTCACGGCCTGCGCGATCCCCGCTTGCGGTTCGATAACCTCAGCTGCGTCGGCTGGCCGGTCGCGCGCACTCACCACGATCCTCGTGTGAGCCTTCACGGTAGGACTCGTCGTCGAGACGTTGGCGTAGGTGACCACCCCACCGGCAGTGTTGACCACCTCGTCCACCAGCTCGCGCACGTCGGCTGCGAATGGTGCGGCAGTGTCGAATGGTTCGGGGCGTATCGTCAGGGCGATCGGCCCGGTCCAGCCCGCCGGATCCCAGTAGCCCAGGCGGGTCAGGATCTGCTCACTGAGGGGGTTCGGCCCGACAGTGTCCGGGACGTACCAGACCTGGACCCGATCGGCGGCCGGGGACATTCGCATGCGCAGCCGGTCGACCTCGAGCACATCCATCATGTCCTCGACATCACCTCGCCCGTAGACGGCTGTGCGGTCCATCTGTAGCACGACGAAATCAGCTGGCTTGTTCATCGAATTTCCTCTTCTTCAGTCGGGTCCGTGTTGTGTTCGATGTGTGGGCGATACAATGTGTCCTGCAGTGGTTGCGATCTGTGGCGAACCGATTTCGAGGCGCTGATATGCCAATTCGGACTCGTACCGAATTGGCGGGGGAAGAAGTGGGCGGCAAGGAATTGTGGGGCGGCGAGAATCGTCGGACCGGTAGTCATCTCGGGCTCACCGACCTGCCGGGGTTTGGCCGAGGTTGTCGAAGCGGCGGTTGGTGTTGTGGATCTCGGAGTTGCGTTCGGTGGGGGTGAACACCATCCGGAACGGGATGCCGGGCTGGTCGGCTTCGCCGGTCTTGAGCAGGTAACACCCGGTGCCAGGCGGAGTTTCGCGTCGTGTGGTGTCCAGATCGTCGTCGCTGGGTGGGCGTGGCGCCGCCCAGGAGGTGACCAGCAGTTTCTCGGTGTCGGTCATCCCCGCGACCGCGGCGATGCGGTGGGCTTCTTCGGGTCCGACCGGGCCGATGATCTTCGCCCGGGCTCGTTCGAAGAAGCCGAGCGCTTTGGCTTGTGCGGCGGGGGAATCGAAGGCGGCGAGGTCTTTGATGGTGTGCGAGCACATGATCAGCCCTGTGGCCAGGCCGCGGTTGAGCCGGGTGAGTGCGTCGACGCGGTCGACCATGAATTCCCCGACGCCGAGCACCCGCCAGATCTCGTCCATCACGACCTCGAAGGTTCGTGCGGGTGCCAGCCCGGCGTCGGCGAGGGCGTGGGCGGCGGCGACCGCGCCGAAACCGTCTGACCAGCAGGTCATCAGGACCGCGGCCAGCAGTTTGGTGTCGCCTTCGGGGATGCGGGAGATGTCGATGCAGATCGCGGGGCTCGACAGGTCCAGGCGGGTCGTGGTGGGTCCGTTGAAGATCGCCCCGAACGGGCCTTCGACCAAGGCACGCATCGACCGGCGCAACGGTTTTGTGGCGGCCCGGTAGGCGAGTTCGTCGTCTTCTTCGGCGAATGCGCGCAGCCGCTCCCCGCCGGCCGAGATCACCGCGAGCAGGTCTTCCAGCAGCGGTGGGTTCTGGTGGGTGAACCCGCCTGCGGGGCTGTAGAGCTCGCGTAGACCGGCGGCGAGCAGCACTTCCTCGTAGTCTTCGACTCGGGCGCCGCGCACGAGCTCGATCAGCCCGGCGACGATGTTGATCTGCCCGGCTTCGACCCGCGCCATGACCTGGCGGCGTTGATCGGCATCGGGTAGTGCGGCGATGACGGCGCCGAGGGCGCCGACGTCGAGGGGGTTGATGGTGCCGTGGCCGTAGCCGACGTCGACGACTTGTCCGTCGAGGCGTTCGACGAGGTCGCGGTACTCGCCTTTGGTGTCGCCCATGCACAGCACGGTCTCCCCCGCCGCGACCGCGCCGGTCATGATGCGCCGGATTAGCGAGGACTTGCCGAACCCGTTGAGCGCCAACACGAACGCGATCGGCGCGGTGATGAACCCGCGTAGAAACCATGACATCGGGTCGAAATGCACCGGGGCACCGGTGATGTAGTGACTGCCGACCGGCACCCCCGCGGTCGGCGCGCTGGCCCCGACACAGAACGGCCACAACCCGGCCACCTGCACAGTTGTGGCACGCCACTCCGGTGTGCGCGGCACCACCGAGGCCCGCCCACCTCCTGGCCCGCCGTAGCCGCGGTCGGTCAACACTGGCGCGTTCAGATCGAACCCGTCCCCGGCGCGACCGTCGCGACGCCGTGCCGCGGTTGCGCGGCGATGATCGTCACTGGAGAGCAGCATCCGTGCCCGCCGACCCCGCAGCCCGGCCTGTGTGGCCGCGAGCTCGACTTCTGCACGGCGGGTTTTGCTCAGAACCCGGATGCCCTCGATGATTTCGGTTTTCGCGGGCTGGCCTCGGTCGGGCGCGCTGTTCGTGTACCCGTTCATCCCGAGACCCGTTCGGAGATGGAGGCGTGCTCGGGCAGGATCAGCCCGATGCCGAGGGAGGCGGCGAAGCCGGCGGCTTGGTAGCCGTAGCAGCGGCGCACCGTCAACCGTGACGCCGCCGCCATTCCTTTGACCGAGGCCTCGATGCCGGGCAGGTCCGCGTCGAGGTGATCGGTCACTGTCACCAGCACCCCGAACCGGGTCAACCCGGCCCCGCGGGCTTGCTCCTCACGGGCGGCGGAGGTGTTGCCGACCCGGATACGGGCCGCGGCTGAGGAGATGCCGCGTTCGGTCTGTTCGGCGGCGACCGCGTCGCGGAAGTCCGAATCGACCAGGGAGGTCGCTTCCGCGGCCGAATGCAGGCGGTAGACGATCGCGACCCGTTTACGTGGCGCGTCCGGGCGCGGCCGGAGCAGTTCCTCGAGGACGGTTTCCATCACCGCGCCGCGGGGTGCGCCGTCCATTTCCCAGGTGATCGAACGGGCCCCGTCGTGAACGTAGTGATCCCACCGGTCCTGATGGGCCAGCGGGCCGACAGAGTCCCACGACTGCGACTCCACGATCCGCTCCCCGGCCGCCTCCACATCACGCTGGGAAGCGAGGTCGAATCGGCCGCGCACCAATCCCAGCACCTCCCACGCTTGCAGGGGTGTGGCGGGCAGGCCGGCGCGGGCGAGCTGGGACAACACCGATTGCAGGCGTTGCCCGATCTCACGGGCCTGCTCGGCCTGATCACGGCGGATACGGCCTTTGCCGATTGCTCGGTAGGTGATCGCGATGCGTGCTTCGATCCGCACCCCGACCCCGCCGCTGTCGGCGGCGGCTTCGGTCATCACCGCCTTGGCGAAATCGGGGGCGTTCGGGCGGACCAGGCGCGCGACTTCCCGGGTTTGCTTCAACCGGGTTTCCACGACGTTGTCCAGCACCGCGGTCACCGCGACCACTTCCCCACCCCGGCTTTGCGAGGCCAGGAACTGGCCGTATCCCTCGACCCAGGAATCGATCTGGGCCTGGTCGACGAGTTCCTTGCCGCGCGGGATCACCCGCACGATCACCGTGTAGTGATCGCTGCGCCGGATATGCAGCATCGCGAACCGCTTCCCACCGGGCGTCTCGTACTCGGTCAAACGCGAATCAGCCAGCAGGCCAGGCAGTTTCGCTAGCCCCGGCAGGCGGAAGAATCGTCCGGATCGGTAGGTCAGCTCACCGCGAGACCGCGCACGCGCGAACTGTGCTCGCAACAGCAACAGCTCCCACCCCGTGCGCCCGTTGCGGGTTACCACCAGCGGGACGAACACCACCGCCGACCCCACCAGGACCGCCCCGGCGAATCCGAGGGAGCGGGTGATCATGAACGACACCATCACCGTGATCACCAGGCCGAGTCCGAGAAGCGAAACGCCCCAGGTCAATCCGAAGAACCCGGCCGAGCGTGGCTGCTCCCAGCGCCCATACATTCGTGTGCTCATCGGCGGACCTCCCCGGGACCGAGCGAGTCCGGATCCAGCTGGCCCGACGATTCCGGGACAGCGCGTTGAGCGGTGGACGCGATGCCTTGCAGCGCACCGACAGCGAGTTGGGCACCCAACATCGCCGCACCCGCAGGTCCTGCACCCATCGCGCCGGTGGCCACGGCACTGCCCGACCCACCGGCGCCAGCGGCTGAGGCCCGGCCCGCGCTCGAACCACCTGCGCTCGAACCACCTCCACCGGCCCGCGCGGACCTGGGCGCGCCACCGCCCGATGCGGGGGGTGACCCTCCGGGTGGCGAGCCTGAATTCGCCGCCATCGGTCTCGCCCCACCGGTGCCGCCCGGCGGAGAGGACGGCCCGCTCGGGCTCGATGACCCTAGCGACGAGCCAGACCTTTCGGCCTCCGAGACCTTTCTGGCTTGGGATCCCCGGCTGCCGACCGCCGACATCGCGATCCCTGCCCCGGCGCCGGCCAGCGCTGATGCCGCGCCGCCGCCACCGCCGAGGGTGGCCACTGCGGGTGCGATCAAGCGGATCAGCGCGGGCAGCACGACTACGCTCATCAACATCAAGATCATCCCGAGCAGGACTAACTGAGTATCTGGTTCGTCGTCAGTGCCGGTGGCCGTGAACGCGATGGCATAAACCAGGGCCCCGACCGGCTTCCACAACACGAAGGCCAGTGACCACGCCACCAGCCGTTTGTAGGCTTGTGAACCGGGACCGGTGCCCGATGCCGCGGCCGCCATCGGAATCACCGCGACAACGACAACGAGAAGGGCCTGTCGAATCACCAGCATGACGAGCTGAACTAGCAGGCTGATCAAACCCAATATGCCGAGCACGAGCAGGACTCCTGGCCCTAAATTTCCGGTGATTCGGGGGTCCGCGATGCGGCCGACAGCGGTATCGAGGTCTCCGCGGGCGGCGTCGAAGACCACCCAGGAGGCGAATTCGTCTCCGGCAGTGGTCGCGACGGTGATGAGCGCGCCGAAGGTCATCGCCCCGAACGTCGCCCGTGCCAGCATGAGGAAGCTCTCTTGTGCTTCCCCTGCGGCGGCGCCCCGCTTGGCCAGTGCCAGTCTCGCGGCGGCGAACATGATCCCGGCGGTGAGCAGGACCACTTGCAACCCGCTGGTGTAGTCACGAATCTGTCCGAGCACTGGCGCGGGCTGTCCTTGGGAGGTCGTCAGTTCCGGTGACGGGAAGCTAGTCCACCAGGCCATCACCAGCCGCAACATGATCACCAGGCTGTCGATGAGATCGGCGGCGATGCTGCCGATCACCGAGTCGCTCGCCACCTCAGCCGCCTCGCCGGCCAGATCGGCGAGCTGGCACGCTTCCTGGACTCCGGGCACCGCGAGACAGGCGAGATCGGGAATGATCTGGGCATGAACACCGTTGCCCGGTGCAGCGAGGGTGCTCACGGCTGCCTCCAGCGGTCGAACCCCGCGGTCGAGGCGACGGGTGTGGCTGGACGCCAGAGCGTCTCAATGATTTCAGGCGTGCGGATGCGCCAATCGCCGTCGACCCAGACCATCGGCCAGGTCGCGATCGCGTACCCGGTCGTCGAACGGATCGCGAGCTGAACGACAGCGAGGTCGTCGCGGTAGCCGGGTTCAATCCGCACACCTTCAGGGACGGTGACGTAACGTGCCATTCCTGGGGTGCTGGTTCGGGAGCGGGCGAACTGGTCGATCAAGGTGTCACCGCCTCCGTAGAAGCGCTCGCGTACCACTTCTCGCCATATCGGTTCCGGCGCGGCATAGGCTCGCCCGATCGCGTCCATCGCCGCCAACGCGGCACCTTGCGGCGTGCGCGCGAACCCTTCCGCTACACCGGCATCGATGCGGGCGGGGCCGTCGCTACCCGAGACCGGCACCGCCGCGCCGCCCCAGATGCGCTGCCACTGCAACCGCGCAGGTGGTGCTCTCAAGTAGTCCGGCCGCGCCGGGTCGACACCGTCCTGGGCGCTTTGCGGCAAGACCGAACCGGCTTCCTCCGCTGGGACTTCGAGGCGGTTGCCGAACATGTCGACCGTCGGCGGACGTGCTGCTGACGATGCCGTCGATGACACAGCGGTCGTCGGGCCATCTCCGCTCTGGGCGGGGGGTTGGGTGGTGGCGGTCTGGTCGTCGCCGGTGACGGTCAGGACGAATACGGTGATCACTACGGCAGCGATGATGCTGAGTAGCAGGACGAGGGTTCGAGTGGCACGCATCAGTTGGTCCTCAGGGTCTCGGCAGGGCGACCATGTCGGCGGGGACGGAATCGACTGCGGTGACCGGGCTTTCGGTCACTGTGTCGGGCAGGCGTAGTCGCCACCCGTCGGTCGCCCAGATGACGGTGGCGGTGTTGCGAGTGGTCGAGTTGTCCGGATACAGGGAGTAGGTCTGGATCTGGGCTTCGGTGTCGGTGTAGGTGGTGACGAGGTAGCCGAGGATGGTGGGTGTCGTGTCGGTGGCTGGGGTGGTGATCGAGACCTGGGCGCGTGCTGTGGCCCAGGCATCGCGGCCTCGGGTGGGGGCGATCATGCGCTGCCCGACCGCGGCCCATTGGTTGTCGGGTGCGACCGACATGCGCACGGTCGTGTGGATCGCGGCCAGCGCGGCCCCGGCCGGGGACCGGTCGAAGTCGGTGGCGGTCGCGCTGTCGATCACGCGTGGGCCTTGGACCGCCACTGGCAGATCGATGCCCTGGTACGGGCGCCAGCTCAGCCCTGTGGGAAGCAGTTGTTCTGCTGTGGTGCTCGCCGGTGGACGCTGGTCCTCGCCGGGGTCGGTGCCGCCACAGCCTGTGGCGGTGATGCCGGTGATGACGAGGGCGAGCCAAGCAGTGATCATCGGGTTGGTGTGTGCCGAAAGTTTGTGTTGCATAGGGTGTCCTGTGGTGTCAGGTGGGCAGGATGGCGATGGCCAGGGCGCTGGCCATGCCGAGGAGTGCGGCGGCGACCAGGGATCCGATGAACCCTTCGATCGCTTCTTCGCGGTAGATCCGAACGGCGAGTTGGCCGCCGACGAAGGTCGCGCGCGCCACGCACAGCAGCAGCACGAACCAGGCCAGCCAGTTCAACAGCTGTGTCAGCGGCGCCAAGACCTGCGCGGGCAGCGGTGCGGCGATCACCAGTGGCCTCCGAACCGGTCAGCGTCTCGCGCCACGCGGATCGCGGAAGACACCGCTGCGGCCGGCAACCAGGGAAAAGTTCGGGCCAGGTCATGACCCCCGTCGCGCAGGCTGCTCAGTTCAGCCCACACCGTCTCCGCGAGTTCGGTGACCCGCCCGTAGCGCGCGACTGGGTCTGCGTGCCCGGCCACGATCCAGGTGGGTGTCGCGCGCAGCAGGTCTTCGACCACCGCTAGGTCGGCCCCGCAGCGCCGGTACGCACGCAGGGTGTGGAGGGCGGCCTCGAGTTCGGCGTCGGTGTGCAGGCGGTGCTCGCCCAGGGCGGTAGAGAGTTCGTGGATGAGACGTCGACCGGCCCGGCGGGCCGAACCGGTCGGGTGTTCGGTGAGGGCTTTGTCGTGATCGGGTAGCTCTGTCACCGGTGTGATCGCGACGATCGCGTCGACGCGGGCGGGGTCGCGTCGGTGGTGGAACAGCCATTCCTGCGCGACGATCGCGGCCAGCGAATGCACGACCAGCACCACGCGACCGTCAGCATGGGAGATGACGGTGTCCAGGTCCTCGACGAGTTGTGCCATCCCGGCGGGTCCGGGGTGCAGCGGAAGGCCGTTGCCGTGGCCACGCTGCTCGTACACGAGCTGGGCGACCTCGGCGCGGAAATGCCGGTCCAGCAGCGTGATCATCGGCGCGAAATGCGTTGCATCGGCCAGCGGTCCGGGCAGGTAGACCACGGTCAGCGCGGCGTCGGGCATTCCGAACCGGGATCCCGTCAGCGCTGCGCCGTCGGCGGCGGTGATGGCCACAGCGTGTGAATCCGTTGTGGTACCGCGGGTTTCGTGGCGGTACTCCGGCGCCTGCATGTCAGGACCCTCCGGTGACGGCGGCGTTCATGATGGCGCCGGCGGAGGTGGCGATGATGCCGCCGACCATGGCCGCGAACACGATCTTGGGTGATTCGACCGCGCCGCCGTGCCAGCGTTCCCACCCGAACTTGCCCCCGGCATAGATCAGCGCGGCTACCCCGGCCAGGATGACCAGCCAGGACAGGTAGCCGACCAGGTTGGTCAGCTTGTCCCCGCCCGGCGGGACGGTCGGGTTGATCTTGATTTCTTGGGCCAGCACCGTCACGCTGTCGCCCACGACGGAAAGAACCGACATCGCTATTTCTCCGAATCGTGTTGGTCGATAGGGTTTTTGGTTGTGCGGGCGAGGGCGTCGATGAGCTCGCTGCCGACGTGATGGACATCCAGCGGCACCGCTTCGGTCAGGCGGGCGCGGCGTTGTGGGGCGGGGTCGAAGGGGCTGAACTCGGCGAGTTCGCTGAGTTCGCGTTCGATGAGCTCGTCATGCCAGCCGATCTCCCACACGTGCTCGGTCAGGTCTTTGACCACGGCGCGGTAGCGGCGCACCGGTGCCGGCACCCGGCCCGGGCGGGCGGCGCTGAGCACGACACCGACGACCTCGACACCTTCGGGTGCTGCTCCGGCGTGCCATTCCCGCAGTCGGTCCGCGCAAGCGATCAGCCCTGGCAGGCACAACCGTGCCGCCACAACGACACGTTGGGTGGTCTGTGGCGAGCCCGGCCAGGACTGTTCGCAGTCCGCAGCGGGCGCCCACCACCGCGCCAGCGTCGAGGTTCCTGCTCCCCCGTGGGCGCCGACGATCGCGACCGCCGGTGGGTGCGCTCGGGTAGTCGGCAGCGGTTCTACGCGGATACCGGCCGCGCGGCGTGGCAGGGTCACCGTCACCGGGTCCAACCGGCGGCCCCCGATCACGGCGAGGGGATGCTGCTGAAGGGTCGATGCGGGCATCAGCTGCCTCGCTTCTGGATGTTGGTGATAACCAACCCGGCTGGCGGTGCGGCGGCGACGTTGATGACCTGCAGGTAGTCGAAACGGCGGCCGTCGGGGTGCAGTTCCACCAGGTGGACCTCGGCGGTGTTCTCCGCGATGGGGGTGATGCCGACGCAGTGGGTGGTGCCGGCCGGTAACGCGGTGATCGCGGCGGTCAGCGGTTCGAGCGTGATTCCGGCCTGCGGGGTCACCAATCGCAGCGCGTCCTCAGCGCTGCGTGTGACGTAGTAGGCGTATTCGAACGCCGCGATCACACCGGCAAGGGTCGTGGTGTCCCCGGCGCCCGCTGTCATCGTTTGCGCGGTGAGCCCGGCACAGGCCCGCTCGGTGGCGGCGACAGTAGAGGCAGGAGTAAGCGAGGTCGTCGTTGTCGCGGAGGCCACGGTGGTGGTGCGGTCGTTGCCAGCCATGTCCACCGCGACCGCAGCGACCGCTCCGGTGAGGATGCCGGCGGCGGCGCTGAACGCGACGAGCCGTGACCCGCGTGGCGGTGTGGCTCGGCGGTGGACGTGCTCGCCGAGCCGCCGTGGCTCCTCTGGATCGGGTTGTGGAGTTACTGGTTTGTTGAGCCAGTCGAGGCCGTGGCTGCGGCTCAGGTCATCGGTGGGCATGGTGTTCACCTCCTCGCTCGGTCGGGTGGTTCGGTTGAGGGTCGGGCCCTTCGGAGCACGCCGCTGGGAAGAGCCACTGATCAGGGGGAAGGAACCAGGGCCCGTCGTGCTCCGAAGGGGTCTAGGGGTGCGCCATCGGTGGACTGGTCGTCGCCGATAGCGAACCGGTCTGTGTGACAGTCGGTTTCGCAGTGGTGGACGAGTGCGTCGGTTGTTCCGTTGGAGACGGCGTCGCGGCGCTGAGGTCGCGGGCGATCGCGGTGAACCACGCCGTCGTCGCGGCCAGCGGGGTGTCCCCGCTCGCGGTCACCGAGACCGTGCTGTAGCTGCTACGGCGGCCGGAGGCGTCGCTGTATTGGGCGGTCGCCGAGGTGGTGTAGAGGTCTTGGGGTTCGGTGATGGTGGAGGTGATGGCCTCGAACGCGTCGTTGACCCAAGTACTGATCGACTGCGGGGGCACCAGATCCACCACGGCATCGGCGACTTTCGTACCGAGCACCGCGACCGCGGCGGCCGGGTTCGACAACCCCACGGCGGCGAGCTCGGCGATGGTCGTGGCAGTGAATACCTTCTGGGCCACCGAGACCACGGCGTTCAACCCGATCGTGCCGATCTTGAACAACGCCGAGAGTGCGTCGGACTCGGTCGGTGTGGTCGCTGTCGGTGAGGACGCGGCGGCGATGCGCTGACCGAGAGTCTGGGTGGGGGTGTAGGACAGCTGGTCCAAGCTGGTGCCGGAGATGTCGTCGTTGACGACGCCGACCGCCGTGCTGAACGCGGTGGAAGCCAGGGCTTGGGCAACCGTGGCGATCGCGGCAACCGGGTCCTTGCCCTCGGTCTGGGCGGTGATGTTGGTGACCGCGGTCAACAACGGGCTCCCGGACTGAACATCACACGTCGCGTCCCCGGCCACACACAGATCAGCCACCCGCCCGACCAGCGACCCGTAGTTCGCCGGGGCCGCACTGGCGGCGATTCCGGCCCCGGACAGCCCCACGTTGGCCAGCTCGATCTTGGCCACCTCAGCTCCGGCAGTGCCGGGCGCCGCGGCCGGGACCACAGCGTTGGCAGTACCGGGGAGGGCACCGGTCGCTGCTCGGCGCGCCGGGTTGGCCAGCAGCGCCACCGCGGCGACCTTGTCGGCCGGGACCCGCGACTGACCGTTCCCAGCCTTCTCCGCGAAAGTTGTTGCTGCGGCGGCGCCTTGGGCGTATCCGGCGACCGCGATCTGAGTCGTGGGGCATCGGTCGATGACCTCGGTGGCGCGTTGTTCGATCTGCTCGGCCGCGGCGGTGACCGCGGCGGGATAGTTCGTGGTGTTCACCTCGGCGCCGACGACGATGTAGGACCGCTCGATCTGCGCGCCCACGGCGGCACCCAACCGGCCGAACGCCTGACCCAGCACCCCGGTGTCACCGGTGTCGACAGAGGTGGCGGCACCTTCCTCGCCGCTCTGGACACCCAGCACGTACAACACCGGGCAGGCAGCGGCCGCGGGCTCGCGCGAGGACGTCGTCGGTGCCGGTGTGCTGGTGGTTTCGGCCACTGCAGGGGTGGTTCCGATGACGGTCACTGTCAGCCAGGTGGCCGCGATCGCGAGGGCTCGGCGCCCAATAGTGGTGTGGTTCATCGGTTTCGGCTTCCGGTCGATAGCGAGTGGGGGTGCCTGCCCGCACCGGAGGGGGTGGTGCGGGCAGGCGGTCAGATGGTCAGTTGGTCGGGTTCAGGCCTTGATGGCGCGGCGGGCGGGCGAATCCGGTGCGCAGGGCGGTGAGGACGTCGGGGACGCCGAGGTCGGCCGCGCCGAGATGGGTGACGTCGAATTCCGACCAGGACACCGCCACGTCGCGGGAGCTGTACTCGGCGAACAAGGCGCGGCCGGACTCGATCGGCACCAGCCCGTCGAGCAACCCGTGATACAGGTGAATCGGAACCAACGGTGTTGAGGTGCCGAGGTTTTCGTGGGTGAGGATGTAATGCCAGACCGGGTCGTTCCAGGGGTCCGGGCGCTCGCACCAGGCCGCCAGCGGCGAGAGGAACTCCACCAGCAACGCGTCCAGGTCGGCCTCCGACGCCGCCCGGACCGCCCGGACACCGACATCGGTGAGCAAGTGATCGACCGGCAGATGCGCATACGCGCGCGCCAACCCGACCATGCCCGCGAACGCCAGCCCCGACCACGGGCCCCCGTCGAGGGTGTTGATCAACGCGCCGGGATCGCCGATCACCGCACCGGCCGCGACAGCGCGCAGATCGAGCTCGGGAGCGTAGCCGGGCTGGTACTCCGCGGCCGCGGCAGCGACACGGCCACCGTCGGCGTAACCCCACACCGCGACCGGCGCCTCGAGTCGCGCGCCGTCAGGGTCAGCGATGACCGCGCGCGCCAGGTCCAGCGCTGCATGGGCCCCGGCCTTCTTCGCCAGCCAATGGTGCGGCCCGGCGCCGTGGATGCCCAGGCCTATGCCGTCGGGGACCGCGACCCGCCAGCCCTGGACGAGGGCGGCGGCGATGCTGCTGGTGTCGGGGTCGTTCCCGTCGACCAACAGCTGCGAGGGCGCGCAACGCCCACCCAAGCCGTGAAAGGTCGGGCAATACACCACCACCGGCGTCCCAGCGATCGCGCTGTCGGTCGCGGCGGTCGGTTCCAGCACGATGCCCGAGGCGGGAACGGCGATACCGAAGGTGGTCTTGGTCGTGTAGATCACCTGCCAGGCACGGCTCAGACCCGCGATGTGGGGCACCATGACCTCGCGAGTACGCAGGACCTGGCCGGGACGGTCGAACCCGATCGCGGTGTTCGCACGAAACGGGTCCGCTCCGGCGCCGCCGGTCAACGATGTGCCGGTCATGACCGCGATCCCGCGATGTCGTGGGCCAACGCGGTCATCCAGGCGATACCCGAGTTCAACTGTCCGGTCAGCGCGTAGCCGTTGTGGCGTCCGACCGTGTCGGCGAACCGCAACCACGTCACCGGGTTGATCAGCTCGGTGTTCTCGGCCGCGAGCTCGCCCCACGCGCCAGACAGTTGGGCGAGCAGACGCGGCAACAACACCAGCGGGTTCGCGACGACCGTCGCGACGATCTCGTTCCACCGTGCCGCGGCGGCACCGGGATCCGGGACCGGTGTGCGGGGGTCACCGGCATCGACGAGCCGCTGCCCCAAACCCGTCTGGGGCGCGTAGTCGACAGTGCCTTCGCCGAGGTGGAAGTCGTGGACGATCACGGAGTTCCACGCCTCGCCAAGCGCCGAGGAGAACGCGTTGCCCAGCGTGGACAGGGCCGCGACGGGGTTGGTCAGGTCCGCTTGGGCGAAGAGCTGGGCACCCAACCGCAGAACCGAGGCCTGGCCGGGTGCCGAGCAGGCGAGGTCGCCATCGCTGCAGATATCGGCAACCCGACCCTCGAGGGCCCCGTAGCCGTCGCCGGTGGTCGCGATACCCGCCCCGCCCGCCGGGGCCGCGAGGACCTGCACGGCCGAGACCTCCGCACCGGAAGTACCGGGTGCGGGATCGGGCACGGTTTGCCCCGGCCGACCGGGGAAGACCGGTTCGAGTTCGCCACGATCCGGGTTGGCATACAACGCGATCCCCGCCACACGATCGGCCGGGACAGGGCCGTATCCGGCGCCGACATCGCGGGCGAAGCTGGCCATCGCTTGGGCGCCCTGGCTGTAACCGACGCCAGCGAGCATCGTGTTCGGGCACGCCTCGATGACTTGTTGTGCCGCGGCGTCGAGGTTGGCCCGGGCACCCGAGACCGAGGCGACGTAGGGGTCGGAGCCCCCACCGGGGACGATGCCGCCGAATCCCGCGGCGTATCCGATGTAGGCGCGCTGTACGAGGGCAGGCACCGCACTCACGACCGGCCCGATCAACGATCCGACGACGCCGGTGTCGGCAAGCGGGTCGGCGGTCGGTGAGGATTGCCCGGTGCCATGAACGCCGAGGATGAACAGGGCCGGGCACCCGTTGATCGGCACCGCGACCGCGGGAGGCGCCGGTGCGACCGTGGTGAACAGCGCTGCCCCCACCGTCGCGGCAGCAACGACCGCGACACGTCGTGTGCTGCCGATCATTGGCCGACTCCGACGCCTGCACCGAATCCCGCACCGATCGTTCCGCCGACCGCCGCGCCCACGGCACCGGCCGGTACTCCGAGGATCGCCGCGCCGGCGGCAGCTCCGGCAGCGGCGCCCAGGGCGGTACCCGCCACTCCGCTGGTGACTTGCCCGATGATGGGAACCGGGATGACGATGCCGACGGCGGCCCCAGCTATTCCACCGACTGTGCCACCGATCAGCCCTCCGGCTACGGCGCCCACCGCAGCCGCGGGGGCGCCGAGCACGGTCGCACCGGCCGCACCGCCTACAGCGGCGCCACCCAGGGTCGCGCCGCTGACGCGATCGGAGCGCCCGGCCGGGATACCGACCGAGTCCAGTGCTGTCGCGATCTGCGCCTCGGCACCGGCGGCGGTGGTGTTGATGGTGTCGCGGACTTCCACCGGCAACCAGTCCGGGCTCGGAGTCTGCCACTCCCCTACCCGGACCGTGTTCTCCGGCGGCACGATCGGCGCGACCGACTCCACCGAAACGGGCAGATGCAGTTCCTCGATCCGCACCGGCTCCACCGGCTCATCGACCTCGGGGGCAGGACGGGCCAGTCCGGTGCGAATCTGTTGGGGCTGTTCGTAATACACCGGCGGCGACGGCTCCGGCGCCGGTTCGGGGGCCGGTTCGACGGGAGGCGGCGGCGGAGCGGGCGTTTCGGTGCCGGGTTGGGCCGGGCTGGTGACACCGCCCTGGTCGGCCACAGCAGCCGCAGGTGCACTCGCATGGGCCGTGGCCGGAGCTGCCACGGCAATCGCGACAGGAATGGCGGCGGCCAGCAGCAACGTGCTACCGCGGCGAGTCAACAGGGCGCCGAGGTGACGTAGTTCGGCGTTCGAGTAGGTGGTCGAGGGGGATTCAGGCATGACGGATAGACCCTTTCTCGATGAAGGGTTGAGATGCAGGAAGTGCCGCTGACGTTGCGCGGCAAACGAATTTGAGCCGCCCGCTGGGAGAGGCCCGGCCGGGCGGGCTGCCGCCCGGCCGGGGTACCTCTACGGGGCGGGTCTCACAGCAGGTGCAGGGCCA
Source organism: Nocardia sp. NPDC003979 (assembly GCF_053605015.1). Classification (NCBI taxonomy): domain Bacteria; kingdom Bacillati; phylum Actinomycetota; class Actinomycetes; order Mycobacteriales; family Nocardiaceae; genus Nocardia; species Nocardia sp. NPDC003979. The sequence continues at coordinate 20,730 of NZ_JBSGIJ010000003.1, forward strand.
GGTTGAGCACGTTGCCGGCCAGTGCCAGGCCGTTGCTGAGCAGCGCCAGCCCGGCGTTGATGTAGCTGGCGATCATGATGGGATCCACAGGAAATCCTTTCTCGAAATGCATGGAGTGGCTTGCACTTTCCATCCAAACCACGAAATCCCTTGGGACGCTAGGTTCTTAACTGATCGAGTTTTGATAGATCACAAAATGATCAGTTAAGGAAGAGCGGCCTGTGCAGCAGATTCGCTTTGACGCATCAAGAAATGTTTCTTACCGCGCAATAGAATTCGCCTTCCGCAGCGGTCCCATCGTCACCGGGTAGCCTTACCTATGAGGTTGTCATGAACATGCCTGTCCACGATTCGGGCAGCTGCGGGCTAACTTGCCGCCCGAAACGCCCTCTGGTAGACCTGGTCTCGTCACGAAGTCGAAATACTCCGTTCAAACCACTCAATCTGTGACTTCCGTCACTACCTCCCGGGGGGGAGATGCAATGAACGACCGAATTTCACGACCCCGCAAGGGACGTCAACGTCGACGTGCCCCCAACCGACCACAGGTCTCGATCCCCGACCTCGGTACCACCATCGGATGGATTCGAGACGATCTCGGGCTCACCCAGGCCCAGGCAGCCGCAGAGCTCAACCTCAGCGCCGTTCACCTGGGGCGTTTCGAACGCGGCGATTCCAAGCCGCCTTCCGACACGCTCGAGAAGATCATTATCGGCTTGCGCGTGGACAGAGCCATGGCTTCACACCTTCGTGAGCTCGCCGCCCCCGCGATCACGCTGGCGCCACCCGATGCCTTGCGCAGGTATGTCCGAGCCGAGAAGTCGCTCATGCTCAACCTCGACCTGTTCCAATCCCGCGCCATACCAGCGGCCTTCATCGACCCGTTCTGGAATGTGCTGGCGCGCAACGACTTGTTCGCCGAGGTCTTTCCCGGCATCGACGACACCAGCTCGATCGCGGTGTGGATGTTGAGTGAGCAGGGCAAGAGCGTGGTCGTCGACTCCGAATCCGAAGGCTCCTGGACGGTTGCGATGCTGAAATCCGCCCTGGGCCGTCACCGGAGCTCAGCTCAGGCCGCAGAGCTCGTTTCCGTTCTGACACCGATCAGCGACGCCCGGCGACTGTGGGCAGCCAGCGTGAGCGTCTCCTATGGTCGCGATTCACGGTGCCTGTTGCACGCCTACGATGCCGACCGCAAGCCGGTGTCCTACCTGCTGTCAATGACCGACGGGATGCTCGCCCACCACGTCCAGCTCATCACAGTCACGCCTGAAGTGGCGTGTCCGCGGCCCGAACTCAACTAGCCACCAGCAACATCCGCCTGGTGCAGCGGCGACACTACCGCCGCTGCACCAGGCGGATCTTGTGATCGGTCACAGAGGCGAAGTCGTCGGGCTGTGCGCGAGAGTCGGCACCAATTTCTCAGCGCTAGCAGAAAATTGGTGGCGAACTTCCACATTTTCAGGTTTCCTGGAGACGGGAAGAGTCATTGATCGGGCCGAAAGGTGCCCGATGCAATTTCACGAAAGCACTACCCATCTCCCTCTGCTCCCTCTGTGCGAGCGATTTCTCGCGGTGTTATCGGGAGTCATCGCAGCCCCTCACCGCGGGCAGTTTCGGCCCACGGATAGGTGCGCACATGACCGCGATTCGAGCACCCTCCCAACCGATCTACACAGCCTTCGGGACTGCGCGTTCCACCGCCTCCCGAAGAGGAATGCGAGTTTTCTCCGCGATTGCCCCGCACCTCTGAGGTACGGCGGCCTGCACCGCGCACCGCTGATCGATGTCCACTACGACCAGCGACGCACCGATGCGTGACGATCCTTCGACCCCGAACCCGACCCCGGCGCCGCTGCGTCGGTGGGTCAACACGAGAACTGCCGCCGAGCACCTCGGCGTCCACCCAGAAGTGCTGCGGCGCTGGGCCCGCCATCCAGGCCAGCACACCTGGCTACCCAAACCTATCCGAGTTGGGAGGGAATTCCGTTGGGACATAGACGAACTCGAATCCGCCCTGGCGAACTCGGGCGACGAGCCACCCGAGCACGACGGTGAGCCGGGGTAGACCACCTAGGCCTCTCGGGGTACCCGGCAAGCCGATGCTCACCGAGATAGCCCCCGGCCATTGGAAGGCACGCATCTATATTCGTGACACCTCGGGCCGCCGCCGCGAGGTCGTCCGATTCTCCCCGATCAAGCTCAGCGCTCAAGGCCGACCGCTACCCGACCGCACCGGCCAGCGCGCTCTCGACGCGGTGATGGCCGCCGCCGTCGACATCCGTGTCGATCTCGATGACGAGCTGTCGGACTCGATCACCGTCAAGCAGCTGTGGGACCACTACCGCGACCACCTGGTTTCCCTCGGTCGCGCTGAGGGCACCCTCAGCCGCTACGACGAGGCCGCCAAGACCTTCGACAGTGCCTTCGGCGGCAGACGACTCTTCGAGGTCAACACCGCGACGGTGGAAGCCTTCCTCAAGGACGTTGGCCACGCCCGAGGCCCGTCGAACATGCGCACCGCACGCAACGTGCTCTCCGGCATGTTCCGGTTCGCGTGCGCAAGGACAGCCCTCGCTGTGAACCCGGTGCGCGAAGCTCGGATGGCCGAGAACGTCGAAGCCAAGGGCCGCACCGGCGGCGCGGGTGATCTCACCGTCGACGAGCTGCGCTTCATCCTGTCCTCGGTGCGCACCTCGCAGATCCCGTGTCCGCGCAAGCTGTCCAAGGCCGAACGCGAGCGGGGCACACCGGTCAAGGCCTACACCCCGCCCACGGTCGCCGCCTACTGCGAAGGCGCCGACCTCGCCGACGTCATCACCCTCTACGCCGCGACCGGGCTACGGCGCTCCCAGATGCTCGGGCTGCTCTGGTCCGACATCGACCTCGACGAAGCAACATTGCACCCCGTCGGCAAAGTCGTCCGGGTCGCCGGCAAGGGACTCGTCCGGGTCGCCGACGACGATGACCCGAAAAACCACACCGGGATCATGGCCTTGCCAGAGTTCGCCGTGGCGATGCTCAAACAGCGCAAAGACGCGATGGCAGCCAGGCGCAAATCATCGCCGCCGAAGCCCGGGGTCGAGGACCTGGATCTGGTGTTTGCCTCGGCGGTGTGGACCCTGCGTGACCCCCAGAACGTCGGTCATGCGTGGCAGCGTGTCCGGGAAGCACTGGGTTTCGCCGAGGACATCACCCCGCACAGCTTCCGGCACGCCGTGGCCACGATCCTCGACGACGCGGGCCTGTCCGCGCGAGTCACCGCCGATGTCCTCGGCCATGTCGACGTGGCGATGACCCAGCGGTACTACATGGCGCGAGGACGCCCACACCGGACCGCGGCGAACGTCCTCGACCGTGCCATCGGCAGCACACCCGTGGATCTTGACGCCTGACCTACTCCGCTTCGGTGACGGTCACGCGCCGAGGCGTCGCCGAGGCCGGCGGGGAGGTTCCACCCGTCGCGCCTTGGCATCGCGCAGCTTGTTGATCGAAAAGGCCTGCGGCACAGATGTCGCCGACGATCTGATCAACGACTGTCTCGAGCTGCCAACTCGCATCGATACGGACCTCGTCGACGAACGCCAACGGTTGCCAGCCGTGGTACCACTGCCCCATCTGGGTCGGCGAGAATTCCTGTGCTTGGGGCCTGCTCGCGTGCCGCCGGACGGTCTCCGCGAAGGACAGGTCGAAGCTGTAGAACATCGCTGATCCCGCTGACATCGAGAGTCGTTCGAGCATCTCGCCGTACCGGTCCGCGTCGAGGATGCCTTCCACGATCACGATCAGTCCGCGAGCCAGCCCGAACGCCGCGACATGCTCGATGAGGTCGATGTTCACCGCACCGGGGGCATCGGTCTCACGAAGCATCGTCCGCCGGACCACATCCTGCGCGACCACCAGGCAGCTGGCGCGCGCAAATCGTTGCTGCACTGCACGAGCCACGGTCGTTTTGCCAGAACCCGAGTTACCACGAAGTCCGACCAACACGCCCCCTGCGCCGCTGGGGTTGACGCTCCGCGCGACCACTCCTAGCTCCTTCTCGCCACTTCTCACTTCGGATTTCTGCAACGGGCCGAGCACAGTACCCGTCAGCTTTCTCGGTAGACATCTACGCCGATGCATGTGGGGCCGATGCGGGGGTCGTCACTGTGAGCGGAGACACCGGTAAGCCATACCAGCGCGTCATGCCAGTCTGCGCACCTCGCCGCACGCGTCGTGCAATCGAACAGGTCGGAGTCGAAAGTGATCTTCTCCTGCCCTGACCGGCTAAGCACCAATTCCTGAGGAACTTGCCGTTGAGTGACTTCACCACGGCATCACCGCCGTGGACGATGCTCGATCGCAAGCACCATGCGAGCCGATCACTCTGCCAGGTGCCGACTCCAGAAGCCGTCGTCGGCCCAATCCGCGGGGACACCCATCCCGGACAGGTTCATCCGCGGACGGGTGCTGAGAAGTTCGTGAAGCCGTCGGGTCCAGCTGCTGCGCGGCGACACGGAGTCGAGCACCGACTGCAGGGACACGAGAACAGGATAGAGCCGCTGCCTCGATCGCTCGGGCAGCGCTCCCTTTCCTTCCAGCCAAGGGATCGTGGGGGTTGTCGGGATCGCCGGGTTGACGCCGAGGCCGACGTTCCACAGCCGTCCGTGATGGGCGCAGATGTTGCGCACGCGCACATAGGTCTTCAGCCAGGACTCGAGCACCGTGGCAGTCAGGCCGATGCTCGCCGCGATCGCCGTCCGATCGGCGCGCCGACGAAGATTGCAGTATGTACTGGTTAGCTGTCCGATGGCCAAGGTCTCCACCATCAGCCAGGAGGGCGGCAGCTCTGGGGCGCCGTAGGTCATGAGGTAGTGCTCGAGTGCCGAGCGATGGACCAGCGGGCCGAGTCCGGCATCCGGCTTTCCGCACAGTCTCTCGTCACAGCGTTCGCGGACGATTTTGAGGAGCCCGGAGTGTTTGCCCGTCTTGTCGAAGTGCCGGGCGTCGGTGTACCAGTGAGAATCGTCGTAGTTCGTCGACATGTGGTCGGTCAGTGCCGCACGCACGGCGACCTCGACGCGTTCGAGAGCGTCCATGACCAGCAGTCGCAGCGCACGGTCGAAGACGTAGAGGTCGACCACGTCGTCGAACGCCGTGCCCGGCCGGAAGGCGTGGTCGGGCTGGCCTTGTTGGAAGGGGATCGTGTAGGGCGAGAGACGGTAGTAGCCGATGTGGCGCAGGTAGCGCCGCGCCTTCTCATCATCCGGGATGCTCAGACCGCGATCGGTCAGGCGGCCCACAAGGTCGTCGAGGCTCAGCGGAGGCTTGTCGTAGTCGAGCGAGCCCCGCGAACGTGGTGGAGGCGGCGTCCAGGAGGTGCGCTTGGAAGTGGGCATGCGCGCTCCTCTTGCCTGGGCAAAGAAAATCCCCCAAGTGCGCTTCTACGAGAGGCGTGGGGGATGTAGTGCCAACAGGTTAGCACGGAAGCTGTGCTCGCGGAAAGGAACCACAGACACCGTCTGCGCGGCGTTCATCTCGCCCCCGGGTTCCTGTCGGCGCGCCCCGCACCCGTCCGAGCCAGTCCTCACGAGAATTAGTGGGGAATTAGTGGGGAGAACGAGTCAGGCCGGGCTCCGATGATTTTTCGGAACCCGGCCTGACCTGCACTTGTTGTGGAGCTAAGGGGAATCGAACCCCTGACCTTCTCGATGCGAACGAGACGCGCTACCAACTGCGCTATAGCCCCGTGCGGCTCTGGCGAACCGCGCTGTGACACTGTATCAGGCGGTGCGGCCGGATACCGAATCGGTGTGCTGACCTGCTGTTTTGCCGGTTATTCGCCGACGGCTCGACCGAGGTCGGAGACCCGGTGGCGTAGGGCCCGGGCGGTGGCGGGGTCGAAGGTTTCGAGGTGTTCGAACATCGGGTCCTCGTCGTCGGTGTCGAGCAGGGTGGAGCGGCGGCGCAGGGCGCGGGCGGTGTCGCGGTCCATGGTGCGTCGCGTGGTGGCCGCCTCGGGGGTGGCGGTGGTGGTTTCGCGGGTGCGGCCGCGCGCGAGGCGGGCCATGCGGCGGCGCCGGATCTCCTCCTCGACGTGCACCTGCTTGCGCAGGTACGCCAGGTAGCCGGCGAGCACGGCGGCGGACAGGCCGCAGGCCCACCAGAACATCGAGTTCAGCAGCAGACCGAAGGCCGCGAACAGGATGACGGCGACGATGAGGCCGAGCACCGCGCGCTGGCGGAAGCTGTAGCGGGCGGCGCGGGCGATGGCGTCGGCCTCGGGGTCGTAGCCGCCGCGGCCGCGCCGCGACGGCACGAAGTCCTCGTCGTCGTCGACGGCGGCGGGTTCGGGCAGGTCGTCGAGGCGGGCGGGTGGTGCGGGTGGGATGCGCGCCGAGACCGGCGGCTCCTCCACTACGGCCTCGCCCGAATCCGGTTCGGCCGCTGCGTCATCGGCCTCGGTGGCGGCGAGTTCGGCGTCGTTGTCGGGTTCTTCGTGGGGGCCGTGCTCGATGTCGTCGAGTTCTGCTGTGACGGTTGGCTTTTCGTCATCGCCTTCGGTGACGGGCTCATCGGTCGTCATCCGATCCTCCGAATCGGTACGGTGGGGGCGCTTGGTCAGCACACGGGGGCGATAGTCGGGGTCACTCTCGTGTCCGCCCGCCGCCCCGATGCGAATCCGTCGTTCGGCCCCGCCACGGTGCAGCACGCGCGTGGCGAGTGCGGCGTCGGTGGTGCGGCGGATCCGGGGATGCCGGTCCGCGAGGATCGGGAACAGGACGAATACCCACAGAACGACCAGTCCGATCCACAGGATCGAATTAGGCATCGCGGTCATCACCTCCCGTCCCCGCCAACGTGTTGTCCATCCGTGGACGCACTACCGACGTCCGTAGGTTAATTCGGGCACGCGCGCCCGTGTGGCAGGCGCGCCGTGCACACCTGCCACATGAGTAACAGAATTTTCACGGCAGCGCCGCTCGACCCTCCCTGACCAGGCGATCTACGACGGTGCCCATGACCTCTTCGACAGTCAAGCCCACCAGCAGGTGATCACGCCAGGCGCCGTCGACGTCGAGGTAACGACGCAGCAAACCCTCTTCCCGGAACCCGACATTGCGCAGAACGGCTTGGCTGGCAAGGTTTTCCGGCCGCACGGTGGCTTCCACCCGGTGCAGGCCGACCGGCCCGAAGCAGTGGTCGAGCCCGAGCCCAAGTGCCGCCGTCGCCACCCCTTGACCGCCCAGATCCTTGGCCACCCAATACCCGATCCAGGCCGATCGCAGCGCCCCGCGCACGATATTGCCGATGGTGAGCTGCCCGCTGAACTGCCCGTCGACCTCGATGACCAGCGGAATCATCGCCCCGCGCCGCGCCTCGGCCTTCAGGCTCGTCCACAGCGACGGCCAATTGGAGGCGTGGTTGCGCGCTTCCCAGCTGCCGCGGCCGGTCGGTTCCCACGGTTCGAGGTGGTCGCGGTCGCGCAGCCGGATCCGGCTCCAGGCGGCGGCGTCGCGAAAACGCACCGGCCGCAAGGTGACCTGGCCGCCCGCCACGATCACCGGACCGAGACGAGCAGGCCACCCGGGATGCTGTCCGGCCCGGAAGACGTTCATGGACTCCACTTCTCAGCCGCGCTGCGCCAGGAACGCGACCCGCACCTCGTCGCCGGTGCGGAAATCGGTGTCGTCGGGTTCCACCACGATCAGGCTGTTGGCCTCGGCCAGCGTCGCGAGCAGGTGCGAGGAGCCGCCGTTGCCGTTGCCGAGCGGCTGCACCAGGTAGTCACCGGTGGCCTCGTCGCGCAGTAGCTGGGCGCGCAGGTAGCCCTTGCGGCCCGGCATCGAGGTGATGGGAGTGATGGTGCGCGCGTTGACGATCCGGCGCATCGGCTGCCGCCGCCCGAGTGCGATGCGGATCAGCGGCCGCACCATCACCTCGAACACCACGAGCGCGCTCACCGGGTTCGACGGCAGCAGGAAGGTGGGCACCTCATCGCGCCCGAGCCGGCCGAAGCCCTGGACGGACCCCGGGTGCATGGCCACCCGGTCCACTTCGAGCTCGCCGAGTCCGTCGAGCGCCTCGCGCACCTGCTCCGAGGCCCAACCGCCGACCGCGCCCGCGATCACCACGACCTCCGAGCGCACCAGCTGACCTTCGACCACATCGCGCAGGCGGCGCGGGTCGGCGCTGACGATGCCGACCCGGTTCACGTCGGCGCCCGCGTCACGTGCGGCTGCGGCCAGCGCGTAGGAGTTCACGTCGTAGACCTGGCCGGGGCCGGGTGTGCGGTCGATATCGATCAGTTCGCCACCGATGGAGATCACCGACAGCCGGGGGCGCGGATGCACAAGCACCTTGTCCTGGCCGACGGCGGCGAGCAGGCCCACCTGGGCCGCGCCGATGATGGTTCCGGCCCGAACCGCCACATCACCGGGCTGTACGTCGTCGCCCACGCGGCGCACGTAGTCGCCGGAGCGGACCGGTTCGAACACCTTGATCCTGGCCCGGCCACCGTCGGTGAAGTCGACGGGGAGCACCGCGTCGGCCAGCGTCGGCATGGGCGCGCCGGTGTCGACGCGCACCGTCTGCCTCGGTTGCAGACGGATCGGCTGACGCGAACCCGCGACCACCTCGCCGACCACCGGCAGGGTGAGATCGATGAGCTCGCCCTCTTCGTCGCGCACCTCGGCACCGGCGGCGCTCACATCGACACTGCGCACCGCGTAGCCGTCGATGGCGGCCTGGTCGAAGCCGGGCAGCGGCCGCTCGGTGACCACGTCCTCGGCGCACAGCAAACCCTGGGCCTCGGAAATCGCCACCCGGACCGGCCGGGGCGCGACCGCTGCCGCGGTGACCTTGATCAGCTGATCCTCAACCGAGCGCATCGAGCTCCTGTGTGTATCGGCGACGGCTTCGCCGGTTCCCATCGTTTTACGCGACCGGCGCTTGCGGGTCCCATTCCGGGCTGAGCCGGAACTTCAGCCACTCGCGCAGTTGCGGCCCGTATTCGTCCCGCTCGAGGGCGAAATCGACGGCAGCTCGAAGATAACCGCCCGGGTTGCCCAAATCGTGGCGCGACCCACGATGGACGACCACATGGACCGGGTGATCCTCGGCGATGAGCAGGGCGATGGCGTCGGTGAGCTGCAACTCGCCGCCCGCGCCCGGCTCGATGCGGCGCAGGGCGTCGAAGATCGCGCGGTCGAGCAGGTAGCGACCGGCGGCGGCCAACGTCGACGGCGCGTCGGCCAGGTCGGGCTTCTCGACCATGCCGCGCACCCGGAGCACATCGGCCTCCGCGCCCTCTGCCAGGTCTTCCACGTCGAACACGCCGTAGGCGCTGACCTGCGACTTCGGCACGTCGATCGCGCACAGCACGGTGCCGCCGCGCTCGCGACGGACCCGGCTCATCGTCTCGAGCACACCGCACGGCAGCACGAGGTCGTCGGGCAGCAGCACCGCGATCGCGTCCTCGTCGGCGTCGAGGACGGGCTCGGCCTGGGCGACGGCATGACCGAGACCGAGCGGCTCCTCCTGCACGACGGAGGTGACGTCGAGCAGACCCGGCGCCTTGCGTACCTTCTCGAGCAGCGCGAACTTGCCGCGCTCGGCGAGGGTGCTCTCCAGGACGAGGTCCTCGACGAAGTGGGCGACCACGCCGTCCTTGCCCGGCGAGGTGACGATCACGAGGCGGTCGGCACCGGAATCCGCGGCCTCGGCGGCGACCAGTTCGATGCCGGGCGTGTCGACTACCGGCAGCAGTTCCTTGGGCACCGTTTTGGTCGCAGGCAGAAACCGCGTTCCGAGTCCGGCCGCGGGGACAACCGCAGTGCGGAAACCGGAAGTCTTGTCTGTCATGCGCATACCCTATCCATTCAGCGTGCCGTCCGATCGCCCGTCGCGACGATCCGGCGTCGGCAAGAGCTTAGGGTGGTCGCTGTGGAGATGCCCGGTGAGCGCACGAAATATGCGTGGCGACGTGAGATCCTGGCCACCCGGGCCGCCGTGGGACCCGCCGAACACGCCCGTGAGGCGAGTGCCCTCGCGGCCACCGCGGCCCTGCTGGCCGGGGCCGATGAGGTGGTGTGCGCCTACGTGCCGACGAAGACCGAGCCGGGTGATCTGCGCATGCTCGACGCGCTGCGCGAGCGCGGCGCCACAGTGTTGCTGCCCGTCACCGGAGCGCCGGGACCGCTGAGCTGGGCGCGCTACGCGGGCGCCGATTCGCTGCGTCCCGCGCGCTACGGCCTGCTCGAACCGACCACCGAGACCTTGCCGCCACCGGTGGTCGCCGAGGCCGCCACGATCCTCGTCCCGGCGCTCGCGGTCGACCGGCGTGGCGTGCGTCTCGGCCGCGGCGCCGGGTACTACGACCGCACCCTCGGCGTGGCGAGTGCGGGTGCCCGGTTGATCGCGGTGGTCCGGGACGTGGAGCTGGTTGTCGAGTTGCCCGAGGAACCGCACGACCATCGGATGGGCTGGGCGTTGACGCCCGAGGCGGGCTTGAGCGAGCTGGGTGATCCCCGCGCGTGAGCGGCGGAATGAAAAGGCGATTGGCGAGGTTGGCAGTGTCGGCGGTAGAGTGCTAGATCGACGAGACTTGCGGAGGATCCTGTGCCAACTTATTCGTACGCGTGCACCGAGTGTGACAACCGCTTCGACATCGTTCAGTCCTTCTCCGAGGATTCACTGACGGAATGCCCGCAGTGCACGGGGAAGCTGCGGAAGCTGTTCAACTCGGTCGGGATTGTGTTCAAGGGCAGCGGTTTCTACCGCACCGACAGCCGTGGTGGCGCGTCAACCGCGAGCGAGCCGGCGAAGTCCTCGGACGGTAACGGCAGCTCCTCGTCCAGCGGGTCGTCCGCGAGCGGGTCGACGTCGAGCGCCGCCGCTCCCGCCGCCGCGAGCTGAGCGAAGAGTTCTCCACACCCCCGAGTTGTCCACAGGCGGGCTTTTCGCCGTTGTCGGTGCTGTCGCCACGTTCCTAGGCTTCGGGCATGACTCGCAGCCTTGCCGACCTGGGACGTGGCAGCTCCTGGCGGTTCGCCCTCGGTAATCGCCCGGCCTGGGCCGATGCCCTGCTGGCGCGGCGCATCGTGGCCGCCGCGCTCGCCGTTGTCGCCGTCGTCCTGTTCGTGCGTGGCGACCCGGGTGGGGCACGGCAACCGGTGGTGGTCGCAGCCCACGACCTGTCGCCGGGCCGGGTGCTCACCGCCGAGGACGTGCGGGTCGATCAGCACGAAACCCGAACTCTGCCCACCGGTTTCGCCACCGATACCACTCCCCTGCTCGGTGCGACCCTGACCGGGGCGATGCGCGCGGGTGAGACATTCACCGATCTCCGGGTGGTCGGGCCACGATTGGCGGCGGCCGCGGCGGGTACCGAGGATGCGCGGATCGTGCCGATCCGATTGGCCGATTCGGCGGTGGCCGAGGTGCTGCGCGCGGGCGACCGGGTGGACGTGGTCGGCGTGGAGGACACGGGTGACTCGGCTGCCCGAGCACGCACTCTCGCCACGGATGCGGCCGTCGTGCTGGTCACCGCGTCAGCCGATCGGCGAGCCGAGCGAGTTGTGCTCGTAGCGCTGGCTACCGAGCACGCGACCACTGTGGCCGGTGCGTCGCTACGCACGGCACTGACGGTGGTTTTCCATTGATGCCGCTCGGTGACCCGGTTCGGTTCGCGGAAACGAGGTTTCGAGGTCGCGCACACAGCACGACCCCGAAACCCCGGTAGCGCCAACTGTTCAGATGCGCGATCAGCCGAGGCTGAAAGGCTGACCCCACAGCGTCACCCAGCTGATGACATTGTCGGTCTCGACCTCCACACTCACGAACGAGCGCGCCTGCGCGTACCCGCCGCAACCGGACAGGCCGATGGTTTCGTCGGCCCAGGTCACCGAGCCGTTGGAACCCTTGAATTTGTTGTTCTTGGAATGCGATTCGTTGCCGTAGTCGTCGGCCTTCTCGAGATCGAGCACGTAGAACGACTTCGCCTGGCCCGGTCCGAGCGACAGTTCGCCACCGGTGCCGATGCCGGCGGAGGGCTCGCCCGCATCATCGACCGCGCCCTCGCCCTCGCCGCTCACACCACCACCGGCGATGTTCACCTGGCAGCCGACGGTGTAACCGGGGTAGATCTTGCCGCCCGACGCGTCACCACCACCGGACACCGACACCTGGGCACTGCCCGACACCCACGCGTTGCGGTGCACCGGAGTCGAACCCATCGACGGACTGATGGTGGCCGATTCGCCGACCATCTTGATGTTCACGACGGTGCCGTCCGACAGCGTCTTGGTGATCTCGCCGCCGGGCAGCGGCACGAAGGTGTCGGCATGGGCGGCGCCGACGGAGAACAGCCCGATGGTGCAGGACACGGCGGCAGCCACGCCCGCCGCCCGCGTCATACTCTTGCGATTGATCATCTCAGTAGACCCCTCGAGGGTGAATTCGATCGAGCTGGCAGGATTTTCGGCGGTCGTCCGGCTCAGCCGATGCTGAACGGCATGCCGTAGAGCGTGGTCTTGGAGTAGTGGTCGCCGATGATCTCGACCACCGTGTACGCGCGGGCCTGGGCGTAACCGCCGCAGCCTTGCACCTGGATCTCGGCGTCCTGGTAGTCGATGGCGTAGACGCCGGGCTTGGTGATGTCCTTAGAACTGATCTGCGCGAACGCCACTTCACCCGGGCCGAGGTTGAGCCCGATCGAACCACCGGCGCTGACGCCACCGGTGCTCACGCCACCGGACACCCCGGCACCGATCGCGTCGTCGGCGATGCTCACCTGGCAACCGATGATGTAGCCGGTATTGAGCTGCGAAGTGCCGTGTGTGGACGAATTATTGGAGCCGGGACGACCGGACGGACCGTTCCACGGCCCGGGCTCACCCTCCGGTGTCTGCTGGACATCGGCCACGACGCTGCCGCTCACCCAGGCCACCCGGCCCGCGCCGTTGGCGGCGAGCGAGGGCGAGATGGTCGCCTTCTCGCCGACCCGGGTGATGCTCAGGCCGGGACCGGCCTTGTGCCCGTCGGGCAGCGGGACGAAGGTATCGGCGTTGGCGGCACCGGCCGAGAGCAGGCCGATCGCCACCGCCACCGCGGCACCGGCGCCACAGGCGCCCCGGCGCACACGGTTGGTGCGGTTCTCGCTCATTGTTCCCCTCGAGGTGTACGCAAGATCGACCTCGACCGTCGAGGTCGATATCTGTGGTGCGCCCGGCCATTCGGGACCGTCGGCCCTGCCGGGAGTGGATCGAGAAGCTGGCGATCACCGAATCGGCGCGAGCTCAGCCGATCGGTGAACGAAACGCAGACGAATCCGACCGCGAGCGCGGCCGATTCGCAACAAACATAATGAGAGCACTTCGCTATGTCCAGTGAACGCCGAAAGGGCCCGTGCACACGCACGGGCCCTTTCGCTTACCGATCAACTGATCTCGCACCGACATGGGTAACTCGCCGGGGACGGGCTGACCCCGCCACCATGCTGGTCCGGCCGCCGACGCAAGCCTCCCCGCGCCCAGGTCTGGCCTGAATTCGCGGGGAGGCGGGTCAACAGATCAGCCGAGGCTGAAGGGCTGGCCCCACAGGGTGACCCAGCTGATCACATTGTCGGTCTCGACCTCGACGCTCACGAAGGCACGAGCCTGCGCGTAGCCGGCGCAGCCGGACAGGCCGATGGTGGTGTCCGACCAGGTCACCGAGCCGCTGCCGTTCTTGAACTTGTTGTTCTTGCCGTGCGATTCGTTGCCGTAGTCGTCGGCCTTCTCGATGTCGAGAACGTAGAACGACTTCGCCTGGCCGGGGCCGAGCGAGAGCTCGCCGCCGGTGCCGATGCCACCGGAGGCGTTGCCTTCCCAGTCGGATTCGACCGAGCCGTCGCCGGACACGCCGCCGCCGGCGATGTTGACCTGGCAACCGACGGTGTAGCCCGGGTAGATCTTGCCGGAGCCACCGTCGGAGACGGAGACCTGAGCACTACCGGAGACCCACGCGTTGCGGTGGACCGGGGTGGAACCCATCGACGGGCTGATGAGGGCGGACTCGCCGACCAGGCTGATGTCGACGACGGTGCCGTCGGACAGCGTCTTGGTGATGTGGCCACCCGGCAGCGGCACGAAGGTATCGGCGTTGGCCGCGCCCGTGGAGAACAGGCCGACAGCCACGGTGGCCGCGGCGCCGACGCCCGCCATCCGCGCCATGAACTTACGGTTGATCATAGGATTTGTCCCTCGAGGAGTGAGATCGCCGTAGCGAGAAGAGGATTCGTACAGGCTCGAGCGATGTCAGCCGATGCTGAACGGCGCGCCGTACAGGGTGGTCTTCGAGTAGTGGTCGCCGATGATCTCGACCACGGTGTAGGCCCGGGCCTGCGCGTAGCCGGCGCAGCCCTGGATCTCGATTTCCGCGTCCTGGTAATCGATCGCGTAGACGCCCGCCTTGAGGATGTCCTTCGAGCTGATCTGCACGAACTTGACCTCACCCGGGCCGAGGTTCACGCCGATCGAACCGCCGGCGCTGACGCCACCGGTGCTCACGCCACCGGACACACCGGCGCCGATCGCGTCGTCGGCGATGCTCACCTGGCAACCGACGATGTAGCCGGTGTTCAGCTGGGAGGTGCCGTGGGTGGAGGAGTTGTTGGAGCCGTCGCGGCCGCTCGGGCCGTTCCAGGGGCCTGCCTCGCCCTCGGGGGTCGCGGTGACGTCGGCGATGGCCGAGCCCGAGACCCACACGACGCGACCTGCGCCGTTGGCCGCCAGCGACGGCGAAATCAGGGCGTGCTCGCCGGTACGGGTGATGGTCACCCCGGGGCCTGCCTTCTGACCGTCCGGCAACGGCACGAAGGTATCTGCGTTGGCGGCACCGGTCGACAGCAGGCCGATGGCCATGGCGGCCGCGGCAGCGCCGACGCCCGCGGCACGGGCGCCGCGGCGCACACCGGTGGTGCGGTTCTCGCTCATACTTCCCCTCATCAGTGTTCTCTAACAGCCGGTCTCGACTTTCGTGACCGGACGGGTGGACCTCACAGGCCCAGCTCAGTGTGTCGCCCCTTTGTTGCCGTTACGTAACCGACTGTTATTTCGGCGATACGGCCGGGGTCGGCGGAGCTACCCGAGGGTAGGGCTGCACCGGATGTTCAACGCACAGAAGTTGAGTACTGCGGGGACCGATTGTGGTGGGTCTGGATGGCGAACATTAAACGCTGCGTTCTAGTTCCAGCAACCGTAGAGTTCGTAAATTTCACTGTGACACCCCACACAAGTTCATACATCGCCACATGCCTTGACATGCATAAATGCCCTGAGCTTCGGGTTTGTCAAGTGGGATGAACAGCTCCGCTTGCCGAACCGCAAACCGTCGCTTATACGACAAAGGACCACACATGAAGTGTGGTCCTCGGAAAATGTAGCCGCTTCGCAATGGGTTAATACTGGATTAACCGCAGTTGGCTATCACGTAGCGGGAAAGGCAGATAACGGGACGGTCACCCGTGGTGCGGCGGTATTTGCGAACGCAGCCACTCGTCGTCGTCGGAACCGCGCGAACCGTCCCCGCGCTCGTCAGCGGTGGTTTCGGGCAGCACATCGCCGAAGATCCGCGCGAGCCGGGCCGCTTCGGCGGCCTTGCGCCGCGCGGCCTCGCGCTCGGAGGGCGATGTGCTGTCCGACGCGTTCATCGAATCACTCGTCCAGACCGGAGAGTTCACCGATCACCCGGCTCGCCAGCGGGCCGAGGGTGGCCATGCCGTCGCGCACCGCGGAACGGGTGCCCGGCAGGTTCACCACCAGGGTGCTGCCGGAAATGCCGGAGACCCCACGCGACAGACCCGCGTCGAGCGACCCGGCCACGCGGCCCGACGCGCGCAGCGCCTCGGTGATGCCGGGCAGTTCCCGGTCGAGCACCTGGGCGGTGGCCTCGGGGGTGACATCACGCGGCGACATACCCGTGCCGCCGACCGAGATCACCAGGTCCACACCGCCGATGACGGCGGTGTTGAGCGCGTTGCGGATCTCGACCTCGTCGGCCTGCACGGTCACCGAGGCGTCCACCAGGAAGCCCGCTTCGTTGAGCAATTCGGTGACGAGCGGGCCGAGCGAGTCGACGCCGCCGTGCGCCGTCCGGTCGTCGACGACCACTACAAGTGCCCGCCCTGCCACGGGAGCATCGATGTCCATGGTCATCACCGTAGCGCCTACGCACGACAGTGCCGCGTTCGATCGCATCATCGGCCGCTCTCCGCCGCGGCGGCCGTGAGCGTGACGTCCACGGTCTTGGTGTTTCCGCCCTGCTCGTCGGTGTAGGTGATCTTCACGGTGTCTCCTGGCTGGCGGGAACGGACGGCGGCGATCAGCGCGTCGCCGGAATCGATGGGCCGATCGTCGAGGCGGGTGATGATCGAGCCCGCCGGGATGCCCGCCTTGGCGGCGGGCCCGTCCGGGGTCGCCTCGAGCACCCGGGCGGCCGTGTCGAGCGGACGCAGTTTGATCCCGATCTGGGCGTAGGTGGCCTTGCCGGTCTTGATGAGTTCGTCGGCCACGCGGCGAGCCTGGTCGACCGGGATGGCGAAGCCGAGGCCGATGGATCCGCTCTGCGCCCCCGTCATCTCGCCGCCGAGGCTGGCGATGGCGGTGTTGATGCCGATGAGCTTGCCCTGACCGTCGACGAGGGCGCCGCCGGAGTTGCCCGGGTTGATCGCGGCGTCGGTCTGGATCGCGTCGATGACCGGGTTCACCTGACTCGGTGTGCCCTCACCGCTGGTCGAGACGGGCCGGTTGAGCGCCGAGACGATGCCCGTGGTGACGGTGCCTGCCAGGCCGAGCGGCGAACCGATCGCGATCACCGGCTGGCCGACCGCGAGTCCGTCGGAGGTGCCGAGTTCGATCGGCGTGAGGCCGGTCTTGTCGGCCTTGATGACGGCCAGATCGGACACCGGGTCGGCGCCGATCATGGTGGCGGGCGCGGTGCTGCCGTCGCTGAACACCACCTCCATCTTCGCCCCCGATCCGGCACCCGCGGCGACGTGGTTGTTGGTCAGGATCAGCCCGTCCGAGGACAGCACGACCCCCGATCCCTCACCGGACGCGCGAGTGCCCGCGACCTTGATCATCACCACGCTGGGCAGCACCCGCTGCGCGACCGCCTGGGTCGACCCGGCGGGTGCGTTGGCGGCGTTGTTCACCTCGGGTCGTGGGGCCTCGAGCGCGTTGGTCACCGGCGCCGGATCGGAGTCGGCGGCGAGCACGCCCACCACGCCGCCGACGCCGCCGCTCACCAGCGCGAGCGCGGTGGCTCCGGCGATCAAGCCGAGCCGCAACGGCTTTCGCGGGGCCGCGGGCGGGGCGGTGTAGGGCTGCTGGGGGTACGGCTGGGGTCCGTAGCCGTGCTGCGCGGGCCCATACGGGTGGCTACCCGGCACGGTGGCGGGGTGATCCGCCTGTCCCGGGCCGTGGCCGCCGAGGGGGTGGTCGGCGGGCCGCTGCTGGGGATCGTCGTTCATGGTCACCTTCTCTCACGCTTGCCGACAAGCTTGGCGACGGCTACTGAGAAGCGCCTGAGACCGGCCCGTCAGTTGCCCGAGACTCGGTTCACGGCGCCTCGTCCGGTTCCACTGCCACGGGCGCCGCCTCACCGGGCAGGACGATGCGGACCAGGGCGCCGCCCCGGTCGGAGGTGTCGATGGCGATGGTTCCGCCGTGCTTGGTCACCACCTGTTTCACGATCGCGAGCCCGAGCCCGGAACCGGGCATCGACCTGGACGCGGTGGTCCGGTAGAAGCGTTCGAACACCAGCTCCCGTTCGCCCGGCGGAATGCCGGGGCCCGCGTCGGCGACGGCCAGTTCCAGCAGTCCCGGGCCCGCGGGGCGCATGGTGATCCGCACGACCGCGTCGGGCGGGCTCCACTTGGCCGCGTTGTCGAGCACATTGAGCACCGCGCGTTCCAAGCCTGCCTCGTGGCCGTAGACGAACCACGGGCGCAGGTCGGCGACGAAGGTGATCCCCGCGCGACGCCGCCGCGCGCGTTCCAGCGCCCGCTCGGCCACTTCGCCGAGATCCACCCGCTCGTAGACGGTTTCCGGGGCGTCCTCGCGGGCCAGGTCGACGAGGTCGCCGACGAGCGTCGACAGCTCCTCGATCTGGGCGACCACGTCGGCTCGCAGCTCCACCATGTCCTCGTCGGGCACCCGTGGCGCACCCGGCCTGCTCGAGGCGATGAGCAGTTCCATATTGGTGCGCAGCGAGGTGAGCGGGGTGCGCAGCTCGTGTCCGGCGTCGGCGACGAGACGGCGCTGGCGGTCACGGGACTCGGCCAGAGCGCGCAGCATGGTGTTGAAACTCTCGGTGAGCCTTGCCAATTCGTCGTCGCCGGTGACCGGGATCGGGGTGAGGTCGTCGGTGCGCGCGACCCGCTCGGTCGCGGCGGTCAGGCGCGCGATCGGGCGAAGACCGGTGCGGCCGACGGCGGTACCGGCCGCGGCGGCGAGCACCACACCGCAGGCGCCGACGACGAACAGCAGCCAGGCCAGCCGGTCGAGCACCTCGCGGGTGCGGTAGAGCTTCTGGGAGATGATGAGGGTGGCGCCGCTGTGCGTGCGTGCTGCGAGGACGCGCTGGTCACCGACCGTGCGCAGCGAAGAGTTGAGCTTGCCGTCGGCCACCGCCAGTTCCTGGGCGCCGACCGGCGGAATCGTCTGCTGCGGCGGCATATACGGCTTGTGATCGGCATAGATCAGCGCGACGCCGACCTCGTTGGAGTACAACCCGGCGAGCACGATCGACTGGAACCCGATCGACTCGAAATTGTTGTTGATCATGGTCGCCGCCCGCGCCTCGAGCTGCGCGTCGACGTCGGCGTAGAGGGCGCGCGCGACCATGGCGTAGGCCGCGATCGAGGTGACGGCCACCGCGATCAGCACCACCGAGGCGGCCAGCAGGGTGACCCGCCAGCGCAGCGACACCGAGCGCGTGAGCGGCATCGGTGGGCGCATCTCGCCGGGGTCGAGTGGACGGCCGAGCCCGGCGACCACCGGTTCCTTGTGTGCCATGCCCGCGGCCTAGGGAGGCGTCTCGCGCAGCACGTACCCGACGCCGCGCACGGTGTGGATCAAGCGTTCCTCGCCGTCGGCCTCGGTTTTGCGCCGCAAATAGCCGATGTAGACCTCGAGCGCGTTGCCGGAGGTGGGAAAGTCGTAACCCCACACCTCTTCCAGGATCCGCCCCCGGGTGAGCACCCGGCGGGGATTGGCCATCAACATCTCCAGCAGCGAGAACTCGGTACGAGTCAAGCTGATCGAACGTTCGCCGCGCGAAACTTCGCGAGTGACCGGGTCCAGCGACAGATCAGCGAACACCATCGCTTCGGATGCTTCGCCGAGATCGGGCGCCCGCCTGCGCAGCAAAGCGCGTAAACGCGCGAGCAATTCCTCCAGCGCGAAAGGCTTCGGCAAATAATCGTCGGCGCCCGCATCGAGCCCGGCCACGCGTTCGGAGACCGAATCGCGCGCGGTCAAAACGAGAATCGGCAGATCATCGCCCGTACTGCGCAGCCGGCGGCACACTTCAAGGCCGTCCAGACGGGGCATCATCACATCGAGAACGAGCGCATCGGGCCTGGCTGTTGTGACTTTCTCCAAAGCGTCCATGCCGTCGACGGCCAGGTCGACGGTGTAGCCGTTGAAGCTCAGTGATCGGCGCAGTGATTCCCGCACCGCACGATCGTCGTCGACAACCAGAATGCGCATGTGCTCAGTTTGCCGTCAGTGACTGAGAACGTACTGAGAGGGTGGCGGTGGTCGGCGTTGCGTCAGCACATATTCGGCGATTTCGGGCTGTCCTGCCCGGATTGCCGTTGACCACCCGGCACGGTATCTTTCCTGCGATAAAAGAAGACCTTCAGTTGGTTCTGCGCTCGCATCGGTCCGCGACCTCCCCCGCGCGGGCCGGGGTCACACGTGGAAGCAGAGGCAACGCACGCGGATGGAACCTGCATCGCGCTCCTGGCAATTCAGCCTGTCGAACTGGTCGGTAACGCGCAAGGTCGGTGTGGTTCTCGTGCTGCCGGTGATGCTCGCGACCACGTTCGCCGTGCTGCGCATCAATGCCGAACTCGAGACCATGACCCAACTCGGTGCGGCGACCGAACAGGCCGACGTCATCCGGCCCGTCGTCAAATTCGCCACCGCCACCGAACAACTCGCCGTCGCCGCGACCGCCAACTGGGGTGCGATCGCCGACCCACAGACCGACGCCGCGCTCACCACCTACGACCAAGCCCTCGCCGAAGTCCAGAGCGCGCTGCGCATGGCAAGCATCGACCGGGCCGTCGCCGACGAACTCACCGCCGCGACCACCACCGGCGCCACGCTGCGCAATACGGTGCGCAGCGGCTCGCCCGCGATGGTCGGCGAACAGACCGACGAGATCGGTGAACGCATCGGCAATGCCCTCGCCAAGACCCCGGTGGTCGAGGACTACGTCGTGCAGCGCTACTTCCTGCAGCTCACCGCGCTGCACCAGGCGCGTCGGGTGCTCACCCGGGAACGCACCCTCGTCGTGTCGCCGGACGCGGGAACGAGCCAGAGCGCTCGCGCGCGGATGCTGGTCGAGCTCGGTTCCGAGCAGACCATGATCAAGACCTACGCGATGATCCTGCCCGGCAACGCGGGCAGCATGGCCTCGCTGCTCGACGCGGTCCAGACCAGGATCAGCGTGTTCAGCCAGAACAACGGCGACCCGACGACCAACGCGGCGGTGCTCAACACCCTGCAGGTCAGCGCCGACACCTACGCGGCGACCATCTCCGGTCTGCTCGACGAGATCGACAAGACCCTCGACCTCAACACCTCGACCGCCCAGACCGCCGCGCTGCGTGAGGCCACCCTGGTGCTCGGCATGCTGCTCTCCGGTCTGGCGCTGGCGCTCGCGGTGGCGCGCACGCTGGTCGTCCCGGTGCGCAGGCTGCGCCGCGACGCGCTCGAGGTGGCGCACGTGAAACTGCCCGACGAGCTCGCCGTGGTGCGCAGCGGCGGCGCGACCCCCGAGATCGCGCCGGTGGGCGTGCACTCCACCGACGAGATCGGTCAGCTCGCCCGCGCCGTCGACGAGATGCACGAGCAGGCCCTCAACCTGGCCGCCGACCAGGCGCGACTGCGCCTGCAGATCGGCAACATGTTCGAGACGCTGTCGCGGCGCAGCCAGTCGCTGGTCGAGCAGCAGCTCGCGCTCATCGAGGAACTCGAGCACGACGAGGACAACCCCTCGCGCCTGCAGACCCTGTTCCGCCTCGACCACCTCGCCACCCGCATGCGCCGCAACGGCGACAACCTGCTCGTGCTCGCCGGTACCGCCCTGCGCCGTGGTCATCTGCCGCCGGTGCCGCTGTCGGACATGCTCTGGAGCGCGGTGTCGCAGGTGGAGGACTACCAGCGGGTCGAGATCGGGAATGTGCCCGACGGCGTGGTCGCCGGTGAGTCGGCCGTCGACATCGAGCACCTGCTCGCCGAGCTCATCGACAACGCCCTGCGCTACTCGCCGCCGAGTACCTCGGTGGCGGTGATCGTGGGCCGGGCCGTCGACGGCGGGTACCTGATCGAGATCACCGACCGCGGCCTCGGCATGTCGGCCGAGGATCTGCGCACCACCAACGAGCGACTCGCCTCCGGTGGTGAGGTGACCATCGAAACCGCCCGCCGGATGGGTCTTTTCGTGGTCGGCAGGCTCGCCAAGCGGCACACCATCACCGTGAGCCTGCGCCGCACCAACGGCTCGGCGCCGCAGCCGGGAATCACCGCGAGCGTGCATCTGCCCAGTGCGCTCGTCGCTCCCCCGCCGCCCTCGTCGGGTCCGGCCACCGGGCCCAATCCGCTGGTGTCGACCGGACCGAATCCGCTTGTCCCGTCGGGCCTCACGGCCGCCGACATCACCGGACCCAATCCGATCATGCCGGTCGGCACACCGAACCCGCTGATCCCGGTGGCGAACCCGCTGGTGCCGCCGCAATACGGTTCGACAACCGGCGCCTACGACGCCAGCGAATACCGTGCGCCGCTCACCAAGGCGGGTCTGCCGCAACGGGTTCCGTCGGCAACGCCGGAATCCGAGCCGGTCGAGGAGACGCCGAGCGGGCTGTGGGCCGAACACCCGGTCGAGGACCTACCGGAGCCGAAGACCGAGTCCACCGGGCTTCCCCAGCGCACCCCGTCCGCGTCCTGGCAGGTACCGCCGCCCGTCCGGCCGACCACGGGTCAGCCAACGGCCGCCTGGCCCCTACCGACCCGCAACCGCTCCGACGAAGCACCCCAGCACGATTCGAACGGGCGTCAGGCACAGAGCCCGGCCGCTCCCGTGCGCCTGCAACCGTTCGGCGGCGCTCGCATCGATTCGGCCGACCCGCGCTCGCTCGACAGCGGTCCGGCCTCGCCCGACCCGCGACCTGCCGAGGGTCGCCGCGACCCGGCCGACGCGACACCGTCGGCCCTCCCGCAACGATCGGGCGGCAGCCGCGCCGACACCGACGACGCGACACAGCGATCCCACTCGGGTTCACTCGACGATCGCCGCGATCCGGCGCCCTCGGCCGATCTCCACCGGCTCGACAGCGGCTCGAGCTCCGACCCGGACACGGCCCTGCCGACCGGCCTCCACTCGCTCGACGGCACCGACTCGGACGCCGACCGGCCCGAGGAGAACCCGTCCGCCGTCGTGCAACCGGTCGACGAGCAGCGCCAGGATTCCTCCGCGCGCCTGCAACCGCTCGACGAAGCACCACCCGAGCCCGTCGAGGACACCGCTGCTGACCCCGTGCCCACCTCCTCGACCAGGTTGCAGCCGGTCAACGGTGAGGCGCCGACGCCGATCTATCAGCGCATGGTTTCCGAGTGGCTCGTCGAACCTTCCACAGCCGCAAGCGAATCCGCGTCGAACGGGGCATCATGGAGCTCCCCCGGCGACGCGGGATGGACGGCGGCGGCCAGTGCGGACAAGCCACCGACCTCCGCACGCACCTCCGGTGGACTGCCGATCCGTAAACCGGGCGCACAGCTGGTGCCCGGCGGACTGGCACCGGCCGAGGAAGCGGGCGCCCGCGATCCCGAGGAGATCCGCAACAACTTGACCCGACATCTCAGCGGCGTCCGCAGTGGCCGTGCCGAGATCCAGTACAACGACGGAGGCCTCGAATGAGCAACGCGCACCCCACAGACGAGAATCTGAACTGGCTGGTCGCCCGCTTCACCCGGGACGTGCCCGGCGTCTCGCACGCGGTGCTGGTCTCGGCCGACGGGTTGCTGCAGGCGACCAGCCCGCATCTACCCGCGGACCGCGCCGAACAACTCGCGGCGGTGACCGCGGGCCTGGCGAGCCTGTCCACCGGTGCGGCGCAGCTGTTCGACGGCGGCAAGGTGATGCAGTCGATCGTCGAGATGCAGCGCGGCTACCTGCTGGTGATGAGCGTCGGAAACGGTTCGCACCTGGCGGTTCTGGCCAACAAGAGCCATGACATCGGCCGTATCGGCTACGAGATGGCACTGCTCGTCGACCGGGTGGGCTCGGCGGTCACCGCCACCGCCCGCTCCGCCGGCTGAGGTGAGATGTCGAGCCCGTACGGATCCGAAATCCGGCCGACCACACGCGTCAGGCCCTATGCCCTGACCGCAGGCCGCACCGAACCCGCGATCGCGCTGCCCTTGGAGGCGGTCGTGGAGACGGTTTCCTATACCGCACACCTGGAATGGCCCGCAGGCGATCTACGAAGTGAGATAGTGCGCCTGGCCACACATCGCCTCTCGGTAGCCGAGATCGCGGCATACCTGTCACGCCCACTGGGTATGGTCCGGGTGATGATCGGCGATCTCGTTGTGGGCGGGATACTTCGAGTGCACTCGACGCTGACCGAGCAGGCGAGCTACGACGAACGCCGATCACTGATGGAGAGGACTTTGCGTGGACTCCGTGGCCTCTGAGGGCGCACCGCGCCAGCAGGCACCCGAGCAACGGGTCGCCTCGACGAAGATCGTGGTGGCGGGCGGTTTCGGCGCCGGGAAGACGACCTTCGTCGGCTCGGTGTCGGAGATCGTTCCGCTGCGCACCGAAGCGATGGTGACCCATTTCTCCGACGGCATCGACGATCTCGCCGAGACGCCGGAGAAGGAGACCACCACCGTCGCGATGGACTTCGGCCGCATCGTGCTGCCGGGCAACCTGGTGCTGTACCTGTTCGGCACGCCCGGCCAGAAGCGGTTCTGGTTCATGTGGGACGACCTGATCCGCGGCGCCATCGGCGCGGTGGTGCTGATCGACACCCGCAGGCTGGAAGACAGCTTCGCCGCCGTCGACTTCTTCGAGGCGCGCGGGCTGCCGTTCCTGATCGCGGTGAACCGTTTCCCGAACGCCCCGCGTTTCCCGATCGCCGAACTGCGCGAAGCGCTGTCGGTGCGCGAGGGCATCCCGATCGTCGACATCGACGCTCGCAACGCCGTCGAGGTGCGTCAGGCGCTGGCGGCGGTGACCGAATACGCCATCGCCCAGCTCGAGCCGCAGCAATTCGAGGGAGCTGGCAGGCGTGGTTGATCTGCTCGCGACCGGAGCGGAGGTGTTCGGTCGCGGTACGGGCGTGGCGTGGCTGGCTTTCGATCTGTCGGCCGTCGGCGCGGTCGTGGCGTTCGCGTGTGTGCGTCATGCCAAGTACTCGGTGCGGTTCCGCATCGTGTGGCTCACGATGGCCGCCGTTTCGCTCGGTGGTGTCGGCCTGTGGCTGGCGAATTCGGTCGCGCTGCTCGGCATTCACGTCGAGGGCAGCGCGGTGCGCTACAACCTGGCCCTCGGCACGGCCTCGGCCGCCATCGCGGTGATCGCCGTGTTCGCCGGATTCCTGATCGGCGGGCGCAGGCTGGATCTGCCTCGGCTCGTGATCGGCGGGCTGACGATGGGGCTGGGTGTCGGTCTGTCGACCTATCTCACCCTGGACGCGCTCGCGGTGCAGGGCACCGTGAAGGAGTCGCTCGGCCTCATCGGGCTCGTACTGCTGATGTCGATGGCATTGTGCACGGGCGTGCTGTGGGCCGGTCAGACGGTGCGGTTGATCGCGCTGCGCGTGGTGCTGTCATTGCTGTTCGCTGTCGGTGTCGCGGCGTTGTACTACACGGCGGTCGGCGCGCTGGAATTCGACGCGAACCCCGGCGCTCGCACACCCGACGGGCTGCAGCTGTTCGACCTGGTGTTCCCGATGTTCGTGCTCGGTTCGCTCGGCCTCACGGTGCCCATCACGGCGATCCTGGTCGCACCCGATCGGCGCGAGGCCATCGAGGCCGCCGAGAAGGCCGAAACCGTCGGTGCGCGATAACTGGCTAACGTCCGGTTTGCCGGAATCTTTACCGTCTTCCGCCCCGCTGCCCGAATGCGGCCCGGCGGTGGTGGATTCGGGCGAAAACCGCCCCTGAAGTGGCGATGAGCGGGTTCTCCTTGATAGGAGAACCCGCCCTCCCGCACGAGAGTACATACCCGTGCAGGACTACGCATCAGTGATTCAGGAATTTTCCTGTGCCGAAAAACAAACCCCGAGTTGGTATCTGGGCACTCAGCAATCGTTCGGCAAGCTTTCTCGAGCGGCAAGTCCACGTGGCATGCGTCACAACGGTAACCGGGCGATTGCCCCCACCTCCTGGACAAGCCTCTGACCAGGCATTACAAGCGCCCAGTAAGCCCCCTGGACACCAGGCTTCCCAGCTCACACGGCAGACGGTGCGTTAGGCCCACATCCGGGCCTCGCGCGGGTTATCGTCCCCGCAGGGCGCTTTCGTCTCGCCCGGCACATCCAAGGTTCGTTCGAAGGAGTTCGCATGGCCGTCAACGTGGTGCTCGACAAAGTTCTCGACAAGGAATACGAGAACAAGACGCTGAAGGAAATCCTGTCCGCGCCGCCGTCGGCCCTCGCCGGGCTCGCCGCAGGCGTCGATCAGCAGCTGCTCGATGCGCTGAAGATCAAGACCATCGCCGACCTCGGCACCAACAAGTACATCAAGCTCGCCGTCGCACTGGTCGCCCTCGCCGAGCAAGAAGGCTGAAATATCGGCGGCTGGCGCCGCGGGGTTTGCGGCCCCAAGGGGCCTCGCGTCCGAGGGGCGATACTTCGGCTTCGCCGTTACGTCTCGCCCCTCGGACGCGAGGCGGGCCGCAAACCCCTTGGGTGTCGGTCGTGTGACAACGGCCTGCCCTGGTTCGTCCCTGGGCAGGCCGTTGCATTCTGTCCGATACCCCGCTTCGGGTTGTCCCCTCCGAACCGGCTCTCGAACACCTCGGAAAGGTCAGGAGATCCGCGCGGGATCGATCAGGCCCTTCCGTACGGCACCAACGATACGACGTGGCACCCGATATTCGACACCCGCCACGGTCACCGGGACGAGTTGCGGCGCCTCGGCCTTCCACTGCGAACGCCTGCTCCTGGTGTTCGAGCGCGACATCCTGCGCTTGGGAACCGCCATTTCTCAGCCCTCCTTGCCCGGGCGCGAACGCTTGCCGTAGCGGCGCTCGAACTTCTCCACCCGGCCCTGGGTGTCGAGATTGCGGGCGGTGCCGGTCCAGAACGGGTGCGAATCCGAGGTCACGTCGACGGTGAGCAGCGGGTAGGTGTTCCCGTCCTCCCAGTCGACGGTCCGGTCACTGGTGGCCGTGGACCTCGTCAGGAACTTCTTGCCGGTGTTCGCGTCCTCGAACACGACCGGGTGGTAGTCGGGGTGGATGCCCGCTTTCATGCCGTTTCTCCTCTCGGGTTGGTGTGCTCGCTCGCCGCGGCCGGAGCCTCGGCGGGGTCGGCGCACGGGTCTTCGTGCCATTCGCCGAAGGGGTCCTCCCACCGCGCGACTCGCTCGGGGGCGCGATCGACGAGCAGCAGTTCGTCGTCCTCCACCAGCGCCCAGTGCAGGGCGTGCCGGATCTCGGCGGGGTCGGCGTCGTGGGCCAGGATCACCAGCGACACATCGCGGTCGCCGAACCGGTCGTCCCAGCCGAGCGCCGCCATCGCGCGCCGCGCCGGATCGACCTCGGCCTGCTCCTCGGGCGTCATCGCGGCCAGCCACTTGCCCGCCCCGCCGACGCGCAGCCCACCGCCGGCCGACTCGAGCCACACCACCTGGTCGGGCTGGGTGGCCAGCCAGATCCGGCCGCGTGCGGTGACCACACCGTCGAACAGCACGTCGAGGGCTTCGTGCAGCCGGGCCGGATGGAACGGCCTGCGGGCGGCGAACTCGATGATCGACACACCACAGTCGGTGCTCAGCGGCGGCTGACCGCGCAGCAGCGGTGCGTGGGCGTCGAAGATGCGTCCGCGCCGGGCATCGTCGGGCACGCGGGTGAGCAGCGCACCCACTTCCACGGCGTCGAAGCCGGACAGGTCGGGAAGCCAGGCGGTCGGTGCGCCGGGCGCGAGCCGGGTGAGCACCGCGTCGAGGCGTTCGCGGTCGAGGGGCTCCACGCCGTCGGCGAGCACCACGAGCGCGTCGGCGAAGTCGACCTGGCCGACGGCCACCTGAGCGACGGTTCGTTCGTCGTCGGCCGAGGCGAGACCACGGTCGGCCAGCGCCTCGTCACCCGTGGCGTCGGCGAGCCACTGGTTGCCGTCGACGCAGGTCAGCACGGCCTCGATGCGCACATTCCGGCCGGCGGGGCCGTCGACCCGGTCGGCGACACCGGTCACCTCGACGGTCTCGATCGCGTGGCACAGCGCCTCGGCCTCGATGGCCGGGTCGAGGGCCAGCACGATGCGCCGCACCGGCTCGCGGGCGGCGAGGGTGCACAGCATCGGCAGTAGATCGGCGCGCAGCGTGCACGACACACAGCCGTGGGCCAATTCGAGGACCGTGGTCGTCACGTTGCCCGCGGTGCGCACCGTGCGCCGGACCACGCCCTCGCGCAGTTCGGCGAGGTCGTGGTGCACGACGACCGTGCCCGCGTCCTCGCTCAGCACCGCCGCGATGTGCTCGACGCCGGTCATGGCGGGTCCGGCGAAACCGGCCAGCAGCACCACGGGTGTTCTCCGGTCGGACTGGTCAAGCACCCGGTACCCCTTTCGATAACGATTTTCATTTACTTCGAGGGCAACGGTACAGTGCGGAATAAGCATTGTCGAAAATGGTTGTCATAACCGTGGAGGGAGGTCGCATGTCGGCCCACTGCCAGGTCACCGGACGCAAGCCCGGCTTCGGAAAAGCCGTCTCGCATTCGCACCGGCGCACGAACCGCCGCTGGAACCCCAACATCCAGCGCAAGACCTACTACCTGCCCAGCGAGGGCCGCCGCGTCACGCTGACGGTCTCCGCCAAGGGCATCAAGACCATCGACCGCGACGGGATCGAGGCCGTGGTGGCCCGCATCCGCGCTCGCGGCGACAAGATCTAGGAGCACCCATGGCCTCGAAATCGACCGAACTGCGGCCGATCGTCAAACTCAAGTCCACCGCGGGCACCGGCTACACCTACGTCACCCGCAAGAACCGCCGCAACGACCCCGACCGGATGGTCCTGCGCAAGTACGACCCCGTCGTGCGCAAGCACGTCGACTTCCGCGAGGAGCGCTGATGGCGAAGAAGTCGAAGATCGCCCGTAACGAGCAGCGGCGCGTGATCGTCGAGCGCTACGCCGCGCGGCGTGCCGAGCTCAAGGAGATCATCCGCAAGCCGAGCACCGGCGACGACGAGCGCGCGGCGGCCCAGGCCGAACTGCGCGCCCAGCCCCGCGATGCCAGTCCGGTACGATTGCGCAATCGGGATGCAGCCGATGGCCGGCCACGCGGCCATCTCAGGAAGTTCGGGCTCTCCCGGGTACGTGTGCGCGAGATGGCCCACCGGGGCGAGCTCCCTGGGGTCCACAAATCGAGCTGGTAGAGACACCCACTGATCTCGTGAGAAGGAATATCCCATGGCAGTGAAGCGAGCACCGTCCAAGAAGGCACGCGCCGAGCAGGGCCGCAAGCCGAAGAAGAACCCGCTGATCGCCGCGGGCATCGAGCACGTCGACTACAAAGACGTCAACCTGCTGCGCACCTTCATCTCCGATCGCGGCAAGATCCGTAGCCGCCGCGTCACCGGCCTGACCCCGCGCCAGCAGCGTCAGGTCGCCGTCGCGGTGAAGAACGCGCGCGAGATGGCGTTGCTGCCGTTCACGACAACCAAGTGAGCTCGTGACAGACGGCCCCGGAGCTGGTGCTCCGGGGCCGTTTTCGTGCCGTGGTTAGGGTGGACGCCATGACACCGCTGTCGCGCCGCTTCGCCCTCGTCGCGAGCCTGGCCGTGCTCTTCGCACCGGCATGCGCGAGTTCCGGGGACACCACACCCACCTCGGCACCGACGAACACCCGCCCGGAAAGCACCGGTCCCGGAGTCGGCCGGCCGTTCACCGCCGACCCGAACCTGGTCGACCCGCATCCGCTGCCGTTCACCGCGTGGCGCCGGGTGGGCGAGGCCACCATCGCGGTCGACTTCCAGACCGGCAATCCCCAGTGCAACGGCGTCGACGCCACCGTCACCGAAACGGCCGACACGGTCACCGTCGCACTGCGTGCCGGTACCCCCGCCGACGCCGTGGGGCGGATGTGTACGATGGAGGCCGTCCTCGGCACGCTGGAGATCACCCTCGACGCGCCGCTCGGCTCCCGGCAGGTCCTCGACGCGGCCTGAAACGGCAACGGGTGCCGCACCGTGACGGCGCGGCACCCGTTGCGGGGCAAGCGAACTCAGTGCGCGAAGTGGCGCGCCCCGGTGAGGTACAGGGTGACGCCCGCTTCCTTGCACAGTTCAACGGTGTCCTTGTCGCGGATCGAACCACCCGGGTGGACGATGGCGCGCACGCCCGCGGCGACCAGGATCTGCGGCCCGTCGGAGAACGGGAAGAAGGCATCCGAGGCGGCGACCGAACCCTTGGCCCGCTCCCCCGCGCGTTCCACAGCGAGCTTGCAGGAGTCGACCCGGTTCACCTGGCCCATGCCGACGCCGACAGCGGCACCGTCGTCGGCCAGCAGGATCGCGTTCGACTTCACGGCACGGCAAGCGCGCCAAGCGAATTCGAGGTCGGCCAGCGTGGTGGCGTCGGCGGGATCACCGGCGGCGAGAGTCCAGTTGGCCGGGTCGTCGCCCGCGGCGTCGAGCACGTCGCGGTCCTGCAGCAGCGCACCGCCGCTGATCGGACGCAGCTCCACACCCTTGCGGCGCGGCGGCTCGGCGACCAGCACACGCACGTTCTTCTTGCGCTGCAACACCTCGACGGCACCCGGCGCGTAACCGGGGGCCACGATCACCTCGGTGAAGATCTCGGCGACCTGCTCGGCCATCTCGACGCTCACCTCACGGTTGGCGGCGATCACGCCACCGTAGGCGCTCACCGGATCGGTGGCGTGCGCCTTGCGGTGGGCCTCGGCGATATCGGCGCCGACGGCGATGCCACACGGGTTGGCGTGCTTGATGACCGCCACGGCGGGCTCGTCGAAGTCGAACGCGGCGCGCCAGGCGGCGTCACCGTCGGTGTAGTTGTTGTACGACATCTCCTTGCCGTGCAACTGCTGCGCCTGCGCGATGCCGACGGTGCCGTCGTTGCTGGTGTACAGCGCGGCGGCCTGGTGCGGGTTCTCGCCGTAGCGCAGCACCGCGGCCCGCTCCCACGAACCGGCGACCCAGCTCGGGAACTGCTCGGTCTCGGGCTGCACGGCGGGCACGGCGACCGAACCCATCCAGCTCGCCACGGCCACGTCGTAGTTCGCGGTGTGCTGGAAAGCCTTGGCGGCCAACGCGGTTCGCTCGGCGAGGGTGAAGCCGCCCGACTTCACGGCCGCGAGCACGTCGTCGTAGTCGGTGACGTCGACGACCACGCCCACCGACGGGTGGTTCTTGGCGGCGGCACGCACCATCGACGGACCGCCGATGTCGATCTGCTCCACGCACTCGTCCACACCGGCGCCGCTGGCCACGGTCTGGGTGAACGGGTAGAGGTTGACCACCACGAGTTCGAACGCCTCGACACCGAGCTCGGTGAGCTGGTCGAGGTGCTCGGCGCGGCGGGTGTCGGCCAGGATGCCGGCGTGCACGCGCGGGTGCAGCGTCTTCACGCGACCGTCGAGGGTCTCCGGGAAACCGGTCAGGTCCTCGACCCGGGTGACCGGAATGCCCGCCTCGGCGATCTTGCCCGCGGTCGAACCGGTCGACACCAGCTCCACGCCCGCGGCGTGCAGTCCGGTGGCCAGCTCGACGAGCCCGGTCTTGTCGTAGACGCTCACCAGCGCCCTGCGGATCGCCTTACGTTCACTCACCGGTGTGCTCGCTCATCTGGTATCTCTGCCTTTCGTCCGTCGGAGACAATGCCTCGCGTCGCGACGGCGGCGATGACCTGCGCCAGCAACCGTCGCTCGACAACCTTGATGCGCTCGTGCAGCGCGGCCTCGTCGTCGCCGGGCAGCACGTCGACCGCCTCCTGTGCGAGGATCGGGCCCGTATCGACCCCGCCGTCGACCAGGTGCACCGTGCAGCCGGTGACCTTGGCGCCGTAGGCCAGCGCGTCACGCACACCGTGCGCGCCGGGGAACGACGGCAGCAGCGCGGGATGGGTATTGATCAACCGGCCGCCGAAGCGTTCCAGGAACGCGGGGCCGACGATCTTCATGAAACCTGCCGAGACGACCAGGTCGGGCTCGAACGCGGCGACCGCGTCGGTGAGCGCGCGGTCCCAGGCGGCTCGGTCGTCGAAATCCTTGACCGCGACCCGGAAGTGGTCGATGCCCGCGGCCTCGGCGTGTTCGGTGGCCTGGCATATCCGGTCGACACCCACGGCGACGATCTTCGCCGGGTAACCGGGTTCGCGGGCGGCGGCCAGCAGTGCGTTGAGCAGCGAGCCGGTGCCCGAGGCGAGGACGACGACGGTGGCCGGGGTCCGTGCGGGCTTCCACTGGGCAAACGAGGACGTCAGCGCTCTACTCCTGCGTGTGGTCGGGTGGCGGCGATCGACAATGCGCCGGGTCGAGCTTAACGACCGGTGTCCCCGTCACCCTCCGGCAGGTCCGGCTCCACCACCTCGGCGTCGACGATGTCGTCGGTCGGTGGGGTCGTCGAGCCGGGGGCGGCGATGCTCACCTCGGGTTCGTCGTCGATGTCCTCGACGAGTTCGGCGTCGACCTCCACGGCCGGGTCGGCGGGGTATTCGTGGTCGTCGTCGGCGTAGTCGTCGTCCTCGTCTTCGTCGTCTTCGTAGTAGTAGTCGTCGTCCTCGTCGTAGGAGTAGTCGTCGTATTCGACGGCCGGTGCGAGGAAGCGGCGGGCGAAGACCATGCCGACGAAGCCGCCGAAACCGAACCAGGTGACCATCAGCACGACCAGCATCAACAGATCGGGCCCCACCCAACCGACGGCGCCGAGCTGACCGCTGCTCAGGATCGCCAGGACCAGGAAGGTGAGCGTCGACAGGCCGGCACAGGTGAGCGTCGCCCACGGCGCACCGGGGCGATCGTCACTCGTGCGACCGAGTTCCACACCGCCGAGCACGCCGACGGCCAGCGGCACGAGCAGCAGCACCGGCCACCACGCGGCGGCGGGACCGGTGGGCAACGGGATCAACGCGGGGACCGGTGGCACCTGCCCGGCGCTCACACCGAACAATCCCACCGATCCGATCCCGAACTGCACCGCGGCACCGCTGAGCATCCCGGCGGCGCCGACGATCACGTTCGGCAGGTAGAGCAGCGAGAGCAGGGTCATGCCGAGCACATCGGTCACATCGTGTGCCTGCTGATAGGTCTCGCCGACGCGGGACAGGTGCGTGCCGAACGAGATCACCGTCGCCAGCGCCGCGCAGCCGAGCATGCGCAGCACGGTGCGGCGGGCGGCGCGCGCACCGAGTACCGCCCACTCCGGGATTTCCACGGGGAGCAGCGCACACAGCGAATCCCAGGCGCGGGCACAGATCCCGGCGGCAGCCGCGGCCAGGTACAGCACCAGCACCCAGCCGAAAGCGGTGACGACACCGGGCGGTTCGAGTGGCGTGACGCCCGCGGCATCACCGACAACGGCCAGGCACACCGAGGTCATGACGAGCGGCCCGGCGAGGACGGCGGCGGTGAGCCAGCCCAGGTCGACCGGCGTCGGCCGGTTCGGCACGGCCCGTGCGCATTCGCGGGCGGCCAGCCACACCAGCACGACGGTCGGCACCAGCGGCAGCAGACCGAGGGTGGTCCGGCCGACGGTGAGCGGAATCTGATGAGCCGCAAGCCAGGTCGCCGCGACCGCGCCCGGCGCACTGGTGAGTTCGGTGCCCGAGGTGAGCATCACCAGCAGCACCACGACGATCATGGCGGTCAGCGCGCAGATCGTCGGCCGGGCGGCGACGAGCAGCAGGGCCCGCGCCCGGTCCGGTGGCAGCGACCACCAGGGCGGCTCGACCCCGGGGGAGGCGTTACGGGAGCTCTTGGCATCCTCCCTGCCGTACACGGCGGGAATTCCTGCATCACCATCGGCCGCCGGTCGGGAGAACTCCCGACCGGACTTATACCGACTCCGCAGGCGTTTCACCTCTCTGCCAGCCCGGCAGCGAGGATGTTACGAGCCGCGTTCACATCCCGATCATGGACGGCGCCACAGCGGCAAGTCCACTCGCGAACGTCCAGCGGCAGCCTGGCGTGCAATGCACCGCAATGCGAGCACACCCGGGTCGACGGGTACCAGCGATCCACCACCAACACCTCGCGGCCGTACCAGTCCGCTTTGTACTCCAGCATCGAACGCAGCTGCCGCCAGCTCGCGTCCGAAATCGCACGGGCCAGGGCGTGGTTGGCGACCATGTTGCGCACTGTCAAGTCCTCGATGGCGACCGCTTGGTTCTCGCGAATCAGTCTCGTGGACAACTTGTGCAGGAAATCGGTACGCCGGTCGGTGATCCGGGCATGAATACGCGCCACCTTTCGGCGGGCCTTCTCCCGATTGTTCGACCCCTTCATCTTCCGGGCCAGGTCGCGTTGTGCCTTCGCCAGCCTGCGCCGGTCGGCACGCTCGTGACGAGGATTGACGATCTTCTCCCCCGTTGACAGGACAGCCAAACAGGTCAACCCTACGTCGACGCCGACTGTCTGCGGTGTGGATGGCAGCGCGGCGACGGTCTCCTCTACCAACAAGGACACGAACCACCGACCCGCGCTGTCACACGAAACGGTGACTGTCGACGGCACTGCCCCGTCTGGCATCTGCCGGGACCACCGAATATCGAGCGGTTCGGCCATCTTCGCGAGAGTCAGTTCCCTGCCGCGCCACCGGAAACCCGATCGGGTGTACTCGGCGGACGCACGCGAACGCTTTCGCGACTTGAATCTCGGGTAGCGGGCGCGCTTGGCGTAGAACGCCGCGAAGGCCGCCTGCTGATGCCGGAGCACTTGCTGGAGCGGAACCGAGGAGACCTCGTTGAGGAATGCCAACTCCGGCAAGCTCTTCCACTTGGTCAGTTCAGCGGACGCTTGCACATAAGTGGTCGACTTCGACTCCGTCGCGTAACGACGCTGCCGCGCATCCAATGCTCTGTTCCAGACCAGGCGAACACATCCGAACGTGCGCGACAGCTCCGCGGCTTGTGCACCGGACGGGTAGAAGCGGAACTTGTAGGCCCGCTTCACCACCTGCGACATGGCTTACAAATTAGCACATCAGAATGTAAGAGACGGGCACGGAATTGCCGTGTCTCCGCGCGATATGGCCGACGTCAATTCAGCGTGGCAGCTTCCCCGGCGAGCGCGGGTCAGGCGCGCCGCGAGCCCACAGGCACACCTGTGGGCTCGCGATCGGAACCTGGGGCCACAACCAGCCGTCGGTTTTTCCTACTTCTGGTCGTCGCTGGGACGGAACGCGGTGGTCGCGTCGGCCGCCGGGTCGGCGTTCTGCTCGCCACCGAACGGCTGACTCTGCCCGGGCTGCGGGGCCGAACCCTGCTGCACGCCACCGTAATTGGGCGCACCGAACGGCTGAGCGCCCGGCTGACCGGTCGGCTGGCCACCGAAGGTCTGGGTGGCACTCTCATCGGGACGCGGCTGCGCCTGCGGGGCACCACCGTAAGGCTGCTGCTGCGGCGCGGCGCCGTACTGCTGGCCGTAGGGCGACTGCTGCTGCGGCTGACCGTAACCCTGCTGCTGACCCGGCTGACCGTAGGACGGCTGCTGCGCCTGCGGCATCGACGGCGAACTCTGCTGGCCGTAGGGCGACTGCGTGGGGTACTGCCCACCGGTCGAGGCCTGACCGTAGCCACCCTGACCGAAGGACTGCTGCTGACCCGGCTGGCCGTATCCCTGCTGCCCGTAACCCTGCTGGCCGTACTGCCCGTACTGACCCGGCTGCTGCGGCTGCGCGGGCTTGGGCGCAGGCGGCTTGATGATGCCGAGCTGGAACAGCAGCGCGACCACGAGCAACACGGTGACGACGAACGCGAAGACCGAGACGACGAAGGCGCCCCACTGCAGTTCCGCGCTCTCGATGCTGATGAGCGCCACCACGATGCCCACGAATCCGGCCGCGGCGAGAGCGACGGCCACGGGGAGGTTGTTCAGCTTGGGCAGCAGCGACAGACCGGCCACGATCGCGGCGGCCAGGATCAGCGCCGCGTAACCGCCAGCACTGGAATCGAACATGCTGCTGGTCTCGGTCTTCGCCCCGAGGGAGAAGCCGATGAACGGCGCGAAGCCGAGCAGGAAGGTGACAACACCGAGTCCGGCGCCCGCGGCGGTGAGAATGAAGGGCAGCCCCTTGGCGCCACCGTCGTCCACGGACGCAGCCGCGGCGGCTCCGGTGCTCGGGCCCTGGGTGGGCGCGGCGGGTGTCGCGGGTGCGTTGTACCCGGAGCCCCCTGTCGGGTAGGACATGTCGTCGTCTCCTTGTCGAGTCGTGCGCATCGGTCGCGTCGAACTGACTGGTGCCTGATCCGATACCTGACGCTACTGCACGCCACGCCCGCGGTCATCACCTACCGATGCAGGCTGTGGATAAACCACCGCCTGTGGATGAATCGACGAAGGCCGCCCAGGCTAAACCTGAAAGCGGCCTTCGACAGTGTGATTTGCGGGTCAGGCAGTGTTTGATTCGCCTGCCCCGGAGGCCCTGCGTGGTTACGCAAGCTACCGCCTCCGGGCCTTGACCGGGTCAGGCAGAGGCGATGGACGCCTTCTCCAGGATCTCGCGAGCGAGCGCGGCGGTGGCGGACGGCGTCTTGCCGACCTTCACACCCGCTGCCTCGAGCGCTTCCTGCTTGGCCTGCGCGGTGCCACCACCACTGGACACGATCGCGCCCGCGTGGCCCATGGTCTTGCCCTCGGGGGCAGTGAAGCCCGCGACGTAGCCGACGACCGGCTTGGTCACGTTGGCCTTGATGTAGGCCGCGGCGCGCTCTTCGGCGTCGCCACCGATCTCGCCGATCATCACGATGATCTTGGTCTCGGGGTCCTTCTCGAACGCCTCGATGGCGTCGATGTGGGTGGTGCCGATGACCGGGTCGCCGCCGATGCCGATCGCGGTGGAGAAACCGAAATCGCGCAGCTCATACATCATCTGGTAGGTCAGGGTGCCCGACTTCGACACCAGGCCGATCGGACCCTTGCCGGTGATGTTGTTCGGGGTGATGCCGACCAGCGCCTCGCCGGGGGTGATGATGCCGGGGCAGTTCGGGCCGATGATGCGGGTCTTCTCGCCCTTTTCGACGTTGTAGGCCCACGCATAGGCGGAGTCCTGCACCGGGATGCCCTCGGTGATGACCACGAGCAGCGGGATCTCCGCGTCGATGGCCTCGATGATGGCGTCCTTCGAGAAGGCCGGGGGCACGAACGCGATGGAGGTGTCGGCGCCGGTCTTCTCCATGGCCTCGGCCACGGAAGCGAACACGGGCAGCTCGATCTCGTTGCCGTCTTTGTCGGTGTGCTTGACCGTGGTGCCGGCCTTGCGCGCGTTGACGCCACCGACGACGTTGGTGCCCGCCTTCAGCATCAGCGCGGTGTGCTTGGTGCCCTCGCCGCCGGTGATGCCCTGGACGATGACCTTGTTGTCCTTGTTCAGGAAGATGGACATGTTCGCGTTCCTTACTTCGCTGCGGCGAGTTCGGCAGCCTTGTCGGCGCCCTCGTCCATGGTCTGGGCCAGCGTCACCAGCGGGTGGTTGGCCTCGGCGAGGATGCGACGACCCTCTTCGACGTTGTTGCCGTCCAGGCGAACGACCAGCGGCTTGGTGGCCGCGTCACCGAGCACCTCGAGCGCGCCCACGATGCCGTTGGCAACGGCGTCGCACGCGGTGATGCCACCGAAGACGTTGACGAACACGCTCTTGACCTGCGCGTCACCGAGGATCACGTCCAGACCCGCGGCCATCACGGAAGCCGAAGCGCCGCCGCCGATGTCGAGGAAGTTGGCCGGCTTCACGCCGCCGTGGTTCTCGCCCGCATAGGCGACGACGTCCAGGGTCGACATGACCAGACCGGCGCCGTTGCCGATGATGCCGACCTCGCCGTCGAGCTTGACGTAGTTGAGGTCGTTCTCCTTGGCCTTGAGCTCGAGCGGGTCGGTCGCGTCGACGTCGGCGAACTCGAGGTGGCCGGGCTGGCGGAACTCGGCGTTCTCGTCCAGGGTGACCTTGCCGTCGAGGGCGAGGATCTCGTCGTTCGGGGTGCGCACCAGCGGGTTGACCTCGACCAGGGTGGTGTCTTCCTTGGTGAAGACCTCCCACAGCTTCTGGATGGTCACGGCCGCGGCGTCGAGCACCTCGGCGGGCAGGTGGCCCTTCTCCGCGATCTCGCGCGCGAAGGTCAGGTCGACACCCTTCACGGCGTCGACGGGGATCTTGGCCAGACGCTCGGGGGTCTTCTCGGCGACCTCTTCGATCTCCATGCCGCCCTCGACCGAACACATGGCCAGGTAGGTGCGGTTGGAACGGTCGAGCAGGAAGGAGATGTAGTACTCCTCCGCGATGTCCTTGGCCTCGGCGACCAGGAGCTTCTTGACGATGTGGCCCTTGATGTCGAGGCCGAGGATGTTCTGCGCGTGGGTGAACGCGTCTTCCGGGGTGGCGGCGTACTTCACGCCACCCGCCTTGCCGCGACCGCCTACCTTGACCTGCGCCTTGACCATGACCGGCTTGCCGATTTCCTCGGCAATGGCGCGTGCTTCTTCGGCCGTGTCGCAAACACGACCCTCGGACGAAGGCACTCCGTGCTTAACGAAGAGCTCCTTCGCCTGATATTCGAAGAGATCCATGTACTCACCGTCTCGTCTGCGTTGCTATGACAACGTCTTTGTTGGCGGCCCGACTTGCCGTAGCGACTGGTTGCAGGTCGCTCGAGGGGTCAGCTAGCGGGTCGGTCGGACTCTAACTAGTCACGGGGAGGGCTAAACGACCACATTCATCCTAAGTGGCGCAGGTCACGACGGGTGCGGGGAGGTCACCAAAACCGCTGGCCAAGGCTACTGGCGAGTAGTTTTTCGGTGCCGTGGCAGGTCGGAACACCTAAAGGGGGAACGCCCCGCCATCTACTACGTTATGTCGTCGATCGACCTCACCCGAAGTGTCGCGAATCGGTGAGTTATTCTGCAGCATTACGGTGACGAATCTCACAGACAAGTGTAGGTTCTCGACCAGCGCTTGCCACTCTGCAATCGCTTCGTTACCGTCAATGCGGTCGATGTCACAACCAGGTCACGACAACCAGGTCACGACTGGCAGGTCAGGACTGAGGAGGACGACAAGCTTGAGGAACGTCAGGCGTAGCCGATGAACCACCGCTCCACCTTCCCAGTTGAAGATCGCAACAGCTCAGGCCACCGTTACCGGTACGCCGACGAGTTCACCTCGCACCCGCGAAGCCCCCGCGCCGCCGCGCCACAGCCGCAGCAGCCTGCCTGGCCGAGCACCGATTCCTGGCACACCGAGAACTCCTGGTCCGGGAACGACGCCTGGTCCGACAACGCCGCGTGGACGCCCGCCGAGGACGAATGGACCGCCGACGAGTCGGGCTCCTACGACTCCGGCACCTACGAAACAGACTGGGCGCCCGCCGAACCCGAGACCCCGGCACCCGAACCGCGTCGCGCCGAGCGGCGTGGCGGTGCCCACCGCGTGCCCGCACCGCCCACCGCGCTGAAGGGCCGCGCCGCCGTCATCGCCGTCGCCGCCGGCGCGGTCGTCGCGGCCGGCCAGGCCGCGATGGCCTCTCCGCAGCAGCCCGACACGGGTGTCGACTACGAAGCCGCGGGCCAGATCCACGAGATCGCCGCCCAGTCGATGAGCACCACCGAGGTCGCCGACCACGTCACCGGCTCGTCGCCGCAGGTACTCGACGCCACCACCGTGGCCGACCGGAGCCACTTCGACGACATCCTCGCCAAGGGCCAGAAGTTCGCCGAAGACCTGGCCGCCCAGGAGTCCGCCAAGCTGCGGCCCCTGTTCGCCAAATTCACCACCGGTAACTACACCTCCGGGTTCGGCGCCCGTTGGGGTGTGCAGCACCTCGGCATCGACGTGGCCGGTCCGATCGGCACCCCGATCTACGCGGTCGCCGACGGCACCGTCATCGAAGCGGGCCCCGCCTCCGGTTTCGGCATGTGGGTACGCATCCTGCACGACGACGGCACCGTCACCATCTACGGTCACATCGACACCGCGACGGTCTCGCAGGGTGAACGCGTGATGGCAGGCGACCAGATCGCCACCATGGGCAACCGCGGCTTCTCCACCGGCCCGCACGTGCACTTCGAGGTGTGGCAGAACGGCACCGACAAGATCGACCCCATCCCGTGGCTCGCCACCCGCGGCATCAGTCTGGGCGCCCAGCGCGACTGAGTACGGGTGACCAGCAGCACGGTTCCGCTTTCCCGTTAGCGGGGTAGCGTTTTCGTATGGCTGGTACGACGAAGTACACGCAGTTCATTGCCCTGCCACCGGAATCGGTGTGGGCGGTGCTGGGGGATCTCACGCAATGGCCCGAATGGAATCCGGGTGTGCGTGCGGTGCGGATGCACGGGCCTGTCGCCGTCGGGGCGACCGGTGACTATGTGCCCAACGGGAAACTCGCCTCCCGTGTGCACGAGCGGTTCGGCGCCCCGTTCACCGTGACAACTCTTGTGCCCGAACGTGAACTGACCATCGAGCAGCCCGAACCCGCCGGGACCATGGTGCTCACCTGGCGGCTCGAACCGCGCGCGGGCGGAACAGAGGTCACTCAGGAACTGCGCTTCAGCGGTGTTTCCGCAGCGGCGATGCGGGCGGCGGCCGGACCGTTCATCGAAACCGGTGCCCGCGTGAACTTCTCGCGCCTGGCCCGGCTCGCCGGCCTCGTCCCGGCCGACGACGCCTTGAACGTGGTGATCGCCGGTGGCACCGGAGCGCTCGGCGTGCAGATCGCCGCCGACCTCACCTGCCGCGGTCAGCGCGTCACCCTGCTCACCCGGCGCCGTAACCCCGGAATACCGTTCCGGCAGACCGAATGGGACGGCCGCTCGGTCGGCGCCTGGGCCGCCGAACTCCGCGAACCCGGCCGGATCGCGGTCGTCAACCTGGCGGGCAAACTCGTCGACTGCAGGCCGACCGAACGCAATATCGCCGAACTGCGCAGCAGCCGCGTCGATTCCACCACCGCGCTGGTCGCCGCCGCCCGCACGCGTGACACCCCGGTCGACTACTGGGTACAGGCCAGCACCACCGCCATCTGGTCGGACGCCGGCGAAACGCGCTGCACGGAAACAACACCCGTGCCCGAAGGACTGCCGCAGATGACCGGCGTCGCCGAGCCGTGGGAGCAGGCATTCGACCCGGCCCAGGCCGAGCACTGGACCATCCTGCGCACATCGATCGTGCTCGACCCGGACGCCCCGGCGCTCAAACGCCTGAGCCAGCTCACCAAGGCGGGGCTCGGCGGACGGGTCGGCCCCGGCGACCAATGGTTCAGCTGGATCCACATCGAGGACTGGCTGCGCATCGTGCGGGCCTGTCTCGGACTCGATCCCGAGGTGAGCATCCCCGACGGCATCCTGGTCGCCGCCACCGAGAACCCGGTCCGCAACACCGAACTCATGGCGACGCTGCGCCGAACCCTGCATCGCCCGGCGGCCCCGCCCACGCCGAAAGCGATCCTGTCGGTGGGCGCGGTCGTGCTGCGCTCGGATCCGGCACTCGGTCTCACCGGCCGTCACGCCACCTCGGAGGTACTGCCGAAAACCGGCTTCACGTTCCGCTACCCCACCCTGGACAAAGCCCTAACCGACCTGCTGCCGAATTAGAGCTTGACGATGGTCCGGCTGAATTGGGGAATCAGCCGGATCTTTCCGGCGGTGCCGAAGTCGATGGTGACGGTCGCCAGTGGGCCGACGCCGTCGGCGGCGACCACTCGGCCCAGGCCGTACTTGTCGTCGGTGACCCGGTCGCCCACGGCGAGAACGAGGTCGGTGTTGTTGCGCTTCACCGCACCGCCGGGCGCCGGCCTGCGGGTGCCGGTGCCGCCGCGCACGCCCGGCCGCTGGTCCCAGCCGTCGCCGCGCGTCCAGTCCCGGTCGAACCCGCTGTCCTCCCCGCGCCTGCGACCACGTTGTACCGGCGACACCACCGGTTCGAGCCTGCGCCAATCCAGCAGATGCTGCGGAATCTCCTGCAGGAACCGCGATTCCGGGTTCGACACCGGCTGTCCCCAGCCCGACCGGACCACGGCTCGCGACAGGTACAGCCGCTGCCGGGCGCGGGTGATGCCCACGTACGCCAGCCTGCGTTCCTCGGCCAGCTCGTTCGGATCGCCGAGCGCCCGCATGTGCGGGAACTGCCCGTCCTCCCAGCCGGTCACGAAAACGACCGGGAACTCCAGGCCCTTGGCGGTGTGCAGGGTCATCATGGTGACCACTCCGGAGCCCTCGTCCGGGATCTGATCGGTATCGGCGACCAGCGACACCCGTTCGAGGAACGCCGCGAGCGAACCGGGTTCGGGTTCACCGTCGCCCACCTCGGGCAGCAGGCCCTCCTCGCGCGCGGCCTCGGCGTTGTTGAACGCCTCCGAACTGAATTCGCGGGCGACGCTCACCAATTCGTTGAGGTTGTCCAGCCGCGCGCCGTCCTGCGGGTCGTCGGAGGCCTCGAGTTCGGCGCGGTAGCCGGTGCGGTCGAGCACCGCGTCCACCACATTGCCCACATCGGGGTACTCGCTGTCGGCGCGCTGTCCGGCCGCCCGGATCTCGTCGAGCAGGTCGAGGAAACCGGCGATGGCCCGCTGCGCGCGGGTATTGAGCAGCGCGACCTTGCCGTCGGCCGCGTCGCGCAGGGCCGCCGCGAAACCGATGTCGCGCTGCTCGGCGTGCACCGCGACACAGGCCTCGGCGCGGTCACCGATGCCACGGCGCGGGGTGTTGAGAATGCGGCGCAGGCTCACGGCGTCGTCGGGGTTCTCCAGCACGCGCAGGTAGGCCACCACATCGCGCACTTCCTTGCGCTCGTAGAAGCGGACACCGCCGACCACCTTGTACGGCAGCCCCATGCGGATGAAGATCTCTTCCAGCGCACGCGAATTGTTGTTGGTGCGGTAGAACACCGCCACATCGCCGTAGGTGGCCTCACCCGCGTCGACCAACCGGTCGATTTCCTTCGCGACGAACGACGCCTCGTCGTGTTCGTTGTCGGCGACGTAGCCGGTGATGAGCTCGCCCTCACCGGAATCGGTCCACAGCTTCTTCTCACGCCTGCCCTCGTTGCGGGCGATCACGGCGTTGGCCGCCGACAGGATGTGCTGGGTGGAGCGGTAGTTCTGTTCCAGCAGAATGGTTTCGGCATCGGGGAAATCGCGTTCGAATTCCTCGATATTGCGGATGGTCGCGCCGCGGAAGGCGTAGATGGACTGGTCGGCGTCGCCGACGACGCACAGCTCGCTGGGCGGCACCTGCTCGTCGCCGGAATCGCCGTGGTGGCCGACGAGTTCGCGCACCAGCACGTACTGGGCGTGGTTGGTGTCCTGGTACTCGTCGACGAGGACGTGCCGGAACCGACGCCGGTAGTACTCGGCCACCTGCGGGTGGTTCTGCAGCAGCGCGACCGTCTCACCGATCAGGTCGTCGAAATCGAGGGCATTGGCCGCGCGCAGCCGCTTCTGGTATTCGCCGTACACGCGGGCGACCAGCGCGGGCAGTTCGGTGTCGTCGGCCTCGGCGTCGCGGGCGGCTTGTTCGGGCCCGATCAATTCGTTCTTCAAATTGGAGATGGCCGTCGACAGCAACCGCGCCGAATATTTTTTGGTGTCGATGTCGAAATCGCGGCTGATCATCGTGAGCAATCGGCGCGAATCGTCGGCATCGTAGATGGAGAAATTCGAATTCAGACCCGGCAGCAAAGCCGCCTGCATACGGAGAATACGCACACAGCTGGAATGGAAAGTCGACACCCACATGCTCGCGGCGCGCGGACCGACGAGCCCGGCCACCCGCTCCCGCATCTCGGCAGCAGCCTTGTTGGTGAACGTGATCGCCAGGATCTGTCCGGTCTGCACTCCGCGTGCGGCGAGCAGGTAGGCGATGCGGCGGGTGAGCACGGCCGTTTTGCCCGAGCCCGCTCCCGCCACGATCAGCAGCGGCGAACCGGCGTGCACCACGGCGGCGCGCTGCTGCGGGTTGAGCCCGTCGAGCAGCCGCTCGGTTTCCTCGGCGCGACGCTGTTCGCGCTCCTTGCGGCGCTGTTCCTGTTCGGCGCTGTGCCGGGCAGCCGCCTCGGCAAGACCGCTGCGAGCCGCACCACCGCCACCGCCGTCACCCTGCGGTGCGGCGGTGCTGTCTGGTGCCGCGACCGGGGTGTTCGGCGCGGTGGACGACGTTTCGTCTGCGGAGGGAGCGACCGTGATATCCATCGTCTGTCCACGCTACCGGCGGGCACCGACAAGCGGCCAACCGCCGTCGGCGCGGCCACCGGCGGGCAAACCGCGAGTGAACCGGACGACGACCGGTGTCGTAGCCACCCGTGTGAATGTTCTCAGCGGATTCACAAACACAACTGTTTTGCATACCTACCGACCCGTGGCAGACTGGGCCGCGTGGTCAGCGCCGCTTCGCCTGTCCGGATCGGCAATCGATCCGATATCGTGGCGGCAGGCGCCCAGCCGGAAAGTTTTTCAGGGTGAAGGAACAGATCGGTAACACGACGTCCGTATCGACCGATCCCAGTTCTGACACGAGGAGATGAATGATGAGCACCCCTGCTACAACCGCCGGGTCAGAGGCGGCACTGCCGCAATCTGAGGCGGAGATCGAGAAGCTTCGCCTCGAAATCGACGAACTCGACGCCACCATCCTCGCCGCGATCAAACGCCGGAGCGAAATTTCGCGGATCATCGGGCGCACCCGGATGGCCTCTGGGGGTCCCCGGCTGGTGCACAGCCGTGAGATGAAAGTGCTCGAACGCTTCAGTGAGCTCGGCCAGGAGGGTCACACCCTCGCCATGCTCCTGCTCCGCCTCGGTCGCGGACGTCTCGGCCGCTAGGCGGAACTCGAACCACGCGGCGGTCGTCCAGATCGCCGCTCACGAAAAGCCGCCCCGGGTGCGACAACATCCCCGGGGCGGTTATTTTTTCGCTCAGGTGAGGGCGATGTACTTCGTGTCCAGGTATTCCTCGATGCCCTCGGTCCCGCCCTCGCGGCCGAAGCCCGACTCCTTGACGCCGCCGAAGGGCGCGGCCGGGTCGGAGATGACACCCCGGTTCACGCCGACCATGCCCGTCTCCATCGCCTCCGACACCCGAAGCGCAC
Organism: Nocardia sp. NPDC003979; assembly: GCF_053605015.1. Lineage (NCBI taxonomy): Bacteria > Bacillati > Actinomycetota > Actinomycetes > Mycobacteriales > Nocardiaceae > Nocardia > Nocardia sp. NPDC003979. The sequence continues at coordinate 65,466 of NZ_JBSGIJ010000003.1, forward strand.
GGTCCAGGTCGCGGGTGTAGACGTAGCTGACCAGGCCGTATTGCGTGTCGTTGGCGGCGGCGACGCCCTCCTCCTCGGTGTCGAAGGCGACGATCGGCGCGACCGGACCGAACACCTCCTCGCGCAGGATGCGGGCGGCGGGCGGCACGTCGGCGAGCACGGTGGCCGGGTAGAACCAGCCCGGCCCGTCGGGAGTCTCCCCGCCGAGCAGCAGCTTCGCGCCGGTGCTCACCGCGTCGTCGACGAGTTCGGCGACGGTCTCGCGCTGCTCGGCGCTCACCAGCGGGCCGAGCGTCGTCGAGGCGTCCGTTCCCGGCCCGAGCACCACCGATTCGGTCATCGCCGCCACCAGCTTCTCGGTGAATTCCGCGACGACACCGCGCTGCACGTGGAACCGGTTGGCGGCCGTGCACGCCTCCCCCCCGTTGCGCAGTTTCGCCTGCATGGCACCGGCCACCGCGCTGTCGATGTCGGCGTCGTCGAACACCACGAAGGGCGCGTTGCCGCCCAGTTCCATCGAGGTGCGCAGCAGCCGGTTCGCCGACGACGAGACCAGCTTCTTGCCCACCTCGGTCGACCCGGTGAAGGTGAGCTTGCGCAAGCGCGGATCGTCGATCAGCGGGCCCGTGACGGCACCGGAACGGCTGGTTGTGACAACCGACAGCACACCGTCGGGCAGTCCGGCCTCGCTGCACAGGCGGGCCAGCGCGAGCATGGTCAGCGGCGTCGCCGAAGCGGGCTTGACGATCATCGTGCAGCCGGCGGCCAGCGCCGGACCGATCTTGCGGGTGCCCATGGCCAGCGGGAAATTCCACGGCGTGATCGCCAGGCACGGCCCGACCGGTTGCTTGGCGACCATGATCCGCCCCGTGCCCGACGGCGCGTGCAGATACCGCCCGTGCACACGCACCGCTTCCTCGCTGAACCACCGGAAGAACTCGGCGCCGTAGCGCACCTCGTTGCGGCTCTCCCCGAGCGCCTTGCCCATCTCGAGCGTCATCAGCAACGCGAACTCCTCGGCCCGCGCCGTGAGCTCGGTGAACACCGCCCGCAGGATCTCACCGCGTTCCCGCGACGGCGTTTCCGCCCACTCCCGCCCGGCCGCCACCGCCGCGTCGAGCGCCCGCATCGCGTCCTCGGGCGTCGCGTCGGCGACCTCGGTGATCACCGACCCGTCGGCCGGATTGTGCACAGGAAATGTGGCCCCACCGGTAGCCTCCACCGGCCCCGACCCGATCCACAAACCCTTTGGTACGAACTCGATCACGTCCCGTTCAGAAACCATGCCCCCACCCTATGCCGACCCCCCGTCCGAGAAGCCGCCAAACGCCAGACGAATAACCCGAAGGACCACCCCGAACCCGCCCTCGGCCGCCAACTCGAATGCCGCCATAACCGCATCCCCAGCCCCGTACATCCCGACCTCGAGGAGGGATCGCCGACGACGTCGGCGGTTCGCGGCCGTCCCGACGATCAGGTGCCGTTGCGTACGCGACGAAGGAGCAAGCAACGGCGCCTGATCGTCGGGACCGGCGGGGCCGCGAACTCGAGCGCGCCAGCGCTCCGACAACCCAGTACTCTCGGGCGGGTGAGCAGCGACATCACCGCGTCGGCGGCCTGGCAGGCACTGCAAACCAATCACCGCACTGTCGCACCTCTGCATCTGCGGCAGTTGTTCGCCGAGGATCCGGCGCGCGGCCGGGAGTTGACCGTGCAGGTCGCCGATCTACACATCGACTACAGCAAACATCGTGTGACCCGCGAAACCTTGCGTCTGCTGGTGGATCTCGCGCGCGCGGCCGGGGTGCCGCAGCGACGCGACGAGATGTATTCCGGCAAGCACATCAACACCTCCGAGGACCGCGCGGTGGGGCACATCGCGTTGCGTCTGCCGGTGGGCGAGCAGCTCGACATCGACGGCACCGACGCCGATGCCGCCGTGCACGACGTGCTGCGCCGGATGGGTGAGTTCGCCGATTCGGTGCGCTCGGGTGCGTGGCGCGGGGCGACCGGTGAGCGCATCACCACGGTGGTCAATATCGGTATCGGCGGCTCGGATCTGGGGCCGGACATGGTGTATCGCGCGTTGCGCCACTATGCCGATCCGGAGATCGAGGCCCGGTTCGTGTCGAATGTCGACCCGGCCGATCTGGTGTCCAAGCTGGCGGGTCTCGATCCGGCGCGCACGTTGTTCATCGTCGCGTCGAAGACGTTCTCCACCTTGGAAACCCTCACCAATGCGACGGCGGCGCGGCGCTGGCTGGTCGCGGCGCTCGGTGAGGACGCGGTAGCCAAGCATTTCGTCGCGGTGTCGACGAACGCGGAGCGGGTGGCGGCTTTCGGTATCGACACCGCGCACATGTTCGGTTTCTGGGATTGGGTCGGCGGCCGCTACTCCGTGGATTCGGCGATCGGTCTCTCGGTGATGGTGACCATCGGCAAGGAACGGTTCGGCGAGTTCCTCAGCGGAATGCACGCCGTGGACCGGCATTTCGCGTCGGAGCCGTTGGAGTCGAACGGTCCGGTGCTGCTGGCGATGCTCGGCGTCTGGTATTCGAACTTCTTCGGCGCGGAATCACGTGTGGTGCTGCCGTATTCGAACGATATGGCGCGGTTCCCCGCGTATCTGCAGCAGTTGACGATGGAGTCCAACGGCAAGTCGGTGCGCGCCGACGGTACTCCGGTCACGTCGTCGACGGGTGAGATCTTCTGGGGTGAGCCGGGTACCAACGGCCAGCACGCCTTCTATCAGCTGCTGCACCAGGGCACCCGGCTGATTCCGGCCGATTTCGTCGGTTTCGCCCGGTCGACCGACGACCTGCCGACTCGCGACGGCACCGGCAGCATGCAGGACATCCTGATGAGCAACCTGTTGGCGCAGACCAAGGTGCTCGCGTTCGGCAAGACCGCCGAGGAGATCGCGGCCGAGGGCACCGATCCGAAGCTGGTGCCGCACAAGGTGATGCCCGGCAACCGGCCGAGTACCACGATCATGGCGCCGGAGCTCACGCCGTCGACGATGGGTCAGCTGATCGCGCTGTACGAGCACCAGGTGTTCGTCGAAGGCATCATCTGGGGCATCGACAGTTTCGATCAGTGGGGTGTGGAGCTGGGCAAACAGCAGGCGCTGGCCCTGATGCCGTTGCTCAGCGGGTCGGAAAACCCTGAGTCGGTGGGTGACTCGTCGACCGACGCGCTCATCGAGTGGTATCGCGCGCGGCGGCGCTGACCTCGTTCGCGGCGCGGATCCGGCTGGTGACGCTGGTGGTGACGATGGCGAGCAGGGTGCCGAGCACCACCAGGTCGAACACGATCTGCACCATGGTCACGATGCGGGCGGCCTGGCCGGTGGCGTGGATGTCGCCGTAACCGATGGTGCCGAGGGTGACCAGCGTGTAGTACAGCGCGTCGGTCCTGGTCTCGAGCCCGGTGAACTGGTTCGGGTGTAGCTGCTGCATGCGGTAGTAGACGAGCGCGAACACCACGCACACGATGCACAGCACGAGCAGCACCCCGTCGACCCGCTCCCCCAACGCGGTCGACTCCTCGAGGAGGTGCTCGATCCGCTGCCAGACGAGCCAGCCGAGTCCGGCGACGCTCGCGACGAAGGCGACGACCCCGACGACCTGCCCCGGCCACGCGTCGAGTTCGAACACCCATCCCACCGGGACGCTGTAGTACAGCAGCAGCGCGCAGACCGCTGCCGCGCCGTTGCGGACCGCGTGCACGGGGACTCGTCGCTTCATCAGTCCATGATTGCGCCGAGTCCGCCGCTTTCCGCGCGACACACGCCCGGCGTGCCGCGGCCGGCAACCGATGCCGCGCGGCGAAGGAAGGCGGTCAGGCCAGCGCGTAGCCGCGGCCCGTCGCGAGCAGGACGCGATCCGCGCGGCTTCGGGTGGCGGCGATGAGGTCGGCATTGCGCAGGTCGCTGTCCCTCACTTTCACCCGCGCCTCATCCGGGGTGCGCCCGCCCGCGGTGTGCCGGTCGAGCAGGCGTTCGGTGAGCACCTGCCGTGGCGCGTCGAGATACCAGCATTCGTCGAGCAGTCCGCGTACCGGCGCCCAATCCGGTACATCGGTGAGCAACAGGTAGTTCCCCTCGACGACGACCACGCGCTCGTCGCGCACCACCACACCGCCCTCGGTCGGTTCGTCGACGGCCCGGTCGAACAGCGGCCACGGCACCGGTTCGCCGACGGGTGTCTCCCGCAGCAGGCGAAGATCGGCGACGAACGCGTCCGCGTCGAAGGTGTCGGGCGCGCCTTTGCGGGCCAGCGCGCCCCTGGCTCGCAACACGTCGTTGCGCAGGTGATAGCCGTCCATCGGCGCGACGACCGCACTGCGCCCGAGACGATTCAGCTCGTGGCAAAGACGCTGCGCGAGCGTCGATTTACCGGCACCCGGCGGGCCCGCGATGCCGAGGAGAAACCGGTCCGCGCGCGCCGGCACCAGCCCGGCGAGGTCCCCTACCGTCAACACATCGTCCGCTCGAGCCACGCGGTCACGGTACCGCCGGCCCGGCCATGCGAAGGATCGGCCGGGCCACACCGCTGTCCCCGGGCAGCACTGGCGGATACCTCTCGACCACACTCTGCCGGTTCGTGAATCGGGCGAGCTCGAGCAGTTCCCGCAGCGGCAAGATGCGTGCACCAGCGGCTGGGTGCGGGCACCCGCCGGACCGCCCGCGATGAAGCGCGCTCAGGTCAGGATGACCGGCACTGCGCGGCGCCGCCTCAGTGCGTATCGACGAACCCTCGTTCGAGAATCGCACCGGTATCGACACCCACCGGCAAGGTGCCGTAAGCGATCCCCCAGTCGCCGCTCAGCCGGGTCGCGCAGAACGCATCGGCGACGGCCGGATGACCGTGGCGTACCAACTGCGCACCCTGCAACACCAGCGCCATCAACTCGACCACCCGGCGCGCCCGGTACTCGATATCGGACAGGTCGGTGAGTTCCTTGCCGACCCGGTCGATGGCGTCGTCGAGCCGCGGATCCGCGCCACGAGCCAGGCCGACCTCGGCGAAGTAGGCCTCGACCGTCTCCGGCTGACGTCCCATGGCGCGCAGGGCATCCAGCGCCGCCACATTGCCCGACCCCTCCCAGATCGACATGAGCGGTGCCTCCCGGTACAGGCGCGGCATCCCCGATTCCTCGGCATACCCGTTGCCGCCGAGGCATTCCAGCGCTTCGGCGGCGTGCGCGGGCGCCCGCTTGCACACCCAGTACTTGGTGATGGCCAGCGCGATCCGGCGCAGCGCCGCCTCGGCCGGGTCGCCGCCCGCGCGGTCGGTGGCCCCGGCCAGACGCATCATCACCGTGGTCGCCGCGTCGGATTCGACGATCAGGTCGGCGAGCACGTTGCGCATGGCGGGCTGGTCGATCAGCTTCGCGCCGAACGCTTCTCGATGCCTGGCGTGATGCACGGCGGTGACCGCACCGACCCGCATGCCGGTGGCCGAGCCGATCACGCAGTCGAGGCGGGTCATATTGACCATCTCGATGATCGTCTTCACCCCGGCACCCTCGGCGCCGACGAGCCACCCGGTGGCGTTCTCGTATTCGATCTCCGAGGAGGCGTTCGACTTGTTGCCGAGCTTGTCCTTGAGCCGCTGGATCCGGATCGGGTTGCGGGTGCCGTCGGGCAGCACGCGCGGCAGCAGGAAGCACGACAGCCCGCCCGGCGCCTGCGCGAGGGTGAGGAACATGTCCGACATGGGCGCCGAGGTGAACCACTTGTGCCCGACGATGCGGTACGACCCGTCCGGTTGCGGTGTGGCGGTGGTGGTGTTGGCGCGCACGTCCGAGCCGCCCTGCTTCTCGGTCATCGACATGCCCGCGATCAACCCGGCTTTCGTCGAGGGCTCACGCAATCCGAAATCGTAAGTGCGCGAGCCGAGCAGCGGCTCGAAGCGGGCGGCGAGTTCGGGGTTGTGACGCAGCGCGGGCACCACCGCGTAGGTCATCGAGATGGGACACATGTGCCCGGCGTCGGCCACACCCCAGGTGTAGAACTTGGCCGCGCGGGCGGTGTGCGCACCGGGGCGCTCGTCGAGCCACGGGGAGCCGTGCAGGCCGTGCGTGACCGCCACATTCATCAGGTCGTGCCAGTGCGGATGGAACTCGACCTCGTCGACGCGATGTCCCCACCGGTCGTGGGTGTGCAGCACCGGCGGGTACTCGTTGGCCAGCCTGCCCCACTCCTGTGCGGCGAAACCGCCTGCGAGAGCACCGAGCTCACGCACCTCGGCCTCGGCCCAGCCCGCACCTTCCCGGTGCAGGCCCTCGATGAGCGCGGGATTGCGCGAGGCGTCGAAGGGGACGAGCGGTGGTACCTGATTGAACACGTCATGGGTGATCACGGCGGAACTCCTTAGGGCTACAACGATTCCGGGCGCGCACCGAGCGCGCGAACGGCGAAAGCGACCAGCTCGGGAACGACGGACTCGGCGGGCGGGGCCGTGGCGAGGGGACCGACGAGCACCTCGCCGATGGCGCCGACGAGCGCGGCGGCGGACAGATGCGAATCCTGCGGTGGCAGTGCGCCTTCGGCGACGCCGTGGGTGATGGCGGCTTCGAACGAGGCGGTGAAGGCGCGGCGGAATTCCAGGCGTTGCACGTCGACGGCGGCGTCGACGGGTTCGGCCAGCAATACGTAGGCGAGTCTCGGGTTCTTGAGCGCACGCCCGGCGAAGGTCTCCACGGCCGCGCTGACCCGCTGCACCACGTCGCCCTCGGCGACCGCCGCGCGCACCGCGGCGACCTCGCGGGCGACCACCTTCTCGAACACGGCCGACACCAGCGCGGCCTTGTTCTCGAACTGCTTGTACACCGTGCCGGTGGCGATACCCGCCTCGGCGGCCACCGCGGCCATCGACAAGCCGGCGAACCCGTCGCGCGAGAGCACGGCCGTCGCGCCCTGCACGATCAGCGCACGTTGCGCGTCGAGCCGGGCCTGCACGGCGGGCGTCCTCCGGTACACCATACGAAGAAGTGAACCACTGATTCACCTCTTCACACAAGGGTGGGTTTCGTCGTATGGTCGAGCTATGAGCTCAGGTCCCGCGTCCGATCCGGTGCGTGTCGAGAAGGCGGGGCCGGTCACCACGGTGATCCTGAACCGTCCCCACGCGCGCAACGCCGTCGACGGGCCGACGGCCCGCGCCTTGGCCGAGGCTTTCCGCGCGTTCGACGCCGACCCGACCGCCTCGGTGGCGGTGCTGTGGGGCGAGCACGGCACGTTCTGCGCGGGTGCCGACCTGAAATCGCTCGGCACCGATCGCAGCAACCAGGCGACGCCCGACGGTGACGGACCGATGGGCCCGACCAGGATGCGGCTGTCCAAACCGGTGATCGCCGCGGTGTCCGGGCACGCGGTAGCCGGTGGGCTCGAGCTGGCGCTGTGGTGCGACCTGCGGGTGGCCGAGCAGGACGCCGTGTTCGGCGTGTTCTGCCGCCGCTGGGGTGTGCCGCTCATCGACGGCGGCACGGTGCGTCTGCCGCGCATCGTCGGCGAGGGGCGGGCGCTGGACATGATTCTCACCGGTCGGCCGGTGAGCGCGCCCGAAGCATTGCAGATGGGGCTGGTCACCCGGGTGGTTCCCACCGGGGATGCGCGCCGGGTGGCCGAGGAGCTGGCCGGGCAACTCGCGGCGCTCCCGCAGACCTGCCTGCGTTCCGACCGCGAATCCGTGTACGACCAGGTCGGTCATTCCGAGGACGAGGCGCTGCGCATCGAATTCGCGCACGGCGTCAAGGCTCTCGCCGACGGTGCGTTGGAGGGTGCGGCCCGCTTCGCCGCGGGCGCGGGCAGGCACGGCGCCGCCTCCACGTCGTAATGGACCGCCTGACCGTCGTCGACGAGATCTTCCTGCGTACCCATCGAGGAATGGGCACGCCGATCGCCCTGCAGGGACTGTGGCGAACGCCGGACACGATGGATCCGGCTCTGCTGCGACAGATCCACCACGAGCTGAGTCGTGGTCCGCTGGGCCGCAGAGTCGTCCGCGCCCGCGTCCCCGGCGCCCGCCGTACCTGGCAGCCCACCGTCCGCGCCCACCCGCTCGACTACGTCGCGGCCGATGCCCACCGTGAGCCCCTGCGTGCGGTGGAAATCCTGCCGTGGGCCGATACGCTCGGCACCGACCTCGATCCCGAGTTCTTCCCCGGTTGGCGGTTGTCGGCGGCGCCTCTGGCAGACGGCGGAACCGTTGTCGCCCTGACCTGTTCGCACGCCCTTGCCGACGCACGCGGACTGATCCACGCCGTCGCACTGGCCTTGCGATCGCTCAACGGCGCACCTACGGAAGATGCGTCGACTGCGGTCGCCTCCATCTCACGACACCAGCGCCGCGAACGGTCCGCGGACGAGGCCCGTTCGGACTGGGCCGATGCTCGGACGCAGTGGGCAACGGTGCTCGGCGGGACTGCGCGAGCACTGCGCAACGGGGTTCCCCGACCGCCCGAGACCATCGTTCCCTCGGCAGCTCCAGGTCGCACCGTCCGCAGCTCCCTGCTGGCTTTCGATGCGGCACAATGGGATTCCGTCGCGGCGGAAGCGGGTGGCACGCCGAACAGCCTGTTCATCCACCTGGTCGCGAGCATTCTGTGGGAGAACGGCTTCGGTGACGACACCATCACCGCGAGCCTGCCGGTGGACACCCGGGACGAACCACGCGTGGACAACGACCTCGCCGTGACCGAGATCCGGATCGACCACGCCGACACCCCGGAGACGATCCGCGTCAAAGCCCGCGACGCCTATCTACGCCGCATGTCGGCGCCCGCCGGGCTGCCCGAGGAAATCCTGCAGGTACTCCCTGATCGCTTGGCGTACAAGCTCAGCAAAGGTGCTGGTGAGCGCGACATCCTGTGCTCGAATATCGGCACAATGCCCGACGCCCTGAGTACCGTCGGCCCGCACGAATGCACTCGCGTGGCCGCCCGCGCGATCCATCCGGGCATCACGGATTTTCCACGTACTCGCCTCTCGGGTTACCTCTCGCGCCTCGCCGACACCTACACGCTGGCGCTGGTCAGCTTGGATACACACGAATCACTCACCGCGGCTGCGGATCGCGTGCTGTCGAAGGCCGGGTTGCCCGCCGAGACCTGGTGAGATCGCATGGCCTCCGGGTTGCGGGAACTCATTTCGCCGTCATACCCACGAGCAAAACCCTCAGCCCCCAGACGAATTGGTCGACGGATGTCCACGCCGCGATCTCGTCCACATGCGCGGCGGTACGCGTCCAGCGATCCACGTCCAGGTCCCTGAGCTGCTCGCGGCGCCGCGCGATCCGTTCCGAATCAGTTGGCAGCGGCGGTATTCCGTCGGTCTCCGCGATATCGAGCGCCGTGGAACCGAGGACATAGACGAGCACCGCGTACACGCCGTGTGCCCGCATCTGCGTATGCAGACCGCCGCGCGCGAAGCAGGCGAACAACGCCTCCTCGATATCGCGTGCGGCGGGCCCGTCCGCCGCCGGACCGTCGTGCGGACCCGACATCATCAGCACCGCGACCGCCGGATGCTCCCACAGCCGCGACCGCATACTCAGCGCCAACTGGATCACCGCCGAGACCCACTCGACACCCCGGTCGTAGAGCGGCCCGAGCCGCACCTTCGAGAGCACGCGTTCGATGGCTGCCCGTTCCAGCCCGCTCCGATCGCAGGCCAGCGCGGCCGGGTCGACGCCGAGGCGCGCGGCCACCGCCTCGACCGTGAGCGCACCCGCCCCACCCTCGTCGAGCACTGCCAGGGCCGCGTCCACCACCCGATCCTCGGTGCACGACAACTGTTCGGGCGGCTCGCCCCCGCTGAGCGGACTCGACGGCATAGGCCGGACTGTACCGAGCGCGCGCCCGCCCACCGAGGTGCCACGACGAGCGAATCGCACGACTCCATCGCCGCACTGCGCGACCTGATCGAATCACCGACGTCCCGCCGCAGCGGCCTGTGGAACGTCGACACCTTCCCTACCGAAGCGCGACCGGCTCGCCGAATCCACGCGGTCGGCGACTCCGGCGGGCACCTCGATCCCAGGCTCCAGGTCCGCCGACGGCACCGGCGCACCCCACACCTGCCGCAGCGGTAGCTCCCCGGCCCATACCCCACCTGCGGCGATGTCGTCCTCGTCGTCCTTCGGCCCGCCGGTCCGGACTTTCACCGACGCCTCGGTGAGGTCGAGGGCCAGCACCATCGTGGCCGCCATCTCCTTGCGGCTGGGTGGGCGGACACGGTCCCAGGACCCGGGCGCCGCATGCTCGACGATCACCCGCAGCGCTTCGAGACGTTCGTCCTCGTCGGTGACGAGTTCGGCCTGCCCACGCACGACCGCCGACCGGTAGTTCATCGAGAAGTGCATGGCGGAGCGGGCATAGATCAGGCCGTCGACGTGGGTCACCGCGATGCTGATGTCGGCGCCGATGGCGGCGCGCATATTGCCCGCGCCGGTGGAACCGTGCAGGTAGATCGTGTCGCCAGCGCGGCCGTACACGGTCGGCAGCACCACCGGCGAACCACCGAGCACCACTGCGAGGTGGCAGATCAGTCCCGCGTCGAGCACCGCGTCCAGTTCGGCCCGATCGCTGCGGGCGCGTTCCTTGGATCTGGTCACCGTGGTGCGCGGGGTCGGGGACAGCGGCGTTCTGGTGTGCGTGCTCATAAGATGAGCATCGCCGCACGATTGGCCCTCGCACAGGTCCAATTCGATGCGGGAACAACAGTCCAATCAAAGGTGGGCGATGCTCGACGACTTCCCGATCCCGCTCGACCGCTCCGCCACCGAACCCCTGTCGGTGCAGGTGGCCGAGGCCCTGCGCACCGCCGCGACCACCCGCGTCCTGCGCGTCGGCGACCGGCTCCCGCCCTCGCGCACCCTCGCGCAACGGCTGGGCGTGAGCCGGGCCGTGATCGCCGCCGCCTACGACCAATTGCACGCCGAAGGCTGGCTCACCGGTCGACGCGGCTCCGGCACCTACCTGAGCACCGCCCCCGCGACAGCACCGCCGAGCACCGTCGCGAGGAAGGGCATCGAGGACGAACCGACCCTGCTCGACCTCGCCGCGGGCGCACCGTGCATCGAGGCACTCGACCGCGCGGCCTGGCGCCGCGCGTGGCGCTCGGCCGGTGACCGCGCACCCGAGGCGCGCAAGGATCGAGCGGGCGAGCCCGGCTATCGCGCTGCCGTCGCCGAGCATCTGCTCCGGCATCGCGGACTGGCCGCGGGCGCGGCGTCGGTGGTACTGGCGACCGCGGGCACGAGCACCGCCGTCGGCGAACTCGCCGCGGCCCTGCTCAGTCCCGGCGACACCGTGGCCATCGAAGACCCCGGCTATCTGCGGGCGGTCGGTGCGTTCCAGGCTGCGGGGATGAGGGTGCTCCCGGTGCCCGTCGACGCGCACGGGCTGTGTGTCGACCGCATTCCGGCGGGTGTCCGTGCCGTGTATTGCACACCGGCACATCAGTTCCCGATGGGCGCGCGGATGCCTGCCGGGCGCCGGGTGGAACTGGTCGAATTCGCCCGCAGCACCGGCACTCTGGTCATCGAGGACGACTACGACGGCGAATTGCGCTACGACACAGCGCCCTTGCCTCTGCTGGCAGCGATGGCGCCGGACGTGGTGGTCCACCTCGGCACCACGAGCAAGATCATCGCCCCCACCCTCGGTGTCGGCTGGCTCGTCGCCCGTCCCGACATCACCGAGGCCGTCCTCGCGCACCGCGCCCGCATCGGCAGTTCACCGAGCCCGGCCGGCCAACTGGTGCTCGCCGAATTCGCCCGCAACGGCGACCTCGCCCGGCATCTGCGTCGCCTGCGCCGGGTGGTCCCGCCACGGCGCGCTCTGCTCGTCGGTGAGCTCGCCGACCGGGGCCTGCCGGTCCTCGGTGACGATGCCGGGTCGCATGTGGTCGTCGAACTGCCCGACGCCGCCGCCGAGGCCGCCGCGGTCGAGGCCGCCCGAAACCGCGGAGTCCTGCTCGACGGGCTGGCCCGCCACCACCTCGCCACGCCGCACAGGTTCGGTGTCGCCCTCGGCTACACGGCCCTGACCAGCACCGAATTGGCCCGGGCCGTCCCGATCGCGGCCGACTGTCTCGCCGCCCATGTCACCCGGCGGTCGTAGCATGGACCACGACCCCGCGCGGGTCGCGGTTCGCCCGGCACTACCCCTCCGAGAATCGAAGTGGTGAGCACATGACCGATCAGGACATCCTGGCCAAGATCAAGCAACTGGTCGACGAAGAACACGAACTGCGGTCCAAGGCGACGGCGGGCGAGATCGACCCGGTCAGCGAGCGCAAGCAGCTCGCCCAGCTGGAAGTGATGCTCGACCAGGCCTGGGATCTGCTGCGGCAGCGCCGCGCCCGCGCAGGCGCCGACGCCTCTCCCGATGACACCCAGATGCGCTCGCCCCGTGAGGTCGAGGGTTACTTGCAGTGACCGACGAGTACGACGTCATCGTGATCGGTGGCGGCCCGGCGGGCGAGAACGCCGCCGCGTACGCCATCGCGGGCAGCGACCGCACCGCCGCGCTCGTGGAACGGGAACTGTTCGGCGGCGAATGCAGCTACTGGGCGTGCATTCCCAGCAAGACACTGCTGCGCACAGGCGCCGTGCTCGATCTCGCCGCCGGGTTGCCCGGGCTGACGGCGAGCGGCCCCGAGGTGGCCGATGTGCTGGCCCGCCGCGATACCTTCGTCCACCATCGCGACGACACCTCCCAGGTCGACTGGGCGAAATCCGCCCGCATCGACCCGATCCGCGGTGCGGCCAGGCTCGCCGGGGAGCGGCGGGTCGAAGTGCACACCGATGCGGGGGTGCGGGAACTGCGCGCCAGGCACGCCGTCGTAATCGCCACCGGAACAACAGCCGCGATTCCCGACATTCCCGGTCTGCGCGATGCCCTGCCTTGGACCTCGCGCGACGCCACCAATCTGACGGTCGTACCGCGCCGGGTCGCGATCATCGGCGGCGGTGTCGTCGCGTGCGAGGCGGCGACCTGGCTGATCGAACTCGGCGCGGCCGAGGTGACCATGCTGGTGCGCGGTGACCGGCTGCTGCCACGGGTGGAGCCCTTCGCCGCCGAGCTGGTGCTGCGAGGTCTGCGCGACAAGGGCGTCGAGGTTCGCTTGAACACCGAGCCGCTGATGGTGTCGCGTCGCGACCCCGCCGACACCGGGGTCGGCCGCATCCACGGCGGCCCGGTCACCCTGGTGCTCGACAACGGTGAGCTGGAGGCCGACGAGCTGGTCGTCGCGACCGGCCGCGCACCCGCGACCGACGACCTCGGCCTGGATACCGTCGGCCTGTCGGCAGGCTATCTCGACGTCGATGATCACCTGACTGTCCGCGATGTTCCCGGTGAATGGCTGTACGCGGTGGGCGATGTGAACCACCGTGCGGCACTGACACATATGGGCAAATACCAGGCCCGCGTGTGCGGGGATGTCATCGCCGCTCGCGCACAGGGATCGCCGCTGGACAAGAGCCGCTACACCGCGAGCGCCGACCACGAGCAGATTCCCCAAGTCGTCTACACCGCACCGGAACTCGCCGCCGTCGGACTCACCGAGCAGCAGGCCCGCAAGGCCGGATACGCGGTCGACACCGTCGAAATGGATATCTCGGTAGCCGGTTCCGCATTGTCGCGCGACGATTTCCACGGCCGCGCGAAGATCGTCGTCGACACCACCGAAAACCGCCTTCTGGGCGCCACTTTCGTCGGGCCCGACATGGGCGAACAATTGCACGCCGCCACCATCGCGGTGGTCGGGCGGGTCCCACTGGACACCCTGTGGCATGCGGTACCCGCGTTTCCCGCGGTCAGCGAATTCTGGTTACGGCTGCTGGAAACCTGGCGGGACCGCTGACTACTTGAGCAACCGCGACATCCGCCGGTCGGCGAGCACCTTGCCGCCGGTCTGACAGGTCGGGCAGTACTGAAAAGAGCGCTCCGCGTAGGACACCTCGCGTACCGTGTCGCCACACACCGGACACGGCTGCCCGGTCCTGGCGTGCACCCGCATGCCGGATCGCTTCTCCCCCTTCAACCGGGCCGCGTCCTGCCCGGTCGAACGGTCGACGGCGTCGAGCAATACCGAACGCATGGCCGCGTACAACTGCGAAACAGTTTCCGCGGGCATCGTTTTCGTATTCGCGAACGGCGAAATGCGTGCGGTGTGCAATATCTCGTCGGAATAGGCGTTGCCGATCCCGGCCAGCAGGGTCTGATCCACCAGCGCGGTCTTGATGCGTTGCGATGTGCCGTGCAGCAGGGCCGCGAATTCGTCCTCGGTCACCGCGAGCGCGTCGGGACCGAGCCGGGCGATGCCCGGAACCGACTGCGGATCTTCCACGACATACACCGCGAGGCGTTTCTTGGTTCCCGCTTCGGTGAGGTCGATGGCGGGTGTCGCGCCTTCGGGAGTGAAGAAATGCACGCGCAAGGCGAGCGGACTTTTGCCGCCGGGCTTGGGCGGCAACGGATTCGGTTCGTCGACCCACCGCAACCAGCCGCCACGTGACAGATGGGTGATCAACCACAGCCCACCACAATCCATTCCGAGAAACTTGCCCCACCGGCCCGCACCGGTCACGTCCCGGCCGGACAGCGCGGTCACCGGCGGATCGAATGTTTTCACCGCACTCAACGCGGCCACGTCGACGCGACCCACCACCGCACCGACCGCATGATCCCGGAGGAACTGCGCCAACGCCTCTACCTCGGGTAACTCGGGCACAAGCGTCAGTCTAGCTATTCGGAACGCAACAGGTAGACGTCCATGATCCAACCCTTTTCGGCGCGCGCTCGCGCACGACGTTCGAGAATGGATTTCTCCACCTCGCGCAGATTGCCTTCGATCAATATCTCGTCGGGCATACCGAGATAGGCGCCCCACCAGATGTGGATATCGTCGCCGGGCACCTCGATGAACGAGCATTCGCCGTCGAGCATCACCACCGTCGAACCCGGACCGAGGCCTTCTTCGCGCAGTTTGCGCCCGGTGGTGATGTGCACGGGTTCACCGATGCGATGCAGCACCACCCGGTGGGCGGCGGCCAGTGCCGCGACGCTGGTGACACCGGGAATCACCTCGTAATCGAACCGAACCCGCCCGCGGTCGAGCACCCGCTCCACCATGCGCAGGGTGCTGTCGTAGAGGGCCGGATCACCCCAGACGAGGATCGCGCCGTCGCCGTCCACCTGCTCGAAGGCCTCTTCCAGCAGCACCGCGCGCCGTTCGTGCCAGTCCTGCACCACACCGGTGTAGTCGGCGGGTGCGCGGTCGCGTGGCGGGTCGGCGATCTCGAGCACCCGGTGCGGGCCGTCGACGTACTCGCGCAGGATCGCGGTGCGCACGTCGACGAGTTCCTGCTTCTCGGCGCCCTTGCCGATCACGAAGAACGCCTCGGCCCGCCGCATGGCCTTGACTGCCTGCATCGTCACCTGGTCGGGGTCGCCGGCACCGATACCGATCACGTAGAGCTTGCGCATACGCGCAGAGCTTGCCAGGTGCGCACAGCAGTAGAATCGGCAGGCGTGGCCACCCCTGATACGCAGTACGAAGATCTGCTCCGGCGCGTGCTCGAACACGGCACGCCGAAAGCCGATCGGACCGGCACCGGCACCCGAAGCATCTTCGGCCATCAACTGCGCTACGACCTGGCCGAGGCGTTTCCGCTGATCACCACCAAGCGGGTGCACCTGAAGTCCATCGTCTACGAGTTGCTGTGGTTCCTGCGCGGCGACTCCAACGTGTCGTGGCTGCGCGAGCACGGCGTCACCATCTGGGACGAGTGGGCGGACGCGGACGGCGAGCTCGGCCCGGTGTACGGCGTGCAGTGGCGTTCCTGGCCGACACCCGACGGCACCCACATCGACCAGATCGCCCAGGTGCTGCACACCCTGCGTACCGACCCGGATTCGCGCCGGATGATCGTGTCGGCGTGGAACGTCGCCGACCTGGACAAGATGGCGCTCGCCCCCTGCCACGCCTTCTTCCAGTTCTATGTCGCCGACGGAAAGCTGTCGTGCCAGCTGTACCAGCGCAGCGCCGACCTGTTCCTCGGTGTGCCGTTCAATATCGCCAGCTACGCGCTGCTCACCCTGATGGTCGCCCAGCAGACCGAGCTGGAGCCGGGCGAGTTCATCTGGACCGGTGGCGACGTGCACATCTACGACAACCACGTCGACCAGGTGCGTGAACAGCTCACCCGCGAGCCCTACCCCTTCCCCAGCCTGCACCTGCGCCCGGCCACCAGCCTGTTCGACTACGCCTACGAGGACATCGAACTGTCCGGGTACCAGCACCACCCGGCCATCAAGGCGCCGGTGGCAGTGTGAGCAACCGCATGATCGGCCTGATCTGGGCGCAGGCCAACGACGGTGTGATCGGCGTCGACAACACCATCCCGTGGCGGCTACCCGAGGACATGGCCAATTTCCGCGAGACGACCACCGGCCATCCGGTGATCATGGGCAGGCGTACCTGGGACTCCCTGCCCGCCGCCTTCCGGCCGCTGGCCGGTCGACGCAATATCGTCGTCACCCGCCAGTCCGACTGGGCCGCCGAGGGCGCCGAACGCGCCGCCTCGCTGCCCGACGCGCTGGCCATGACCGGCACCGCCGACACCTGGATCGCGGGTGGCGGCGAGATCTACCGCCAGGCGCTGCCGCTGGCGACCACGCTGCTGGTCACCGAGGTCGACACCACCGTGGCAGGCGATGCTTTCGCCCCGGTCATCGGCCCGGAATGGCAGGCACCGGACACCCCGTGGCGCACCGCCGAAAACGGCCTGCGCTACCGCATTCGGCACTACGTCCGGCAGTGACAACACGTCGCTAACGGTCGCGGCAAAACGCCCGGGCGCGGGTGTGATGTCGGGCATACTCCCAGGCGAAGACCTGCCCGCGAGAAGCCTGCGAAAGGCGCGTTCCCATGGACAAGAAATCGCTGACCGCGGTGGCCCGTCAACAGTTGAAGCTGGCGGCCACCTCGACGAGTGGTCGGAGTTCGCAAACCCTCATCGGCGGCCACACCCACGCCCTGCGCCAGACCGTCGTCGCGCTGGCCGAAGGGCAGAGCCTGGCCGAACACGACAATGCCGGCGACGCCACGATCCAGGTCCTCACCGGCACGCTCGTACTGATCGCGGGCACCGACGAGTGGAAGGGCTCGGCAGGCGATCTGATCGTGGTTCCGCGCGCCCGCCACAGCGTCAAAGCCATCGACGACGTGACCTTCCTGCTCACCGTCGCCAAATAAGTACCTGTCGGTACGGCGTCGTACTCTGGACGCCATGGGTGAGCCACAACCGATTCTCGATCCACTGTCGCCTGCCGCGCTCTTCCTCGTCGTCACCATCGACGAGGGCGGCGAATCGGTGGTGCGCGATGTGCTCGCCGATATCAACGGTTTACGGCGATCGGTCGGATTCCGGGTGCCCGGCGAGGGCCTGAGTTGCATCACCTCGATCGGTTCCGCCGCGTGGGACCGCCTGTTCGCCGGGCCCAAACCGGCTGAGCTGCACGAGTTCCCGGGATACAGCGGTCCGGTGCACAGCGCGCCTGCCACCCCCGGTGACCTGCTCTTCCACATCCGCGCCGAAACCCAGGGCCCGTGCTTCGAATTGGGCATGGTGATCGCCGAACGGCTGCGTGGCGCGGCGACGGTCGTCGACGAGGTGGTCGGTTTCCGCTACTTCGAACAGCGCGACCTGCTCGGCTTCGTCGACGGCACGGAGAACCCCGAGGGTGGGGCCGCGGCAGCCGCTGCCCTGATCGGTGCCGAGGACCCCGAATTCACCGGGGGCAGTTACGTGATCGTGCAGAAGTACACCCACCCGCTCGACCAGTGGAACGCCCTGTCGATCGAGGAGCAGGAGCGGGTGATCGGGCGCACCAAGCTCGGCGACTACGAACTGCCCGACGATGTGAAGCCCGCCGATTCGCATGTGGCGGTGAACACCATCGTCGACGACGACGGCACCGAACGCCAGATCGTCCGTGCCAACATGCCTTTCGGCTCGGTCGCCGACGGCGAGTTCGGCACCTACTACGTCGCCTACGCCGCCACCCCGAGCGTCACCGAGCGGATGCTCGAGCGCATGTTCCTCGGCACCTCCGAAGCCGCGTACGACCGCATCCTCGACTTCTCCGTCGCGGTCACCGGCACCCTGTTCTTCACCCCGACCGTCGATTTCCTCGACGATCTGCCCGACGCGCCCGCGAACATCGCCGACGAGGCGGAATCCGGACCGTTGCCCGAGATAATTCCGGTGGAACGGGCAAATACCTCCGCAGCGGGTTCCGACGGCGCCCTCGCCATCGGCTCGATGAAAACTCGATGAGAAGGAGTATCCGAATGAACAACCTGCATCGCGAACTCGCGCCGATCACCGACGAGGCCTGGGCCGAGATCGAGGAGGAGGCCACCCGCACGTTCAAGCGCAATATCGCCGGACGCCGCGTGGTCGATGTCTCGGGCCCGCACGGCGTCGGCTACTCGGCGCTCAACCGCGGAAGGCTCACCCCGATCGACTCCCCCGACGACGGTGTGCAGGCACACCAGCGCGTGGTGCAGCCGCTCGTGGAACTGCGGGTGCCCTTCACGTTGAAGCGCTCCGAACTCGACGACATCGAACGCGGCGCCCCCGACGCCGACCTCGACAACCTCAAAGACGCCGCTCAGAAGATCGCCTTCGCCGAAGACCGCGCGATCTTCGAGGGCTATGCCGCGGCAGGCATCACCGGCATCCGCGCCGCCTCCTCCTGCACCCCGATCACGCTGCCGAGCAATGTGGTCGACATCCCCGACGCCATCTCGCGGGCCCTCACCGGTCTGCGCCTGTCCGGCGTGCAGGGCCCCTATTCGGTGCTGCTGAGTGCCGAGCTGTACACCAAAGTCAGCGAGACCTCCGACCACGGCCACCCGATCCGCACCCACATCGAGCGCCTCATCGACGGCGAGATCATCTGGGCACCGGCCATCACCGGTGGTTTCGCCCTCACCACCCGCGGCGGCGACTTCGAACTGGCCATCGGTCAGGACCTGTCGATCGGTTACCTCAGCCACGACGCCGAGACGGTCCAGCTGTACTTCCAGGAGACATTCACCTTCCTGGTCGAGACCTCCGAAGCAGCGGTATCGCTCGGGTCGTGAGCCCGATCGCGTGACCGGCGCTAGGGTTGGCCACGAATCGTGAGAGGGAGGTCCGCATGGCCGACGTGCGTGCCGGGGTCGTGCCCGCGAGCAGGAGCCTGTTCTACTGCCTGATCGGGCTGCTGGTCACCATCGGGATCGCCGGGCTGATGGTGGCGATGTTCGGCGCCAACCGGGTGGTGACCGGCCTGCTGGTCGGCGCCGTCGGCGGGGTGGCGGCGGGTGTCGCACTGTTCGTCCGCGATGTCGTCGAGCTCACCGAGCACGGCATCTACGTGCGAACCCCGTTCCGGTCGGCCACGGTGCCGTGGGACCGGGTGGTGGCCGGGCGGTTCACCCTCGACGAACGCGGCCGCTGGACACTCGCCCTGGACCTCACCGCGAACGGCGACGAACTCGTGCTGCTCTCGATCCCACCGGTCATGGGCCCGGTCTCGGGCGCCTACGACATGCGCAAGCGGGAACAGGTGAACGAGATCCGGGAGATGTTGCGAGCCAAGCGGATTCCGATCACGGTGCTACCCGAGATCGCCGCCGCCCTCAACGAGCACTGGCAGATCGCCCCGCCGACCTCCCGCTGACTCAGGCGCTGAGCCCCGAGGTGAACCGCCGCCGGTAATCCGACGGCGACACACCGAGCCGCGCGATGAAAGTGCGCCGCAGCGCCTCGGGGCTGGTGAAGCCCGCGTCGGCGGCGGCCCGTCGCACCGAGCTGCCCGCCTCGAGCTGGGCGCGGGCCAGATCGAAGCGCATGTTCGCCGCGTATTCGGCCGGGCTGAGCCCGACCTCCTCGGTGAAGAGCCGGGTGAGGTGGCGTGGGCTCACGTTCACGTGCCGGGCGAGTTCCTGCACGCTGTGCCGTCGTGACGGGTCGTCGGCGATCAGGTCCGTCACCGCGCGCACCGGGCCCGGCGGTAGCGCCACCGCGCGCAACGGGGTCGAGAACTGTGCCTGCCCGCCGGATCGCTGGAGGTAGACCAGCAGACCCTGGGCGACCTGACGAGCCACGGCGCTGCCGAGATCCTCGGCGACCAGCGCCAGCGCGAGGTCGATGCCCGCGGCGACACCGGCCGACGTCGCGATATCGGCCTCGCGGACGAAGATGCGATCCGCCAGCACCTCCACGCGCGGATACCGGCGGGCCAGCTCGGGGGCGAACTTCCAGTGCGTCGTCGCGCCGCGCCCGTCCAGCAGCCCGAGTTCGGCGAGCACGAACGCACCGCTGCAGATCGACACCACCCGCCTGCTGCGCGCGGCGAGGGCACGTGCCGCGTCGAGTAGTTCAGGACGGACGAACTGGGCCGGTCGCACCTCGCTGCCCGGCACGACCAACGTGTCGAGCGCGAGCACATCGGCGGCCGCCGCGTCCACAGCAACTCCCCCGCCTACCGAGGTCTGCACGGGTGCGCCGGTGGGTGAGAGCAGAACGATCTCGTAGGCGTCGGCGAACTGATTCGCCTCGACGAACACCTCGGCCGGGCCGACGTAGTCGAGTGCCTTCACCCCGTCGAACAGGAGAAACCCGATACGCCGTGTCCCAGTAGATGCGTTGTGACGTGGGCGATCCGGGGCTACAGACATAGCCACAAATCTACTGTTCGTCCGAAATAGCGGGATTCGCGGCCGTTCCGGTAGGCGACAGCACACCCGCGCTCGACAACTATGAGCAACCTATCCATCCACCTCGTTCGACAGGATCGCCATGCCCTACTTCACGACATCCGACGGCACCGAGATCTACTTCTCCGACTGGGGCACCGGGCAGCCCATCGTCTTCAGCCACGGCTGGCCGCTGAGCTCCGACGCCTGGGCGCTCGAGCGGAAGACCTTCGCCGACGCGGGCTTTCGCGTCATCGCCCACGACCGGCGCGGACACGGCCGCTCCGCGCAGCCGTGGCAGGGCAACGACATGGACACCTACGCGCGTGACCTCGCCGAACTCGTCGAATCGCTCGATCTGCGCGACGTGATCGTCGTCGGGCATTCGACCGGTGGCGGCGAGGCCGTTCGCTACGCGGCGCGCCACGGCCGGGACCGGGTCGCCAAGGTCGTCACCATCGGCGCGGTGCCGCCGATCATGGTGGCCACCGAGGCCTACCCCGACGGTCTGCCCCTGTCGGTGTTCGACAACATCCGCGCCGGGGTGCTGGCCGACCGATCCAACTTCTACCAGGAGCTGGCCCCGTCGTTCTTCGGCTTCAACCGCGAGGGTGCCGCCGTGTCCAAGGGCGCCATGGACGACTTCTGGCGGCAGGGCATGCTCGCGGGCATCCAGGCCGCCTACGAGTGCGTCGCCGCGTTCTCGGCGACCGACTTCACCGAGGACCTGCGGGCCCTCGAGGTACCGATCCTCATCGCGCACGGCGACGACGATCAGATCGTGCCCATCGCGAACTCTGCGCACAAGTCGATCGAGTTGGTGAAGGAGGGCACGCTGAAGGTGTACCCCGGTGCGCCGCACGGCATCTTCGGCTCCTACCAGCAGGAGCTGATCAGCGACATCCTCGCGTTCATCAAGGGCTGAGGGGTTTCCGGCGCGGCCTCGCGCCGCGCCGGTCACTCAGTCCGACAGTCGGTCCAGCAAGGCGTCGGCGGCGGATCGCACCGCATCCATCGCCCCGTGATGACCGACGATGCGCACGATCGCATCCGGGATGACGCGCTCGGCCTCCTCGCCCGCGGCCCCTTGGTCGGACCTGATCGCGATCACCGTCTCGACCAACCGAAACGGCAGAATCCGCGCGTCGTCGGATTGCCCTGCCGCAGCACAGGATTCGGCGGCGAGACGCTCGTAGTGTTCACGCAGTTCGTCGCGGCGGCGGCGGAAGGCGACGAAACGCTCGGTGCGCAGTTCCGGCAGCAGGTACAGGGCGCCGAGATTCCAGCGCGCGCCGCGCAGTTGGCGCACATCGAACAGGGCGAGCGCGTAGAGCTTGGTCGTGGCGTCCTCGGGCTCGGCGTGTAGCTTGTGCGCCAATTCCACCGGGCCCGCGACGGTTTCGGCGAGCAGCGCGTCGAGGATGTCGTCCTTGGCCGCGAAGTGGTGATACAGCGAGGCCTGCCGGATGCCGACCGCGTCGGCGACCGCGCGGGTGGAGGTGTTGGCATACCCCTTGGTGGTGAACAGCTCCGCCGCGGCGTCGAGGATTTCCGCGCGCGGCGTCGTCCCGCGCCGACGGCGCTGTTCCAGCCGGGGACGCCCGGGTCCGAGGTTTGCCACTCGTCGATTGTGTCACCGGTACGTCACCACTCCCGCAATGGGCACCTCACCAGGTGCGATGCGGAACCGTTCAATTTCTGTCATTCGACAGAAACGTAGGCAACACAGAAGTTACGGCACGCCTCGGAGTCGATACACGCACGACACCGTTCGAGCGATCGCGAGCGCAAAACTATCGACTGATAGATATTGGCCGCACCGCCGAAGGACTCCGACATGGCCACGACGCTCGCCACCCCAGCCCCGCCCGACGCCGCGCGCGACGGCGCCGACCTCGCCCAGTTCGGCTACGAACCCGTCCTGCACCGCAAGCTCGGGCGCTACGCGTCCTTCGCGGCGGGCTTCTCGTTCGTCTCCATCCTCACCACCATCTTCCAGTTCTTCGGTTTCGGCTATTCGTTCGGCGGTGCCGCGTTCTTCTGGACGTGGCCGCTGGTTTTCGCCGGGCAGTTCCTCGTGGCCCTGAACTTCGCCGAGCTCGCCGCGCGGTATCCGATCTCGGGCTGCATCTATCAGTGGTCGCGCCGGTTGGCCGGTGGCCTCGTCGGCTGGTTCGCCGGCTGGATGATGGTGATCGCCCAGGTGGTCACCGCGGCGGCCGCCGCCATCGCCCTGCAGGTGGTGCTGCCCACGATCTGGAGCGGCTTCCAGATCATCGGCTCCGACACCGCGCTCACTTCACGTGACGGGGCGATGAACGCGGTGCTGCTGGGCAGCGTGCTGCTGGTGGTCACCACCACCATCAACGTGATCGGGATCGATCTGATGGCGCGGATCAACTCGATCGGGGTCACCATCGAGATCGTCGGTGTGCTCGCCATCATCGGGCTGTTCTTCGCAGGTTCCGAACGCGGTCCGGCCGTGGTGTTGCAGACCGATCAGGCCGCGCCCGGCCCGTTCTGGGCCGCGTTCCTGATCTCGGGCCTGATGGCTGCGTACGTGATGGTCGGATTCGATTCCGCCGGTGAGCTTTCCGAGGAGACGAAGAATCCGCGCCGGGTCGCCCCGCGCACGATTCTGCTCGCGCTGTCGGTGTCGGCGCTCGGCGGTGGGCTCATGCTGCTGGGCGCGCTGATGGCGGCACCGAGCCTCACCGACGGCGAATTGGCCTCCGGTGGACTGGCTTACGTCATCATGGCCAAGCTCGACAGTCCCGCCGGGTCGGTGCTGCTCGGCTGTGTCGCGGTGGCGGTGGTCGTGTGCACGCTCGCGATTCAGACGGCCGGCTCGCGGTTGATGTTCTCGATGGCACGTGACGGCAAGCTGCCCTTCGCCAAGGCCCTTTCCACCGTGCATCCGAGGTTCGGTACGCCCGTGTGGCCCGCCGTGGTGATCGGTGCGCTCGGCATCGGGCTGCTGGTGCTGAACCTGGGCAACCCGGCCATTTTCGCCACGCTGGCCAGTGTGTGCATCGTGAGCCTGTATCTGGCGTATCTGCTGGTCACGGTGCCGCTGCTGGTGCGGCGGATCAAGGGTCTGCCCGCGCCCGAGGACGCGACGTTGTTCACCCTCGGCCGCTGGGGCGTTCCGGTCAACGCGCTGGCGGTGGTGTGGGGCATCGCGATGGTGATCAACCTGGCCTGGCCGCGACCCGAGGTGTACACGCCCGCCGGTGGTAGCTGGTGGCAGTTGTGGGCGGGACCGCTGTCGGTCGGCGTGATTCTCGCCGTCGGTGCGGTGGTGTACCGGGTCGTGGTCACCAGATCCGAGGCGGTCGAACCGGCGGTCGCACCAGCTCCCGCCTGAGCGCCGGGATCACGATCACCACGCTCTGGTGGCGGCATCGCCCGAGAAGCCGACGCCACCAGAGCGTGGTGATCAACCGACCAGCACCTCAGCCCTGCCTGGTGGCCGCCACAACCCGGTCGCTGCGGTGCAGAGGTCGACGAATCACCCTGTCGATCAACCGTTTTGCCGAGAAGTCTCGGCCTGCATGTACGGAGGAGATCCTGATGACGGCTACCCCATCCGCAGACGCCGCGCGGACTCAGGACACCGCACCCACTCCCGCTCTTACGGAGGAAATCGCCATAGCGACCGGATCCACCGACGGCGCGCGAGCCCACGCGCGGGCCCAGGCTGCGGCGGCCACGATCGCCCGCCCGGAGATACCGTCGGGCGTCGAACCGACTCTGGCGCTGCGCATTCCGTCCGGCGGCTATGCGAATGTCGTCCTCGGCCGCGGAACCAGGGTTCGCTTGTCCGACCCCGCCGGGGCAACGTGCGCGCATCTGTTCCTGCTGCGCGCCGAATCGCCCTGGGAGCGCTTGAATGTCGCCGACACCGTGAAGGTCCCGTGGCAGGCGTATCTGAGCGCCGGTCATCCACTGTTGTCGGATCAGGGGCGCGTGCTGGCCACCGTGCTCACCGATACCTCCGGGCACCACGACACCCTGTGCGGTCCGACCGGCGAAGCCCGCCACCAGCTGCACCTGGCCGCAGCCAAGCAGGGGCTCGAGCCGCGCGATGTCGGGCCGTCGATCGCCTTGTTCCGTGGGGTGGGGGTGGGGGCCGACGGTGCCCTCACGGCGACCGGCAACGGTCCGGCGGGCGGGGCGATCGACCTGTTCGTGCATCTTCCGGTGACCCTGCTGGTCGCCAATGCTGCCCACCCGCTCGACGATCGCCCTACCGGCGACCTCGATCTGATCGCCTGGGCCGCAGGCACTGTCGACTCACCGAACGACGACCCCGAGTACCGACGGGCCGTGGAGAACACCGAGGCCGCGTGGGCGGCCGCACAGCACACGGAGGTTCCGGCATGACAACGTCCACCCGCACCGTCGTCCTGGACGAGACTGTTCCGGCGCGGGCGCCGTGGTCGGCGATCGTCCGGGCCGGCGAGCAACTCGAGATCATCGACCTGCACGGCAACCAGGCCGTCGACTGCCTGCTGTACTCGGCTGCCGACCACACCGACCGCTACAGCGCCCAGGCAACCATCGCCGCCCAGCGCAATATCTTCCTCACCACCGGCAGTGTGCTGCGCACCGAACGCGGCACCGCGTTGATGACCGTGGTCGCCGACGAGGTCGGTAACCACGACACCATCGCGGGTGCCTGCTCCCAGGAATCCAACACCCTCCGCTACGGCCACCACACCCGCCACCAGCACGCCTGCGTGGAGAACTTCCTCACCGCCGCCCTCGAATGGGGCCTCGGCAAGCGGGATCTGGTGTCCAACATCAACTGGTTCATGAATGTGCCCGTGGAGGCGGACGGCACGCTCGGCATCGTCGACGGACTGTCGGCGCCGGGCAAGAAGGTGACCTTGCGCGCGGAGATCGACACCCTCGTCCTGGTCTCCAACTGCCCCCAGATCAACAATCCGTGCAACGGATTCGATCCCACTCCCGTCCGAATGGTGGTGACCCGATGAGCCGCACCCTCACAGATTCCGGTGTCACCGCGGCCCCGACCGACGCCATCTTTCCGACCACGGGTGCCGAGGCCGTCCAGGTCTCGAAGTCGGCGCCCGCGTCGGACACCGCAGACCAGGAGCCGTCCGTCCAGCGACGGATCGAGGTCCTCCGGCCCGGGATGCAGACCACCGTGCAGGACTGGCCGGGGCGAATCGGCTACTGGCACATCGGGGTTCCGCCGTCGGGGCCGATGGACGACCTCTCGTTCCGGCTCGGTAACCGGGTGCTCGGCAACGCCGAAGGGGCGGCCGGGCTGGAATGCACGCTCGGCGGGCCCGCGTTGCGGTTCGGTGCGGCGACGTGGGTGTGTGTCACCGGAGCGGTCGCCGAGGTACGGGTCGACGGTCGTCCGGTCGAGCAATGGCGCACGGTCGAGGTGCCCGCCGGTGGCGTGCTCGACATCGGGGCGATCCGTGGGCCCGGCATGCGCACCTACGTGCTGGTTTCCGGGGGCATCCAGGTCGAGCAGTTCCTCGGCAGTGCGGCGACGTTCACCCTTGGCAAGTTCGGTGGCGGCACCGGTGCGGCTTTGCGCGCCGACGACACTCTCGAGCTGGGCGAGCCGAGAACCCGCCTGGCCGCCGCCGTTCCCATGACCGACATCCCCGCCTTCGGCAAGCGCTGGGAACTGGCCGTCACCGAAGGACCGCACGGCGCACCGGAGTTCTTCACCCGCAGGGACTTCGACACCATTCTCGGCACCGACTACGAGGTGCATTTCAACTCCGACCGCACCGGTGTACGCCTGATCGGCCCGAAACCGGAGTGGGCGCGCACCGACGGCGGTGAAGCGGGACTGCACCCGTCGAACATCCACGACAACGCCTACTCGATCGGTGCGCTCGACTTCACCGGTGACACCCCCATCCTCCTGGGCCCCGACGGACCGAGTCTCGGCGGTTTCGTCTGCCCGGTGACCGTGGTTGCCGCCGACCGATGGAAACTCGGCCAGCTCACTCCGGGCGACACCGTTCGTTTCGTGGCGATTCGGTCCGAACATGCCGCTCCCGCACGAGCTTTGGGACCGCAGCGACGCGCA
Source organism: Nocardia sp. NPDC003979 (assembly GCF_053605015.1). Taxonomy (NCBI): domain Bacteria; kingdom Bacillati; phylum Actinomycetota; class Actinomycetes; order Mycobacteriales; family Nocardiaceae; genus Nocardia; species Nocardia sp. NPDC003979. The sequence continues at coordinate 92,315 of NZ_JBSGIJ010000003.1, forward strand.
TCCACAGGCACGGTCGTCTCGGCGGGACGCGACGGCGACAACGGCATCCTGCGCCGCACCGAAGCCGACGACGAAACCAGCGTGACCTACCGCCGCCAGGGCGACGACGGTGTCCTCGTCGAATACGGCACCCTCACCCTCGATCTCGGCCTACGCGCCCGCGTACACGCCCTGCACCAGCACCTCATCGCCCTCAACGCCCGTGGCGTCCTCGAACTCACCCCCGGCATCCGCTCGCTGCAGATCCGCGTCGACCCAGCCCTGCTTCCCGTCCCGACGCTCCTCGACCTGCTCACCGAAGCCGAAGCGCAACTCCCGAATTCGGATCAGCTCGTCGTCCCGAGCCGCACCGTCCACCTCCCGCTCTCCTGGGACGATCCGGCCACCCGCGAAGCGATCACCCGCTACATGCACGGCGTCCGCGCCGACGCCCCCTGGTGCCCGTGGAACATCGAGTTCATCCGCCGCATGAACGGACTCGCCTCCGTCGACGACGTGTACCGCACCGTCTTCGACGCAGAATACCTGGTGCTCGGCCTGGGCGACGTCTACCTCGGCGCCCCCGTCGCCACCCCCACCGACCCCCGCCACCGCCTGGTCACCACCAAATACAACCCCGCCCGCACCTGGACTCCCGAAAACGCCGTCGGCATCGGCGGCGCCTACCTGTGCATCTACGGCATGGAGGGCCCCGGCGGCTACCAGTTCGTCGGCCGGACCACCCAGGTCTGGAACCACCGGGCAAGACCGTCCGGCACGGCCGGACCCGGCGTCGACCGGTTCGCCGAGGAAGCCGAAACACCATGGCTGCTCCGGTATTTCGACCGCATTCGCTGGCACCCCGTGGAAGCGGACGAGTTGCTCGACCTGCGCGCCGACTTCGCTGCGGGGAAGGTAACGATCACCGCGCAGGACGGAGAATTCCGCCTCGCCGACTACCGGCGCTTTCTCGCCGACAACGCCGACTCGATCGCGACATTCCGGTCCACCCAGGCCGAGGCGTTCGACGCCGAACGCCAATCCTGGCGCACCACAGGCGAACTCTCGGACTGAGGTTCCGGTTCAGAGCCCGTACTTGCGGACGAAATCCTCGGTGACGTCGATGACAGGAAACCCGTGATCGGTCGCTTTGATATCGGTGGCGGTTTCCTCGATCAGCCGCTCGGGCTCAGCGGGCAGATGGCGCCACCGTGCTCGCGGGTCGGATTGTTCGGCAGGCTTGCTGGTCATTGTCCCTCCCGGGTCCTCAGGTTCAGGATACGTCGGCAGACTCCGTTGTCGATGTCGCTGACGGATTGGTCGCATCGCGGAGGATGCGGAGGCCGGTGACCAGGCCGTCGAGTCACTTGTAGCTGACGCCGGTGACTGACGGCACGGTGGAGGTGGCGCCGTTCGTTCGCTACCGTGGGTGCCTGATTTGTCCGAGGGAAGATCGGGAGCGGACATGACGATGGTCGAGGTCGATTCAGCGCGCCTGCGTTCGGAGATCGCCGCCTTCTACGCCGGATTCGGCGTGCCGAACGCACTGACGGCGGCGTTCGACGCGTCGACGCTGCTGGTGCCCCTGGTCGGCCCCGAAGACCGGGTCTTCACGATGGAGTCCGGCGGGGTTGCGTGGTTGTGCGCATTCACGGGTCTGCCGGAGTACGCGCGGTTCATGAGTGCCCGCGGTGTGGTCGCGGATCAGGAGTACCGGTTCCACACCTTCCTCGGTCGACGTCTGCGTGAGTTCGCCGAGGGGCAGCAGGAGCCGACCGGTGTGGCAGTCGACATGTCGGGTGCGGCGCCGATGGTATTCCCGCCGGTCGTGACGGAGGAACCAGCGGCTGATGGTGGGCGTCGCTGATGTCGGATCTGAATGTCGATCCGGCCCTGCTCACTCAGGCCGCGAACGGAATCAACACCATCATCAGCGAGCTCAAAGAATTCGGTATCGAGGAGACCGCTGCGGCCGGGCGTGGGTTCGCGGAGTTGACGATGTCGGCGATGGAGGCAGGTAAGGCGAATGTACAAGCCTCCTTCGAAACGTTCGCCGAACGCTGGTCGTGGGGTGTACGGGCGTTGGTGCAGTCGGGTAACGCCATCGCCGAGATTCTCGACTTGTCCGCAGGTCGTTACCACCTGATCGACGACCAGGTCTCTACCTCGTTCAAGCAGATGTTCACCCACCTCGCGGGGAATCCGCATCTGAGCAAAGCGGAGATCGAGGCGATGGACTGGGGCGAGGTGTTGTCGAACAACACCTGGAATCTCGCCACCCAAGCCGACTACAGCGCGGATTCTTTCGGCAAAGCGTTCTCGCATATGGGTGACAACGTCTCGACGTTGGGGCAGGTGGGCGAGTACCTGGTGTCCGGTGACACGCCTGATCAGAGCGGTTTGGGCAGCATGTTCCTGCCGGATACCGGTGTCGCGGCCAAGGTCGCAGAAATTCAGCGAGCAAAGCAATCCGCCGGGGGGCAGTAGCTGTGGGTATCGGCGATTTCATCAACGATCTCGGTGACTCCATCGAAGAGGGTCTCGAGTCCGCGACCGAAAAGGTCGGTCAGGCCTACAACTCTGCGTTGGACACGTGGTCGGGCGCGGCGAAAGCAGTTGGTGCGGACGGGTTGTCGGAGTGGCTCGACGACGCGGGCGACAAGATCGTCGACGCCACCGGTGGCGCGGTGCCGGAGAAGGAGCTCGGTGAAACCACCGATCCGAAAGAACTGATCCGCGGTGAGCCGGCCAAGATCCGAGAGGTTGCCGAACAACTCGGTCAGATCGGTACGGCGATAGACCAAACCGGTGACGCTCTCCGAAAGATCGATGTCTCCGACTGGACCGGTGACGCATCCACGGCATTCCACGAGGAATTCGCCAAGCAGCCGAAGCTGTGGTGGGACGGCGCAGATGCGATGGGCAAGGCCAAGGGCGCTCTGGATGCCTGGGTGCACGAGGTCGAGGCCGCGCAGACCAAAGCCGCCGAGGCGATCGCGAAATGGCAAGCCGCCGACAACGAGGAACGCGACCGGAAAAACGAGTGGAACGCCAAGTCCGACGAGGATCGCAAGGACAAGAGCCTGACCGACACATGGACCGCCATGCGCGACGAGGCCCGATCCATTCTCAACGGTGCTCGTACACAACGGGATAATGCGGCGAACACAGCCGTCACGGCAATCACCGCCGCCACGGAGACCGCGCCGGAAGAGCCGCCTTTCCTGTCTCGATGGGGAAGCAATTTCGAAGACCTCGGCGCGATGATGGAGCACGCTCAGGCAAACATCACGACCGGGCTGCTGACCTCGCTGACCGGCCTGGTGCAATTCGTGCGGTCGATCAATCCGCTGGATCTGTACAACGCGACGCACCCCGCCGAGTACATGTCGAAGATGTCGGACATGAGCACGGGGATGATCCTCGCGGCCGCAGACCCGAAAGCGACTGCCTCCGCGATGCTCGCCGGGTTCAAGGCGAATCCGACCGAGGCATTGGGAGCCCTCACCGGCGATGCCCTGACGACCCTCGCGACGGGTGGCGCCGGCGGCGCCGCGAAGCTGACTGCCAGCACCGTGAACCGGGTCACCGATGTGGCGGATGCGGGCAACACCGCCCGCAACGTCCTCGACAACGCCGCCGGTGCAGGCGGGCGAAACGCGCCCGAGGCGCCGTCCGCGCCTGCCCAGTCGGTTGCCGATCCCCCGGACAATCCCCCCGCACCGGCAACGAACCCCGCGGCCACTGTCGGCGATCCACCGGCAGCCAACCCGCCCGCCACGCCCGAAGCTCCCGCCGCGAACCCGGCAGGCACCTCTCCTGACGCGCCACCGACCAACCCAGCCGCGCAAGCGGGCGACCCGGCCCCCACCAACCCCGACGGGCAATCGGGCGAGCCTGCTGTGGTGAACCCCGCTGAAAAACCGGGCGACGGCACGAACTCCGCTGACAACCCGTCGACCCTCACCGGCGATTCCACACCCGACAACAATGGTCCCGAGAACGGGAAGCCGGAACCACCCGCCGCTGCGACACCGGACAACGATGCGCCCAACGAACCGGCACCGAACCCGAACAACGCTGACGAGCCGCCTGCCGGCCAACCGAAGCCGGATACAGACGAGTCGTCCCAGAGCGGCGACGACACCACGCCGGACGGACATGACAACACTCCTCCCAAACAAGAGGGGGCACCCTCCCCCGATGCCGACGATCCCGCTACCGCCAATGACGGCGACCCGTCCCACAGCACCGAACCGGGTGGTCAAGATGGCTCGAACAACAACGGTGATCCGCACGTTCGCTCCGAGGTAGACGCCGGTGGCGACGGCAAACCCAGTGTGGGCGAAGAGGCGGGCGACGGCGGTCCCGCCAGTAACAGCACGCGCGACCAGACTTCAGAAGGCGGCGATCCGGTCAACTTGGCCACCGGCGAATTCCTCCTTCCGCTCACCGATCTCGATCTGCCCGGCGTCCTTCGGTTGGTGCTGAAACGCGCCCACCATTCCAACTACCGGTTCGGCCGCTGGTTCGGCCCTTCCTGGTCGGCGACGTTGGACATGCGTGTCGTCGTCGAAGACGAGTGCGTCACGGTCGTTTTCGACGACGGCATGCTTCTGCCTTATCCACATGCCGAGGTCGGTGTCGGCGTCGAGCCGATCACCGGTGGTCAGCGCTGGAAACTCACTCGCACCGAGACGGGTGGATACCGTCTATGGGACCCCGACCGCGAGTTGGTGTGGCACTTCGCACCCGAACCCGCGCTCGGCGGTATCGATACTCTGCTCGGCAATTTCGCGATCTCTGCGATAGCCGACCGCCACCAGAATCGAATCAGGTTCCACTACAACAGCAATGGTGATCCGGTAGAGGTCACCCATTCCGGTGGCTACCGAGTTCTTCTTGATACCGACAACGGTCGCGTCACCACAATCTCTGTGGCAGACGAAGTAGCGGACACCGTTGTGCCGGTGCGTGAATTCGGCTACGAGAACGGCGAATTGACCTCGGAGGTCAACGGAGTCGGTGGAATCACCCGCTTCGCCTACGACGAACATCACCGGATGATGTCGTGGACGGATTCCAACGGCAGCTGGGTGGTCAACACTTACGACGAAGCAGGCCGCGTCATCACCCAGCGCGGCGCCGACGGTGTGTTCAACGCGGATTACGAATACCTCGAACTCGGCGACGGCACGGGCCGTCTCACCCGGCTCACCGACTCACGTGGCGGTGTCACCGGCTACGGATTCGACAACGACCTACGCCTGCGCGACTTCCGCGCTGCCGACGGGGGCCGCCGTCATATCGACTACAACACCGCCCGAAAACCACTGAAGGTCACTGAACCTGACGGTGCGATCACCCGCTACGAATACACCTCTGACGGTGACGTAGCAAAGATCATCCGCCCGGACGGCACCGATATCACCGTCGAGTACGCCTATGCCAACCGTCCCACCGCCATCTCCCAGCCAGACGGCACGACCGTGCATCGAGAGTGGGACAAAGCAGGCAACCTCGTCGCCATCATCGATGCCGCCGGTGCCCGCACCGAATACAAACACCATGCCTGCGGGGCGGTCAGTGAAGTACGTGACCCGGACGGTGCCGTCACCCGCATCGACGTCGACGCGGCAGGTCTGCCGGTCACCATTACCGATCCCTACGGCGCGACTACCGAAATCCGCCGCGACCCCTTCGGCCGTCCCGTCGAGGTCACCGACCCACTAGGCCAGACGACCCACTACGAGTGGACGCCCTCGGGTCGCCCCGCCCGGCGGATCGACCCCGACGGCTTCGCCGAAACCTGGACCTACGACGGCGAGAACAATCTCCTCACCCACACCGACCGCAACGGCGGCATCACTCGCTACACCTACGGCGGCTTCGACAAAGTCTCCACCCGCACCGACCCCGACGGCTCGACCACCCGCTACCTCTACAACACCGAACGCCAGCTCATCGCCGTCATCAACCCGCTCGGCCAACGCTGGACCTACGAATACGACCTCGCGGGCCGGCTGATCGCCGAAACCGACTACACCGGCGCCACCACTACATACACCCACACCATCACCGGCCGCGTCGCGACGGTCACGCCCGCCACCGGCGTCACCCGCCACCACCGCTACGACATCCTCGGCAATCTGACGTCCATCATCGCCGACACAGGCGAATTCCTCTCCTACACCCACGACCCCGCGGGCCGCGTCCTCACCGCCGTCAACGGCACCGACGAAACCGTCACCCACACACTGCGATTCACCTACACCCCCACCGGCCAAGTCGCCACCCAACAACTCGACGACCAACCACCCCTGGTCAACGACTACGACCACCGCGGCCGCCGCATCCGCCGCACCACTCCCACCGGCTCCGTCACCACCTGGCGCCACAACACCCTCGGCCAGGTCACCGCCCTCCACGCCGACGACACCGAGATCTCCTTCAACCACGACCCCGCAGGCCGCCTCACCGGCTGGCGCGTAGGCGAAGTCCAAGTCGACCGAACCTTCACACCCACCGGCACCATCGCCACCCAACAAGTCACCGGCTTCCCCGCCGAAGAATTCACCCTCGACCTCGGCGACTTCGGCCCTTCGACCGCAAACCGCCCCGCCCCCTTCACCATCCGCCGCGACGACTACACCTACCGCCCCGACGGCTACCTCACCCACCACACCACCACCCGCCCCGACACACCCCCCACCCACGCCACCTACACCCTCGACCCCATCGGCCGAGTCAACACCATCACCCGCGACAACACCCTCACCGAAGCCTACGAATACGACCCCCTCTCCAACATCACCGCCAGCCTCCCCACCCCTTCGCCCGATCCCGCCGAACCAGCCGCCCCCCAGCGAATGGAAGGCCGCGAATACCACAACAACCTCCTCGTCCGAGACGGCCGCAACCACTACTACTACGACCCCGCTGGCCGCCTCATCCGCAAAGTAACCACCCGAATCTCCCGAAAACCGGCCGTCTGGCACTACCGCTACAACGCCTTCGACCAGTTGACCGATGTCTATACGCCCGACCAGAACTGGTGGCGATACAAATACAATGCTCTCGGTAATCGCACTTCCAAGGAGCGCGGCGTTGCAAACGGGCAGATTATCGAGTTCTACACCTTCTTTTGGGAATCCAATCGACTACTAGAACAACAAATGGGCGGTGAGAGTACACGGTGGACCTACCTACCCAACTCGTTTACACCGATCGGGCAACACAGTAGGCGAGCAGAACAGATACACTTCAACGCGATCGTCACCGAGAATGTCGGCACGCCGGCAGAATTGATCGAACCGAAAACCGCCAGGACATTATCTCGCGCGACAATACAATTATGGGGCAAAGCGAACTGGTACGGAGAAACGGAAACCCTCCTGCGTTTCCCTGGACAATATTATGATGAGGAAACAGATCTTCACCAAAATTGTCATAGATACTACGATGCCAATACGGGACGCTACCTCACACCGGATCCATTAGGTTTGATCCCGACACCGAACCCAATGATTTATCCGCACAATCCGACTGGGTGGTGCGACCCATTAGGTCTCATGCCCGACGGCTGCGAAGGGGGCGATTCCGAGGCAGGTCCCGGACCATGGAACATGGCTGGACGCGACCCGATGAGTGTCGTTCCCGACCATGCGCAGGTTCGCGAGCTGACTCCCGATCCTAACGGTGGCGCACAGTACGGCCTTGAATATAAATGGGTCGACTCCGAGGGGCGGACGGTGCGATTGAGAATCCATGGTCCTGATGGCAACGCCCCTGAGGGCTCCAACGCAGCTTCCGGTGACACCTATAGAATCCAGTTCGGGCAGAAATATCAAGATGATACCGGCACCCTGCACCCTCGCAATGTTCACAATCCAAATAGTCCACACTACAACCCGAATGCCGCAAATGATTCGCACATCCCGTGGCCGTCAGAATACCCAGGGCTGTAGGCTATAGAGAAGGACCGAACATAGACGGAGGATACCTTGACGATCGGAGAAACCAGAGAGCTGGAACTCATAAGGCGGTTGACTTCGCCGTCGCCCGACATCCGTGAAGACGCTTGCGGGACGGTGACGGACTGGATCCACTCGTTTTCGCCGGAGGAAGTTCATACTCTTTCATCCCTTATCGCAACCCTTGCCGTGGTCGAGCAGAATCCAAAGTGCCGAGAAAGCCAATTGCACGCATTATCCGAACTGGTCGATTCCGGCCATCTCCGGGCGAGCGATTTGTTCGTACTCAAAGTGTTGGATCAAAATGCTCTCACAAATTCCGAAAATGAGTACCTGGAGTACCTTCAAGAAGAATTGCTTTAGAGGCGTCTCCAGGTGAATGAGGTCATGATATGAGAGACGACCCACATGGAGGCGATCGGCGCCAGCGGCAGGAGGCCCGGCGCGATATCACTCCCCGATGGCGGTTGCTGACGGGTTGGTTGCGTCGCGGAGGATGCGGAGGGCGGTGACCAGGTCGTCGAGTTGGGTGGGGGTCAGTACGTCGATGAGCCAGGTGTCGAGGGCTGAGAGGTAGTCGGGGAGGACCTCTTCGAGGCGGTGGAGGCCGGTGGGGGTGAGGGATGCGTAGGCGATGCGGCGGTCGGTGGGGTCTAGTTGGCGTTCGACGAGGTCGGATTTTGTCAGGCGGTCGACCAGGCGGGTGACTCCGCTGGTGGAGAGTTCGGTTTGGGCTGCCAGGTCGGACATGCGTAGGCGGCGGTTGGGGGATCGGCTCAGGCGGAGCAGCGCGTTGAGGTCGAGGCCGGACAGGCCGTGGGCGTGCCAGGTGGGTTCGAGCTTTGCGATGAGTCCGCTGTGTGCCTCGAAGAGCAGGCCGGAGATGGTCAGCCGGGGGTCGTCGAACAGTTCGGACATGTGAAGCACCCTAGTCGATGTTTGCTGCAGGGATTGTTGACATGAGGAATATCTCCGCGTAGACCTATGCATACGCAATATTCCGCGCAGCAAGTATTGGAGTGGGCATGCAGAACAACTGGGTCGCCGGGTTCCGGAACGGTGTCATCAGCCCCGATGAGCAGATCAAGCTCGCCGAATCACGCGAGTTCGCAGACGAGACGGTGCGCCATGTCCTCCACATGGCGGGCGGCGGTACGGCGGTCAGGGTGCGACTGACCAACCGCTACGGCACGACGCCTCTGCACATCGGCGCCGCTCGGGTGGCGCTGCGCAAGGCAGGCTCGGCGATCATCTCCGACGCCGATCATGAGATTCGCTTCGGTGGAGAGCCGAGCGCGGTCATCGAGCCGGGTGCGGATCTCGTGAGTGATCCGATCGACCTGTCGGTTGCCGCTGGTCAAGACCTGTTGCTCAGCCTGTACCTGCCTGAATCGACGGGGCTGGCGACGTTTGCCCATCAACCGGGCGAGATCTCCTATCTCGTCACCGGCGACCGGACCGCTGATGTGGAACTCCCCGATGCGCAGGAAGTCCCGTTCCGGTTCTTCGTCACCGGCGTGGACGTTCTCGACGCCTCCCCGCCCCCGATCGCGGTGGCGTTCGGCGACTCCTGGTTCGAAGGGGTCGGCACTACAGTGAGCGCCAATCGTCGTTCAGTCGATGTCCTCAACGACCGACTCACTCATGGATGGGTGGTCAACAACGGCATCGCGGGCAACCGGCTCACCGCTACCGAGATCGGCGAATCCGGTATAGCTCGTTTCGATTCCGATGCGATCGCGGTACCCGGGGTCACCGACATCCTGGTGAATTTCGGCATCAACGACCTGATTCTCGGTGCGATGGGCGGGCAGCCCTCGGCGACGGCCGACGAACTGATCGCCGGCTTCACCGATCTCGCGAACCGCGCGCACGCCGCAGGCCTACGCATCCACGTCGCGACTATCGGCCCCTACGCCGGCTGCGTCTATCCCGGCATGCCACTCGTGGAGACACAGCCCACCCGTCACGCGGTCAACGAATGGCTGCGCCGGACAGACATTTTCGACTCCGTCTTCGATGTGGACCGTGCGGTGGCCGACCCCGCGCGCCCCGACTTCATCCGCCCCGAATTCGACAGTGGTGACGGTATGCACCTCAACGATGCGGGTGCCGCGGCGATGGCACACACCGTGGACCTTGCCGCTCTCTTCCGCGCGGACTAAGGCACGGTGAGGATCGTCTTGCCCGAGGCATGCCCCGCTTGCAACGCCTGGATCGCCAACGGTGTGTCGGACAGAGCGAAACTCCGTTGGATCACCGGTCGCACCTGGCCCTGGGCGACCAGCTCGGCCAAGTAGGCCAAATCGGCGGCGGTGGGGCGCATAAGGAGTGGTTTGAGGGTTTGACGGGTGAAAAGGTTGGCGACGAGGACCGAACCGAGCCAGCGGATCGGGCCGAACCAGTTGCCACCCGGTGCGCCTGCCGAGGAGATGAAGACGCCTTCCGAGTCGAGGGCGCGGCGGCAGTCGCGGAGTTTCCGGTTGCCCGCGAGGTCGAAAATGATGTCGTAGACCTCGCCGGTGGCAACGAAATCGGTTGTGGTGTAGTCGATGACGCTGTCGGCGCCGATTTCGCGGACCATCTCGATGTGGCGTGTGCTGCAGACGGCGGTCACGTGGGCGCCGAGCGCTTTCGCTATTTGCACCGCGAAAGTTCCCACACCGCCGGATGCGCCGTTGACGAGCACCCGGTGCCCCGGTGCGATCTTGCCGATATCGTGTAAACCTTGAAGCGCGGTCATGCCCGAATCCGGGATGGCGGCCGCTGTTTCCATATCGAGGCCGTCGGGCACGAAGGCGAATGCGTGGGTACCGGCGCGGACGTATTCGGCGAACGCACCACCGGGCACTTCACCGAAAACCCGGTCCCCTACCTGGAATTCGGTAACTCCGGAGCCGACGGCGACAACCTTGCCGGCCAGGTTCTGGCCGATCATCCGATGCTTCGGCCTACGAATGCCGAAACCCAGCCGGATCAAATACGGTGTCCCACTGAGCAAATGCAGGTCACCACTACACAGCGAGGCCGCCTGCACCCGGACAACCAGCTCCCCCTCACCAGCCACCGGCCGAGGCACGATTTCCGTGCGCAGCACTTCCCCACCGCCGTAGCGCGGCGCCACCCATGCCGTCATCCGTTCGGTATCCACATCGGTCATGAGCGACCCCTCCTTCGCACTTACAGCGTAAGTCGCTGACCTCAGACGGTACGCTTACGCCGTAAGTAGGTCAAGGAGGAAAGCATGCCGCCACGTATCCCACTGAACAGGGAACGAATCCTGCGGGCGGCGATCGCCCTGGCCGATGCGGAGAGCCTCGACGCGTTGTCGATGCGCAAGCTCGCCAAGGCGCTCGGCGTCGAAGCCATGTCGCTGTACAACCATGTCGCCCACAAGGAGGACATCCTCGACGGGCTCATCGACCTGGTGGTCGAGGAGATCTACGTGCCCGAGGCGGGTGGTGACTGGCGGGAAGAACTACGCCGTCGCGCGATTTCGGCCCACGAGGTCCTGCTCCAGCACCGATGGGCCACCGGCCTGCTGGGCTCCCGGGTGAATGTCGGTCCCGCGATGCTGCGCTATGTCGAGGCGACCCTGGCCTGCCTGATCGCCGCGGGCTTCACCTACGAGCAAGCCGACCGGGCCTGGAACGCCCTCGACAGCCACATCTACGGCTTCACTCTCCAAGCCATCAATTTCCCCCTCGACCCGTCCGAATACGCCTCGTCCGCAGAGGAATTCCTTCCGCTCATCCCCACCGAAACGCATCCACACATGCACACTCTGGCCTCCCTCGTCATCGACGGAAAGCATTCGGGTACAGCTGATTTCACCTTCGGTTTGAATCTACTTCTCGAAGGACTCGCCGGCCTGCTCCCTCGCTGACAACCCGGATCCACCCCGACAATCGCCGGGGTGGATCACCGAATTCATTGTGTAACAGCGGGCTTCCAGATCCTGCTACGCAGATCCATGCCACGAATGACCTGCACCCGCCACGGCGTCAACCGCAGCACATGCAACCGTGGATCACTCGGTGAGTGCCAGAAGGCGCCGAGGTTGTAACCGGCGCCGCGTGGGCTCGTCTTGCGATACAGGCGCCACACATGAGCTTTGACGTCCACGTCGTCGACCCATTCGGCGTTCGCGTCGACCGCGACGGAGTTGTTCCTCGGCTCCCAGTACGAAAAGCTGGTGTACGGATTGCCCGCGATGTGAGCCGCCTTGACCCGGGTCTTGAAGGTGGCCAGCCAGCCGAGCGGTTGCCCGTCGACCACCTCCCAGACGGGAATGAGCACCCGCGTCCGTGGCCGGTTCTTCGCGTCGACGGTGACCATGGTCGCCGAGACGATGGCGCCCACGTAGGCGTTGAATTCCTCCTCTATCGCGGCGAAGGAGTCCACTGTGATCGTCATGCGGTCACCCGCACCGGCGAGCGAAGCCCGAAGACCATGACCAGCGCACCGAGACCCGCGGCGACCACCGGCACCAGCAACGCCGTCCGGTAACCGTCCAGAATCGCGCTCGGCGCCGTGGCCGCCCCGATCGCGGCGGTGCTGACCGCGGTGACGATCGCCAGGCCGAGGCCCGCGCCGAATTGGAACGAGGTGTTGAGCAGCCCACCGGCCAGACCCTGTTCCTCCTCGACGACACCGTCGGTGGCGGCGATCGTCAACGGCCCGTAGACCAGCGCGAAGGCCAGGCCGAGCAGAATCATGCTGGGGAACATGGCGACGTAGGTCCAGTCGAGACCGATCGGCTGGAACAGCGCGTAGGCCAGCAGGGCGGTGAGCAGGCCACCGAAGATCACCCGGACATTGCCGAACCGGTTGACCAGCCACGGCGTGAGCGTCGGCGCGAGGACGGCATCGATGCCGATGGCCAGCAGGGCCAAACCGGTCTGCAGCGGCGACCAGCCACGCAACTGCTGCAGGTACAGCACCGCGATGAACTGGAAGGCGAAGAACGAACCGGAGAACAGGATCGCGGTGAGATTGGCGCGCACCAACGGACCCGACGCGAGAATGCCGAGCCGCACCAGCGGCGAACGCGAGCGCTGCTCCGTGAGCACGAACACCGTGAGCAATACCGCGCTGATCACCAACATGGCGACGGTCTGCACCGCGCTGACATGGGTCGACCGCTCCACCGCGAGGACGAGCAGCAACACGGCGCCGGTGACGCTCACCGCACCGGTCACGTCGAATCCGCCCGAAGAACGGTCGGCCGGTTCGTCTTTCGGTACCAGCACGATGGCTGCGGCCAGCACGGCGGCCGTCAGGAAGACCGGCGCGATGAAGACCCACCGCCAGTCGATCGAGGTCAGCAGACCACCGACGACCAGACCGAGCGAGAACCCGGCCGCGGCCGTTCCGGCGTAGACGAGCAGCGCTTTGTTGCGCAATCGGCCCTCGGGAAAGCTGGTGGTGATGATGGACAGGCCCGCCGGGGTGAGGAACGCGGCGGCGATGCCCTTCACCAGCCGGGACAGGATCAGCACCCAGCCGTCGGCGGCGAAGGCACCGAGGCCGGAGAAGACCAGGAACATCGCCAGCCAGAACAGGAACATCCGGCGCCTGCCGAGCAGGTCGGCGGCACGTCCGCCCATCAGCATGAAACCGCCGTACCCGAGCACATAGGCGCTCACCACCCATTGCAGTTCACCGGTTGTCATCCCCAGGTCGGCCTGAATCGCGGGGAGCGCGACGCCCATCATCGACACATCCACGCCTTCGAGGAAGATCGCCGCGCACAAGACGAGCAACATCCCCCACACGCGACCGCTCATGCGGGCGCTGTCGGCTTCTAACAGAACCATTTTCATCCGTTCCTCGACACGCGGCCACCCTGGAACGGGTGGCAGGAATCAAGCTTCGACCAGCGGTGATGCCGGGAACAACGGTAAAGTTCTAACGCGTCGGTTAGGCAGACTAACCGATCGTGGAGGGTGGTAGATGGACTGGCAAGAGCTCGAGGCTTTCCGGATCCTCGCGCGGGAGTTGCATTTCGGGCGGACCGCCGAGCGGCTGCACCTGTCGCGTGGCCGGGTGAGCCAGCTGATCAAAACGCTCGAGCACCGCATCGGCGCGCCGCTGTTCGACCGCACCAGCCGCCGGGTCTCGCTCACACCGATCGGCAAGCGTCTGTTCGCCGATCTGGAACCGCATCACCTCGGCATCGTGGCATCGCTCGCGCGGGCCACCGACGCCGCACGCGGTATCGGCGGCACCCTGGCAGTCGGGTTCTCCAGTCCCTTGGCCGGCGAGGCGATCCTGCGGATCGCGGACGCGTTTCGCACCGACCATCCCGACTGCGAGGTGGTGGTCTGTGAGGTTCAGCTGTCGGATCGCTACGGCCCGTTACGCGCGGGCGACCTCGATCTGGCTCTCATCGAATTCCCGGTGGACGAACCGGATCTCGTCTCCGGGCCCGCGATCTTCTTCGACCAGCGGGTCCTCGCCGTGTCGACCGGACATCGCCTGGCCGACCGCGACGCGGTGAGCGTGGAGGATCTGAAAGGCGAAACCAGCATGACGATCGCTGGTCTGCCCCAGTACTTCCTGGACGAGTTCATTCCGTCGCCGTCGGACGGCACCCGGCCGATCGAGGCCGCCACGTCGTGGCAGGAACTGCTCACGCTGGTCGCGGCGGATCGCGGTGTCGCGGTATGTGCGGCGCAGGGGGCCGACTACTACGCCCGGCCCACACTCACCTATTTGCCGTTCGCCGACATACAACCGGTCGCCTACGGTTTGATCTGGCGCAGCAGCGGCGAGACAGCAATGGTCCGGGCCTTCACCCAGACCGCCATCGAGACCACCGGAACCGCAGGCGAAGCAACAGCGCTGGCTAGTGCGGCAGCAATGCACCAGGGTCGAAGGTGACCTCGAAGGGCGCTCGTACTGTCACCGAGGCACCCGCTGACGCGCGGTGGGTCAGTGTGTATTCGCCATCGGCGCCGAGCGAATACGCGAACAGCACCGGCAACCGTTCGTCGGCCAGGCGGCTCTTGAACGGGTTGATCTCGAAACGCCAGTACGTGGGGATGCCTGCCTGTGCGTACAACACCGGCTTCACCATCCGATCCTGCAATGTCGTCGACTTCGACACCACTTCGACGGCGAGTTCGACCTGCCCGACCGGCACCCCACGACCGTGCCAATCGATCGGACCCGCGACCACCATCAGATCGGGAATCGGCTCGTCATCACCGATGAGCATGCCGACGCCGTCCAGCACCAACCGGTCGTCTGGAACAACCGCGTCGAACACCTGCGTGAGCCGCTTGATCAACCACTGATGCATCGGCTTCGGGGCGGCATTCACGACGAGCTGACCATTGAGCACCTCATATCGCAAACCGTCATCGGGCAACTGATCGAGATCAGCGGCAGTCCAATGATCGGAGCGCGGCACAGGCATCGCCATACATACACCTCCGACCTCGTCGAATGCACCGCGCGCCGCCCGCGTCGGCCGATTCGAGTCTAGACGCTGCGAGAAGCATTCGGCAGGTTCGCGCCGTTCGCCCAGCAGGTGTGATCCCGCTGGGCGAACGGTCGTCACCTACTCGGCGATGATCACCGTCACCTCGCCATCGGCGGCGTCGGTCGCCTCGCCTGCCACCACGAACCAGTGGGTGACCTCGCCGTCGGCCAGGTCGTCTTCGACCGAGGCGTCGGGCAGGACCGACAGGGCGCCTGCGGTGGCCGAGACCAGGAATTCCTGGATGGCGGCGGGGCCGGAGGCGTGGGTGGTGTAGGTGGTGCATTCGTAGTCGATGCCGTGTTCGTCGCGCAGGCGTTCGGCCAGGGCGACGGCGTCGGACTGGGTGAGCACCGTTGTGGTGTCGCCGGCGACCTGGACGAAGGCCGGGTGGTCTTCGGCCAGGGGGCGGATGCGGTCGGCATAGGAGACGGGATGCGCTGCGGCTGCGGCGATCTCGTCTTCCACGTCGGGCAGGACCAGCCACTCGCCTGCCACCCCGGCGACCGGGGCCGCGCTGATGCCGAACGCCGAACCGGCGGCGGCCAGCTCGACTCCGGTCAGGTCACCCGCGAACAGCACCGCGGCACCGGCCTTCTGCACCGCCCAGGCGGCGAGCACCGAATCCACGCCACGCGGCAGCGACACGGCGACCACGTCGCCCGGACCGGCACCGCGCGCGATGAGCACGCGGGCCAGCTGCGAGGACTTGCGATCCAGGGCGCTGTAGGCGATCTCGCTGTCACCGCGCAGCAGAGCGGGTGCCTGCGGGTCGGCTTCCACGACCTCGGCCAGCACCTTGGCCACCGTCTGCGCGCCGACACCGGTCACCGAAGCGGGCGCCGAACCGGCCGCTGTCACACCGGATTCGGCGAGCAGCTTGGCGCGTTCGGTGGCATCGAGGATGTCGATGTCACCGACCAGGCCGGTCGGGTTCTCGAGCAGTTCGTCGAGCACCCGCAGCAACCGGGCGGACAGGGTGCGGACCTCGTCCTCGGTGAAGGTGCTGCGCAGGTAGCGCATGGTGATCTCGATGGTCGACTCGGCCATCACCACCAGCGTGAGCGGGTAGTGGGTGGCGTCGTCGAGGCCGACACCGGTGACCTGCATGCCGTCGATCGAGCTCGCCGCGGTGACGGCGTCCTTGTCCATCGGATAGGACTCGAACACCAGCAGCGTGTCGAACTGCGAACCGGCACCGGCCACCCGCTGGATGTCGGACAGGCCGACGAAGTGGTGGCTGAGCAGTTCGGCCTGCTCGGACTGCACCTTCTGGGTGAGCTTCTCCGCCGTCATCCGGTCGTCGATCTGGATGCGCACCGGCAGGGTGTTGATGAACAGGCCGACCATCGACTCCACGCCGGGCAGCTCGGCCGGGCGACCGGAAACGGTGGCGCCGAACACCACGTCGTCGCGGCCGGTGAGGCGCCCGACGACGATGCCCCACGCGGTCTGCAGCAGCGTGTTCACGGTGACACCGAGCTCGCCGGCGAACTTGCCGAGCGCCCGGGTGCGGTCGTTGTCGATCTCGACGACGACCTTGTCGATCTCGAACCGTTCCTCGGTGCGCGGCGGCGGCGCCAGCTGGGTGGGTCCTTCCACCCCGGCCAACGCGTCGGCCCACGCCCGCAGCGACACTTCGCGATCCCAGCCCGAGAGCCAGGACAGGAAGTTGCGGTAGGACGCCACGCGCGGCAGGGCGGTGAGGTCGCCGTGCACCGCGTAGAGCACGAGCAGGTCGCGCATGAGCAGCGGCATCGACCAGCCGTCGACCAGAATGTGGTGCACCGTGATCGACAGGTGCGCCTTGTCCTCGGCGGTCTTGAACAGACCGAAGCGGATCAGTGGCGCGGTCGCCATGTCGAACTGGTTGGCCCGGTCGGCGGCGAGCAGTTGCTGCATGCGCGGCATGCGCACGTCCTCGGGCAGCTCGGTCAGATCGACCTCACGCCACGGCACCTCCAGCTCGCCCAGCACCACCTGCACCGGCTGACCGGCCGAGTCGGTGACGAAGGCGGTCCGCAGGTTCGGGTAGCGGTCGAGCACGCCCTGGGCGGCCTTGCGCAACCGCTCGGCGTCGAGGGTGCCGGTCAGGTCGAGCACGGCCTGCACGGTGTACACGTCGACGGTCGCCGAGCTGATCATGGCGTGGAACATCAGGCCCGCCTGCAGCGGCGAGAGCGGCCACACCTCCGACAGCGCGGGGTACTCGCGTTCCCACACATCCAGATCGGACTGGTCGACGCGCACCAGCGGCATGTCGGACGGGGTGAAACCACCCGCGTCGGACCGCTGCGCGTGTGTGGCGAGCGCGGTGAGCGCGGCCACGAACAGGTCGGCGAACTCCTGTGCCCGCTCGGCGGAGAGCAGTCCGGTCGGGAAGGCGATGTTCGCGCCGAGCTGCGGGCCCTCGTCGCCGTCGTCGACGATGGCGTTGATGTCCAGCGTCGCGTTGGCCGGCATGTCGAGGTCCATCTCGGCGTCGAGCTGACCGAGGTCGGCCACCGGGATCCAACCGAGTTCGGCGAGTTCGGCGGGGATCTCGCCCGTGCCCGCCCGGCCCAGGTAGTTGAAGCTGATCTGGCCGACGCTCGGCAGATCGGCACCCTGCTCGGTGAGGTACTTGAGCATGCCGTAGCCGATGCCCTTGTCGGGCACCGCGAGCATCTGCTCCTTGACCGACTTGATCACGTCACCGAGCACGGCGCCGCCCGCGAAGGCGTCGTCGAGGTCGGCGCCCGCCAGGTCGAGACGCACCGGGAAGGCGGTGGTGAACCAGCCGACGGTGCGCGACAGGTCGGCACCGGCGACGATCTCTTCCTGGCGGCCGTGGCCTTCCAGCTTGATCAACGCCGCGGTGCCGGATTCGTCTCCGCGCCAACGGGATACAGCCAACGCCAAAGCGGTGAGCAGACCGTCGTTGACACCGCCGTGGTACAGGCCGGGGATCGCGGTGAGCACCGCGTCGGTGACCTCCGGCGACAGGGTGACCTGCACCCGGTCGACGGTGGCGAAGGTGTCGACCTTCGGGTCGAACGGACGCGAACCCAGCAGCGGGTCGGGCGTGGTGGACACCTCACGCCAGAACGGCAGTTCCGTGCGACGGTCGGCGGCCTGCTCGACCAGGCTGTGCGCCCAGCGCCGCATGGACGTGCCGTTGGCGGGCAGGTTCACCGGCTGACCCGCCGCGATCTGACCCCATGCCATGCCGAGGTCCGGGATCAGGATGCGCCAGGACACACCGTCGATCACGAAGTGGTGGCCGACGATGAGCAAGGCGTCGCGACGGCGCGGGCTCTGTGTCGGCGCGCCGAAGGCGAACCACACGAACTGCACCATCGCGGCACCGGCCGGGTCGAGGCGACCCATGGCCTGGTCGTACTCGGCGCTGGCCAGGGCGGACAGCTCCTCGTCGGTGACGTCACCGGACACCTCGACGCGACGCACCAGGGCGCTCACATCGACCGCGCCCGGCGCCAAAGCCTCGAACTCCCAACCGTTCTCACCACGGGCGACCCGCGAGCGGAGCACATCGTGGTGATCGAAGACCGCACCGATGGTGGCGTGCAGCACCTCTTCGGAGATGTTCTCCGGCAGGCGCAGCACCATCGACTGGGAGAACCGGTCGTAGGTGGAGCCGCTGCTGAGGATCTGGCGCATGATCGGCAGCATCGGGATGTCGCCGACACCGCCGCCGGGCAGTTCCTCGAGCACGATCTGCTCGGTGTCGCCCGCCAGTACCGCGATCTCGGCCAGGCCGGCCACGCTGCGCTTCTCGAACACGTCGCGCGGCTTGAACAGCACGCCACGGTCCTTGGCCCGCGAGACCAGCTGGATGGACAGGATCGAGTCACCGCCGAGAGCGAAGAACGAATCGTCCAGGCCCACCGCGTCGACACCGAGCACCTCGGCGAAGACGGCGGCGATGATCGCCTCGATATCGCTTGTCGGCGTGCGGAACTCGCGCGGGG
Source organism: Nocardia sp. NPDC003979 (assembly GCF_053605015.1). NCBI lineage: Bacteria > Bacillati > Actinomycetota > Actinomycetes > Mycobacteriales > Nocardiaceae > Nocardia > Nocardia sp. NPDC003979. Next base: position 111,724 of record NZ_JBSGIJ010000003.1, read on the forward strand.
CGAGCACCGGTTCGGGCAGGGCGCGACGGTCCAGCTTGCCCGCGGGGGTCAGCGGGATCTCGTCGAGCACAATCACCGAGGCGGGGACCATGTGCGCGGGCAACTGCTGCGCCACGAACTCGACCAGGGCGGCGGGTTCGACGGCACGGCCGGGGACCGGGCGCACATAGGACACCAGGATGGTGGCGCCCGCGTCGGTGGTGCGGCCGATGGTGGCCGCGAAATCGACGTCGTCGTGTGCGGTGAGCACGGCGTCGATCTCGCCCAGTTCGATGCGGAAGCCGCGGATCTTCACCTGGAAGTCGTTGCGGCCCACGTATTCCACGACGGGCTTGCCGTTGACGGTGCGCCAGGCGACCACGTCACCGGTGCGATACAGGCGCGAGCCCGGTTCACCGTAGGGGTTGGCCACGAAGCGTTCGGCGGTCAGGCCGAGGCGGTCGTGGTAGCCGCGTGCCAGCGGCACGCCACCCAGGTACAGCTCACCGGAGACACCCTCGGGGACCGGATGCAGGCGGCTGTCGAGGACCAGCACGGTCGCCCCGGCGATCGGGCCACCGATGTTCATGGTGTCGCCGGGCAGCAGTGCGTCGGACAGGTTGGTCGCGATGGTCGCCTCGGTGGGGCCGTAGGCGTTGTAGAACCGGTGGTGCGCCGGGTCGGTGCCCGCGCTGTGCCAGTTCGCCACCAGGTCGACCGGCGCCTTGTCGCCACCGACGATCAGGGCCTCCAGCCCGGCCAGCGCCGACGGTTCCATCGACGCCGCGACGAGCGGGGTGAGGAACACGTGGGTCAGGCCCTGGCCGACGATGATCTCGGCCAGTTCCTCACCACCGACCACGCCGACCGGCGTGATCACCAGGGTGCCCGCCGACCCGACGGCCAGCAGGAACTCGAGGATCGACGCGTCGAACGACGGCGAGGCGAACGCGAGGGTCCGCGCGTCCTTGCCGAGCCCGAACTGCGCCACCTCGGCGGCGGCGAAGTTGGCCACACCGGTGTGGGTGACGACGACGCCCTTGGGCAGACCCGTCGAACCCGAGGTGTAGATCATGTACGCCGTGTTGTCCGCGCGGACGGTTCCGCGACGGTCCGCGTCGGTGATCGGCTCCGCCGACTGCGCGGCGACCTGCGTGTGCAGTGCCGCGTCGTCGAGGACGAGCCAGTCACCCAGCGCGGGCGCGGGCAGGTGATCGACCTCGGCCGACACCGTAATACCAAGGGCCGCACCCGAATCCGACATCATGTGCGCGATGCGCTCGGCCGGGTACTTCGGGTCGACCGGCAGGAACGCCGCACCCGACTTGATAACCGCCCAGATGGCGAGGGTGGTTTCCAGGGACCGCTGCATGGCGATGGCGACGACCGTCTCCGGTGCGGCGCCGCGCTCGATGAGCACCCGGGCCAGACGCGAGGACGCGGCGTCGAGCTCGGCGTAGGTCAGCGAGCGGACATCGCCCGAATGCCCTGCCGAGAGCGCGCGGAGCAGGCCCGTGTCGACGGACTCGCCGGGGGCGACGATCGCCTGACCGGTCGGGTTGGCCGCCACAGCCTGGGCCAGCAACTCGGGCAGCGTGCTCGTCGCGAGCGCGGGACCGCCGGTGCGGGTGAGCAGTTCGGTGCGCTCGACGCTGTCGAGGAGTTCCAGATCGCCCACCGGGGTGGTGGTGTCGGCGACGACCTCGGCGAGCAGGCGGCGGAACCGCTGCGCGAACTTCTCCACCGTCGACTGATCGAAAAGAGCACTCGCGTAGGAGAACTCGGCGTAAGCACCGGCCTCGTCAACTGCCCCGGCCTCGCGGACGGTGAGCAGCAGGTCGAACTTGGCGGTGTCGACGTCGAAATCGACCGCCGAGACCGAAAGTCCGGGCAGTTCGAAGCCGGCGTCGGGCAGGTTCTCGAACGACAGCGCCACCTGGAACAGCGGGTGCCGCGCGGTGGAGCGCTCGGGGTTGAGCAGTTCCACCAGGCGCTCGAACGGGATGTCGGCGTGGGCGAAGGCGGCCAGGTCGGCCTCCTTGGCCTGGGCCAACAGGTCGCCGAAGCTCTGCTGTCCGCCGACCTGCGTGCGCAGGGCGAGGGTGTTGACGAACATGCCGATCACGTCGTCGAGCTCCGCCTCGCCACGACCGGCGATCGGGGTGCCGATGACGATGTCCTCGGTGCCCGACAGGCGCGCCAGGAAGATCGCCAGCGCGGTGTGCACGACCATGAACAGCGTCGCGTTCTGCTCGCGGGCGATGGCGGTGAGCCCGGCGTGGACGTCACCGTCGATCGGGAACAGCACCCGGCCACCGGCGAAGGACTGCGTGCTCGGACGCGGCCGGTCCAGCGGCAGGTTCAGCTCGTCGGGCACACCGGCAAGCGCGCGCTTCCAGTACGCGGCCTGCTGGGAGAGCAAGCTGTTCTCGTCGGTCTCCGAGCCCAGCACCTCGCGCTGCCAGATGCTGAAGTCGGCGTACTGCACCGCCAGCGGCGCCCAGCCGGGCGCCTCGCCTGCCGCGCGGGCGGCGTAGGCGATCATCACGTCGCGGGTCAGCGGACCCATCGACCAGCCGTCGGCGCTGATGTGGTGGGCCACGAACACCAGGACGTACTCGGTGCTCGCGTCGGTACCGACCGGCGACACGACCCGCATCAGCTTGGCGCGCAACGGCACTTCACCGATCACGTCGAAGCCGGTGGTGATCAGTTCGGCGATCTTGTCCCGAACCTGGTCGGGCACAACGTCTTCCGGCGTCAGGTCCGGCACATTGCCCTCGACCGGCAGGATCACCTGGTGCGGGGTGCCATTGGCCGACGGGTACACCGTGCGCAGCGTCTCGTGCCGCGCGAGCACGTCGGCGACGGCGAGTTGCAGCGCCTCGACATCCAGCGCGCCCGACAGGCGGACGGCCACCGGGATGTTGTTCACCGAGGAACTGGTGTCGAACTGGTTGAGGAACCACATGCGCTGCTGAGCAAGCGACAGCGGCACCTGATCCGGGCGCGGCCCGGCGACCAGCGCGCGACGCCCACCGGCACCGGCACCCTGCTCGACCTTCACCGCGAGCCCGGCCACCGTCGACGCCTCGAACAGCAGGCGCACGGGCACCCGGCTGTCCAGGGCGGCGCCGAGGCGGGCCGCGACCTGGGTGGCCAGCAGCGAGTTGCCGCCGAGGGCGAAGAAGTCGTCGTCGGCACCGACGCGCTCGACGCCGAGGACGTCGGCGAACACGCCCGCCACGATCTCCTCGATCGGGGTGGACGGTGCGCGGAACGCCTGGGCCTCGAACTCCGGCTCCGGCAGCGCCTTGCGGTCGAGCTTGCCGTTCACATTGAGCGGCAGCGCGTCGAGCACGACGAACGCGGCGGGCACCATGTACGACGGCAGGCTCGCGGCCAGCGTCGACTTCACCTGCGCCACATCCACATCCGCACCGACCAGGTAGGCGACGAGACGGTCACCGGTGCGCGGATCGGACTTGGCGATGACGGCCGCCTGCGCGATCTCCGGCAGCGCGAGCAGCGCGGCCTCGATCTCGCCGAGCTCGATACGGAAGCCGCGGATCTTCACCTGGAAGTCGGTGCGGCCCCGGTAGTCGAGTTCGCCGTTGTGCCAGGCCACCAGGTCACCGGTGCGGTACATGCGGGTACCGGTACCGAACGGGTTGGCGACGAAGCGGTCGGCGGTCAGATCGGCGCGGCCGAAGTAGCCGCGGGCCAGCTGGGCGCCCGCGAGGTACAGCTCGCCGGCGACACCGTCGGGTACCGGGCGCAGCCGCTCGTCGAGCACGTAGACCTGGCTGTTCCATTCGGGCGAACCGATGGACACCGAACCCTGGTCGGCCGCGTTCACCCGGTGCGAGGTGATCGAGACCGCGGCCTCGGTTGGGCCGTACAGGTTGAACAGCTCGGTGCGCGGGAACGCGGTGCGGAACCGCTGGGCCAGCGAACCGGGCAGCGCCTCACCGATGGCGAGGACCCGCCACAGCGAATCCGGCATGCCTGTGCTGAATGGCGCCGAGCCCGAGGGCCCTGCGTGGTCACGCTTCGCTACCGCCTCCGGGCCCGCCAGGCGCGGCGCGGAGGCCAGCAGCGCGTCCAGCATCGACGGCACCACGTGCAGCGTGGTGACCCACTCGCGGATCATCAGCTCGTTGAGGTAGGCCGGGTCGCGATGCCCGTCGGGCGCCGCGATCACCAGGCGACCACCGCACACCGCCGCGGACCAGAACTCCCAGACCGAGAGGTCGAAGGTGGCCGCGGTCTTGAGCAGCACCGCGTCGGCGGCGTCCATGCCGAATTCGACCAGCTTCCACTGCAACTGGTTGGCGATGGCGCCGTGCGGCACCGCGACACCCTTCGGGCGACCGGTCGAACCGGACGTGAAGATCACGTACGCGGTGTTGTCCGGGCGCAGCGGCTCGGTGCGCTCGTCGTCGGAAACCGGTGCGGCGCTGAGGTTCTCCAGTGCGAGTTCGTCGATACGCACGACCGGTGCGGCGTCGGTGGTGAACTCGTCGTTGGTGAGCACGCAGACCGGTGCCGCGGTGGTGAGGATGTAGTCGGTGCGCTCGGCCGCCTGATCGGGATCGACCGGCACGTACGCGCCACCGGACTTGGCCACCGCGTACATCGCGACGATCAGATCCACCGAGCGGCGCATGGCGAGCGCCACCCGTGCCTCCGGGCCGACACCGAGCGAGATCAGGTGGCGCGCGAGGCGGTTCACCTTCGCGTCGAGTTCGGCGTAGGTGAGCTGGTTGCCGTCGTCGGTGACCAGGGCGGTCGCCTTCGGATCGGCGGCCACGGTGGCGTCGAGCAGCGAGACAAGGGTGGCCTCGGTGTCGACCGGGTTGGCCGTGTTGTTGCGGCCGTCGAGCAGTTCGGCACGCTCGGCGGGGGCGAGCAGTTCGATATCGCCCACGGCGGTGCGCGGCGTGGCGACGATCGCCTCGAGCAGGCGCTCGAAGCGGCGCAGGAATCCCTCGACCGTGGCGCGGTCGAACAGATCGGTGGCGTAGGTGAGCAGACCCGAAATGCCTTCGGGCTCACCGGTTTCGTCGTAGACGTCGCTGATGATGAGGTGCAGGTCGAACTGCGACAGGTTGCTGTCGATGTCCAGGCCCGCGACCGTCAGACTCGGCAGTTCCAGGGTGGCGCGGCTGAGGTTCTGGAACGACAGACCTACCTGGAACAGCGGGTGCCGGGCGGTGGAGCGCACCGGGTTGAGCACCTCGACGAGCCGCTCGAACGGCACGTCGGCGTTGGCGAAGGCGGCGATGTCGTCTTCGCGCTGGCGGGCCAGCAGGTCGGTGAAGGCCTCACCGCTGTCGACCTTGGTGCGGAACACCAGGGTGTTGACGAACATGCCGATCATGTCGTCGAGCACGGCCTCGCCACGACCGGCCATCGGGGTGCCGATGGCGATGTCGTCGGTGCCGGACAGGCGCGCGAGCAGTACCGCGAGGGCGGTGTGCACGACCATGAACAGCGTCGCGCCCTCCCCACGGGCCAGCTCGACGAGCGCGCGGTGGGTCTCGGCGCTGATCCGCACGTCGACCTTGCTGCCCGCGAAGCTCTGCACGGCCGGACGCGGCCGGTCGGCGGGCAGGTCGAGCTGGTCGGGCAGCTCGGCGAGGGCCTGCTTCCAGTAGGCCACCTGCTTGCTGGCCATCGAGTCCGGATCGTCCTCGCTGCCGAGCAGCTCGCGCTGCCAGATGCTGTAGTCCGCGTACTGCACGGGCAGCGGCGCCCAACCGGGTTCGGTTCCGGCCGCACGGGCGGCGTAGGCGGTCATCAGGTCACGGGTCAGCGGGGCGACCGAGGAACCGTCACCGGAGATGTGGTGCACGACCATGGCCAGGACGAAGTCGTCGCTGTTCTCGACACGGAACAGGGCGACCTTCAGCGGCACCTCGACGGTGACATCGAAGATCGTCGACAGCAGCTCGCCGACAGCGGATTCCACCTCGTCGGCGGCGACGGTGCGCTCGAGCAGTTCCGGCGCGGCCTGCGCGGGCGACAGGATCACCTGCGCCGCACCGGCTTCGGTCTGCGGGTAGACCGTGCGCAGGATCTCGTGGCGGCTCACCAGGTCGAGGATCGCGGCGCGCAACGCGGCCACGTCGAGCTCGCCGGACAGGCGGACCGCGACGGGCACGTTGTAGGCCGCCGACTGGGTGTCGAAGCGGTTGAGGAACCACATCCGCTGCTGGGCCAGCGAGAGCGGGATGTGCTCCGGACGCGGACCGGCCTTCAGTGCCTTGCGGTCACCGGTCTCGGCGTGCTGCTCGATGCGGTGCGCCAGCGCGGACACGGTCGACGCCTCGAACAGCAACCGCACGGGGATGCGGGTGTCGAGTGCCTCGCCGAGGCGGGCGGCGACCTGCGTGGCCAGCAGCGAGTTACCGCCCCAGGCGAAGAAGTCGTCGTCGAGACCGAACCGCTTGTCCTCACCCAGGCGCAAGACCTCGGCGAAGGTGGCGGCCACGAGCTGTTCGCTCGGGCTCACCGGCGCGCGGAACACGGCCTTCTCGACCTCGGGCTCCGGCAGCGCCTTGCGGTCGAGCTTGCCGTTGGCGTTCAACGGCAGGGCGTCGAGCTGCAGGAACACGGTCGGAACCATGTAGGACGGCAGCTCGTCGGCCAGCGCGTTACGCAGCGCGACCTTGTCGATCTCGCCCGCGTCGGCCACGACGTAGGCGACGAGTCGATCGCCGACCACCGGATCGGTGTGGGCGAGCACGGCCGCCGCGGAGATGGTCGGCTGACGCAGCAGCGCCGCTTCGATCTCGCCGAGTTCGATACGGAAGCCGCGGATCTTCACCTGGAAGTCGGTGCGGCCCCGGTAGTCGAGTTCGCCCTCGGCGTTCCAGGCCACCAGGTCGCCGGTGCGGTACATGCGCTCGCCGGTGGTGGAGAACGGGTCGGCGACGAAGCGGTCGGCGGTCAGATCCGCGCGACCGTAGTAGCCGCGCGCCAGCTGGGCACCGGCGAGGTACAGCTCGCCGGAGACACCGACCGGAACCGGGCGCAGACGCGAATCCAGCACGTAGACACGGCTGTTCCACTCCGGGCCACCGATCGACACCGACACCTGGTCGGCCTCGGTCACCGCGTGACTGGTGATCGAGACCGCGGCCTCGGTGGGGCCGTACAGGTTGAACAGCGCGGCCGTGTTGGCGGTGCGGAAACGCTGCGCGGTCGCGGCGGGCAGCGCCTCACCGATCGCGAGCACCCGGCGCAGCGTGCGCGGCAGGGCGGCACCGGACTCGGTGAGCAGCGCGTCGAGCATCGAGGGCACCACGTGCAGGGTGGTGACGCCGGTGGCCCGCATCAGGTCGTTGAGGTAGGCCGGGTCGCGGTGGCCGTCGGCGGTGGCGACCACCAGGCGGGCACCGGCGACGGCGGCGGTCCAGAACTCCCAGACCGACAGGTCGAAGGTGGCCGCGGTCTTGAGCAGCACCGCGTCGTCGGCACCGATGCCGAATTCGGCCGTCTCCCACAGCAACTGGTTGACGATCGCGCCGTGCGAGACCGCGACACCCTTGGGCTTACCGGTGGAGCCGGAGGTGAAGATGATGTACGCGGTGTTCGCGGGCACGAGCGAACGCCCGGTGATCACCTCGGCGCTCACCGCGCTCAGGTCGAGGTCGTCCAGGACGACCACTTCGGCCGCCGCCGTGGTGAATTCGGCACTCACCGTGGTCAGCACGACAGCCGGTGCGGCGGCTTCCAGGATGTAGTCGGTGCGCTCGGCGGGCTGATCGGGGTCGATCGGCACGTAGGCCGCGCCCGTGCGGGCCACCGCGTACATCGCGATGATCAGCTCGGCGGAGCGGCGGATGGCCAGGGCAACCCGGTCCTCGGCGCCGATCCCGCGCTCGATCAGGTACCGCGCGAGGCGGTTGACCTCGGCATCGAGCTCGGCGTAGGTGAACTCGCGACGACCCGAGACGATTCGGCCGGACGCGACAGCGGCGCGTGTGTCCGCGTCGTCGGACTCCGGCTCGTCGACGACCAGCGCGATCGCGTTCGGTGTCGCCGCCACGGTGGCATCGAGCAGCGACACCAGGGTGGCGTCGGTGTCGACCGGGTGCGCGGTGTCGTTCCACGCGGTGACGATCCGCTCGGCCTCCGGCTCGGCGAGCAGGTCGATGTCGCCGACCGGGACGCTCGCGTCGGCGGTGACGGCGTCGAGCACCCGCACGAAGCGGTCGGCGAAGCTCTGCACCGTCGACTCGTCGAACAGGTCGATGGCGTAACCGAATTCGGTGACCAGCTGGGCCGGTGCGCCGTCGTCGGTGTAGCGGTCGTACAGGGTGACGTGCAGGTCGGTCTTGGCCAGCTGCGAGTCGTAGTCGACCGGGCTCACCGTGAGACCGGGGAGTTCGAAGGTGGTCTCGGCCAGGTTCTGGAACGACAGACCGATCTGGAACAGCGGGTTGCGCGCGGTGGAGCGCACCGGGTTGAGCACCTCGACGAGGCGCTCGAACGGCACGTCGGCATTCGCGAAGGCTTCCAGGTCGCGTTCGCGCACATCGGCGAGCAGCTCGGCGAAGGAGGCGCCGGAGTCGACGGCGGTGCGGAACACCAGGGTGTTGACGAACATGCCGATCAGGTCGTCGAGTTCACGCTCGCCACGACCCGCGATCGGGGTGCCGACGGCGATGTCGTCGGTGCCCGACAGACGCGCGAGCAGCACGGCGAGCGCGGCGTGCACGACCATGAACAGCGAGGCGTTGTTGGCGCGGGCCAGGTTGTGCAGGGCGGCGTGCCGGTCGGGGTCGATCTCGAAGCGGATCGCCTTGCCCTGGAACGACTGCGCGGGCGGGCGCGGCCGGTCGGCGGGCAGTTCGAGCTGGTCGGGCAGGCCGGCCAGCGCCTCGGTCCAGTACGCCACCTGCTTGGCGGCCAACGATTCCGGATCGGATTCGTCGCCGAGCACCTCGCGCTGCCACAGCGCGTAGTCGGCGTACTGCACCGGCAGCGGCGCCCACTGCGGTGCCTCGCCCTGGGCGCGGGCCACGTAGGCGGCCATGATGTCGCGCGCCAGCGGGCCCATGGAGGAACCGTCGGCGGACACGTGGTGCACGGTGAACGCGAGCACGTAGTCGGTCTCGCTCAGTTCGAACAGCGCGACCGCGAGCGGCACCTCGCGGGTGACATCGAAGGTGGTCATCGCGAATTCGACAACGGCACCGAGCAATTCGGACTCGTCGACCTCGATGTGGTGCACCTGCGCGCTGATCTGCGAGTTAGGCAGGATCACCTGGCGCGGGCCGTTGGGCGAGGCCGGGTAGACGGTGCGCAGCATCTCGTGACGGGCGAACACGTCGCCGATGGCCTGCTCGAGCGCGGGCACATCGAGGTCACCGGTGAGGCGGACCGCCAGCGGGATGTTGTCCACCGCGGAGGTGGAGGTGTCGAACTGGTTGAGGAACCAGTACCGCTGCTGAGCAGGCGAGAGCGGGATGACCGCGGGCCGCTCCCCCGCCTTCAGGCGCGGGCGGGCGCGGCCGGAACCGGCGTTGTGCTCGGCGCGGGCGGCCAGTGCCGACACGGTCGAGGCCTCGAACAGGTCGCGGACCGCGAGCTGGGTGTCGAGGGCGGCGCCGATGCGGGCGGTGACCTGGGTGGCCAGCAGCGAGTTGCCGCCGAGTTCGAAGAAGTCGTCGTCGGCACCCACGCGGGTCACGCCGAGCACGTCGCCGAAGGTGCCCGCCACGATCTCCTCGATCGGGGTCGAGGGCGCGCGGAACACCTTGGTCTCGAACACCGGCGCGGGCAGCGCCTTGCGGTCGAGCTTGCCGGAGGCGTTGAGCGGGAAGGCGTCCAGGATCACGAACGCCGTCGGCACCATGTACGCGGGCAGGGCGCTGCCGAGTTCGGCGCGCACCGCGTCGATGTCGACAGTGGAACCGGCCGACGGGATCAGGTAGCCGACGAGCTGGTCGCCGAGGCGTTCGTCGCCACGGACCACGACCACCGACTGGGCGATCGCGGGCAGTGCGGTGAGGGCCGACTCGATCTCGCCGAGTTCGATGCGCAGGCCGCGCAGCTTCACCTGGAAGTCGGTGCGGCCCAGGTACTCGAGCTCGCCCTGCTCGGTCCAGGTGACGAGGTCACCGGTGCGGTACATGCGGGCGCCGTCGGTGCCGAACGGGTCGGCGACGAAGCGGTCGGCGGTGAGATCGGGGCGGTTCACGTAGCCGCGGGCCAGCTGCACACCGGCCAGGTACAGCTCACCCGCGACACCGACCGGGACCGGGTGCAGGCGCGAATCCAGCACATACACCTGGGTGTTGAACACCGGCGCACCGATCGGCACCGAGGTGGTGTCGGCGTCGGTGACCTCGTGGAAGGTGACGTCGACCGCGGCTTCGGTCGGGCCGTACAGGTTGTGCACGGCCGCGCCGGTGAGGGCGCGCATCCGCTGGGCGGTCGGCGCGGGCAGCGCCTCACCGGAGGCGAAGACCAGGCGCAGGCTGTCGGCGCGGCCGTCGTCCTCGACGAGTTCGGCCACGAACACCGACATCATCGACGGCACGAAGTGCGCGGTGGTGACGCTCTCGGCGGCGATGAGTTCGGCCAGGTAGGCCGGGTCACGATGACCGTCCGGCTTGGCCACGACCAGGCGCGCACCGAGCTGCAAGGGCCAGAAGAACTCCCACACCGACACGTCGAAGGTAGCGGGCGTCTTCTGCAGCACCACGTCCTCGGCGGTCAGGCCGTACTGCTCCTGCATCCACACCAAGCGGTTCACGATCGCGGCGTGGCTCACCGCCACACCCTTCGGGCGACCCGTCGAACCGGAGGTGAAGATCACGTACGCGGTGTTCGACGGACGCAGCGGGGCGATCCGCTCGGCATCGGTGACCGGCGCGTCCGAGTACCCGGACAGGTCGAGGCTGTCGATGTGCAGGGCGGTGGTCGAGCCCGCGTCGAATTCGTCACGCGCCGTGGTCAATACGCACACCGGTGCCGCGGTCTCGAGCACGTAGTGGGTGCGCTCGGCCGGGTGGTCGGGGTCGAGCGGCACGTAGGCGCCACCGGCCACGCTCACCGCGTACATGCCGATCACCAGGTCGAGCGAGCGGCGCATGCCGAGCGCGACCATGGTGTCCGGGCCGACGCCCTGGGCGATCAGGTGCCGGGCCAGGCGGTTCACCCGGGCGGTGAACCCGGCGTAGGACAGAGTTGTCCCCTCGAAGGTGAGGGCAGGTGTGTTCGCGCTGGTCGCGGCCTGTGCCTGGAACATCGACACCAGGGTCGCGTCCTGGTCGACCGGGTGCGCGGTGGCATTCCAGTCGGCGACGACCTGGCGCTTTTCGACCGGTGCCAGCAGCTCCACGTCACCGATCGGGTGGGTCGGCTCGGCGACGACCGAGGACAGCATCCGCACCAGGCGCTTGGCCAGGTTCGCGATGGTGTCGGCGTCGAACATGTCTGTCGCGTAGGCGAACTCGGCGGTCATGCCGTCGGCGGAACCGTCGGCGCGGTAGCGGTCGGTCAGGTTCAGGTGCAGATCGAACTTGGCCGTCACCACGTCCAGCGGCACGCCAGCGACCTCGAGGCCGGGCAGTTCGAACGATGCCTCGCCGGTGTTCTGGAACGACAGCATCACCTGGAACAGCGGGTGACGGGCCTGCGAACGGGCCGGGTTGAGGATTTCGACGAGCCGCTCGAACGGCAGGTCGGCGTGGCCGAAGGCGGCCAGGTCGAGCTCCCGCGTGGCGGCGAGCAGCTCGGCGAACGACTGCGCCGGGTCGACGGTGCTGCGCAGCACGAGGGTGTTGACGAACATGCCGATGGCGTCGTCGAGCACCGCTTCACCACGGCCCGCGACGGCGGTACCGATGGCGATGTCGTCGCTGTTGGACAGGCGCGCGAGCAGGGCGGCGAACGCGGCGTGCACCACCATGAACAGGCTGGCGCCGTGTTCGCGGGCCAGCGCGTTGAGGCTGTGCGTCAGTGCCGGGTCGATCGAGAACTCGTGCACCCCACCGCGGTTGGAGGCCACGGCCGGACGCGGGCGGTCACTCGGCAGGTCCAGCTGGTCGGGCAGCCCGGCCAGGGTGTTCGACCAGTAGGCCACCTGCTGGGCGATCATCGACGACGGATCCGACTCCGAGCCGAGGGTTTCGCGCTGCCACAGCGCGAAGTCGGCGTACTGCACGGGCAGCGGCGCCCAGCCCGGTGCCTCGCCGCGCGAGCGGGCGGCGTAGGCGATCATCACGTCGCGGGCCAGCGGACGCACCGACCAACCGTCGCCGGAGATGTGGTGCACCACGAAGACGAGCACGTGGGTGTCGGGGTGCGAGCCGTCCATGGAACCGGCCACGCGCAGCAGTTCGGCGCGCACCGGGACCTGGGCGGTCACGTCGAAGCCGGCGAGCACCAGTTCGCTGATGCGGTCGCGGATCTCCTCCTCGCCGATGGTGATCGGATCGATCGTGATCGGCACCTGGGCCGCGGGCAGCACGACCTGCACGCCCTGGCCGTCGGCGGTTTCCGGGTAGACGGTGCGCAGCACCTCGTGCCGCTCCACCACGTCGGCCACAGCCTGGCGCAGCGCGTCGACGTCGAGGTCACCGGTGAGGCGGACAGCGAGGGGGATGTTGTTGACCCCGGTGGCGCTGTCGAACCGGTTGAGGAACCACATGCGCTGCTGGGCGAGCGAGAGCGGCACCTGTTCCGGGCGCGGCCCGGCGACGAGCTCGCGGCGGCTGCCGCTGCCCGCGTGGGTCTCCACCTTGGCGGCCAGCGCCGACACCGACGGCGCTTCGAACAGCACCCGAACCGGAACCCGGGTGTCGAGTGCGGCGCCGAGGCGGGCGACGACCTGGGTGGCGATGAGCGAGTTGCCGCCGAGGTCGAAGAAGTCGTCGTCGCGGCCGACCGGCTGGTCCTCGGACAGGCCGAGCACCTCGGCGAAGGTGGCGGCGACGATCTCCTCGATCGGGGTGCTCGGCGCACGGAACTCGCGGGCCTCGAACACCGGATCGGGCAGGGCGCGGCGGTCGAGCTTGCCGTTGGCGCTCAGCGGCATCTCGTCGAGCACGACGAACGCGGCCGGAACCATGTACGACGGCAGTTGCGCACCGAGATGCGCACGCAGCGTTTCGGTTTCGACGGTCGTACCCGCCGAGGGCACCACGTAGCCGACCAGCTGATCGCCGGTGCGGGCATCCGAACGCACGATCACCACGGCCTGGCCGACGGTGGCGTGCGCGGTGAGCGCGGCCTCGATCTCGCCGAGCTCGATGCGCAGACCGCGCAGCTTCACCTGGAAGTCGGTGCGGCCGAGGTAGGTGATCACACCGTGCTCGTCGCGGCGCACCAGGTCGCCCGTGCGGTACATGCGGGCGCCCGCGGGGCGGCCCGCAGGCCCGGAGGCGGTAGCGGAGCGTGACCCCGCAGGGCCTTGGGCCGCCCCGTCATTGGATTCAGCCGCGAACGGGTCGGCGACGAAGCGGTCGGCGGTGAGGTCGGGGCGGCCGAAGTAGCCGCGGGCCAGCTGGGAACCGGCCAGGTACAGCTCACCCGCGACCCCGGCCGGGACCGGGTGCAGGCGGGCGTCGAGCACGTAGGCCTCGGCGTTCCACACCGGCGCGCCGATCGGGACTGCGCCGTCGACCCGGTCGGCGACCGGGCCGTGCGTGGCGTGCACGGTGAACTCGGTCGGGCCGTACAGGTTGAACAGTTCGGCGTCGCTCACCCGCCGCAGCGCGGCCACGGCGTCACCGGTGAAGGCCTCACCGGCGATCAGCAGGGCGCGCAGTGAGGACAGCGCTTCGCCCTCGACCGCGGCCGCATCGATGCTGCCCGCGAAGACGGTGAGCATCGACGGGACGAACGAGGTCATCGTGACCCGTTGCGCCGCAATGACATCGGCGAGGTACTGCGGGTCGCGGTGCCCGTCGGGGCTCGCGACGACCAAGCTGCCACCGGTGCTCAGCGGGCCGAACAGCTCCCACACCGACACGTCGAAGGTGGCGGGCGTCTTGAACAGCACCACGTCGTCGGCACCGATGCCGTATTCCGCGGTGATCCAGCGGATCTGGTTCACCACCGCCGAGTGCGGCACCGCCACACCCTTCGGGCGACCGGTGGAACCGGAGGTGAAGATGACGTAGGCCGGGTGCTGCGGGCGCAGCGGTGCGATGCGCTCGGCATCGGTGACCGGGGTGTCGGAGTAGGCGGACAGGTCGATCGCGTCGACGACGAGTGTGGTCGGCTCGTCGACGGCGAAACCGTCGCGGGTCGTGGTCAGGACGACCACGGGATCGACGGTTTCGAGCACGTAGGCGATGCGGTCGGCGGGCTGGTCCAAGTCGAGCGGGACGTAGCCGCCGCCTGCTTCCTGCACCGCGTACGCCGCGACCACGAGGTCGATGCTGCGGCGCAGGCCGAGGGCGACCAGCTTCTCCGGGCCGACACCGGCCTCGATCAGGCGGTGCGCCAAACGGTGTACGCGCGAGGCGAATTCGGCGTAGGTGAGGGTTTCGCCGGTGGCCGGGTCGATGAGGGCGACCGCGTTCGGGGTGGCCGTGGCCTGGCGGGCGAACTCGTCGACGAGGGTGCCCGCGCCGGGTAGCTCGTGGGCGGTGTCGTTCCAGCCGCGAACGGCCAGTTGCACCTCGGCGGCATCCAGCAACGGGATGTCGCCCACGGCACGGTTCGGGGTGGCCGCGATGGCATTGAGCAGGCGGGTGAAGCGGGCGCCGAAGCGATGCATGGTCGACGCGTCGAACAGGTCGGTCGCGTAGATCAGCTCGGCGACCATGCCTGCGGTGTCACCGGGCTTCTCGGTGAGCACCACCTGCAGGTCGAACTTGGCGACATCGATCGGCAGGTCGACACCGCTGGCGGTGAGGCCGGGCAGTTCGAGGCTGGTCTGGCCGGTGTTCTGGAAGGCCAGCATCACCTGGAACAGCGGGTGGCGCGCCTGCGAGCGGGCCGGGTTGATGATCTCGACCAACCGCTCGAACGGCAGATCGGCGTGGCCGAACGACGCGATGTCACTGGTGCGGACCTGGGCGAGCAGCTCGCCGAAGCTCGCCGCGCCGTCGACCTCGGTGCGCAGCACCAGGGTGTTGACGAACATACCGATCAGGTCGTCGAGGGCGCGTTCGCCACGGCCCGCGATGGGCGTGCCGATGGCGATGTCGGACTCACCGGACAGCCGCGAGAGCAGCAGGGCCAGGGCCGCGTGCGTGACCATGAACAGCGTCACGCCACGGGTGCGGGCCAGCTCGGCGAGCGCCGCGTGGGTGCGGGCGTCGATCTCGAAGGTGTGGGTGGCGCCGCGACCGCTGGCGACGGCCGGGCGCGGCCGGTCGGCGGGCAGGTCGAGCTGCTCGGGCAGGCCGCGCAGGTGCTCACCCCAGAAGGCGATCTGCTGGGCGATCACCGAGGCCGCGTCGTCCTCGTCGCCGAGCACGGCGCGCTGCCACAGGGCGAAGTCGGCGTACTGGACCTCGAGCGGACGCCAGGCCGGTTCGGCGCCTTCCACGCGGGCGCTGTAGGCGGTCATCACGTCGCGGGTGAGCGGGCCCATGGAGAACCCGTCGGCCGAGATGTGGTGCACCACGAGGGCGAGCACGTGTTCGGTGGGGCTCACCTCGAACAGCGCGGCGCGGAACGGCACCTCGGCGGTGACGTCGAACGCGGTCAGCACGAGCTGCGAAAGACGCTGCGGCAGTTCGGCTTCGGTGGTCTCGATCGGGGCGAGGTCGGGGATGACCTTGCCGGTCGGGACGATCACCTGATGGGCGGCGCCATCGGCTTCCGGGTAGTAGGTGCGCAGCGACTCGTGGCGGGCCAGCACGTCGGCGACGGCCACCTGCAGCGCCTGGCGGTCGAGCAGACCGGACAGGCGAACAGCGGCGGGGATGTTGTCGACGGCCGACTCGGGGTCGAAGCGGTTGAGGAACCACATGCGCTGCTGGGCCAGCGACAGCGGCACCCGCGCGGGGCGCTGCTGCGGGACCAGCGGCGCGCGCCGCTCGTCACCGGAATGTGTCTCGGCCCGCGCGGCCAGCGCGGCGACCGTGGACGCCTCGAACAGTTCGCGCACGCCGATATCGGATTCCAGGGCGGCCGACAGGCGCGCGGCGACCTGGGTGGCGGTGAGCGAGTTGCCGCCGAGGGCGAAGAAGTCGTCGTCGAGGCCGACCCGGTCCAAGCCGAGCACATCGGCGAAGGTGGCGGCGACGATCTCCTCGACCGGTGTGGTCGGCGCGCGGAACACCGCGGCCTCGAACACCGGGGCGGGCAGGGCCTTGCGGTCGAGCTTGCCGGAGGCGTTGAGCGGGAACTCGTCGAGGACGATGATCACCGACGGCACCATGTAGGCGGGCAGGTTGTTGCCCAGTTCCTCACGCGCGTCCTCGATGTCGACCGTGCGGCCGACGGCGGGGATGACGTAGGCGACCAGCTGGTCGCCGGTGTGCTGGTCGCTGCGGACAACCACCACCGACTGGGCGACCTCGTCGAGGCCGGTGAGCGCGGACTCGATCTCGCCGAGCTCGATGCGCAGACCGCGCAGCTTCACCTGGAAGTCGGTGCGGCCCAGGTATTCCAGCTCGCCGTGTTCGGTCCAGGCGACGAGGTCGCCGGTGCGGTACATGCGCTCGCCGTTCTCACCGAACGGATTCGCGACGAAGCGGTCGGCGGTGAGGTCGGGGCGGGCCACGTAGCCGCGGGCCAGCTGGGTGCCCGCGAGGTAGAGCTCACCGGCGACACCGACCGGGACGGGCCGCAGGCGCGCGTCGAGGACGTAGACCTCGGTGTTGAAGACCGGGGCGCCGATCGGCACGGTGTCGGTGTCGGTGTCGACGACCTCGTGGAAGGTGACGTCGACCGCGGCCTCGGTGGGGCCGTACAGGTTGTGCAGCGCCGCACCGGTGAGCTCGCGCAGGCGGTGCGCTGGCTTGGGCGGCAGCGCCTCACCGGAGGCGAACACCATGCGCAGCGAATCACACTGCGCGGCAGCGGCATCCGCGACGAACACCGCGAGCATCGACGGCACGAAGTGGGTGACGGTGACACCCTCGGCCGCGATGATCTCGGCCAGGTAGGCCGGATCACGATGACCGTCCGGCTTGGCCACGACCAGGCGCGCACCGATCTGCAAGGGCCAGAAGAACTCCCACACCGACACGTCGAACGTGGCGGGCGTCTTCTGCAGGACGACATCGGCCTCGGTCAGCCCGTACTGCGCCTGCATCCACACCAGGCGGTTGACGATCGCGCCGTGGCTGACGGCAACACCCTTCGGACGACCCGTCGAACCGGAGGTGAAGATCACGTACGCGGTGTTCGACGGGCGCAGCGGGGAGGTGCGTTCGGCGTCGGTGAGGCGGGTGTCGGCGTAACCGGACAGGTCGAGCAGGTCGATGCGGACCTGCGCGGTGTCGATCTCCAGATCGGTGCCCGAGGTGAGCACACACACCGGATCCGCCGTCGCGAGAATGTATTCCGTGCGCTCGGCCGGGTGATCGGGGTCGAGCGGCACGTAGGCGCCACCGGCCACGCTCACCGCGTACATGCCGACAACCAGGTCGAGCGAGCGGCGCATGCCGAGGGCCACATAGGTTTCCGGGCCGACACCACGGTCCACGAGCCAGCGGGCCAGGCGATACACCTGTGCCGCGAACTCGGCGTAGGACAGACTCGTCCCCTCGAAGGTGAGGGCGGTGGCCTGCGGGGTGCGGGCCAACTGCTCCTCGAACATCGAGACCAGGGTGGCGCGCTGATCCACCTCGTGCGCGGTGGCGTTCCACTCGCGCACGACGAGTGCGCGTTCGGCGGCGTCGAGCAGTTCGATATCGCCCACGGCCACCGTCGGTTCGGCGGTGATCGCGGTGAGCACCCGGATCAGGCGCTCGGCGATGCGGTGCACCGTCGCGGCGTCGAACAGGTCGCTCAGATAGCCGGCGCGGATGCGCAGCTGGGTGTCGAGCTGGGCGATCAGCGAGAGCGGGTAGTGGGTGGCGTCTGCCGCGTCCAGGCCGGTGACGGCCATGCCGTCGATGTCGGCGGCCTGGGCCTTGATGCCCTCGGCGTCGACCGGGTAGGACTCGAAGACCACCAGCGAGTCGAACAGGCCACCGATCCCGGCGGCCGACTGGATCTCGGCTAGGCCGATGTAGTGGTGGTCGAGCAGGTCGGCCTGCTCGCCCTGGGTACGGGTCAGCACGTCGCGCACCGCCTCGGCGGCGTCGAAGCGCACGCGCACCGGCACGGTGTTGATGAACAGGCCGACCATCGACTCCACGCCCGACAGCTGCGCGGGACGACCGGAGACGGTGGTGCCGAACAGCACGTCGTCGCGACCGGTCATCCGGCCGAGCACGATCGACCACGCCACCTGCAGCACCGTGTTCGGGGTGACGCCGAGGTCGGCGGCCAGCGCGACCAGGCGGCCGGTGGTGATCTCGTCCAGATCGAACAGGTACTCGTCCGACAGGGCGGTGATCTCGCGGCTCGCGTCCGGGCGGGCGAGCAGCGTGGGCTCGGTGACCCCGCGCAGCGCATCGGACCAGACGGCCACGGAGGCCGCATGATCCTGCTGGGCAACCCATTCCAGGAAGTGCCGGTAGGAGCGGACGGCGGGCAGCGCGCTCGCGTCACCGTGCAGGGCGTAGAGCGCGAGCAGGTCACGCATCACCAGCGGCATCGACCAGCCGTCGAGCAGGATGTGGTGGTTGGTCACCACGAAACGCCATTCGTGCTCGCCCACCTGGATCAGGGTGAAGCGGATGAGCGGCGGCTCGGCCAGGTCGAAGCGGGCGTTGCGGTCGGCCTCGACGAGGTCGGCGAACTCGCCTGATTCGGTGCGGTCGTGTTCGGCCCAGACCACGCGGGCGTTGTCGAGGACGATCTGCACGGCGTTGCCGTCGTGATCGGTGACGAACGCGGTGCGCAGGGTCTCGTGCCGGTCGAGCAGTGCCTGGGCGGCGGCGCGCAGACGGGTGGCGTCGACATGACCGGTGAGCGTCAGCACCGCCTGGGCGGTGTAGACATCGACCGAGCTCGCGGCGAGGCGGGCGTGGAAGAACAGGCCGGCCTGCAGCGCGGCCAGCGGCCACACCTGGGTCAGCTCGGGGTAGCGGCGCTCCCAGACGTCGATATCGCGCTGGGTGGCGCGCACGAGCGCGAAGTCGGACGGCGTGTGACCGCCCGCGTCGGTGGAATTGGCGTGCCGGGCAACGGCTTCCAGCGCGGTGACCCACAGGTCGGCGAATTCGTGGACCTCGGCCTCGCCGAGCAGGGTGCTCGGGTAACCGATATTGGCGCTGAGCTTGTCGCCGACGACGATCGCGTTGACATCGAGCGGTGCCATCGCGGGCATGTCGGCGTCGTAGGCGCCGCCGAGGGAGGCCAGCTCCGCGGCGGGGATCCAGCCGAAACCGCGCAGCGCGTCGGGGACATCGCTGTCGGCGACCCGGCCGAGGTAGTTGAAGCTGATCTGGCCGGGCAGCTCGGTGGGCAGTTCGGCGGCGGTGTCGGCGTTCATGTACCGCAGCAGGCCGTACCCGATGCCCTTGTCGGGCACCGAGAGCAGCTGTTCCTTGACCGCCTTCACGGCCTGGCCGATCGCCGGACCACCGGCCAGCGCGGCGTCGAGATCGATGCCGGTCAGGTCGAGGCGCACCGGGAAGATCGCGGTGAACCAGCCGACCGTGCGGGACAGGTCGGCACCGGGCGCGACCTCTTCCTCGCGGCCGTGGCCTTCCAGGCGCACCAGCAGGGCGTCGTTCGCGTCGTCCGACTTGCCGGGGACGCGACGGGTGCGCCACTTGGCGGCGGCCAGCGCGAGCGCGGTGAGCAGACCGTCGTTCACGCCGCCGTGGAAGAGGGCGGGCACGGTGGTGAGCAGGGCCTTGGTGACCTCGGCGGACACCTCCACCGGCAGCTTCTCGATCACACCGGAGACGTCGACGGCCGGGTTCATCGGCCGCTCGGTGAGCAGCGGGTCCGGCGTTTCGACGACCTCACGCCAGAAGTCGAGCTCGGCGAGGCGGTCGGGGTTGCGTGCCTCGTCGGCCAGGGCGTGCGCCCAGGCGCGCATGGACGTGGCGGGCGCGACCAGCTCCGGTTGCTGGCCCGAGGACAGCTGACCCCAGGCGGAGACGAAGTCGGGCACCAGGATTCGCCACGACACGCCGTCGACGACGAGGTGGTGAGCGACGACGATCAGTCGTCCGGCCCGGCGCGCGGGCTTGGTTCCCGCAGACTCTGCACTCTGCGCGACATCACCGGCCGACGCGGCGCCACCGACGGACGCGACGCCACCCGGCACCACATCGCCTGCCGACGCGGCGGCACCAGCGGACGCGGCATCGGCGGTGGCGGCGTTGCCCGGCAGCGAGATGGTCGGGGTCGTCGACTCGCTGGGCTCCAACCATACGAAGCGGACGACGACACCGTTGGCCGGATCGAGGCGGTCCAGACTGGAATCCAGTGCGGCCGAGGCGATCTCGAACAGTTCGGCGTCGGAGACGTTCGGGTCGAAGGTGGTGTGGTCGATCAGGGTGTCGGCGTCCACGCTGCCCGCGGGGCCGGTGGTGACGACCCAGCGGCCGTCGACCTGGTGCAGGCGCGAGCGCAGCATGTCGTGGCGGTCGACGACCGCGCCGACAGTGGCCGCGATCCCCGCCCGGTCGATGCCGACGGGCAGCTCGAGGGCCATGGTCTGGTTGAACCGGTCGAACGAACCCGACCGCTCGGCCATGAATCGCACCACCGGGGTCAGCGGCATCTCACCGACGCCACCGCCGGGCAGCTCCGCCAGGGTCACGGCAGAAGCCGCTGCCACATCGGCGGTTTCGGCGACCGAGGACAGACCGGCGACGGTGCGCTGCTCGAACACGTGGCGCGGGGTGAACAGCACGCCGCGGGCCTTGGCCCGGGAGACGAGCTGAATGGAGACGATGGAGTCGCCGCCCAGGGCGAAGAACGAGTCGTCCACACCCACGCGCTCCACGCCGAGCACCTCGGCGAACACCTCGGCGATGGTCTGCTCGATCGGGGTGCGCGCGGCCCGGAAGGAGACCTCGGTGGCGAACACCGGCTCCGGCAGGGCCTTGCGGTCGAGCTTGCCGACCGGGGTGAGCGGCACCCGGTCGATCACCATGATCGACGACGGAACCATGTAGGCGGGCAGGCGTTCCTCGACGTGCGCGGTGAGCGCGGCGACGTCGATCGAACGGCCAGGCGCGGCAACGACATACGACACCAGCGAGACGGCGCCCGCGGTGCTCTTGTGGCCGAGGGTGACGGCGAAGTCGACCGTGTCGTGCGAGGCGAGGGCGGAGTCGATCTCGCCCAGTTCGATACGGAAACCGCGGATCTTCACCTGGAAGTCGGAGCGGCCGACGTACTCGACGGTGCGTTCCGGCGTCCAGCGCACGACGTCACCGGT
Source organism: Nocardia sp. NPDC003979 (assembly GCF_053605015.1). NCBI lineage: Bacteria > Bacillati > Actinomycetota > Actinomycetes > Mycobacteriales > Nocardiaceae > Nocardia > Nocardia sp. NPDC003979. Next base: position 133,142 of record NZ_JBSGIJ010000003.1, read on the forward strand.
GCGGTACATCCGCTCCCCCGGGACGAACGGGTCGGCGACGAACCGGTCGGCGGTCAGGCCGGGGCGGGCGTGGTAGCCGCGCGCCAGCTGGATGCCCGACAGGTACAGCTCACCCGCGACACCCACCGGAACGGGCTGGAGCTGGGCGTCCAGGATCAGCGAGCGCATGCCGCGCGTGGGTCCACCGATGGTGACCAGCTCGCCCGGCACCAGCGCATCGCTGATGTTCGTCATGATCGTGGTCTCGGTCGGACCGTAACCGTTGTGGAAGGCACGAGTCGTGCCGTCCGCCAACGGAACCGCCCACTTCGTCACCAGATCGGCGGGCACCGCTTCACCACCGGCGACCAGCACCCGCAGCGAATCCAGGCCGCTCGGGTCGAAGGTCGCCAGGGCGGCGGGGGTGATGAAGGCGTGGGTGACCCGCTCGGCGCGGATCAGTTCGGACAGTTCGTCACCGCCGTACACACCCGGCGGGACGACCACCAGCGCACCACCGCGCGCCAGGGCGAGCAGCAGTTCCAGGATCGACGCGTCGAACGAGGGCGAGGCGAAATGCAGTGCGCGCGTGGACGAATCGAGGTGGTAGCGCTGCGCCTGCTCCTCGCCGAAGTTGGCGAGACCGGCGTGGGTGACCACGACGCCCTTGGGCACACCGGTGGAACCGGAGGTGTAGATGACGTAGGCGGGTTGCTCGGGGGTGGTCGCCCGGACCAGCTCGTCGTCGGCGATCGGGCTGCCGTCGAAACGGTCGAGGTCGAGCTCGTCGAGGACGAGCCAGCCCGCCGCCGACTTGCCGGCCACCTGCGCACCACCGGCGACGATGTCGGACTTCTCCGCCTCGGCGGCAGCGCTGGCGGCGGAATCGAGCGTCTGCGCGGCAGTGGAAGTACGCGAGCCGGTCGCAATGTCGGGCAACCCACCGAGCACCGATGCCACCGTGATGCCCAGCGGCGACCCGGAGTCGGTGACCATGTGGGCGATGCGGTCGGCGGGGTAGGTCGGGTCGACGGGCACGAAGGCGGCGCCGGTCTTGGCGACGGCCCAGGCGGCGAGCACCGAGTCGGCCGAGCGCGGAACGCCGATGGCGACGAGGTCTTCGGCGCCGATGCCCTGCTCGATCAGCAAGCGCGCCAGGCGGTTCGAGCGCTCGTCGAGCTCGGCGTAGGACAGAGTTGTCCCCTGGAACACGACGGCATCGCCGGTCGGGTTCTGGACGACGGCGTCGGCGAGCAGGGCGCGCAGGGTGCGGGCGGGCACCGGCGGGGCGCCGACGCGGAACACCAGGTCGGCCCGTTCGGCGGCGTCGAGGACGTCGATGGCGCCGATGGTCACCGAGGCGTCGGCGGCCACGGCCTCGAGCACGCGCTCCCAGCGGGTGGCGATGGTGTCGACCGTGGACTCGTCGAACAGTTCGGTGGCGTAGTTCAGCGCCAGCGCCATCCCGCCGTGGCCGGGTTCGCCCAGCTCGGACAGGGTGAACTGCAGGTCGAAGCGGGCGACGCTCTCGTCGAGATCGAGCGCCGACACGGCCAGACCGGGCAGTTCCAGGGTGGTGCGGTCCAGGTTCTGGAAGGCCAGCATCACCTGGAACAGCGGGTTGCGGGCCTGCGACCGCTCGGGTGCGAGCAGTTCGACCAGGCGCTCGAACGGCACGTCGGCATTGCCGTAGGCATCGAGGTCGGTCTTGCGGGCCTGCTCGAGCAGGTCGGTGAACGACTCACCGGGGCGCACACCGGTGCGCAGCACCAGGGTGTTGACGAACATGCCGACGAGGTCGTCGAGGGCCTGTTCACCGCGGCCGGCGATGGGGGTGCCGATGGCGATGTCGTCGGAACCGGACAGCCGGGCCAGCAGCACCGCGAGCGCGGTGTGCATGACCATGAACAGCGAGGCACCCTGGCGACGGGCCACCTCGTCGAGGCGGGCGATCAGCTCCGGCGAGAGCTCGCGGTGCACCGAAGCGCCGCGCAGCGAGGCGACGGCCGGACGCGGCCGGTCGAAGGGCAGGGTCAGTTCGTCGGGGACTCCGGCGAGCTGACGCTGCCAGTAGGCCACCTGACGCGCCATCAGCGAGTCGCTGTCGTCCTCGGTGCCGAGGACGGCGCGCTGCCAGACGGCGAAGTCGGCGTACTGCACCGGCAGCGGCGCCCAGCCGGGCGCGGTGCCCTGGGCACGAGCCGTGTAGGCCAGCATCACGTCGCGGGTCAGCGGGGCGATGGAGAAACCGTCGGCGGCGATGTGGTGGACCACCACGACAAGCACGTGCTCGTGCTCGTCGACGCGGAACAACCGGGCGCGCAACGGAACCTCTTCCGCCACATCGAATCCGGTGGAGACGAACTCGGTGACGGTTTCGAAGAGCTGATCGGCGGCGACGGTGACCGGGCGCAGATCCAGCGAAATGCGTTCGGCCGCAACGACTTGCTGCACCGGGGTGCCGCCGTGCTCGGGGTAGCGGGTGCGCAGCGATTCGTGCCTGCGCACGAGGTCGGCCAGCGCCAGCGACAGCGCCTCGACGTCGAGGTCGCCGGTGAGGCGGATCGCGACGGGCAGGTTGTAGGCCGAGGAGGTGGTGTCGTACTTGTTGAGGAACCACATCCGCTGCTGGGCGAACGACAGCGGGACCAGTTCGCCGTCGGTGCGTTCGCGGGCGACGAGCGCCGCGCGGGCGGTGCCGCCGGTGTGCGATTCCACCCGGGCCGCGAGGGCTTCCACGGTCGACGCTTCGAACAGGGCACGCACGGGCACCGTCGCACCGAGCGCCGCGCCGATGCGGGCGACGACGCGGGTGGCGATCAGCGAGTTGCCGCCGAGGTCGAAGAAGTCGTCGTCGACACCGACCCGGTCCAGGCCGAGCACGTCGGCGAACACCGCGGCCACGGTTTCCTGCACCGGGGTGACCGGGGCGCGGAAGGCACGCGCCTGCACCGCCGGGGCGGGCAGGGCACGGCGGTCGAGCTTGCCGTTGACGGTGAGCGGGATCCACTCGAGCCGCACGAGCGCGGCCGGAACCATGTAGGCGGGCAGCTGCTCGGCGGCGCCGGTGCGCACGGCGTCGAGATCGGGTTCGATGTCGGCGTCGGCGACCACGTAGGCGACGATGCGCTGGTCACCGGGGGTGTCCTCACGCACGATGACCGCCGCCTGCGCGATGCCGGGCTGAGCGAGCACGGCGGCTTCGATCTCACCGAGCTCGATGCGGAAACCACGCACCTTCACCTGGTCGTCGGCGCGGCCGAGGTATTCGAGCTCGCCGAAACGGTTCCAGCGCGCGAGGTCGCCGGAACGGTACAGCCGCGAACCGGCCTGGTTCGGGCCCGCAAGGGGGTTGGCGACGAAGCGGGTGGCGGTCAGGTCCGGCCGACCCAGGTAGCCACGCGCCAATTGCGGTCCCGCGACATACATCTCACCCGCGACACCCACCGGCACCGGGCGCAGACGCGAGTCGAGCACGAACACGCTCAGGCCCGCGATGGCCCGGCCGACGACCGAACCGGCCGCCGCCGCGATGGTCTTCGCGTCCAGCGCGCGGAACGACACGTGCACCGTGGTCTCGGTGATGCCGTACATGTTCACCAGCGTCGGCGACGAATCACCGTGGCGGGCAACCCAATCCGACAGGCGGCGCAGCTCGAGCGCTTCACCGCCGAACACCACGTAACGCAGGGCCAGCGGCGCCACGCCCGGTCCGGCGTTCCGGTCGGCCTCGGCCAGCTGATAGAACGCCGACGGCGTCTGGTTGAGCACCGTCACCTGCTCCACCCGCAGCAGTTCCAGGAACTGCTCGGGCGAACGCGAGGTGTAGTAGTCGACGACGATCAGTGAGCCGCCGAACAGCAGCGGACCCCACAGCTCCCAGACGGAGAAGTCGAAGGCGTAGGAGTGGAACAACGTCCACACGTCGCGCGGGCCGAAGCCGAAGTCGCGATCGGTATTGGCGAACAGCCGCACCACATTCCGGTGCGCGACGGCGACGCCCTTGGGGCGACCGGTCGAGCCGGAGGTGTAGATGACATAGGCGACATTGTCCGGCGACAGCGGCGCGAGGCGGTCGGCATCGGTGATGGGCGCGTCGTCGGCGTCCTCCACATTGCCGGTCTCCACGGCGAACCCGTCGAGGACCACCGAGGGCAGATGCGCGGGCACCGTCACCTGGACGGTGGAGTCGAGCACGACGCTGGTCGGGCGCGAATCCTCGAGCACGTAGGCGATGCGCTCGGCCGGATACGTCGGATCGACCGGCACATAACCGGCACCGGTCTTCACCACCGCGAGCAGGGCGACGACCAGATCCAGCGAACGCGGCAGAATCACCGCGACCAGCGACTCCGGACCGGCACCGTCGTCGATCAGCCTGCGCGCCAGCACATTCGCGCGCCGGTCGAGCTCGGCGTAGGTGAGCGATTCGACGCCGAACTTGGCGGCGATCCGGTCCGGGTAGGCGGCCGCGGCCGCGTCGAACAGGTCGACGAGGGTGGTGTGCCGGTTGCCGAACAGCCCGCGCCGGTAGCCGGCGGGGGTGCTGGCATCGTGCACCACGGGCAGGGCGATGGCGTCGGCGCCCGAGGACACCCAGCGCTGGGCGACATCGCGCTGTTCGGCCTCACCGAGCAGGTCGATGTCACCGACGATCACGTCCGGGTTCTCGGCCACCGTGCGCAGGATGCGGACCAGGCGGTCGCCGAAGGCGGCGACGGTCTCGGCGTCGAACAGATCGGTGGCGTAGTTCCAGGACATGGCGAGCGAGCCGTCGGCGGCCTCGCCGACGGTGAGCTGCACGTCGAACTTCGCTGTGCCCGGGTCGAAGTCGACCACGTCGAGGTCGAGACCCGGCAGCGCGACGGTACCGGTGTCGGCGGCGGTGGCCGCCTCGAAGGTGAGCGCCACCTGGAACAGCGGGTGGTGCGCCTGTGAGCGGGTGGGGCTGAGCACCTCGACGAGCCGTTCGAACGGCACGTCGGCGTTGGCGAAGGCCGACAGGTCGACCTTGCGGACCTGCTCGAGCAGGTCGCCGAAGCGCCCGCCGAGGTCGACCTCGCTGCGCAGCACCAGGGTGTTGACGAACATGCCGACCAGGTCGTCGAGCGAACGTTCGCCACGGCCGGCGATCGGGGTGCCGATGGCGATGTCGGTGCTGTTGGACAGTCTCGCGGCCCAGGTGGCCAGGGCCGCGTGCATCACCATGAACAGGGTGACGCCACGGGCGCGGGCGATCTCGGTGAGCGCGCGATGCAGCTCGGCATCGATCGAGAACCGGTACAGGTCACCGGCATTGGTCGCGATCTCGGGACGCGGCCGGTCGGCGGGCAGTTCGATCTGGTCGGGCAGGTCGCGCAGCTGCTCGGTCCAGTAGGCGAGCTGACCCGCGGCGACCGAATCGGGATCGGACTCCTCGCCGAGCACCTCACGCTGCCACAGCGTGTAGTCGGCGTACTGCACCTCGAGGGGCGCCCACGCGGGCACCTCACCGCGAGCGCGTTCGGTGTAGGCGACCACCACGTCACGCAGCAGCGGACGCAGCGAGAAACCGTCACCGCTGATGTGGTGCATCACCAGGACGGCGACATGCGTGCGCTCATCGATCCGCAGCAGGCTCGCGCGGAACGGCACCTCGCGGGTGACATCGAACTGCACGCTCGCCAGCTCGACCACGCGGGCGACGACATCCTCGGCGGCGACCGGCTGGGCAGGCAGTGCGAAACGGACCTCGTCGACGGGCAGGATCTGCTGGTAGCCGGCGCCTTCGATCTCGGGATAGAAGGTGCGCAGCGACTCGTGCCGGGCCATCACGTCGGCGATGGCGGATTCCAGTGCGGCCGTGTCGAGTTCACCGGTGAGCCGGACGGCGATCGGGATGTTGTTGACGGCGGTGCGGTTGTCGAAGCGGTTGAGGAACCACATCCGCTGCTGGGCTTGCGACAGCGGGACCAGCTCGGGACGCGGACGCGGGGCAAGCGGCACACGGGCGCCACGGCCGGACGCGGTCTCCACACGGGCCGCGAGCGCGGCGACGGTCGGCGCCTCGAACAGCGCGCGCAGCGGCACCTGGGCGTCGAGGGCCTCCGACAGGCGCGCGGCGACCCGGGTGGCCACCAGCGAGTTGCCGCCGAGTTCGAAGAAGTCGTCGTCGAGGCCGACCTGGCCCGCGCCGAGCACCTCGGCGAAGGTGGCGGCGACGATCTGCTGCACCGGGGTGACCGGCGCCTGGAACACCCGCGCGGCGAACACGGGGGCGGGCAGTGCCTTGCGGTCGAGCTTGCCGGAAGCGTTGAGCGGGAAGGCGTTCAGCACCATGAACGCGGCGGGCACCATGTACACCGGCAGTTCGGCCGACAGGGCGGCCTTCGTCGCGTCGGTGTCGACACTCTGCCCGGTCTCCGGGATCACGTAGGCGACCAGCTGGTCGCCGGTGTGCTCGTCGGCGCGCACCACCACGACCGCCTGCGCGATCTGCGGCAGCGCGGTGAGCGCGGACTCGATCTCACCGAGTTCGATGCGCAGACCGCGCAGTTTCACCTGGAAGTCGGTGCGGCCCAGGTATTCCAGCTCGCCGTCGGGGGTCCAGGTGACGAGGTCACCGGTGCGGTACATGCGCTCGCCCGGGGTGAACGGGTCGGCGACGAAGCGGTCCATCGTGAGGTCGGGGCGACCGACGTAGCCGTGGGCCAGCTGCACGCCCGCCAGATACAGCTCACCCGCGACACCGACCGGAACGGGTCGCAGCCGCGAATCCAGCACGTACAGACGGGTGTTGAACACCGGCGCGCCGATCGGCACGGTGTCGGTGTCGGCCTCGGTGACCTCGTGGAAGGTCACGTCGACCGCGGCCTCGGTCGGGCCGTACAGGTTGTGCAGCGCGGCACCGGTGAGCTCGCGCAGGCGCTGCGCGGTCGGCGCGGGCAGCGCCTCACCGGAGGCGAACACATTGCGCAGCGAAACACAGTCGGCCGCAAGCGGTTCGGTGACGAACACGGCCATCATCGACGGCACGAAGTGCACCGTGGTGACCTGCTCCGCCACGATCAGCCGGGCCAGGTAGGCGGGGTCGCGATGCCCGTCGGGCTTGGCGACGACCAGGCGCGCACCGACCTGCAGCGGCCAGAAGAACTCCCACACCGACACGTCGAAGGTGGCGGGCGTCTTCTGCAGCACCACGTCGTCGGCGGCCAGACCGTAGGCGGCGTGCATCCACACGAGGCGGTTGACGATGGCCGCATGGCTGACCGCGACGCCCTTGGGGCGACCGGTCGAACCCGAGGTGAAGATGACGTAGGCGGTGTTGCCCGAGCGCAGCGGGCGATGCCGGTCGGCGTCGGTGACCGGCTCGGCCGAGTGGCCGGACAGGTCGAGCTGGTCGATGCGTACCTCGCGACCGGCGGCCGCGGGCAGGCTCTCCCCCGACGTCAGCACGCACACCGGCTGGGCGGTGTCGAGGATGTGCTCGATGCGCTCGGCCGGGTGATCGGGGTCGAGCGGCACGTACGCGCCACCGGCGGCGGACACGGCGTACATGCCGACCAGCAGGTCGATCGAACGCCGCATGCCGAGGGCCACATACGATTCCGGGCCGACACCGGCGTCCTTGAGCCAGCGGGCGAGCTTGCGCACGCGGACCGCGAACTCGGCGTAGGACAGACTCGTCCCCTCGAACGTGAGAGCCGTCGCGTCGGGCGTGCGCGCGACCTGCGCCTCGAACAGGGCGTTGAGGGTGGCCGGGTCGTCGTCGCTCGGGGTGCTCAGTGCCGCGTCGACCGCGAACTCGGTGTCGTTCCAGCGGTCGAGCACCAGGGTGCGCTCGGCGTTGTCGAGCAGTTCGATGTCGCCGACGGGGGCGGTCGGGTCGGCCACGATCGCACCGAGCACACGCAGCAGGCGGGCGCCGAAGGTGGCGGCGAACTGCGAGTCGAAAAGGTCGGTGGCGTAGACGAGTTCGGCGTCGAGGTGGCTGTCGTCGTCGGCCGGGACCTCGCTCAGCGCGAGCTGCAGGTCGAACTTGGCGGTGTGCTGGTCGATGCCCAGCTCCGACACGGTCAGACCGGGCAGTTCCAGGGTGGTGCGGCCCAGGTTCTGGAACGACAGCATCACCTGGAACAGCGGGTGCCGCGACTGCGAGCGGGCCGGGTTGAGCACCTCGACGAGGCGCTCGAACGGCACGTCGGCGTGGGCGAAGGCCGCCAGATCGTTCTCGCGCACCTGGCCGAGCAGCTCGGTGAAGGTGACGCCGGGGTCCACCTCGGCGCGCAACACCAGGGTGTTGACGAACATGCCGACCAGGTCGTCGAGTGCCTGCTGGCCACGACCGGCGACCGGGGTGCCGATGGCGATGTCGGAGGTGCCCGACAGGCGCGCGAGCAGCACGGCGAAGGCGCTGTGCACGACCATGAACAGGGTGGTGCTGTGCTCGTGAGCGACGCGGTTGAGGGCGTCGACGAGTTCGCCCGGCACCTCGAAGCGGTGCGTGCCCGCCTGGTAGCTGGCCTGCGCGGGCCGCGACTTGTGGCCCAGGCGCAGCTCGTCGGGCAGGTCGGCCAGCGCGGTGCGCCAGTGGTCGAGCTGCTCGGAGATCAGCGAGGTGGGGTCGTTCTCGTCGCCGAGGACCTCGCGCTGCCACAGCGCGTAGTCCACGTACTGCACGGCGAGCGGCGGCCAGCCGGGCTCGGCGTTGGCGGTGCGGGCGACGTAGGCGGTCATCAGGTCGCGCACCAGCGGGCGCAGCGAGAAACCGTCGGAGGCGATGTGGTGGACCACCATCACCAGCACGTGCTCGCGTTCGCTCAGCTCGTAGACCCGAAGGCGCACCGGCGGATTCGCGGTGACGTCGAAACCGCGACGGGCGAACTCGTAGAGCGAAATGGCCATGTCGGTCTCGTCGGCCTCGACCAGTTCCACGTCCGGAATGGCGGCCGCGGCGGCGAGCACCTTCTGGTAGGCGGTGCCGTCGTGGGACGGGAAGACCGTACGCAGCGACTCGTGGCGGGCGATCACGTCGGCGACGGCCCCGCGCAGGGCGGGGAAGTCGAGCAGGCCCTGCAGGCGCACCGCGACCGGGATGTTGTAGGTGCCGGTGTCCTCGGCGTCGAAGCGGTTGAGGAACCACATGCGCTGCTGTGCCAGCGACAGCGGCGGGTACTCCGGACGCGGACGCGCGGTGAGTTCGGCGCGCAGACCGCTGCCCGCGTGCGATTCCACCCGCGCGGCGAGCGCGCCGACGGTCGGCGCCTCGAACAGGGTGCGCACGCCGACCTCGGCGTCGAGCGCCTTGCTCAGGCGGGCCGCCACCTGGGTGGCGACCAGCGAGTTGCCGCCGAGGGCGAAGAAGTCGTCGTCCACGCCCACGCGCTCGGCGCCGAGCAGGTCGGCGAAGATCTCGGCGACGATCTCCTCGATCGGCGTCGAGGGCGCGCGGAACACCTTGGCCTCGAACACCGGGGCGGGCAGCGCCTTGCGATCGAGCTTGCCGGAGGCGTTGAGCGGGAACGCTTCGAGCACGACGAGCGCCGAGGGCACCATGTAGGCGGGCAGCTCGGCGGCGAGCCCGGCCTTGACGGCGGCCACATCGAGAGCCGAGCCCGGTTCGGGCACAACGTAACCCACGAGCTGATCGCCCGCGTGCGCGTCGGCACGGACAACGACGACCGACTGCGCGACACCGGGCTGGGCCAGCAGCGTCGCCTCGATTTCACCGAGCTCGATGCGCAGACCGCGCAGCTTCACCTGGAAGTCGGTGCGGCCCAGGTAGTTCAGTTCACCGTCGCGGGTCCAGGTGACCAGGTCGCCGGTGCGGTACATGCGCGAACCGGCGGGGCCGTAGGGGTTGGCGACGAAGCGGTCGGCGGTGAGGTCGGCCCGGTTGAGGTAGCCGACGGCGAGCTGATCGCCCGCCAGGTACAGCTCACCCGCGACACCGGAGGCGACGGGGTGCAGGCGCGAATCCAGCACGAACACCTTGGTGTTCCACACCGGACGGCCGATCGGCACCGACTCCACGTCGGCGTCGACGACCTCGTGATAGGTCACGTCGACGGCGGCCTCGGTGGGGCCGTACAGGTTGTGCAGGCGGGCGCCGGTCAGCTCACGCAGGCGCTGCGCGGTGGGCGCGGGCAGCGCCTCACCGGAGGCGAACACCTGGCGCATGCGCACCGCGTCGCCGTTGCCGTTGTTGCCGAGGGTCGACACGAACACCGACAGCATCGACGGCACGAAATGCGCTGTGGTGATGGACTGTTCGGCGATGATCTGCGCCAGGTACACCGGGTCGCGGTGACCGTCGGGCTTGGCGACCACCAGGCGCGCACCGGTCTGCAGCGGCCAGAAGAACTCCCACACCGACACGTCGAAGGTGGCGGGGGTCTTCTGCAGCACCGCGTCGGTGGCGTCGATCGGGTACTCGTGCTGCATCCACAGCAGCCGGTTCACGATCGCGGCGTGGTCGACGGCGACACCCTTGGGGCGGCCGGTCGAACCGGAGGTGAAGATGACGTAGGCGGTGTTGCTGTCGCGCAGCGGACGCACCCGCTCGGCGTCGGTGATCGGGGCACCGCTGAAATCGGCGGGCGCCTCGATGTTCTCGACGGCGTGCACGGTGACGCCCTCGGCCTCGAAACCGTCGCGACGGCTGGTGAGCACCAGCTGCGGCTCCGCGGTCTCGATGATGTGGCCGATGCGGTCGGCGGGCTGATCGGGGTCGAGGGGCACGTAGGCCGCACCCGTCTGCAGCACCGCGTACATCGCGACGACGAGTTCGGTGGAACGCCGGGTGGCAAGGGCCACATGCGAACCCGGGCCGACACCGTCGGCGATCAGCCTGCGGGCGATGCGGTTGGCGCGCTCCTGCAGCTCACGGTAGGTGAGCTGTTCGGCTTCGAAGACCAGCGCGACCGCGTCGGGGGTGCGCTCCACCTGGGCGTCGAACAGCGAGACCAGGGTGGCGTGCGGCACCGCGTGCGCGGTGTCGTTCCAGTCGACCAGGACCTGCGCGTGCTCCTCGGGCGCGAGCAGGTCGATGTCGCCGACCGGCACCTCGGGGTCGGCGACGATCGCGGCGAAGATGTTGTCGAGGCGGCGGGCGAACGCGGCGACCGTCGATTCCCCGAACAGGTCGAGCGCGTAGGAGAACTCGGCCGACATGCCGCCGACCTCGCCGTCGGTGTCCTGCACCTCGGTGAGCGTCAGCTGTAGGTCGAACTTGGCCAGCTGGGCGTCGTAATCGATACCGCTCACCGAAAGGCCGGGCAGCTGCAGCGAGGCCTGCTTGGTGTTCTGGAACGACAGCATCACCTGGAACAGCGGGTGCCGTGCCTGCGAACGGGCGGGGTTGAGCACCTCGACGAGCCGCTCGAACGGCACGTCGGCGTGGGCGAAGGCCTGCAGGTCGGTCTCGCGGGCCTGGTCGAGCAGGGTCGCGAAGGCGGTGGCGCCGTCCACCTCGGTGCGCAGCACCAGGGTGTTGACGAACATGCCGACGAGATCGTCGAGCGCCTGGTCGCCACGACCGGCCACCGGGGTGCCGATGGCGATGTCGGACGATCCGCTCGAGCGCGCGAGCAGCACCGCGAGGGCGCTGTGCATCACCATGAACAGCGAGGCGTTGTAGCGGCGGCCCAACTCCATCAGGGCACGCTGTGTTTCGCCCGCGATGACGAAGCTGTAGGTGCCGCCTCGGTAGCTGGCGGCGGGCGGACGCGGGTGATCGGCGGGGAGCACCAGCTCGTCGGGCAGATCGGCGAGTTCGCGCTTCCAGTAGTCGATCTCGGAGGAGATCAGCGAGGTCGGGTCGTCCTCGGAACCCAGCACCTCGCGCTGCCACAGCGCGTAATCGGCGTACTGGACCGGCAATTCGGCCCAGGTCGGCGCCTCCCAGGAGGTGCGCGCGGCGTAGGCCATGATGACGTCGCGCGAGAGCGGCGCCATCGACCAACCGTCGGCGGAGATGTGGTGCACCACCATGCCGAGCACGTACTCGGAGTCCGAGATCTCGAAAAGCCGTGCGTGCAGCGGCACTTCGCTGGTCACGTCGAAGGCCATCGAGGCCAGGTCGATCAGATGATCGATGAGGTTTTCCTCGGTGACCCGGTACGGGGTGAGGTCGGGCACGATCTGGGCGGCGTCGAGCACCACCTGCACCGGGCCGTTGCCGGAGTCGGGGAACACGGTGCGCAGCGACTCGTGCCGGTCGATGACGTCGATGACGGCCACCTGCAGGGCGGCCACGTCGAGGTCACCGGACAGGCGGATGGCGACCGGGATGTTGTTGACCGCCGAGGCGGTGTCGAAGCGGTTGAGGAACCACATGCGCTGCTGAGCCAGCGACAGCGGCACCTGCTCGGGCCGCTCGCGCGCCACCAGGGCCTTGTGGGCGCCGTCGCCCGCCTGCGATTCCACGCGCGCGGCCAGGGCGGCCACGGTGGACGCCTCGAACAACATCCGCACCGGAACGCGGGTATCGAGGGCGATGCCGACGCGCGAGACCACCTGGGTGGCGATCAGCGAGTTGCCGCCGAGTTCGAAGAAGTCGTCGTCGACGCCGATGCGCGGCAGATCGAGCACGTCGGCGAAGACCTGCGCGATGATCTGTTCGATCGGCGTTGTCGGAGCACGGAATTCGCGCACCTCGAAGACCGGGGCGGGGAGGGCGCGGCGGTCGAGCTTGCCGTTGACGGTCAGCGGGATGGCGTCGAGCTGGACGAACGCCGAGGGCACCATGTAGGCCGGGAGCTGGTCGGCGGCGAACTGGCGGACCTCGTCGAGGTCGAGCTTGTGCGATTCGGCGACGACGTAGGCGACGATGCGCTGGCCGCCGGGCTGGTCCTCGCGCACGATGACCGCGGCTTGGGCGATCTCCGGGTGCGACAGCACGGCGGCTTCGATCTCGCCGAGTTCGATGCGGAAACCACGCACCTTCACCTGGTCGTCGGCGCGGCCGAGGTATTCGAGCTCGCCGAAACGGTTCCAGCGCGCGAGGTCGCCGGAACGGTAGAGGCGTTCGCCGTCACCCATCGGGCTCGCGACGAACCTAGTCGCGGTCAGATCGGGGCGACCGAGGTAGCCACGAGCCAATTGTGGTCCCGCTACATACATTTCGCCTGCGACACCCACCGGAACCGGCCGCAGACGTGAGTCGAGCACATACACGCTCAGGCCGGCGATGGCGCGGCCGACGATGGAACCCGAAGCGGCGGCGATCGTTTCGGCATCGAGCGCGCGGTACGACACGTGCACCGTGGTCTCGGTGATGCCGTACATGTTCACCAGCGTGGGCGACGAATCACCGTGGCGGGCAACCCAATCCGACAGGCGACGCAGCTCGAGCGCCTCACCGCCGAACACCACGTAGCGCAGGCTCAGCGGCTCGACGCCAGGACCGGCATTTCGATCGGCCTCGGCCAGTTGATAGAAGGCCGACGGGGTCTGGTTGAGCACCGTCACGCGTTCGGTGCGCAGCAGATCGAGGAACTGCTCCGGGGAGCGCGAGGTGAAGTAGTCGACGACCACCACGGTGCCGCCGAACAGCAGCGGACCCCACAGCTCCCAGACGGAGAAGTCGAAGGCGTAGGAGTGGAACAGTGTCCACACGTCGTCGGGGCCGAAACCGAAATCACGATCGGTGTTCGCGAACAGCCGCACCACATTCCGGTGTGCCACCGCCACGCCCTTGGGACGGCCGGTCGAACCCGAGGTGTAGATGACGTAGGCGACATTGTCCGGCGACAACGGTGCACGGCGATCGGCGTCGGTGATCGGGGCGCCGTCGGCGTCGTCGAGCTCGCCGAGCACCAGCACCGGCAGATCGTCGGCCAGCTCCACCTCGGAGTCGGCATCGATCACCACACTGGTCGGGCGCGAGTCCTCGAGCACGTAGGCGATGCGCTCGGCCGGGTAGGTCGGATCGACCGGGACGTAACCGGCACCGGTCTTCACCACCGCGAGCAGGGCGACGACCAGATCCAGCGAACGCGGCAGAATCACCGCGACCAACGACTCCGGTCCCGCGCCGTCGGCGATCAGCTTGCGCGCCAGCGCATTCGCGCGGCGGTCCAGCTCGGCGTAGGTCAGCGACTCCGCGCCGTAGCGGGCCGCGACGTTGTCCGGATGCGCCGCGACGGCGGATTCGAACAGGTCGACCAGGGTGATCTCCCGGTCGGCGAACCGGCCGGTGCCGCCGTCGGGGGCGAAACTCACCCACTCGCGCGACACATCGAGGCGTTCCTGCTCGCCGAGCAGATCGATGTCACCGACGGCCACCGACGGGTCGACGGTGATCGCGCGCAGGATCGACAGCAGCCGGTCGATGAACGACTGCACGGTCTCGGCGTCGAACAGATCGGTCGCGAACTGCGCGACCGCCGCCAGGCCCTGCGGGGCACCACCGCTGCTGTGCTGCTCGGTGATGGTCCACTGCAGGTCGAACTTGGCGATCGCGACCTCGAGCTCGTCGGCGCTGACCGTGAGACCGGGCAGCTCCAGCTCGCCGTGCGCCATCTCCTGGAACGACAGCATCACCTGGAACAGCGGGTGGCGCGCCTGGGAGCGGGTCGGGTTGAGCACGTCGACGAGACGCTCGAACGGCACATCGGCATTGCCGAACGAGGCCAGGTCGGTGTCGCGGGTGCGAGCCAGGAAATCGGCGAACGACAGGCCGGGATCCACGTCGGAACGCAGCACCAGGGTGTTGACGAACATGCCGATCAGGTCGTCGAGCGCCTGCTCACCACGACCGGCGATGGGGGTGCCGACCGCGATGTCGCGGGTGTTGGACAGCCGCGACAGCAGCACCGCGAGCGCGGCGTGCAGCACCATGAACAGCGTGACGCCCTTGGCACGGGCCAGGGCGATCAGGTCCGCGTGCAGGTCGGGGTCGATGTCGAAGGCCAGCTGCGCACCACGGAAACTCTGCTGCTGCGGGCGGATCCGGTCGGCGGGCAGGTCGAGCTGATCGGGCAGGCCGTCCAGCGCCCGGCGCCAGTAATCGATCTGGCGGGCCGCGATGGACTCCGGGTCCGACTCCGAACCGAGCAGCTCACGCTGCCACAGCGTGTAGTCGCGGTACTGCACCGGCAGCGGTTCCCACGCCGGAGCCAGCCCCGCCGCGCGGGCGAGGTAGGCGGTGGCGACATCGCGGGCCAGCGGGCCGAAGGAGAAACCGTCGGCGGCGATGTGATGGACGACGAACGCGACCGCGTATTCCGGTGTGCCATTGGTGCTTCCGCCGGTGACCCGGTAGATCCGCACCCGGATCGGCAGCTCGAGGGTGACGTCGAAACCCCTGGACGCGAAGTCGACCAGCTCGGCGGGCAGCTCGGCCTGATCGATCGAGGACACGGTGATGCCGAGGTCGAACTCGTCGGCACCCAGTACCCGCTGGAAGCCGCCGTCGGCATCGGGGAAGATCGTGCGCAGCGACTCCTGGCGCACCACAACATCATTGAGCGCCGCGATGAGCGTGTCGACCTCGACCCGGCCCTTCATCTGCACCACGAAGGGCAGGTTGTAGGTGGGCGCGGCGGGGTCGAACTGGTTGATGAACCACATCCGCTGCTGAGCCAGCGACAGCGGCACCCGATCCGGATGCTCCTGGGCGACCAGCGGCGGGCGAGACGAGATCTCGGCGGGCGCAACGGCTTCCGCCCGCGCGGCCAAGCCGGCGACGGTCGGGGTCTCGAACAGGGCGCGCACGCCCAGCTGGATGCCGAACGCGGCGCCGATGC
Source organism: Nocardia sp. NPDC003979 (assembly GCF_053605015.1). NCBI lineage: Bacteria > Bacillati > Actinomycetota > Actinomycetes > Mycobacteriales > Nocardiaceae > Nocardia > Nocardia sp. NPDC003979. Next base: position 148,849 of record NZ_JBSGIJ010000003.1, read on the forward strand.
GGGCCACGACCTGGGTGGCGACCAGCGAGTTGCCACCGAGTTCGAAGAAGTTGTCGTCGGCGCCGACCCGTTCCTGGCTCAGCACATCGGCGAAGATGCCCGCGACGATCTGCTCGGCTGCGGTACGCGGAGCTCGGAAATCGCCCGCGGCGGCGGTGAACACCGGCTCGGGCAGGGCCTTACGGTCGAGCTTGCCGCTGGTGTTGAGCGGGAACGCGTCGAGCACCATGATCGACGCGGGCACCATGTAGCTGGGCAGCTTCTCGGCGACGAACCTGGTCAGGGTCGCCGGGTCGGCGGACTGACCCGGCGCGGGCACCACGTAGGCCACCAGCTGCTGACCGGTCGCGGTGTCGACCACGAGCACCGCCGCCTGGCTGACGCTCGGGTGCGCGAGCAGGTCGGTCTCGATCTCGCCGAGCTCGATGCGCTGACCACGGAACTTCACCTGGAAGTCGGTGCGGCCGATGTACTCGAGGACGCCGTCGCCGTTCCAGCGCACCAGGTCACCGGTGCGGTACATGCGCTCGCCGGGGCCGCCGACCGGGTTGGCGACGAAGCGGTCCGAGGTCAGGTCGGGGCGGCCGCGGTAGCAGCGGGCCAGCTGACGACCGGCCAGATACAGCTCACCCGGTGCACCGATCGCGGCCGGGCGCAGCCGCGAATCCAGCACGTAGACTTCGACATTCCATTCGGGGATACCGATCGGCACCGTGACGGTGTCGGCTTCGGTTGCCTCCCAATAGGTTACGGAGACCGCGGCCTCGGTGGGGCCGTACAGGTTGTGCAGTCCGGCGCTGGAAATGGCGCGCAGACCGGCGGCGGTCTCCGGCGGCAGCGCCTCACCGATCACGAAAACCGCACGCAGCGAAGCACATTGGGCGGCGGTGGCGTGCGAGACGAAGACGGTGAGCATGGACGGCACGAAATCCGTCACGGTGACGCCGTGGCGTTCGATCATGTCCGCGACATACAACGGGTCGCGGTGCCCGTCGGGCGAGGCGATGACCAGCTTGGCGCCGACCATCAGCGGCAGGAAGTAACCCCACAGCGACACGTCGAAGGTGGTCGCGGTCTTCTGCAGGTACACGTCGTCGGCGGTCAACCGGTACTCGTCGAGCATCCACAGCTCTTGGTTGACGATCGCGTGATGGGTGACCGCGACGCCCTTGGGGCGGCCGGTGGAACCGGAGGTGTAGATGACGTAGGCGGTGTTGTCCGGGCGCAGCGGGGCGAGCCGGTCGGCATCGGACACAGGTGTGGCGTCGAAACCGGTGGTGTCGAGTCGATCGATCTCCACCCGAGCGACATCGGCGGGCAGGTCGAGCTCGTCACGGCTGGTGGTGAGCACGCAGACCGGTGCCGCGGATTCGAGGATGTAGGCGGTGCGGTCGGCCGGGTGATCCGGGTCGATCGGCACGTAGGCGCCACCGGCGCGCAGCACGGCGTGCATGCCGATCACCAGCTCCAGCGAGCGGCGCATGCCGAGGGCGACGAGGGATTCCGGGCCGACACCGTCGGCGATCAGGTAACGCGCGAGCCGGTTCACCCGGTCGGCGAACTCGGCGTAGGTGAGCGTTTCACCCTCGAAATCCAGGGCGATGTTGTCGGGGGTGCGCGGGACCTGGGCGTCGAGCAGGGCGGGCAGCGTGGTCGCGGGGACCTCGTGCGCGGAATCGTTCCACTCGGTGAGCGAGCGTTCCAGTTCCTCGGCGCCGGTGACGGGCAGCGCCCACACGGGCAGTTCGGCGTCGGCGGCGAGGAAGCGGTCGAAGAACTCGAGGAAGCGGGCGTGGTGGGTGCGCGCTTCCTCGGCCGAATACAGGTTCGGGTTGGTCTCGAAGTCGATGTGGGAGCGGGTGCCGCCGTGCGACTGGTAGAAGTTGACGCCCAGGTCCTCGATGCTGCCGGTGGACAGCACGTTGAGCGTGCCCTCCATGTCACCGAAGCGCAGCTGGTTGTCGAACAGCATGATGTTGACCCACGGACCGAAGAACTCCGTGGAGACCATGCCGTCGCCCGCCGAATCACGGCGGATGTCCTCGTGCCGGTAACGCTGGTGACGCAGCGCGCCCGACACCTCGGTGGTGACCGAACGCAGCAGCTGGGCGACCGTGGTGTCGTGTCCGACGCGCAGGCGCAGCGGCACGATATTGGAGGTCGCGCCACCGGAGCGGCGCATGGTCGCGGTGGTGCGGGCGGTGACCGGCAGGCTGAGGATGACGTCCTCGGTGCCGGTGATCTGGGCCAGGTAGGCGGCGAAGCCGGCGATCAGCAGCGGGGCGGCGGTGCTGTCGTGGCGGGTGATCGCGGCGGCGAGCAGGTCGTCCTGGTCCTGCGACAGCGCGGCGCTCGTGATGTCGTTGACCGGCGACGGCGGCGCCGACCGACCGGTGAGGCTGCTGCCCTCCTCCAGACCGGCGACGCGCTGGGCCCAGTGCTCCTTGTCGGACTGGAATCGGGTGCTGTCGCGGTAGGCGATCTCGGACTCGTAGAGCGAGCGCAGATCGGCGGCCTTGTTCGGCGGGGCCGGGATGCCGGTGACCTCGGCGGTGTAGAGCTGTGCCGTGCGGTTGACGAAGTTGTTGGCGCCGAAACCGTCGAGCACGATGTGGTGGACGCGGGCGTACCAGTACCAGCGCTCGTCCTCGAGCTGCAGCGCGGCGGCCTGCACCAGGCGGTCGGCGACGATGTCGAGCGGGCGGCTGTACTCGGCGCGCATCCACTCGGCGGCGGCGGCCTCCGGGTCGGCCTCACCACGCAGATCGACATAGATCAGCGTCGCGTCCTGGGTGGGGTCGATGGTCTGCATCGGCTCGCCGTCGATCTCGACGATGCGCAGCCAGCCCGATTCGAGGTCGGTGGCGGCACCAGCGCTCGCACGCTCGAGCGCGGCCACATCGAGGCGGCCACGCAGGTCGACGTACTGGGCGATATTGATCGGCACCAGCGGGTCGACGTGCTGCGCGTACCAGATACCCAGCTGTGCGGGCGAGAGCGGGAAGTACTCCGAAGAGCCTCCACGTCCGTCACCAGTTTCGCCGTTTCCGCCGAAATCCAGCCGGTCCAACCCAAACCTCGCTTCCGGAACACCCGTTCCAGGCGCTCCCCGACGACACCGGAACGCAGACGCCCAGCCAGATCCAGCGGTGGCGCCTGCGTCTCGGGTTCAATTCTCGAAATCAATCAGGCAAAAATGTCCATAGGCACTATCTGTCGGCTCAGCCGATCTCGTTACATGGCCGAGACCATGCTTCGGACCGTCCGGCCGACCGCGCCGGTGTGCTCGTCGCAAACCATCGCACCAATCTACCGGTGCCGCTGCCCCGCAACCAACCACCTCCATAGCTGGCGGGCATCGACCCAGGTAGATCCGTCGCACCCGGTTTGCTGACTGTTCCGTGCACCTCACATCCCGACTCTCGCGGTCGTGCGCGCAGCGATTGAGTGATGGGTCACATGTCCGGGCGCGGATCACTCGCCGCGCTGACGGGCCGGGTCGTAGAGGTGTGACTGGGCGCAGGTGGCGGGGATGTTCATCGCACGGCCGACGAGGATGACGGCGGCTTGCCGCAGGCCCGCCGATTCGACCTGGGCGGCGATGTCGGCGAGGGTGCCGCGCAGGACCACTTGTTCGGGCTGACTGGCTCGGTAGACGACGGCGACCGGGCAGGAGGGGCCGTATTCCTCGGCGAGCTCGTCGGCGAGGGTTTCGATCCTCGTGATGGCCAGGTGCAGAACGAGGGTGGCGCCGGTGGCGGCGAAGTTCGCCAGGGCCTCGCCCTCGGGCATCTTCGTCGAGCGGGCCTGGGTGCGGGTCAGGACCACCGACTGCACCACCTCGGGGATCGTGAGTTCGGTGCCGAGGACGGCCGCGGCCGCCGCGTAGGCGGGGACGCCGGGGGTGATGTCCCAGGGGACGCCGTGTGCGTCGAGGCGGCGGGTTTGTTCGGTGAGTGCCGAATAGATGGACGGGTCGCCCGAGCACAGGCGGGCGACGTCCTTACCCGCCTCATGGGCCTGCACGAGGTGGGCGGTGATCTGGTCCAGGTCGAGGCGCTGGGTGTCGATCAGTTCCGTGCCGGGCGCGCAGTGGGCCAGTACCTCGGGGTCGAGGTAGGTCCCCGCGTACAGGCAGACCGGGCTGTCGCGCAGGAGGTTCACCGCGCGCACCGTGAGCAGGTCGGCAGCGCCGGGGCCCGCCCCGATGAAATGCACCGTCATGGCAGCAGCGTAGAACGCTGGGGAGGTCTCAGCTCATTCGCGCCCGAACGAAGGTCGAGGCGAGGTGCAGGTTGTTGGCCGGGTTCATGTCGGTGCTCGCCGTCGACGCGTGCAAGAACGAGGTGATCAGCGCCAAGCGCTGTGGTGCTTCGAGGACCACGGTGAAGGTCCGCGTCTCACCCGCTTCGAGGGTGGGGAGCCGGAATCGGACGTGGGTCGACCGCACCTCGCCGCCACCTGGATCGACCAGGCGGTGCCAGCCCTGGGTCGACAACCGGGCTTCGACGTCGGTGGCTTGTCGGCCGCCGACATTGGTGACGGTGACGGTCGCGGTCACCCGTCCGCCGGGGTCGGCGGTGCGGGGAAGGTCGAGGTGCACGCCGACATCGCTGGGATGGTCGCCCGGCGAACCACCGACCCTCAGCACCCACAGCGTCATCGTGCCTCGGCTGGGCGCCACACCGGAGTCCACGTCGCCGGAGTAGTCGGCAGTGATCAGGTGGGTGCCGAAGCCCAGGTGGGCGACGTCGACATCACGGGCGATGGCGAGCCCGGCGTCGACCGGGACCGGTGCGCCGAGCGGCTTGCCGTCTGCGGAGAACTGGACGGAGCCGGTGTCGATCTCGCCTGCGGGGTCACGGGTGACCGTCGCGGTGAGGTCGAGTTGCTCGAAGTAGGTGACCGGGTTGTGGCTGGCGCTCACCTTCGTCGTCGTGGTGGCGGTGTACACGGTGAGCTCGGCCCGGCCGGTCGACTGTTCGTAGACCTCGTCACCGGAATAGTGCGCCTCGACCGTGCCCGAGCCTGCCCGCAACGGCGGTGAACTCGCCGTGCCGTCCGGGCCGAGTGCCACCGGATCGCCCAGTGCGGAACCGTTCTGGGAGAACTGAATCGCGCCGGTGGGTTTCGGCGCGTCCGGCTTCGGCGTCGGCACGGTGACGGTGGCGCCGACGACCGCACCGGCGAGTACCGGCGGTGGCGGGAGGGTCAGATGGACCTCGGTGGGCACCTTCTCCGTCTGCACCAGCACTCCGACACTGCCGAAGACCGGTGCGAACACCCTGGTCGGGTCGTCGGCCAGATAGGTCGCGAGCACGTGGTGGGTGCCTGGCCGCAGGCCGTCGACCGGCGGCAGGGTCGCCACCCCGTCGACCAGCTCGACGGGTCCCGGTGTCGCGACACCGTCGATCTCGAAGCGCACATGCCCGGTGGGTGTCCCGAACGCCGGTGTGGTTCCCGGTTTCTGGCTCACCTTCGCGCTGAAGCCGACCGGTTCACCGACCTGGGCGATGTGGTTCGGCGCGGTCGTCGTCACCTCGATCTCGGTCGGTACCTGGTCGTCGTGCAGCCGGAACACCGCGCCGCCGATCAGGTGGGCCGGATCGTCGGTGGCCGACGCGTCGACCAGGAACCCGCCGGGCAGTTCGCCCTGCCGCGTCGCGGGCAGCGCGGTCAGGTTCACCTGGGCGTAGCCGTCGGCGTCGGTGGTCGCCCGGATCGTGTCGCGGCCGTTGTCGAACCCGGCGGCGGGCGGCTGACCGGCGGGCATGGCGAAGGTGATCGATTTGCCCGCCTGCGGTCCGTGGATCGCGTCGACGAAGCGCACCCGCAGCGGTTCGGCGAAGGGCTGTCCTGAGTAGGCGCTCTGGCTGTTGCCGGAGATCAGTTCCACCCGACTGCGTTTCGACGGGATGGGGACGATCAACTGGACCTTGCCGTCGTTGAGCCGGTCCCGGTTCCCATGACTGCCGTCGGGCCCGTTGTAGAAGTGCGGTGGCTGGTTCGCGACGCTGTCGACGGTCGACTCGCCGCCGCCCCCACCGCCACCGCCACCGTCGTTGCCGTCCTGCGCGCCGTGGCCCTTGCCGCCGCCGTGGCTACCGCCGCCACCGCCACCACCCCCACCGCCGGTGGAGCTGCCGGTGGCGTGGCCGCCGTGCACGCCACGCTCGCTGCCGCCCACACCGCCGAAGCCGCCGCCGAAGCCGCCGCTGGTGCCGTCGCCGGGCTGGGGCCCGCCGTCGCCACCGTCGCCACCGTCGGCGCTGAAGCCGTTGCCCCCGCCACCGCCACCGCCCCCGGCGACGATGATCGGCCGGTTGTCCGAGGACGGTCGCGTGCCGCAGTCGGCGGCGTTCTGGCTCACCGCCGACGCCCCACCACCACCTGCCCCGCTGTAGGACGCGCCGGAGTCGGCGGTGCCACGCGCCCCGCCGGTCCCGTATCCCCATCCGCCGCCGGGCCCGCCGTAGTGCCCGACATCGATCTTCAGCTGTTTGCGTTCCTGCACCGCGATCACCGCCTGCACACCGCTGCCCGCGCCACCGGTACCCACATCGCCGAAGTCGTGACCGCCGCCCGCGCCGGACCCGCCGAGTACGTCGGCGAAGATCTCGTCCACGCCGTCGCCGACGCAGTAGTACTGCGCGGATTCGCCGTGCACACCGAAGGTCGTCGTACGGACACCGTCGGCCGAGGTGAGGAACAGGACGTAGCCGTCACCGGAGACCGACGCGGTGGTCACGCTCGCCTTCGAAAGGCTCGGCGACGCATACGAAGTCCCGCCACCACCACCCGCCCCACCGGCGCCCGGCGCGGCGTGCGGACCGTGCGTGATCGGTGTCTCCGGTGCGGCCGCCCCACCGCAGCCGCCGCCCTGCCCGGCACCGCCCAGGTAGCCACCGCCCCCGCCGCCACCGCCACCACCGCCGCCGGTCTTGTCGAAGGTGTGGCCCGCACCGCCCGCGCGGGTGCCGCCGCAGGTCAGGCCGCTCGGCGTGGTGCCCGCCGGGTTGTTCTCCCCCGCTCCGCCGATCCACGGCGGGCCTTCCTGCCAGCCGACCGCCGCGCTGCCGTCGCCACCGTCACCGCCGTCGCGTCGGGAGCCGCCACCGCAGTAGAAGAACGTCGAATCCTGCACGGGCGACACGGAATAGCAGTCCGGGGCGTTGCCACCCGCGCCCCCTCCGCCGCCCGCGACCAGCACGGGCTCGTTGTCGGGCCCGAGCACGGCCGACGCGCCGCCACCACCACCGCCGTCCCAGCCGCTCGAGTAGACAGTGCCGAAATTCGTGAGCTGATCGACCGCTTCACCCCGGGCACCACCGGAGGCGTACGGCGAGAAGCCGCCGTTCTCGCCACCCGCGCACCCGACCTGGACCTGGAACTCCTGCTGCGGGCTCACCCGCAGCCCACCGCTGACCTGTCCGCCCAGCCCGCCGATGCCGGTGAAGTTCGGGTTCGGCGTCTGACCCTGCCCACCGACCGCCTCGATGTAGAGGCTCGTCGTACCCGGTGGGACCCGGTAGGTCTGGGTTCGGTCGCTGCAATAGAACACGTCGATCGAAAGGCCGGATTCCGGATCCTCGAAATGGTCGGACGTGCGCTGGGCAGCCGGGCCCGGCGGCTGGGCCGACGCGTGCGTCGCGGTGCCGACCACGAGCACCACACCGAGAAGCGTGGCGACCCACGCCTGGGCCGCAGTCCGTCCGGCCATGCCAGAACTCCGTTCGCCGGCCTCGTCGCTTACGAAACTTGTCGAAACGGTAGCCCCGGTTGCCGCCCCGCCCTGCCAACGACGCGCGTATTTCTGCTGGTCATCGGGGTTGTCGATGGGTCTGGCGGAGAAAGGAATCCGGGTTCCTTGCGCTCGCTCGGCTGGATGCCCGCCGGGCACGGCAGTAGGTTCGGTGGCGACGAAGGCCGTTGCGACGACGGGCTCCCGATGAGTTGAGGTAGACCATGGAGTTGTCCAAGGGCGCGAACGCACCGGTGCCGTCGAGGGAAGTGCGGGTCACGGTGGCGGCCGACACGGGAGCCGACCTCGCCGCGCTTTTGCTGACCGCCGCCGGAAAGGTGCGCTCCGACAGCGATTTCGTCTTCTACAACCAACCGGTCGCCCCGGGCGTCGAGGTCGTCTCGGCCGAGGCCGTCCGTGTGTCGTTCGGTGCGTTGCCCGCCGAGATCGACCGGATCGCTTTCACCGCCAGCCTCGACGGCACCGGACCCGCCGATTGGGGCCGGGCTGGACCGCCCCGGATCACGGTGACCGACGAATCGACCGGCGCCCTGCTCGCCGCGTTCACACCGACGGGGCTCGGGCCGGAGACCGCCTTGATCGCCTGCGAGCTGTACCGGCGCGGGGACGGGTGGAAGGTCCGTGCGGTCGGTCAGGGGTACGCGCAGGGGCTGGCGGGTATCGCGACCGATTTCGGCATCAGCGTCGATGACGAACCTGCCCAGGAATCGGCAGCCGGGGCGCAACCGCCGTCACCCGCCGAGGTTCAGCCTGCCCCAGCGCCCGAGGTTCGATCGGCGCCGACCTCCCCCGAACCACCGCGGTTCGGACGCCCGACGGTCGACCTGTCGAAAGGGCATGTGACCCTACGCAAGAGCGAAACGGTGTCGCTCACCAAGGCCGGTGCACCGCCACTCGCCCAGGTGCGAATGGGCTTGGGCTGGGACCCGGCGACCCACGGCACCAAGATCGACCTCGATGCCTCCGTCATCGCCTACGACGACCGGGCCAAGAAACTCACCAACGTCTGGTTCCTACGTCGCGAGGCATTCGACGGCGCCATCAAACACTCCGGGGACAATCTGACCGGCCACGGTGACGGCGACGACGAGGTCATCACCGTCGACCTGACGGCCCTACCCCCCGAGGTCTACGCCCTGATCTTCACCGTCAACTCCTTCGCGGGCCACAAGTTCGATCAGGTCGGTCGCGCACACTGCCGCCTCCTCGACGACCACACCGGCTCCGAACTGGTCCGCTTCGAACTGTCCCAGGGCGAACCGACCACCGGCGTCTTCCTCGCCATGCTCACCCGCGACGCACACGGCTGGAATATGACCGCGCTCGGGGAGTATTCGAAAGGCGCGACCGTGCGCAAGATGGTCGACCCTGGCAAACAGTTCGTCTCGACCAGTCGTTCCAACACCTGATCGCACCGCCGGAGCCGAGTCCACGGCGGTGTGGGCGGACTGCCAGTAAGTTCGTCTCGGACGGCGAGCGCCGGCACGACGAGGAGGGGCCCATGCGGGTACGGAACAGAGTGAGCGCTTGCCTACTGGCGGTCGCGTCGGTCGCGCTCGCGGGTTGTGGTGACGATGCCGTCGAAGGTCATCCGATGATCGCCGTGGACAGCTTCGCGCCTTCCGAGGACAACCAGGACCCGGCGAAGGACATCCCCGGTGTCGTCACCGCCGAATACCCGCTCGGCAATCATGTGCCGAGCACGCAGCGGGTGGCGTACACGTCCGTCCCGCCGATGGGTGGCACGCACGACGCGGTGTGGGCGGCCTGCGACGGTGTCGTCTATCCCGAGGGCATCCGGACCGAGAACGCGGTGCACTCGATGGAACACGGCGCGGTCTGGATCGCCTACAACCCCGCGCGGGTGAGTGCCGACGATCAGGCGACGCTGCGGAACAAGGTGCAGGGCAGGACATACACCTTCATGTCGCCCATCCCGAACATGGCCGATCCGATCTCGCTGCAGTCGTGGGGCCACCAGCTCGTCCTCGACAGCGCGACCGACGCGCGCGTCGACCAGTTCATCACCGCCCTGCGCAACAACCCTTACACCACACCGGAACCGGGCGCTTCCTGCAGCAATCCGATCTTCGACCGCGATCCCGCGCCGTACGACCCGTCCACTCCCGGCCCGGACGCCGCACCGATGGACAACGAGCCCGTCTTCCCGACCGAACTGCCCGAGCTCCCGCTCGCGCCCCGCTGACCTACCCGGTCATGTCGAAATGCGCGATGACCTTCGTCGGCCGCACCCGCACCACCAGCTCCCCCGGCACCCCGTTGCGCTTGCCGAACTCCTCGGCCCGGTCCGCACCCATGTACCGGGCGGCGATCGCGGTCGCGGTCCGCACAAGCTCCGCCGGATCCTCCGACAACTCGACCGTCCCCTGCACCTCCACCAGCCCATAGGGTGGCTCTTCCAGATCCACACAGACCGCAACCCGGGGATCCCGCGCGAACGCCCGTCCCTTCGCGGTCTCCTTCCCGGTGTTGAACACCAGCTCATCGCCTTCCACGATGAACCAGATCGGCGTCACCAACGGCCGCCCGTCCTTGGCCGTGAACGCCACCTTGCCCGTCCGTGTGCCGTGGGAAAGGAACTCTCGCACCTGAGGATCCGTCAGGGAAGTCATGAGCCCAGCGTAGGCCCCTCCCCTGCCGCCACCCAGGAACCCGCGAGGCCTGTCGCTCCTCGCGGAAGGGGGCAGACTGGGCTGATGGACCAGCTGATCGTCGTCGATGCGGCCAACGTCATCGGTTCGCGCCCCGACGGATGGTGGAAGGACCGTGCCGGTGCCGCCCGGCGATTGCTTGCCGAACTCGCCGGCCTCACCGACACCACCGATGTCATCGTGGTGCTCGAAGGTGCCGCGAAAGCAGGCGCGGACGCGGCATCCGCCCCGCTGAAAGCCGTTCTCGCCGAAAGGTCGGGCGACGACACGATCGTCGACGTGGTCGCCACCGAGGACTACGCCACGATCATCGTAGTTACCGCCGACCGGGAGTTGCGCTCGAGAGTCGCAGCGCATGGCGCCGAGACAGTCGGCCCGAGCTGGCTGTGGAATCAGATCGCCGACAGTCGGGATCGGGCCGCCCGCCTGAGCATGGACGATGACGACATCGATTTCGAACCGACTTCGCTCGACATAGACCCGCAGATCCCCGACCTATGACCTGACTAGTCGAAGGTGGATCGGTCTCCGATCGACTGATCGCGCTAGTCGTCAGGTGCGTTCGAATCGAATGTCGTGATTCCCAAGGACTTCCAGGCGGCGAGCAACTTCCCGTCACCAGATGCCGCAACTAGGTCAGGGTCATCGAGTTGTGCGGCGACCGCGCAATGGACGGCGTCGTAACCCCGCATCGCATAACGCTCCGCGAAGACCGCCGCAGTTCGGACCAACTTCTCATCTACCTCGGTCACGTCGAGTTGTTGCCACAGTTCGTCCCGCAAACGCGAAGCCGTGCGAAATGCCGAGGTGTCGAGCCTGCCCATCCGGTGCGCTCGAGCCAGTGCCGCTGCCGATTCGACATAGAGCAGCCGACTTGCGACGACGTCGTCAGCGAGGTCCCAGAACCGTCTACATGCGGCACTGCTGGGCTCTACGACCAGCAGCGGAATGAACGCCGACGTATCGAAGTAGCCGATCACCGGCGCTGATCATCGATCAGATCGGACACGATTCCACTGCCCTGAACCGGTTCCGGTGCGGGTTGCTTACGCTTTCGAGCCGGCTGAATTCGCCCCTCCGCCCGCAGCTGCTCCAGTGCGGTCAGCCGATCAACAGGGACGATCCGGGCGATCGGCTTGCCGTGATCGGTCACTGTCACCGTCCGGCCCGCTCGCACCTCAGCCAGATAGCTACTGAGATGGTCCCGCAGGCCCCGCACACCGATCTCCATGACGCTCCTTTTTGTGGCGACAAATCTGATACCAATTGTAGCCACCACTTCCGGACAGCGATAGAAGCCGCGCCGACGATCTCAGCCATTGAGCAACTACTCAGCCGATAAAGCCGCTAAGGCCATCTGCCGTAGCACCGGGCGGGCACGGGAAGCACTCGCGGCCGACGCGCTGTGGGGTGTGGAGTTGATGAGGCCGAAGGCGGCGTGGGCTTTGATGCGGGCGGTTTCCTCGGCGAGGCCGGGGCGCAGTTCGCGGAGCACTTCCACCCAGACTTCGACGTACTGGCGCTGGGTGCGGCGCAGGACTCGGCGTTCCGGAGTGGGGACCTTGTCGAGGTCGCGGTCCTGGATGCGGATGAGTTCGGGGTTGCCGAAGGCGAAGTCGAGGTGGAAGTCGACCAGGCCGGCGAGGGCTTCGGCGGCCGTCGACGAGTCGGCGACCACGGCGCGGCCGCCTGCGAGCAGATGCTCACTGATGCCGACGAGCAGTTCGACCAGCAGTGCCTCTTTGTTCGCGAAGTGCCGGTAGACGGCGGGGCCGCTGATACCGACGGCGGCGCCCAGGTCGTCGAGGCGCACACCGAGGAAACCCCGGTCGGCGATCAACCGGGCGCCTGCCGTGAGCAACTGTTCCCGGCGCTGGGCCTTGAGTTGCTCGCGCCGGGTCGCCTGGACGGGTTCGGCCACCGGCGCTCCTTCCACCTCTGGACAACTTGGTTAATCAACATTAACCTGAATTTCAGTTATTGGCGATTAACCGGATGGCAGGATGGCCCGATGACGGTGACACACGACCTCGGCAATGACACCGAGGCCGCCACGAGCAATCGAGACGCGCACCTCGCCCTGGTGGCGGACCTGCGGCAACGACTGGCCACGACCGCCCTCGGCGGCCCGCAGAAGTCGCGCGAACGCCACGTCGCCCGGGGCAAGCTCCTCCCCCGCGACCGCATCGACGAACTGCTCGACCCGGGCAGCCCCTTCCTCGAGCTGGCGCCGCTGGCGGGCAACGGCATGTACGACGACGAGTGCCCCGGCGCGGGCGTGATCGCGGGCATCGGCCGGATCGCGGGCCGGGAATGCCTGGTGCTGGCCAACGACCCGACGGTCAAGGGCGGCACCTACTACCCGATCACGGTGAAGAAGCACCTGCGCGCCCAGGAGGTGGCCGCGCAGAACAACCTGCCGTGCGTGTACCTGGTGGAGTCCGGCGGCGGGTTCCTGCCCCGCCAGGACGAGGTGTTTCCCGACCGCGACCACTTCGGCCGCATCTTCTACAACCAGGCGAACATGAGCGCGCGCGGCATCGCGCAGATCGCGGCGGTTCTCGGCTCGTGCACCGCCGGTGGCGCCTATGTACCCGCGATGGCCGACGAGGCCGTGATCGTGCGCGACCAGGGCACCATCTTCCTCGGCGGCCCGCCGTTGGTGAAGGCGGCGACCGGTGAGGTCGTCACCGCCGAGGAACTGGGCGGTGGCCTGCTGCATTCGCGCACTTCCGGCGTGACCGATCATCTCGCCGACGACGACCGCGACGCGCTGCGCATCGTCCGCAATATCGTCTCGACACTCGGCCCGCGCCCCGAGGCCCCGTGGGAGGTGCTGCCGAGCACCCCGCCAGCCAAGCCCGAGGACGAGCTCTACGACGTGGTCCCCGTCGACCCGCGCACACCGTACGACGTGCGCGAGGTGATCGACCGGATCGTCGACGGCGAGAGCGGATTCCAGGAATTCAAGGCCGAGTACGGCAAGACCCTGGTCACCGGTTTCGCCCGCATCCACGGTCATCCGGTTGGCATCGTCGCCAACAACGGCGTGCTGTTCAGCGAATCCGCCATGAAGGGCGCGCATTTCATCGAACTGTGCGACAAGCGCAAGATCCCGCTGCTGTTCCTGCAGAACATCACCGGCTTCATGGTCGGTCGCGACTACGAGGCCGGCGGTATCGCCAAGCACGGTGCGAAGATGGTCACCGCGGTGGCGTGCGCGCGGGTGCCGAAGCTGACGGTGGTGATCGGCGGTTCCTACGGCGCGGGCAACTACTCCATGTGCGGGCGCGCGTATTCGCCGCGCTTCCTGTGGATGTGGCCGAACGCGCGCATCTCGGTGATGGGTGGCGAGCAGGCCGCCTCGGTGCTGGCCACGGTGCGCGGCGACCAGCTCGACAGCGCGGGCAAGCCCTGGTCGGCCGAGGATCAGGAGGCGTTCAAGGCCCCGATCCGCGAGCAGTACGAAACCCAGGGCAACCCCTACTACGCGACGGCGCGCATCTGGGACGACGGCGTGATCGCCCCGACCGACACCAGAACCGTGCTCGGACTTGCCCTTTCGGTGTGTGCGCAAGCGCCACTCGAACCCGTTTCCTACGGCGTCTTCCGGATGTGAGCGACATGCTGAACAAATCTCAACCCGTCGAATTCGACACCGTCCTGGTCGCCAATCGCGGTGAGATCGCGGTGCGCGTCATCAAGACGTTGCGTGCCATGGGCATTCGTTCCGTCGCGGTGTACAGCGACGCCGACAAGAACGCGCGCCATGTGCGCGAGGCCGACTTGGCGGTGCGACTCGGCCCGGCGCCCGCGCGCGAGAGCTACTTGTCGATCGAGAAGGTCGTCGACGCCGCTGTTCGTTCGAGCGCGCAGGCGGTGCACCCGGGTTATGGCTTCCTGTCGGAGAATTCGGCGTTCGCCGCCGCCTTGGCCGACGCGGGCATCGTCTTCCTCGGACCGCCCGCCAAGGCCATCGAGGTGATGGGCGACAAGATCACCGCGAAGAAGACGGTGACGGCATTCGGGGTGCCGGTGGTTCCCGGCATCGCCGAACCGGGCCTCACCGACGACCAATTGATCGCCGCCGCAACCGATATCGGCTACCCCGTGCTGGTGAAGCCGTCGGCCGGTGGTGGCGGCAAGGGCATGCGCCTGGTCGAGCGGGCCGAGGACCTGCCCGCCGCGCTGGTGAGCGCCCGCCGCGAAGCCGGTGCCGCCTTCGGTGACGACACTCTGTTCCTCGAACGTTTCGTCACCCGGCCACGGCACATCGAAGTACAGGTGCTGGCAGACGCTTTCGGCAATGTGGTGCACCTCGGTGAGCGCGAGTGCAGTTTGCAGCGCAGGCATCAGAAGGTCATCGAGGAAGCACCCTCACCGCTGCTCGATGCCGCCACCCGGGCGCGGATCGGCACCGCGGCCTGCAATACCGCGCGCAGCGTCGACTACGTGGGCGCGGGCACCGTGGAGTTCATCGTCTCCGCCGACCGGCCCGACGAGTTCTTCTTCATGGAGATGAACACGAGACTGCAGGTGGAACACCCGGTGACCGAGATGGTCACCGGCATCGACCTGGTGGAATGCCAGGTGCGGGTGGCCGCCGGGCAGAAGCTGGCCCGCACCCAGGACGAGATCCACCTGGTCGGGCACGCGATCGAGGCCCGCGTGTACGCCGAGGACCCGGGCCGAGGCTTCCTCCCGACCGGTGGCACGGTGCTCGCCCTGACCGAGCCGGAAGGCGAAGGCATCCGGGTGGATTCGGGGCTGTCCGTGGGAACCGTGGTCGGCAGCGATTACGACCCGATGCTGTCGAAGGTGATCGCCCGCGGCAACACCCGCGCCGATGCGCTCGCCGCGCTCGACCGGGCGCTGGAACAGACGGTGTTGCTCGGTGTCACCAGCAATATCGAGTTCCTGCGCTTCCTGCTGGCCGACGACGATGTGCAGGCGGGCCGCCTCGACACCGCGCTGCTCGACCGCCGCGTCACCGACTTCGCCCCCGCCGAGCCGACCGATGACGAATTCATCGCCGCCGCCACATATCACTGGCTGCGTCGTTGGCCCAAGCCCGATGCCGACCTGTGGTCGATTCCGTCGGGCTGGCGACTCGGAACGCCGGCGCCGACCGCGATCCGGCTCGCTTCGGGCGATCAGGTGCGCCACGTATTCATCACGGGCACACCGGATTCCGCGCGCGTGCGGCTGGCGAACGACGCCGCCGCTGCATCGGGCGCGCGACAACACCGAGGCGAGACACAACACCCAGCCGCCTCACAACACACAGGCACGACGCAGCACCCTGGCGACCCGGTGACGACCGCCGGAACACACTCGGAGGAGCCCGCGGATCCAGGGACCAGCTCACTGACCGGCGCCCTGCTCGACGACGGCCTGGTCTTCACCATCGACGGCCTGCGCCGCAAGGTGCGGGTGGCCGAGGCCGACGGCCAGCTGTGGGTGAGCGGCAACGGGCGCGTCTGCGTGCTGCGCGAAGTGGCGGAGGCAAGCGTTCGTGGCGATGCGGCGCACGTCGGCGACGCCGAAATCCGCAGCCCCATGCCGGGTTCGGTGATCGCGGCACCGGTCGCGAACGGTGCGACGGTCGCCGTGGGCGATCCGGTGATCGTGATCGAAGCTATGAAGATGGAGCACACCCTCACCGCACCGGTAGCGGGCACGGTGGAAGTGCTCGCCTCGCCTGGCACCCAGGTGAAGCTGGACCAAGTGCTGGTGCGCGTCGTCGCCCATCCCGCCGAAACCGACGACGCGAACACGGCCGACGCCGACATCGAACGTGAAGGAACCACCGCATGACCGACTACCTGTCCACCGGTTCCCTGCCGGAGGAATACCGTCAGCTCGCCCTCACCGTGCGTGACTTCGCCCAGCAGGTCGTCGCCCCGGTGTCGGCGAAACACGATGCCGACCACAGCTTCCCGTACGAGGTCGTGGCAAGCATGGCCGACATGGGTCTGTTCGGCCTGCCGTTCCCCGAGGAGTTCGGCGGCATGGGCGGCGACTACTTCGCCCTGTGCCTCGCGCTGGAGGAACTCGGCAAGGTCGACCAGAGCGTGGCCATCACCCTCGAGGCGGGTGTGTCGCTCGGCGCCATGCCGATCTACCGGTTCGGCAACGACGACCAGCGCGCGGAGTGGTTGCCCCAGCTCACCAGCGGGCAGGCGCTGGCCGGTTTCGGCCTCACCGAGCCCGACGCGGGCAGCGATGCCGGTGGCACCAGGACCACGGCCGTCGAGGACGGTGACAGTTGGGTGATCAACGGCAGCAAGCAGTTCATCACCAACTCGGGCACCGACATCACCCGCCTGGTCACCGTCACCGCGGTGACCGGCAACAACGGCGGCAAGAAGGAGATCTCCACGATCCTCGTGCCGACCTCGACGCCGGGTTTCGTGGCCGAGCCCGCCTACAACAAGGTGGGCTGGAACGCCTCCGACACCCATCCGCTGAGCTTCACCGATGTGCGGGTGCCGCGCGAGAACCTGCTCGGTGAGCGCGGCCGCGGGTACGCCAATTTCCTGCGCATCCTCGACGAGGGCCGCATCGCCATCGCCGCGCTCGCGGTCGGCGCCGCGCAGGGTTGCGTGGACGAGAGCGTGCGGTACGCGGGCGAGCGGCAGGCGTTCGGCCAGGCCATCGGCCGCAATCAGGCCATCGCGTTCAAGATCGCCAGGATGGAGGCCCGCGCCCACACCGCGCGCACCGCCTACTACGACGCGGCCGCCCTCATGCTGGCGGGCAAACCCTTCAAGAAGCAGGCCTCGATCGCGAAGATGGTGGCCAGTGAGGCGGCGATGGACAACGCCCGCGACGCCACCCAGATCTTCGGCGGCAACGGGTTCATGAACGAGTACGTGGTCTCCAGGCACTACCGTGACAGCAAGATCCTGGAAATCGGTGAGGGCACAACGGAGGTGCAGCTGATGCTGATCGCAAGGGAGCTCGGCCTGTGACCGAGAAGCGCGTGGTGCAGCGCGGCCTGTGGTTCGAGGAGTTCGAGATCGGCACGATCTACGAGCACCGGCCCGGCCGCACCATCACCGAGGCCGACAACGTCCTGTTCACCACCCTCACCATGAACACCCAGGCCCTGCACCTGGACGCGGCGTTCGCCGACGGCCAGCCACCGTTCAACCAGCGGCTGGTGAATTCGATGTTCACGCTGTCGACACTGGTGGGGCTCTCGGTGGCCCAGCTCACCCAGGGCACGCTGGTCGCCAACCTCGGCTTCTCCGAGATGACCGTGCCCGCCCCGCTGTTCCACGGCGACACCATGTACGCCGAAACCCTGGTCACCGGCAAACGCGAGTCCAAGAGCCGTCCCGGCGAGGGCATCGTCAGCCTCACGCATACCGCGCGCAACCAGAACGGCGTGGTGGTGGCGACCGCGGTCCGGCAGACGCTGGTGCGTAAGGCGCCGACCACATGAGCGCCTGGCAGCCGACGGGTCCGGCCTGGCTGTTCTGCCCCGCCGACCGTCCCGAACGCTTCGCCAAGGCGGCCGCGGCCGCCGACGTGGTGATCCTCGACCTCGAGGACGGCGTGGCCCCCGCCGACAAGGCCGCCGCTCGGCAGGCGCTGCTGGACACCCCACTGGACCCGCAGCACACCGTGATCCGCGTGAACGCGGCGGGCACCGACGACCACACCGAAGACCTGGCGGTGCTCGCCAAGACCGCCTACCGGCGGGTGATGCTGCCCAAGTGCGAGTCCGCCGAGCAGGTGCGCAACCTCGCCGAGTGCGAGGTGATCGTGCTGGTCGAATCTCCCCTGGGCGCCGTGCGCGTCGCGGAAACGGTGCAGGTGGACAACGCCATCGGGGTGATGTGGGGCGCGGAGGACCTGATCGCGGGGCTCGGCGGCAATGCCAGCAGGCACGCCGACGGCAGCTACCGCGACATCGCCCGGCACGTGCGGTCCACCAGCCTGCTCGCCGCCAAGGCGTTCGGCCGGTTCGCGCTGGATTCGGTGTATCTGAACATCAAGGACCTGGACGGCCTGGCGGCGGAAACGCTCGACGCGGTCGCGGTCGGCTTCGACGGCAAGGTCGCCATCCACCCGAGTCAGGTTCCGGTGATCCGCTCCGGGTACGCACCTTCCGAGGCCGAAACCGACTGGGCGCGGCGGGTTCTCGCGGAAGTCCCGAACCACCGTGGCGTATTCGCCTTCGAAGGGCGCATGGTGGACGCACCGGTATTGCGTCATGCCGAGCAGATCGTGCGCCGCGCCGACCTGTCCTGAACCGAGGAGGACCACGCCAGTGCAACCACAATGGGTACCGACCGACGACGACATCGCGGCTGCCCGGATCACCGATTTCGCCGCGTTCGTCACCGCCCGCACCGGCGTCGCCTATCCGGACTACCGAGCCCTGTGGCAGTGGTCGGTCGACGACCTCGCGGGGTTCTGGCAGGCGCTGTGGGACTACTTCGAACTCGGCGAGACGGCGGGTGAGGTCCTCGGTTCCCGGGAAATGCCGGGGGCACAGTGGTTTCCGGGCACACGGTTGAACTACGTCGACCAGATCATCCGAATGGCCCAGTTCGGCAGGCCCGCGATCATCGCCCTGCACGAGGACGCCGAACCGCGCGAGATCCTGTGGTCGGACCTCATCGAGCAGGTCACCGTCTTCGCCCGCACCCTGCGCGAACAGGGGGTCGAGGCGGGTGACCGGGTGGTGGGTTATCTGCCCAACATCCCGGAGGCGGTCGTCGCCTTCCTCGCGACCGCGAGCATCGGCGCGGTGTGGAGCGCCTGTGGACAGGACTACTCCGCCAAGGCCGCGCTCGACCGGCTCGGGCAACTCGACCCGACGGTGCTCGTCACCGCCGACGGCTACCGTTTCGGCGGCAAGGACCACGACAAGCGAGCCGATATCGACGCGCTGCGAGAAGGGCTGCCCGGTCTGCGCGCGACCGTCGTCGTGCCTCGGCTCGGTCTCTCGGTGCCGGACGCACTGGCCTGGGCCGACACGGTCACCGACGAGAATTTCGGCATCATCGAAACCACCCCGGTCGATTTCGATCATCCGCTGTGGATCGTGTTCTCCTCCGGCACGACGGGACTGCCCAAGGGCATCGTCCACGGCCACGGTGGCGTGCTGCTCGAGCACCTCAAAGCGGTTGCGCTGCAATCCGATATCGGCACCGATGACGTCTTCTTCTGGTACACCAGCCCGAGCTGGATGATGTGGAACTTCCAGGTCGCCGGGTTGCTGGCGGGCGCGACCATCGTCACATACGACGGCAGCCCCACCGCGGGCGGCCCGGATGCGTTGTGGCGCATCGCCGCCCAGGTCGGTGCCACCGTATTCGGCACCAGCCCAGGGTATGTGCTCGGCTGCATCAAGGCCGGTGCGGTGCCGCGCACCGATCACGACCTGTCCGCCCTGCGCACCGTCGGCATCACCGGTTCGGCGCTGCCGGAGACGAGCGCGCTGTGGCTGAGCGAGAACGTCGGCCCGCGTGTGCAGGTGAGTTCGATCAGCGGTGGCACGGATGTGGTATCGGCCTTCGCCGGTGGCGCGCCGACCGTACCGGTGTGGCCGGGTGAGCTGTCGGCCCCGTATCTCGGGGTGGCTCTCGACGCGTTCGACGAACAGGGCAAGCCGGTGCGCGGCGAGGTCGGTGAGCTCGTGGTGACCGAGCCGATGCCGTCGATGCCGGTCCGTTTCTGGCGTGACGAGGACGGAAAGCGTTACCGCGACGCCTATTTCGACACCTACCCCGGCGTGTGGCGCCACGGCGACTGGATCACGCTCACCGAACACGGCAGCGTGGTGGTGCACGGACGCTCCGACTCCACCCTCAACCGGCACGGTATCCGCATGGGCAGCGCCGACATCTACCAGGTGGTCGAGCAGTTCCCGGAGATCGCCGAGGCACTGGTGATCGGCGCCGAACAGCCCGACGGCGGCTACTGGATGCCGCTGTTCGTCGTGCTCGCACCCGGCGCCGAACTCACCGACGACCTGAAAGCCCGGGTCGATGCCGCCATCCGGAGCGAGGTCTCGCCCCGGCACGTGCCCGACGAGATCCGCGAGGCGCCGGGCATTCCGCACACCCGCACCGGCAAGAAGCTCGAGGTGCCCATCAAGAAGCTCTTCCAGGGCGCCGATCCGGCTCGCGTCGTGGAACGCAGCGCGGTCGACGACCCGGCACTGCTCGACTGGTATGCCCGGATCACGCCCTCCGACACCGTTTAATACACTTCGGGTATGAATGTCGGCGAGTCTCGTGTGGCACGTGGGTCGGTAGTCGATGGTGTGCGGCGCAGGCCGAAGAATCGGCGCGCGCAGATCGCGGCCACCTCGGCGGCGGCGTTCGGGGCCGCCGGGTATCACGGGGTGAGCATGGAGGACATCGCGGCCGCGCTCGGCATCAGCTCGGCCGCGCTGTACCGGCACTACCCCAGTAAGTACGCGTTGTTCCGGGAGGAATTGCTGCGGGTCGGCCAGGCTTTCACCACGGCCGTCGAGGTACCCGCCGAGGTCCGGTCGGCGCCGGAACGGTTGCGGCACAGGCTCGCCGGGCTCATCGGTGCCACCCTCGAGAACCGGGCGACCGTCACGCTGGTGCGCTGGGAGGGTCGCTATCTCGAGCCCGCCGACCGGGCGGTTCTCGATCGGCAGCAGAGTTCCGTCCTCGCCGGGTTCGACCGTGAACTCGCCGTCCTGCGTCCGGAACTGAGTGCCGAGGAACTACGGCTGGTGTCCACGGCCATGTTCGGCGTGGTCACCAGCCTCGCCGACCACCACGCCGCCCTCCCCGCGCGGGCGGTGCACAAGCTGCTCGGCTCGGCGTGCATGTCGTTGCTCGAGTGTGAACTTCCGCCCGCCGCAACGACTTCCGAGCAGTCGGTGCGGGCACAGATTCCCGCCGCGTTCAAACACGAACTGCTGCTGCGCAAAGCGGTCGAGCTGTTCCACGAACGTGGCTACCCGAATGTGAGTGTGGAGGACATCGCCTCTGCCGCCGGGCTTTCCGCCGCTTCGGCGGTCTACCGCTTCTACCGTGGGAAGAGCGACATCCTCGCCGCCGCGTTCCGCCGCGCCGCCGACCGGGTGTCCGGCGCCATCGGTCCCGCCGTCGCGAGCACCCCACACAGTGCCGCCGCCCTCGATGTGCTGATCGACCAGTTCGTCGCCGACACCTTCGACGAACGCGCCCTCGCAGTGGTCTACTACGCCGAATTCGGCCATGTTCCGGCCGAGGAACGCGCCGTCCTGCGCAATATCCAGCGCCTCAGCGTCCAGGAATGGGCCCGCCTCGTCCGCGAGGTCCGCCCCACCCTCACCCCCGCCGAGGCCCGCTTCCTCGTCCACGCCGCCTTCGCCATGGTCATCGACCTCGGCCAAGCGTTCGGCAACACACCCCTGGCCGGTCGCGCCCGAGTCGGCTTCCTCATGCGCCGGGTACTGCTCGGCTAGTTGTCGCGCCGCGGCCTGCCGCGACGGTGACGGACCTATTCGGGGCGGGGGTCGTTGGCCATGGCGGCGATGAGGGAGTTGGGGCGCATGTCGAGCCAGTGGGATTCGACGTAGTGCAGGCACGAGGTGCGGGGGGCGGCGCCGAAGGCCACGGTCCAGCCGCCGGGGACGGCGGCGAAGGTCGGCCAGAGGGAGTGTTCGCCTTCGGAGTTCACGAGGACGTAGAACTGGGCGTTGTCGTCGTCGAACGGGTTGGTCATGGGAGTGCCTTCCTGGTGGGGTTGGTAGTGCCGAGGCGGACCAGAGCGGCGGTGGTTCCGTCGATTTCCCAGCGGGCGCGTTCGCCGGTGCGGAACATGCGTTCGCCGGGGATGCCGAAGGGGTTGGCGACGAAGCGTTCGGCGGTGACGGTCGGGTCGTCGCGGTAGCCGCGGGCCAGTTGCGCGCCCGACAGGTACAGCTCGCCCGCGACGCCGGGACTGGTCGGGCGCAGTCGCGCATCGAGCACGTAGACGCGGCGGTTCCACTCCCGAACCCGGACCGGCGGGGGTTCACCCGAGTCGGCGCGGGGTTGTTCGGGGTAGGTGAGGGTGACGGTCGCTTCGGCGCGACCGTAGTCGTGGTGCAGGTGCGCGGCGGAGACGGCGGCGAAGTCGCGGATCTGTGCGGCGGTGAGCGGGGCGCCGAGAACGACGGCGCTGCGCAGGGTCGGCACGCCGTCGGCGGCGCCGGTGAGGTGCTCGGTGAATTCGGTGAGCCGCTGGGGCGTGAAGTCGGCGGCGGTGATGCCGTAGGTGGCGATCAGGTCGGTCAACCGGGCCGGATCAGGAGGTTCGGTGAGGACAACGGTGGCGCCGACCCGCAACGGCAGCACATATCCGTGCCATTCAGTGGCCTGGTGCAGATACACGTCGCGGCCGGTGAGCCCGTGCCTGCTCTGCATGGCGGTGATCCGGTGCACCGCCGCCGCGTGGCTCACGGTGACGCCCTGCCCGGCGCCGCGCGGATACAGCACGAAGGCCGGATGCTGCGGGAGTACGGGCGCGCGCCGCTCACCGGGCGTGACGGGTTCGTCGGAGTAGTCCGACAGCGTCACGTCGTCGATGACCACCCGCGGAATGTCGTACACCGCAGTGTGTTCGCGCCCGGCCACGGTGACGATCAGCGCGGGACCGACGACCGGCGGCAGCACCCCGGCCTCGACCGGCACCACCGCGCCACCCGCCTTCAGCACGGCGTACACACCGACGACCAGCTCGATCGAGCACGGAATATCCACCAGCACCGGGCATTCCGGCCCGATGCCGAGCGCGGCCAGGTGCCGGGCGAGCTGATTGGTCCGCCGGTCGAGGTCACCGTAGGTGATGATCGACCCGGAACCCGCCGCGTGGACGACAGCCGGATCGAAAGGCGTCGCGGCGGCCTGGGCTTCGAACTCGTCGAGCAGGAGTTCGCCCGGCAGTCCGCCGCGGGCCGGGACGACCGCGTACCGGTCGGCGCGATCGTCCACCCGCCCGACGTATTCGAGTTCGGCCGCCCACCCCTCCCCCGGCGGCCTGCGGCGCACCAGGTCGCCGGTGGCGAACATGCGGTCGTCGACGGGTCCGATGGGGTTGGCGAGGAAGGTGGCGGCGGTCGCCTGCCTGCCGAGGTAGCCGCGCGCCAATTGCACGCCGGAGATGTACAGTTCGCCCACTTCACCGTCGGCGACGGGTTCGAGATGTTCGTCGAGAACGAGCAGTTCCACGTCGTCGGCGGCGCACCCGAGTGGCACCACTTCGAGGTCGGCGCCGGTCACCTCGTGGGCGACGACCTCGCCCGCGGTTTCCGGTCTGCCGTACACCTGCCACAGGGTGGCGCCACTCACCGAACGCAGGGCCGCGGCGGTTTTCGCCGGAAGGGTCGCGCCTCGGGCCAGTACCACGCGTAGCGAGTCGAGTAGTTCCTCGGCGTCGGGTAGCTCGGTCAGTTCCGCGAGCTGGACCGGGTCGAATGCGGCTGTGGTCACCCGGGTTTCGGCGATATCCTCGGCGAGGGTGTCGCCGACCGGCAGCACGAGTGCCGCGCCCGATTGCAGGGCGAGCAGGAGTTCACCGATCGCGGCCTGGGAGCCCAGCGGTGCGTGCCACAGCACGGAATCGCCTGCCCCGATGCCGCACATGCGATACCGCCAGACCGAATTGGCGTGTGCCGCACGGTGTCCGATTACGACGGCGGTCGAGGCGGTCGGGTCGACGACGAGGTAGGCGGGATTGTCGGCACCCGGGCCCGGAAGGGCACGCGAACCTTCAACGGGAGGGTTGTCGGCGCCGGTCAGTACCTGAACCGAAATCGCCTGTTCGGCAATGCCTTCGGTGTTCGAGCCGGTGTCGAGACCCGGGTCGGCGGACGTGGGAACGGCCTCGGTGAGCAGCAGGGTGGGCGCCGCCAGCGCAAGGGTGCGGGCACGCAGGTCGGCGGGCGCGTCGGGATCGAGCAGAACGAACGCCGCCCCCGAGGCGATCACGGCGTGCACGGCCACCACCAGTTCGGCGGAACGTGGCAGGCATACCGCGACCGTGGTCTCGGGACCGGCATCGCGTTCCACCAGCACCGCCGCCAGCGCCTCGGCGCGGTCGGCGACCTCGGCGTAGGTGAGGGCGCGTTCGCCGTCGACGACAGCGAGCGCATCGGGGTCGTCGGCGACCTGGTCGATGAATGCGGCGAGCAGGGTCGCCGGATCACGCCCGTCTTCGTTCGGGAGCTCACGCCCCAGCGTGTCGAACGGGACGGCGGCCGTGACCGAATTCGTGTGCGACATCAGAGTTGTCCTTCCGAGTCGTCAGCCGACCCCGCCCCGGCGATCACCGCGGCGGCATCGGTCACCAGTGTGTGCAAAGTGGTGGCTAGACCCGCCGCGCCGAGGGCGCCGAGCACACCGGGCACCAGCCCGGCCAGCGCGACGTTGATCAGCGCTTCGGGTTTCATCTTCGCGCCCATCGACCGGCTCACGGCGGTGAGCTTGGCGTCGAGCTCGGCGAAGGAGATGGCGTGCTCGCCGTGGACGAATGCCACGGTCGCCGGCGCCACACGGGCCGCCGAGCCGATCAGGCTCGGCAGGTCGGCGGTGGTCGGTGCGGTGGGTGCCTGCTCGGCGTCGGTGCGCACGTCGATGGCCCGAACCACCACGGCGGGATCGGCGGCGACGGCGGCGAGCACCTTGCGGAATCGCTCGGTGAGCACCCGGATGGTCTTTTCGTCGAAAAGATCTGTGGCGTAACCGAAATGCATGTCGATGCCGTCGAGTTCGCCGTCGGCGTCGTAGCGCTGCACGGCGGTCAGGTGCAGGTCGAACTTGGCTTCGGTCAGGCCCGGGTCGAGCGGCTGCACGCGTAGGCCGGGTAGGTCGATGCTGCCCGGTGGCATGTTCTGGAAGGTGAGCATCACCTGGAACAGCGGCGTGTAGGCGCCCGATCTGGTCCGCCCGAGCGCGTCTACCACCTGCTCGAACGGGACATCGGCATGCGCGATGGCGGCCAGGTCACGGCGGCGGGCCTGCGCGAGCAGATCGGTGAACGGGGCACGGGAGTCGACCTCGGTGCGCAGCACGACGGTGTTGACGAACATGCCGACGAGATCGTCGAGTTCGCGCGCACCGCGACCGGCGACGGGGGCACCGACGGTGATATCGCTGCTGCCCGACTGCTTGGCGAGCAGCACGGCGAGAACGCTGTGGACGACGGTGAACAAGGTGGTGTTATTGCTGCGCGCCACCTCGTCCAGGCGTCGGGTCAGTGCCGAATCAACCGCGAATTCGACAGCGGCGCCGTGCAACTCGCGCCGCGTGGATCGGGGGCGGTCGGTCGGGAGCGACAGAAGTTCCGGTGCGCCCGCGAGCTCCTGCGACCAGTACCGCAGCTGCTGGGACACCACGCTGTCCGGGTCGTGCTCGTCACCGAGCATGGTGCGCTGCCAGACGCTGAAGTCGCTGTACTGGATTTCCAGTGGCGCCCAGCCTGGTTCGATGCCCTGAGCACGGTCGACGTAAGCGCGCACCAGATCCCGGGTGAGCGGTGCGATCGAGTAACCGTCGCCACTGATGTGGTGGACGACCACGACCAGTACGTGCTCGTTCTCACCGGGTTTGTAGAGCGCCACGCGAACCGGCGGTGCGGCGGTGATGTCGAACGGTTGGGCGACCAGGGCGGTGATCCGGGCCTCGACGTCGTCGGCGGCGACCGGGATGGGCGTCAGGTCGACCGCCGACGACCACGCGGGCAGCACCTGCTGCACCGGTCCGTCCGGGGTGTCCGGGTACCGGGTGCGCAGGCTCTCGTGGCGGGCCAGCAGGTCGGCGATCGCGGCCTGCAGGGCCGCAAGGTCGAGTTCGCCGGTGAGGCGGATGGCGGCGGGGATGTGGTACGCCGACGACTGCGGGGACAGCTGGTGCAGCACCCACATGCGCTGCTGCGCGGGTGCGAGGGCGGCGGGTCCGTCCTCGGTGCGCCGGGTGAGCGGCGGGCGCGCGCCCGTGTATTCGGCGACGGCCAGCCGCTCGGCGAGGGCCGCGACGGTCGGTGCCTCGAAAACGGCCGCGACCGGCACCTGGGCGCCGAGTGCCGCACCGAGCCGGGCGGCGAGCCGGGTCGCCATCAGCGAGTTGCCGCCGAGGGCGAAGAAGTCGTCGTCCAGGCCGGCGCTCGGGCAGTCGATCACCTCGGTGAAGACCTGTGCGACAAGCTGTTCCAGCGCGGTGGCCGGTGCGCGGAAGGCCGCCTCGGTGAAGGCCGGTTCGGGCAGCCGGACTCGGTCGACCTTGCCGTTGGCATTGAGCGGCAGGCTGTCGAGCACCACCACGGCGGCGGGGACCATATAGGCGGGCAGGTGGCCCGCGAGTTCGCCACGCAGGCGCGACGCGATGGTCTGCTCGTCACCGGGTGTCAGGTCGGCAACCGCCGCGTAGGCGATCAGGCGGTTGCCCGCGCGGTCGTCGTCCTTGGCGATCGTGACCGCCGCACGCACATCGGTGCAGCGCAAAAGGGCTGTTTCGACCTCACCGAGCTCGATCCGGAAGCCACCGATCTTGACCTGGAAGTCGGCGCGTTCCAGGTATTCGAGGGTCCCGTCGTCGCGCCAGCGGACGATGTCGCCGGTGCGGTACATGCGTGTCCCGGCCGGCTCGAAGGGGTTGGCGACGAAGCGATCGGCGGTCAGGGCGTAGCGGCCGTGGTAGCCACGCGCCAACTGCGCGCCGGCCAGATACAGCTCGCCCGCCACCCCGATCGGCGCCGGGTTGAGCCGGGTATCCAGCACGTACACCGCACAGTTCCATTCGGGCGAACCGATCGGGACCACATGCGAAGGGTGCTGCGCGACTTCGTGTTCAGTGATCGAGACAGCGGCCTCGGTCGGCCCGTACAGGTTGTGCAGACGAGCCGAGGTGCCGGACGCCAGGAACTGGGTGGCGGTCGCGGCCGGCAGCGCTTCACCGATGGCTAAGACCGCGCGCAGCGACCGGGGCAGGGTCGCTGCGGTCGGGACGTCGACATCGGCACTGGCGAGGAGCATGCCGATCAGTGATGGGACGGCGTGCAGCACCGTGACGCAGTAGCGGCTCATGGTGTCGCGCAGACGTTCTGGTTCGCGTTCGTCGCCCGGGCGAGTGACGATCAGCGCGCCGCCGCTGGTGAGCGGGGACCAGAACTCCCACACCGAGAGGTCGAAGGTGGCCGGGGTTTTCAGCAGCACCCGATCGGTGTCGGTCATGGTGAACCGGTCGTGCAGCCAGGCGAGCTGGTTGACGATCGCCGCGTGCGGAACCGTGACGCCCTTGGGGAGACCGGTGGAGCCGGAGGTGAAGATCACGTACGCCGGATGCTCCGGGCGCAAGGAGGCCACGCGATCGGCGTCGGTGATCGGTTCGTTCGAAACCACTTCCAGTGCACGGTGGTCCAGTTCGAACACGGGCACGTCGACCGTGACGGGCACACCGTCCGCGACAGTGGTGAGCACACACATCGGTGCGGCGGTCTCGATGATGTAGGCGATGCGGTCGGCCGGGTGGTCGGGGTCGATCGGCACGTACGCGCCACCGGCACGGACCACGGCGTGCATGGCGATCACCAGGTCGAGCCCTCGGCGCATGGCGAGCACCACGGTGCGTTCCGGGCCTACACCTTCGGCGATGAGCAGGCGGGCGATGCGGTTCACCCGGGCGTCGAAGGTGCGGTAGTCCAGGGATTCCCCGGTATCGGCGTCGATCAGGGCGGTCGCGTCCGGGGTCCGCGCCGCTTGCCGGGCGCCGAGGTCGGCCAGCGTGGCCGGGGCGACCGGGTGGGCGGTGGCGTTCCATGTCTCGAGCACACGAACGCGGTCGGCACCGAGCAGGTCGAGGTCGCCGACGCGGGTTTCCGGTACGGCGGTGACGGCTTCGAGGATGCGGTGCAGCGACCGGGCGAACCGCTCGGCGGTGGTGTCGTCGAACAGGTCGGTCGCGTAGCCGAGCACCATGTCGATGCCCGAGGGTGAACCGTCGGCGGTGTAGTAGTCCAGGGCGAACAGGTGCAGATCGAATTGCGCTACGCCGGAATCGAATTCGATGTCGGATACGGTGAGGCCGGGCAACTCCAGGTTTCCACGATCGTGGTTCTGGAAGGAGTAGCCCACCTGGAACAGCGGGTGCCGGGCGGTGGAGCGGGCCGGGTTGAGCACCTCGACCAGCCGCTCGAACGGCACATCGGCGTGGGCGAAGGCGGCGATGTCGGCGGTGCGGGCCGCGGTCAGCAGCTCGGTGAACGGCGCCGCGGGCGTCACCGGGGTGCGCAACACCAGGGTGTTGACGAACATGCCGATGACCTCGTCGAGTTCGGCCTCACCGCGACCGGCGGTCGGGGTGCCGACGGCGATGTCGCCGGTGCCGGAGAGCCGCGCGAGCAGGGCGGCGAAGGCCGCGTGCACCACCATGAACAGGGTGGCGCCGTGCGCGCGGCCGAGCGCGGCGAGCCGGGCGTGCAGGTCGGCGTCGACGGTGAAGGTCACCTTGTCGCCGCGCAGGCTCTGCCGGGCCGGGCGCGGACGATCGGTCGGCAGCGCCAGCTGATCCGGGAGGCCCGCGAGCTGTCGCTGCCAGAAGGCGAGTTGCTGAGCGGCAACCGATTCGGGGTCGCTGTCGTCGCCGAGGAGTTCACGCTGCCAGAGGGCGTAGTCGGCGAACTGGACGGCGGGCGGCGTCCAGCCGGGCGCGGTGTCGGCGAGCCGGGCGGTGTAGGCGCGCATCAGATCGGCGACGAACGGTGCGACCGATGAACCGTCGGCGGCGATGTGATGCAGGACCGCCGCCAGCACGAACTCGGACTCGCTCAGGCAGAGCAGGCGCAGCCGGACCGGGATCTCGGCGGTGACGTCGAAGGTGGTCTCGGCGAGCTCCCGAATCATGTGCGGCAGCACCTCGTCGGTGATCTCGACCGGGTTCAGGGCCGGGATCGCGCCGGAGTGCGCAGCGGGGCCGGTGCCGGACGCGTCGGCCGTCGGGCGGACAAGGGCGACCGCCTGCGCAGCGGGGCCGGTGCCGGACGCGTCGGCCGTCGGGTGGGCGGGTGTGATGGCCTGCGCGGCGGGGACGATCGACTGGACGGGGGTGCCGTCGACCTCGGGGTAGACGGTGCGCAGGGACTCGTGCCGGGCGATCAGATCGGCAACGGCCGCCTGGAGTGCGGGGATGTTCAGGTCGCCGGTGAGGCGGAGGGCGAACGGGATGTTGTAGGCCACCGAGGTGCGGTCGAAGCGGTTGAGGAACCACATGCGCTGCTGGGCGGGCGAGAGCGGCAGGCGGTCGGGGCGTGCCCGGCCGACGAGGGCGGGACGGTCCACCTTCGCCTGGGCGTCCACGGCGGCGGCCAGGTCGGCGACACACGGCGCTTCGAACAGGGTGCGCACTCCGACCCGGCGGTCGAGTGCCGCGCCGATGCGGGCCACGGCCTTGGCGGCCAGCAGGGAGCTGCCGCCGAGGGCGAAGAAGTCGTCGTCGGCGCCGACCGGCCGGTCACCGGTCCCGAGTACCTCGGCGAAGACCGCGGCCACGATCTCCTCGGTGACGGTGGCGGGCTTGCGGTACACGGTGGCCTCGAAGACCGGCGCGGGCAGCGCGGCCCGGTCGAGTTTGCCGTTGACCGTCAGCGGAATCCGCTCGACGGGCACGACCGCGGCCGGAAGCATGTGCTCGGGCAGTGTGCGCGACAGTTCCTGGCGCAGCGCCGAGGCATCGATGTGCGCGGTGCCCGGCACGAGGTAGGCCACGATCCTCGGCTCGTCGACGAGGTCCGTGCGCACCAGCACCGCGACTTCGCGGGGCGCCGCCGAGCTGTTCAGCAGCGCAGCCTCGATCTCGCCGAGTTCCACCCGGAAGCCGCGCAGGTTCACCTGCTGGTCGGCACGACCGAGGTACTCGAGGTCGGCGCCCTCGCCGGTCGCCTTCCATCGCGCCAGGTCGCCGGACCGGTACGCGAGGGCACCGGGCGGGCCGTACGGATCGGCGACGAAGCGGCTCGCGGTCAGGCCGGGACGGTTCAGATAGCCGCGCGCCAATTGCGGACCGGACACGTAGATTTCACCGGGCACGCCCGCCGGAACGGGACGCAGCCGCGAATCGAGAACGCGCACGGTGAGTCCGGCGATGGCGCCGCCGATCACGCTGGCCGAGCCGGTGTCCGGGGTGATCTCGCGGTAGGACACATGCACGGTGGTCTCGGTGATGCCGTACATATTCACCAGTCGAGGCGCGTGCGGATGGCGGGCGAACCAAGCATCCAGTCGCTGCGGTTCCAGCGCTTCACCGCCGAAAATCACCGCGCGTAGCGCGAAGTCGGCGGGAGCACCCTCGGCCGAGTCACGCAGACCCGGCGCATTCGCCGTGGCGCGGTCTACCCTCCCGCCCGCAGGAAGCGCATCCGGGTCGGCGTCCCCACTGCCGGATTCGACACCGGCGGACGGGTCACACGGCCGGGCCGCATCGGTGGCGCGCGCGACCGGATCGACAGCGACGGCGGGCGTGACCCCATCGGCGGCGATGGCTGGAGCGTCCAGATCGACGGCGATGGCTGGGGCGTCCAGATCGGCGGCGATGAGCTGATAGAACGCCGATGGGGTCTGGTTGAGGACGGTGACCTGTTCGCGGATCAGGAGTTCGCGGAACTGTTCGGGTGAGCGGGACGTGAAGTAGTCGACGAGGACGATCGAGCCGCCGTGCAGCAGGGCGCCCCACAGTTCCCAGACCGAGAAGTCGAAGGCGTAGGAGTGGAACATCGTCCACACGTCCGACGGCCCGAACTCGAACTTCGCGGCCGTATTGTCCAGCAGCGCGAGTACGTTCGCGTGCGGCACCTGCACGCCCTTGGGGCGGCCGGTGGAACCGGAGGTGTAGATGACGTAGGCCGTGTGCGCGGGTGCGAGCGGGGCACGGCGATCGGCGTCGGTGAGCGGTTCGGCTCCGAAGTCGGCCAGGTTGCCGCAGTTCGGGTCGATCACGGGCCCGCCGAACCAGTCGCGCGGCAGGCCGGTCTCCGCATTGGCGACGGCGCACAGCGGGCGGGCGTCGTCGAGGACGTACTCGATCCGGTCGGCGGGATAGTTGGGGTCGATCGGCAGGTAACCGCCACCGGCCTTCAGCACCGCGAGCAGCGCGACGGTGAGTTCGACAGTGCGCGGAAGAGCGACGGCCACCAGCGTCTCCGGGCCGACTCCTGCCGCGATGAGACGCCGGGCGAGACGGCTGGACCAGGCATCGAGCTCGGCGTAGGTGAGCTGCCGCTCCCCTGCCTTCACCGCGACAGCCCGGGGATCGATGAGGGCGGCGCGGGCGAACCGGTCGACCATGGTGTCGCCGGTCTCGGCCACCGCGGCCTCGACGCTCGCCCAGTCGTGCAGGGTGCGCTGCTGTTCCTCGGCGCTGAGCAACTGGATGTCGCCGACGACGACGGTCGGGTCCGCGACGACAGCGGCCAGCACCTGGGTGAAGCGGCGGGCGAGGACGGCCACGCTGGATTCGTCGAACAAGTCGGTGGCGTAGGCGATCTCGATGGCCATGCCGTCGGCGCGACCGTCGATGTCATCGGATTCGCGCAGGGTGAACTGCAGGTCGAACTTCGCGACGGCGGCGTCGAAATCGACGGGGGCCGCGTGCAATCCGGCCGCGTCGAGTGCGGGAACGGTGAAGTTCTGCAGGACGAGAGCCACCTGGAACAGCGGGTGCCGGTTGCGGGCCCGTGCCGGGTCGACGGTCTCGACGACCTGCTCGAAGGGGACGTCGGCGTGGGAGAGGGCGTCGAGGTCGCCCGCGCGCACGGCATCGAGGGTGGTTTCGAACTCGGCGCGCGGGTCGACCTGGGTGCGCAGGACGAGGGTGTTGACGAACATGCCGATCAGGCCGTCGATGGCGGCCTCACCGCGGCCGGCGACCGGGGTGCCGATGGCGATGTCACCGCTGCCCGACAGCCGCGCCAGCAGCACGGCCAGCGCCGCGTGCACGGTGCTGAACAGGGTCGCCTCGTGCTTGCGTGCGAGTTCCCGCAGCTCACTGTGGAGATCGGAGTCGATCTGGAACCGGTGCACGCCGCCGCGGAAGCTCGAGTCGGCCGGACGTGGCCGGTCGGTCGGCAGTTCCAGCTGTTCGGGCAGACCGGCGAGGGTGCGCTGCCAGAAGGCGAGCTGGGTGTGGGCGAGCGAGCCGGGCTGGGCGGGGTCGCCGAGGGCCTCGTCCTGCCAGAGGGCGTAGTCGGCGTACTGGACCGGCAGTGGCGACCAGGTGGGGGCGATGCCGTCGCGGCGGGCGGCGTAGGCGGTCATCAGGTCGGTGGCCAGCGGGCCGAGGGAGAAACCGTCGGCGGCGATGTGGTGGACGACGAAGACGAGGACGTGCGCGTCGTCCGTCGCGAACAGTGCCGCGCGGAACGGGATCTCGGTGGTCAGGTCGAAGCGCACCGCGGCACATGCCAGCAGGCGGGCCGGCAG
Organism: Nocardia sp. NPDC003979; assembly: GCF_053605015.1. Lineage (NCBI taxonomy): Bacteria > Bacillati > Actinomycetota > Actinomycetes > Mycobacteriales > Nocardiaceae > Nocardia > Nocardia sp. NPDC003979. The sequence goes on from NZ_JBSGIJ010000003.1 coordinate 181,715, forward strand.
TTCCTGCTCGGTGACCGGCTCGGGTGTCAGCGCGAGCGGGGCGGCAGCGGCGATCCGCTGCTCGGCGCCGTCAGGGCCCTCCGGGTAACTGGTCCGCAGGGTTTCGTGCCGGTCGACCACATCGGCGAGGGCCGCCTCGAGCGCGGCGATATCGAGGTCGCCGGTGAGGCGCAGGGCGACCGGGATGTTGTCGACAGCGTCGCCGGGACCGTCGGCGTCGGCGAGGAAGCGATTGAGGAACCACATGCGCCGCTGCGCGGGCGAGAGCGGAATATGTTGCGGGCGTGCGCGAGTCGTGAGCGCTACCCGGCCACCGGCGCCACGCAGAGCCACGCATCGTTCGGCCAGTGTGTGGACGGTCGGCGCGTCGAAGAGCAGACGCACGGGGACCTGCGTGTCGAGGGCGGCGCCGAGCCGGGCAACGACCTGGGTGGCGGTGAGCGAGTTGCCACCGAGGGCGAAGAAGTCGTCGTCGAGACCGACCTGCCGATCGGCCGGGAAGCCGAGCACGGCGGCGAAGGTGGCGGCGACGATCCGCTCCACCTCGGTCGACGGCGCGCGGAAGACCGCGGCCTCGAAAACCGGTGCGGGCAGCGCCTTCCGGTCGAGCTTGCCGGAAGCGTTCAGCGGGAACTCGTCGAGCACCACGAACGCCGACGGGACCATGTAGGCCGGGAGGGTGCGAGCCAGCGTCGACTCGACGACCCCCAGATCCGGGGCGCCGACGAGATAGCCGACCAGCACGTCGTCGCGGACCAGAACCGCGGCCTGGGCAACCTCGGGCACCCTCGACAGCGCTGCTTCGATCTCACCGAGCTCGATCCGGAGCCCCCGCAGCTTGACCTGAAAATCCGTGCGGCCCAAGTACTTCAGCTCCCCCGGTGCGAAGCGCTCCGGCGCACCGTCAACTCCTCCGGCGCGGATGTCGGCGTCGGCGGAGGAATCAGCCCCACCGGTGCGGGCGTCGATTCCCGACACAATCACTGACGAGTCGCTGTCGGTAGGGACCATCCAGCTCACCAGATCGCCGGTGCGGTACATGCGCTCGCCGGGGGTGAACGGGTTGGCGACGAAGCGGTCGGCGGTGAGGTCGGGGCGGCCCGCGTAGCCACGGGCCAGCTGAATACCTGCCAGGTACAGCTCGCCGGGGACGCCGGGCGGGACCGGGCGCAGGCGGGCATCGAGGACGTAGACCTGGGTGTTGTGGACCGGGGCGCCGATCGGGACGGTGACCTCGTCGGCGTCGACGACCTCGTGGAAGGTCACGTCGACCGCGGCTTCCGTCGGACCGTACAAGTTGTGCACAGCTGTACCGGTGAGTTCACGCAGGGCATGGGCGGGCGTCGGTGGCAGCGCCTCGCCCGAGGCGAAGACCAGCCGCAGTGACGCGCACCGGGTCGAGGTGGGCTGCCCGGTCAGGACGCCCGGCACCCCGCTGCGGCCGGTGAGCGGGACGATTCCGGAGGAAGCATCGAGCACAGCCCCCGAGGACCCGAGGTGCCCAGCCGACGGGACTACCGCCGACACAGTGGATCCGGCCGTCGGGTCGATGTCGGCACCCAACGCGCCCACGAACGCGGTGAGCATCGAGGGGACGAAGTGGGCGACGGTGACAGATTCGCGGTCGATCAGGTCGGCGAGGTACACCGGATCGCGGTGACCGTCTGGGGCGGCGAGAAGCAGTCGGGCACCGATCTGCAAGGGCCAGAAGAACTCCCACACCGAGACGTCGAAGGTGGCGGGTGTCTTCTGCAGGACGGTGTCGGCGGGGGTGAGGCGGTAGGCGTCCTGCATCCAGATCAGCCGGTTGACGATCGCGGCGTGCGAGACGACGACGCCCTTGGGCTTGCCGGTGGAGCCGGAGGTGAAGATCAGGTAGGCGGCATTGTCCGGGGTGAGGGTGGCGAGGCGGTCGCCGTCGGTGACCGGATCGGCCGGGTAATCGGTGGTGTCGACCTGATCCAGGTCGAGGACGGCAGCGCGCTCGGCACTGGCCAGATCGAGACCGTCCGCCTCGCGGGTGAGCACGCACACCGGGTCGGCGGCGTCGAGCACCTGCGCGATGCGCTCGGCGGGGTGGTCGGGGTCGAGCGGCACGTACGCCCCACCTGCGGTGAGCACCGCGTAGATGGCGACCACCAGGTCCGTGCTGCGGCGCAGTCCGAGGGCGACCGTGCGGTCGGGGCGCACCCCGATCGAGATGAGCAGGCGGGCAAGCCGATTCACCCGCTCGCCGAACTCGGCGTAGGTGAGGGACCGACCCTCGAATGTCACCGCGGTCGCACCCGGCGTGCGGGCGGCCTGTGCCTCGAACAGCGAGACCAGGTTCGCCCCCTCGATCACCGGGAACGCGGTGTCGTTCCAGGTTTCGAGCAGCAGGGTGCGCTCCGCGGCGCCGAGCAGGTCGATGTCGCCGATCACGACGTTGGGATCGGCGCTCACCGTATCCAGCACCCGTAGGAGGCGGGTGCTGAAATCTGTGATGGTCCGCGCGTCGAAGAGGTCCGTGGCGTACTCGAAGCGGGCGAGCAGGCCGTCGGAGGTTTCGCGCAGCGTCAGGTGCAGGTCGAATTTGGCTGTGCGGGTGTCGATCTCGAGTTCGCTTGCGGTGAGGCCCGCGAGTTCGAGTTCGGTCCGGGTGGTGTTCTGGAAGTCGAGCATCACCTGGAAGAGGGGGTGGCGTGCGGTCGAGCGTTGTGGGTCGACCACCTCCACGAGCCGGTCGAAGGTGACGTCGGCGTTGGCGAGTGCGCGCAGGTCGGCGTCGCGGACGGTGCCGACGAGTTCGGTGAAGGTGGCATCCGACGGGATCCGGGTGCGCAGCACGAGCGTGTTGACGAACATGCCGACGAGCCGGTCGAGAGCCTGGTCACCGCGGCCGGCCACGGGTGCGCCGACCGAAATGTCTTCCTGGCCCGCGAGTTTCGCCAAGGTGGTGGCGAACGCGGCGTGCAGCACCATGAACAGCGATGCGTGGGACTCGGTCGCCAGCGCACGCAGGCGGTCGGTGATCGTCGCGGGAATCGAGAAGGCGTGGCGGGCTCCGCGACCTGATGCCACCGCCGGACGCGGACGGTCGGTGGGAAGCGTCAGCAGGTCGGGCAGGTCCGCGAGTTCTGTTGTCCAGAAATCGATCTGACGGGACATCGGCGACGACGGGTCGTCCTCGGCACCCAGCGCGTCCCGCTGCCAGAGGGCGAAGTCGGCGTACTGCACGGGCAGCGCGGTCCACTCCGGAGCGGTGCCCGCGCGGTGGGCCGCGTAGGCGAGCATCACGTCGTGGGTGAGCGGGGCCACCGACCAGCCGTCGGCGGCGATGTGATGCACCACGAGCACCAGGACGTGCTCGTCGGCGGCGGTGCGCAGCAGGCGCAGGCGGACCGGCGGCTCCTGATCCACCGCGAACGGCACGGCGGCGAGTGCACGGACACGATCGTCGAGCGTCGCGGGATCGATGTCCTCGGGCTCGAGGGCGACGGAGAACCGATCGAGAACCTGCTGGAACGGGATACCGTCGACGGCCGGGTAGCGGGTGCGCAGCGCTTCGTGCCGGGCGACCACCGCGTCCACCGCCGCGGCCAGCGCGGCGTGGTCGAGATCGCCGGTCAGGCGGATGGCGGCGGCGATATTGTCGGCCACCGACTCCGCGTCGAACTGGTTGAGGAACCACATCCGCTGTTGCGCGTAGGACAGTGGAATCCGCTGCGGCCGTGCGAGCGCCGTCAACGCAGGCAGCGCGGTGTCGGGCGCCGAGTCGGCAAGGCGGGCTGCGAGGGCGGTGACGGTGGACGCTTCGAACAGCGTCTTCACAGCGACGTCGACGCCGAGCACGGCCCCCAGCCGGGAGGCGACCTGCGTGGCGATCAGCGAGTTGCCGCCGAGCGCGAAGAAGTCGTCGTCGGCCCCGACCCGCTCGACCCCGAGCACGTCCCCGAATACCTGCGCCACGACGGACTCGGCACCTTCAGCAGGCGCACGGAAGGACCGCGCCGCGAACACCGGCTCCGGCAACGCCCGCCGATCCAGCTTCCCGTTCGGGGTCAACGGCAACGCATCGAGCACCACGAACGCCGACGGCACCATGTGCGCCGCCAGCCGTCCACGCAGCGCCTCGGCGATTCCCTCGACATCCAGAAGCGCTTCAGAGCCTGCGCTTGATCCGACACGCCCGTGAGTCACCGCGGGCGTGGCCCCGGTCTCGTCGGCGGGTCGGCCCGCCGACGGTGTGTCCGGCACGAGGTAGGCGACGAGCTGGTCACCGCGATGGGCATCGCGGCGGACCGTCACGACGGCCTGGCGAACCGAGGCGTCGGCGAGGAGGGCGGATTCGATTTCGCCGAGTTCGATGCGGAAGCCGCGCAGTTTCACCTGGTCGTCGTTGCGGCCGACGTAGACGAGGGTGCCTTCGGGGCTCCAGCGGACCAGGTCGCCGGTGCGGTACATGCGGGCGCCCTGCTCCCAGGGGCAGGCGACGAAACGGGTGGCGGTGAGGGCGGCGCGGTCGCGGTAGCCACGAGCGAGCTGGGCGCCCGCCACGTACAGCTCACCGGTGACGCCCGCGGGCACCGGGCGGAGCCTGCTGTCGAGCACCCACTGGGCGATGCCGCGCAGCGGTGTGCCGAGGGTGAGTGGGGTGTCGGCGGTGAGGGGTGCGCTGATGTTCGTGGCGACGGTGGTCTCGGACGGGCCGTAGGCGTTGACGAACACGCGGCCCACCGGGCCCTCGGTCCAGCGGGCGACCAGCTCGGGCGGGCACGCCTCGCCACCGACCATCACCATCCGCAGGTGTTCGAGCCGGGCGGGATCGAGCACGGCCAGCGCCGACGGGGTCATGAGCGCGTGGGTGACCCGCTGCTCCGAAAGCAGTTGCGCCAGTTCGTCACCGACGTGCCGACCGGGCACGGCGAGCACCAGGGTGGCGGCCGAGTTCACCGCGAGCAGGAACTCCATCACCGAGATGTCGAACGACGGTGAACCCACCTGCAGCACTCGCGCGTCCGGCGAACCGGCCATGCGATCGGTCTCCTCGGCGGCGAACCCGGCGATCCCGGCCTGGGTCACCAGCACACCCTTGGGCAGACCGGTGGAACCGGAGGTGTAGATGACATAGGCGAGGTGCTCGGCCCGCAGCGGACGGACCCGGTCGAGATCGGTGACGGGTTCGCTGGAGCGCGAGGCGCATTCGGCCATCAGCTTGAGTTCGTCGAGGGCCAGCCATTCGATCGAGATGGGCAGCGCGGCAGCCGACCCGTCGACGGTCAGGCCGAGGCGGGCACCGGAATCGGTGACCATGTGGGTGATCCGGTCCAGCGGGTAGCTGGGGTCGACGGGCAGCCACGCCGCACCCGCCTTCGCGACCGCCCACACGGCGAGCACCGATTCGATGGAACGCGGGATGCCGACGGCGACGACGTCGTCCGGTCCGACACCGGCATCGATGAGTACCCGGGCCAGTCGCGACGAGGCCCGCTCGAGCTCCCGGTAGGTGAGGCTGCGGTCGCCGTCGGTGACGGCCTCGCGCTCCGGGTCGGCCGCGACGGCGGCGGCGAGCAGGTCGGGCAGCAGACCGGTGGCGGTGACGGGTGCGCCACGCATGCCGGTGAGCCGGGCCTGTTCTTCCACCGACAGCAGCGGCAGGTCGCCCACGGCGGTTTCCGGAGCGGCCGAGGCGGCGGCGAGCAAACGTACGAAGCGCGCACCGAGGTCACGGATATCGGTTTCGTCGAACAGATCGGTGGCGTACAGGGCGACGGCCTCGATGCCGTCGGCTTCGCCTGTGACGGAACGCTTTTCGCCCAGGGTGATCTGCAGATCGAACTTGGTGATGTCGAGTTCGATCTCGTGCACGGTGACCGGCGAGCCCGCCGGCTCGAAGGTGGTGTCGAGCACCGCCTGGAAGTTCAGAGCCACCTGGAACAACGGGTGGCGTGACTGCGAGCGCGCCGGGTTCACCACATCGACGAGCCGGTCGAAAGGCACCGTGGTGTGCGCGAACGCGGCCAGGTCGGTCTCGCGCGTGTGTTCGAGGGCGGCCGCGAAACTGGCGGCCGGGTCGACCTCGGTGCGCAGCACGAGCGTGTTGACGAACATGCCGATCAGGTCGTCGATGGCCCGGTCACCGCGGCCGGCGACACCGGTGCCGACGGCGATGTCGGTGGTGCCCGACAGGCGGGCGAGCAGCACGGCCAGCGCGGTGTGCAGCACCATGAACAGCGAGGCACCCGCTTGCTGAGCCAAGTCGGTGAGCTGCCGGTGCAGGGCGGGGTCGATGGCGAAGCCCACCCGCGCCCCGCGCATGCTCGGCTCCACCGGACGCGGCCGCGCCGACGGCAGTTCGAGCTGATCGGGCAGTCCCGCCAGAGCCCGTTCCCAGAAGGCGATTTCGCGTGCGGCGAGCGAGTTCGGGTCGCTCTCGGCGCCGAGGAGCTCACGCTGCCACAGGGTGTAGTCGGCGTACTGCACGGTCAGCGGCGACCAGTCGGGGGCGACGCCGTCGGCGGCGGCGCGGTAGGCGGTGAGCACATCGCGGACGAGCACCTGCAGCGAAACACCGTCCGCCGCGATGTGATGCAACACGACGGCGAGCACGCATTCACCGTCACCCGCACCGACCGCGGCGCCGTTTTCGTGACGGGCTTCGGGGCCGAGCTCGTCGGAGTCCGTGTGCGGTTCGCCTCGCGCTGCGGTGTCGGCCACCACGAACACCTGCGCGCGGAACGGCGCCTCGCGCTCCAAATCGAAACCGGTGGAGGCGAATCGGGTGAGCTCGGCATCCAGTTCGGCGGCGGCCACCTCGGTCGGCGCACCGATGCGCACCAGCCCGGCCGGGCACACCACCTGCTCGGCCACCTCGCTCCCCGTGTCGACAGCCGGGAAGATGGTGCGCAGGGCCTCGTGCCGGTCCACCACGGACTCGAGCGCGCGCAGCAGCGCGGGGAGATCCGCGGTGCCGCGCAAACGCACCACGAAGGGCATGTTGTAGCCGGGCGCGGCCGGGTCGAACCGATTCAGGAACCAGATGCGTTGCTGTGCGGGGGAAAGCGGAATCGTCGACGGGCGCGGCCGTGCGGCGAGCACCGGCAGCTGGGCGCTCACACCGGCGTCGGCGCGCTCGGCGATCACCGCGGCCAGCCGCGCCACCGTAGTGGCGCCGAACAGGTCGCGCACCGTCAGACCGCAGCCGAGATCGGCGCCGAGGCGCGCCGCGACCTGGGTGGCGACGAGGCTGTTGCCGCCGAGTGCGAAGAAGTCGTCGTCACGGCCGATCCGCTCGAGGCCGAGCACCTCACCGAACACCCGCGCCACCGTCTCCTCCACCGGCCCGGCGGGCTCGGTGTAGGCCACGACGGTGCGAGCGGGAGCGGGCAGGGCCTTGCGGTCGAGCTTGCCCGAGGCGTTCACCGGCAGCTCGTCGAGCAGCACGAACGCGGCGGGAACCATGTAGGCGGGCAGGGCGCGCAGGGCGGCCGCACGCAGCGCGTCGACGGTGACGGCACCGGCCTCGGCCACCACATACGCGACAAGTTGTTCGCCGACACCCGCGTCGTCACGCACGACGACAACCGTGCGCGCGGCGCCCTCGACGCCGTCGAGGATCGCTTCGATCTCACCGAGTTCGATGCGCAGGCCACGCAACTTCACCTGGAAGTCGGTGCGGCCCAGGTATTCCAGTTCACCGTTGGTCGTCCAGCGCACGAGGTCGCCGGTGCGGTACATGCGTTCGCCCGCCGCCGCCGGGTCGGCGACAAACCGGCCCGCGGTGAGCTCGGGGCGGCCGACATAACCCCGGGCGAGCTGTACCCCCGACAGATACAGCTCACCCGGAGCCCCGACCGGAACCGGCCGCAGCCGCGAGTCGAGAACATGGAGCCGGGTATTGAACACCGGCGCGCCGATCGGCACCGTCACCCGGTCGGCGTCAATCACCTCGTGGAAGGTCACGTCGACGGCGGCCTCGGTGGGACCGTAGAGATTATGCAGCCGGGCCCCGGTGAGCAACCGCAACCGCTGCGCCAGCGGGGCGGGCAGCGCCTCCCCCGAGGCGAAGACCAGTCGCAGCGAACCACGTTCGGCGATCTCCTGCTGGGCAAGGAAGGCCTCCAGCATCGACGGCACGAAATGCGCGACGGTGACGCCGTATTCGGCGATCACCCGGCGCAGGTAGGCGGGATCGCGGTGCCCGTCCGGCTCGGCGAGCAGCAGTGTGGCACCGATCTGCAAGGGCCAGAAGAACTCCCACACCGACACGTCGAAGGTCGTCGGCGTCTTCTGCAGCACCGTGTCCACGCCGTGCAGGCGGTAGCTGTGCTGCATCCACACCAGCCGGTTCACGATCGCGGCGTGCTCGACGGCCACGCCCTTGGGCAGACCGGTGGAACCGGAGGTGAAGATGACGTAGGCCGGATGCTCCGGCCGCAGCGGGGCCGTGCGGTCGGCATCGGTGAGCGGCTCGTCGGCGTACCAGCTCAGGTCGATGTCGTCGACCGCGAGTACCGGCACGTCCGTGTCGAGGGACGCCTCTCGTGTGGTGGTGAGAATTGCGGCGGGCGAGGCGGTTTCGAGGATATGGGCGATGCGATCGGCCGGGTGGTCCGGATCGATCGGTACGTACGCCGCGCCGGCGGCGAGCACCGCGTACATGGCGATCACGAGGTCGGTGGAACGCCGAATGCTCAGCGCCACCAGCGATTCCGGGCCTATCCCTTCTGCCCGCAGCCGTCGTGCCAGCCGGGCGACCCGCTGCGACAGTTCGCGATAGGTGAGCGCATCGCCGGAACCGGCCATCCGGACAGCCACGGCATCGGGCGTGCGGAGAACCTGCGCCTCGAACATCGCGGGCAGCGTCGCCGATGCCACCGCGCGCTCCGTGAGCGCGGCCGTCACATCGAAGCCGGTGGCGTTCCAGATCTTGGTGCTGACCTCCAGTTCCAGCTCGGTGGCCACCTCGACGGCGCCGACCGGGGTATCCAGGTCGACAGCCGTCAGCCGCTCCAGGAAGCGCCGGAAACGGCAGTGATGCCGGGCCAGCGAATCGGCGTCGTAGAGGTTGGGGTTCGCCTCGAAATCGACATGCACCCGGTCGTGATCGCCGTAGTACACATTCAGGCTCAGATCCTCGATCGGACCCGTCGACAGCACCCGGTAGCGCCCGGTGGTGTTGCCGAGCAGCAGGCTGGTGCGGAACAGCATGAAGTTCGCGAGCGGACCGAACAGCGCGCGACGGGCCGGGCGACCGTCGTCCTCGGCGTCGCGGCGGATGTCCTCGGCGCGGTAGCGCTGGTGGCGCAGCGCACCGGCCACCTCCACCCGGGCCGCGCGCAGCAGCTCACCCCAGGTGGTGCTCGCCCCGGCCGCGCCGGTCGGCAGGCGCAGCGGAACGATATTGGACAGCATGCCCGCCGAGCGCCGCATGACAGCGGTGGTCCGGGCGGTGACGGGCAGGCTCAGCACCGCGTGCGGCCGGTCGGTGAGCCGGCCGAGGTAGGCGGCGAACGCGGCGAGCAGCACCGCCGACAGTGTCGAATCATCGCTGGCGGCAATGGTTTCCAGGCGCTGCACCAGTTTGTCGGTGAGCCTGCCGCCGGTGACCAGGTTGATCGCCGAGCGCGGCGCGGTGCGCGGGTCGAGCGCGGTCGGGCTGTCCAGGCCCGCGATGCGCTCGGCCCAGTGCTCGCGATCGGCGGCGAAACGGGTGCTCTCGCGGTAGCGCTGTTCGCCCTCGACGAGTTCGGCCAGGTCACCCGGCACCACCCGCGACGGGTCGAAGTCGAGCACCCGGGCGGTGTAGAGCTCCGCGATGCGCTGCGACAGCGTGAACGCGCCGTACCCGTCGAGCACGATGTGGTGCCCGCGCAGGTACCAGAACCAGCGCTGCGCACCCACCCGCAGCACCGCGCCCGCGACGAGGCGGTCGGTGAGCAGGTCGAGCGGGGCGCCGAATTCCGCGCGCATCCATTCCTCGGCCGCGGCGACGGGGTCGTCGTGGTGGCGCAGATCGATCAGCGGGAGCTCGTTCTCGATCGGGAGCGAGTGGTCGACCACCTGATACGGAACACCGTCGCGCTCACCGATCCGCACCAGCGGCGAACCGTAGGTGTGTGCCGCCTCGGCCGTAACCGCTTGCAGCACATCGGGATCCAGCTCGCCGGTGATGTCCACGTACTGGGCGATGGTGATCGGCACGTCGGGGTCGAGCAGCTGCGCGTACCAGACCCCCAGCTGAGCTGGGGTCAGCGGGAACGGTGCCGACGCACCCTCCGCTTCCTGCGGTCGCGCGCTGAACCCACCCAACTCCGTACCGTGCACCAGAGCCTCCTCGTATCGCGAAAAAACAGCAGTCCGAACGTTTTCGGGCAGCACGAAGACACCTGAGGTACCTCGTGGGCGCCGATGGGTCCGGCCAAGAGCGCGATGGGCACAACGCCGCATCCGCGCAGATCCCCGACAGATCATGTGGACGAGAGCGGCGATCCTCCTCGGACCGCCTGCGGCGGCGGACAGATCGTCGGCCGCGGTTGGTCTAACTGTTGATCGTTCCTCCAATGTCGCCTACATCACATGGCGCCTGTCCATGCAGTGCCGACACTAGGCGTTGAGTTAATAAAAAGGAACTTATTCCGATAAAAAAGTCAGACGGGCGTCCAGTCGGTTTCCGGAGCTGGGCACGACCTGGCCATGAGTGTGCGCTCCAACACATCGGCTACAGATATGTGAGCTAGCACACTTTCAGAACCGGAGACTAAGAGCCGAAACGTTGCATCTGCGTTGCATCGGCACCGAGGCGCCGATCGAGCACCCGGATCTTGGCCTCGATCTGCGCATACAGGGGTGAATCGCGATCGACGGTCGCCCGATACGCGGCCCAGGCTGCGGCATCGTCGCGCCCCTCCTGACACGCGGTCCACCGGCGCAGCACGGCCGGGTCGGCCGAGGCGAGCACAGCGGTACGCAACCGCACCCGCAACTCGTCGCGGAGGTCGCAGATGCCCGGCGCCGAGGAGCGCGGCAACACCGGACCGGCATACAACCGCAATGCGGATTCGATATCACCGGAATCCAACGCGGCCCGCAGCGCCTCCACATCGGTTGCGACATGCACCTGCAAACGGTATGGGCGCGAGGCGACCACCGTCGCGCCGACCACCGCGCGCAACCGGGACATGGCGGCGCGGATCGTGCCGTTGTCCAGATCGGTGTCGTCGAGCAGCAGCGCGAGATGATCCGAACCGAGACCCTCGGGATGCTCGGTGAGCAACAGCAGGATCTCGGCATGACGTTGTGACAGCGGTACCCGCTCCCCCGCCACACTCAAGTGCGGTTGCCCGAGTCCTAGCACGTCGAGCGCCAACCTGGCCGGTTCGGCCTCGGCCGCCGGGTCGCTTCCGCGTACCGAGGTGGTTTCGCGCCGGCCCGCCCGCATGGCTCGCAGCACCAGATCCATCTCCGCGGCGGTGGCGGCGGCCTTGACCAGGGCGAGGATTTCCGGCTTGGCGACCCGCATCCCGCCGGCAATCATCAGCACCCCGACGAGCCTGCCGTCCGGCTCGTGCACGGGTGCCGCTGCCCCGGTGATCTGGTGCATGCGATGCAGGAAGTGCTCGGGCCCATGGATCCAGGTGGCCCGGCCGGTGCGCACGACGAGGCCAACGGCATTGGTGCCGATGCGCCGTTCACTGAGGTCGTCGCCTTCGCGCAGGCCGATCTCGGCGGCGGCGGCGACCTGGTCGGGATGACCGTGCACGCAGAGCACTCGCCCGAACTGGTCGGCGACGGTGACGATGAGTCCCGCCCGCGCCGCGTCCTGGACCAGCAGTTTGTCGATCAACGGCATGAGGGCGGCGATAGGGTGGGCATCGCGATACCGCACCAGGTCGGCGCCGCGCAGACCGCGACCGTCGACCATATCGGTGGGATCGATCCCACCGCGTACGCTGCGTAACCAGGACTCGAGAACGAGCGGACGCAACAGACCGGCCAGCTGGGTCAGCTGTTCACCACCGGCACTGAGAAAACCATGGGCCTGTGCGGCATAGGCTTCCAGAGCACCGAGCTGCGCGCCCGCCTCCGTAGCCTGCCGTGGGGGCCGCCCACCTGCAAGATTGCTGACCATTTGCCTTTCTTTCCCGCTACAAACTGTACCGGGCAGTTATCGGGCCAAACGCCAGAAGTGCGGGTTTGTCCCGCAGGTCACATTGTGCTAGCGGATGTCACTCCGTCACACCGTGTAGCACGCCGCTATGGCTGCGGCGAGCGTCACTACCGTGGCCTGCGGACCCCGCGTCAGCGGCACCGGGACGACCGAAAGGTCGGCAATACTCAATCCTTCGATTCCGTGCACGCGCCCTAGCTCGTCGACGACAGATTGCTCATCGTTCGCCGGACCCATCCGGCAGGTGCCGGACAGATGCTGGGACGTCCCACTATTGGCACGTAGCCAGTGGTCGTCGACGGGGGCGAACCCCAGGTCGAACAGTTCGCACGCCAGCTCGACGCCCGCGCGCAGGTTTGCCCGGTCCGCCGCGGTGAGCAGCCGGCTCTGATCGATGTGGGCGGGCACGGTGGGGTCGGCCGAACACAACGTCAGTTCGGCGGCGCCGGTCGGCCGCATGTGCGCCACCCCGAGCCTGCGCAGACCAGGTGTGAACACAGGTGTGTACGGGCGGAATTCGAGGTCGTCGTGTTCGAGCACGTATTCGAGGGCGACGGTCGACGCGGCCGGCTCGGGGCCGGGGAACTCGACGCCGATCTCGGGGTGGTCGGTGCACCACGACCCGACAGGGGCGGGCCGGACCACCGGAATGCCGAGTGCGCGCAGTTGCCGCTCGGGTCCGATGCCCGAGCGCAGCAGCAGCGCGGCTGATTCCACGGCGCCCGCGCACAGCACTATCCGGTCGGCGTCGGTGCGTCCGTGGTCATGGCCGCGCACCCATTCCACACCGACGGCCCGGCTGCCGTTCATGACCACGCGCGTCACCGTCGTCCCCCCGACGACGGTGAGGTTGGGCCGGTCGAGGACCGGATAGAGATGGGTGATGCCCGGTCCGGCGCGCCGGTTCCCCGAGATCGCGAGCGGTACCCGCCCGAAACCGTCCGAAGCGTCTAGTGCGTTGAGGTCGGCGACCTCGCGCAATCCGGCTGTCGCGCATCGTTCGGCGAATTCGGCACTGAACGGAGTGGGATCGGTGGCCCGCACAACCGGGATCGGGCCGTCGGTGCCGTGGCCGGGGTCGGTGCCGTGATCCAGGTCGTTCTCCAGGCCCCGGAAGAACGGCAGCAGCGCGTCGAAAGTCCATCGCTCGCTGTTCCAGTCCGTGAAGCCCGCGGCGGGCGGCCGGATGAAATAGCTGCCGTTGATCGCCCCGGAACCGCCGATCAGCTTGCCACGCACCAGGTTTCCCGCGTAGCGCCAGAGCACCGCCGACTCCGGTCCGACCGGGAGATGGCCGGGGTCGAGCAGTTCGGCGGGAATGTCGGCCGTTGCGGGCCACACCTGTCCCGCCTCGAGCACCAGCACCGTGTGGGCCGGGTCGTCACTGAGCCGAGCCGCGAGCACACACCCCGCCGAACCGGCCCCGACCACCAGCGTATTCGGCAACGCGGACAGCTCAGTTCGGCGGAACGTGCGGCTTCAGCGCTTCGAAGCTGCGTGCCCGGATGACGCCGAGCCACAGCCCGGTGCCGTAGGCGACATCGTCGAGTCGCTTGTAGGCCACATAGCGCAGCGGGTCGAGGCCACCGGAATCGCGGTGGGTGAACCAATCGGCCAGTCCGTCGGCCAGTGCCATGGTGACCGCGATCTTCCTGATCCGCCTCGACGCGAGCACCGCCACCAGCGTCACCGGCCAATAGTCACGACACATCGCCGAGGCCAATCGCCAGAGCCCGGCGAAGAATCCGCGCGCCAGGTACACCGCCGCGATGCGGGTGGGGTTGTCGAGTTCGGCGAACACCCGACGCATCCGGACCAGCGCCGTCGCCAGGGTGACCAGCCCGCCGAGCAGCCCCCATTTCGACAGAGTGGCGAACAGGATGGCGGCGAGGACCGTCCACTTCGGCACGCTCAGCGGCGAGACCATCTCCCCGTGCCGCTTACCCAGCGGCGCGGCGCCCGTGCCGTAGAACAGCTTTCGCGTGAACCAGGCCCGGAACTCGACCCGGTGGTCGTGGGCGACGTGGGCGGCCGGTTCGTAGCGCAGCCGCCAGCCCGCCCGCTCGAGTCGCCAGCACAGGTCGACATCCTCGGCCACCTGCATGGATTCGTCGAACCCGCCCTCGCCGAGCAGTGCCGCGCGCCGGGCGAGCAGTGCCGCGCTCGGCACGTACGACACGATGCCGCGCGCGTGCACCGCCGCCTCGCGCCTGCCCAGATCCAGCGAGGATCGGGTGTGTTCGTAGCGGGCCAGCGCGTTGGACTCCGAATCCAGGGCGACGATGCGCGGGGCGACCAGCGCCACCTGCGGATCGCTGAAATGCCCGAGCATCACCTCGAGCCAGCCGCTGCGCGGCACCACATCGGAGTCGAGGAACGCGACGAAACCCGTTGACGCCGCCCGCAACCCGGCATTTCGGGCGGCAGCCGGGCCGAGTGGGCGCTCGTGACGCAGCACCGTCACCTGACCGCGCCCCGGCCGGGGCGGGATGCGCACCGGTTCGTCGGAACCGTCGTCGACGACGATCACATTGTGTCCGCGCAGCGAGCCGAGCAGCCGCACGAGTCCGTCGGCGTTGTTGTAGAGCGGGACGACGACCGTGACGTCGTCGGGTGAGGGCAGCAGCCGGGGTCGCGGGTTGGCGACCCCGGAATCGAGGAGTCTGCGGGCGACGATCGCGGACTTGGTATCGGTGACCTCGAGGTACCCGTCGCCGATCAATTCGGCGGCCTCGGGTGCCAGGCGCAGCATCCGTGCGGGCGATCCGCCGATCAGGATCCGACCCCCGGAAAATGCGCGTACCCGTGGATCGATCCGTACCCCGAAGCCGTCGGGCAGACGATCATGGCGCATTCCTCGCATGCTATTCGCACTTGGCCCGCCAAACATCATCACCCCAGAAAAAAGGAAGAAACTCCGCTCGAAATGCCGCTCCGACCGGTTGGTTGACGTGTCGAGCAAGATCGGCAGCGCACCGCTGGCAACCGCGACGCGACTACCCGAGCGGACTCTCGTTGCACGCCTTGGCCGGTGGCTGACGCACGGTCAGCGGCAGCGACACCCGGGTGCGGGCGCGCACCGGCCGCGAGTGGTCCACAGCCGGGCGCGGAACGACGCGGCCCGGTGCCGACAAGGCCGCCTCCCCGTACCCCTGCACACACTCCGGGTCGGGTCCGTTGGCGGGCAGACCGGTGAAGAATTTGGCGGCCATGCAGCCGCCACGGCAGGCGTCGTAGTGGCTGCACTTGGTGCAGGCGCCGCCGTCGACCGGCTCGCGCAGTTCGGCGAACAGTTCGGCATCGGTCCACACCCCGTCGAAACCGCCGTCGGTGAGGATGTTTCCGGCCTTGAACCGGTCGTGGATGGCGAACGGGCAGGCGTAGACATCGCCGACCGGGTCGACCAGGCAGACCACGCGGCCCGCGCCGCACATGTTCAGGCCGGGCAGGGCCGAGCCGAAGGCCGACAGGTGGAAGAAGGAGTCGCCGGTGAGCACGCCCTCGCCGTTGCGTACGAGCCAGTCGTAGAGCTCGCGCTGTTGTTCGGGCAGCGGGTGCAGCTCGTCCCAGACGTCGGCGCCGCGGCCCGACGGGCGAAGCCTGGTCAGGCGAAGGGTTGCGCCGTATCGGTCGGCGATGGCCTTGAATTCGTCGAGCTGGGCGATGTTGTGGCGGGTCGCGACCACCGAGAGCTTGGCGTCGCGGAAGCCCGCCTCGGCCAGGTTCGACAACGCCTTGACGGCGGTGTCGTAGGAGCCGGGACCGCGCACGGCGTCGTTGACCTCGGCGGTGGCGCCGTCGAGGGAGATCTGCACGTCGACGTAGTCGCTGGCGGCCAGCCGAGCGGCGACCTGCTGGTTGATCCGAACCCCGTTGGTGGAGAACTTGACCCCCACGTGGTGGGCCGTGGCGTAGTCGACCAGCTCCCAGAAGTCCGGGCGCACGGTCGGCTCACCGCCGCCGATGTTGACGTAGAAGATCTGCATGCGTTCGAACTCGTCGATCAGCGCCTTGCACTGCTCGGTGCTCAGCTCGTTCGGGTCGCGGCGACCCGACGACGACAGACAGTGCACGCACGACAGGTTGCACGCGTACGTCAGCTCCCAGGTGAGACAGATCGGCGCGGCCAGACCGGACTCGAAACGGTCGATCAGCCGTCCGCCCTGCGGGGCGCCGACCGGGGCAGGCGGGCTCGGTTCCACCGGCGTGACCGGACCCGGCGCGGGCACGATCATGTCGGTGCGGGCCAGCTGGTCGAGCGCCTCGACATATGCCGTCGACGCGCTGAAGCCCTTGGCATGCAGCGCTTCCCGCACGGAATGGTGTGCGGGCAGCGACCGGACCACATCGACGAGCTCGCGGCTCTTGAGGAACGAGAGCTTGCGGGTGCCGAAGTGGTACAGCAGCGCACCGAAGGACTCCGGACGCAAGGAGACCCGGGGATGCAGCGCCCATCGGGCATCGAGATCGAGCACGCCTGCCGCCATGGTCAGTACACGCCGCACATGCCGTCGATGCTGACCTCTTCGATCAGCGTCTCGGCGATCAGGTCCTCGCCGGTGTCCTCGCTCGCGGGTGCCGGGTTCTCGGCCATGACTACCTCCCATGTGTTGACGGTCACTCGCGACTTTAACGTCAGCCACTGCCATAAAGGCGGGATTCGGAAAAACTCACCGGACGGGCCACGACATCTAGACTTCCGGGAGCAGGACGGAAGGGGCCCGAGAGCCCAGCGGCAGTAGAGGTGAGGCAGAGGCTTGCGTAACCACGGTGGGGTCGGCAGCGGCGCGAATTCGACACTCTCGGAAGCGGAGATCGTCGAGGCGGCGCTGCGCGTAGTACGCGAGGACGGCGTGGAGAAACTGTCCATGCGCAGGCTCTCGCGTGAGCTCGGGGTGTCGCCGATGGCGCCCTACTACTACGTCGCCGACAAGCGCGAACTCCTCGACCTGGTCGCCAGCGCGGCGCTGGTGGGCGTGCGCAAGCCGCCGCGCGAGTCCGGCCCGTGGCAGGTACGCCTGCGCGATCTGATCGATCAGATAGACGATAAACTGCGCAGGCATCCCGGCCTGGGCGACATCCTGCTCGAGCAGATGCTCGGCAAGCAGCTCGACCTGATCGAAGCGGTGATGGAGATCCTGTTCGACGCGGGATTCTCCGATCGCAACGTGCTGGCCGCCTACGCGACCATCCACACCTACCTGTTCGGCCGCAGCAGGGTGAATCCGCGCGACCGCTCCGCCCCCGCGGACGTGCTGCTGCCCGAAGCGGTGGCCCGTGCCACGAAGTACATGTCCGACCTGCGCGGCAAGTACTCCTACGACTTCGGGATGGAGGTGCTCGTGGCCGGGCTCGAGGCGCAGCTTGCCCTGCAGGCGCGTCCGGACTTAGCATGAAACTGAAACACGTTCTAGTTTTGCCCGAGAGGACGACATGACCACAGTCGAGGTTCCGCACGGCTCGCGCTCGGTGGTACTGCGGGTCGCCGCAGTCATCGCCGAAACGACCGACACCCGCTCCGTGGTCTTCGAGGTGCCCGACGAGCTGCGCGAACGCTTCGCCTACCAGCCCGGGCAGTTCCTCACCCTGCGCATCCCCAGCGAGCTCACCGGTTCGGTGGCCCGCTGCTACTCGCTGGCCAGTTCGCCGTTCACCGACGACCTGCCCAAGGTGACCGTGAAGCGCACCGAGGGCGGCTACGGGTCGAACTGGCTGTGCGACAACATCAGCGCAGGCGACGAGCTGGAAGTACTCCCGCCGTCGGGCGTGTTCACCCCCCGCGACCTCGACACCGATCTGCTGCTGTTCGCGGCGGGCAGCGGCATCACCCCGGTCATCTCCATCCTGAAGTCGGCACTCGCCCAGGGCAGCGGCAAGATCGTGCTGGTCTACGCCAACCGCGACGCCGGCTCGGTGATCTTCGCCGACGAGCTGCGCGAACTGGTCGGCAAGTTCCCGCAGCGACTCAGTGTCATCCACTGGCTCGAACCGCTGCTCGGCCTGCCGACCGCCGACATGCTCGCCCGCCTGGTGAGCCCCTACACCGCCTACGAGGCGTTCATGTGCGGGCCGAAACCGTTCATGGACCTCGTGCACACCGCGCTCGCCTCGCTCGACGTGCCGCGCAGCCGCACCCACGCCGAGATCTTCAACTCGCTGGCCGGTGACCCGTTCGCCGACCACGCGCCCGCCGAGGTGTCCGAGGAAGAGGCCGCCGACGCCGCGACCGTCGAGGTGGAGCTCGACGGGCAGGTGCACGAGCTGAGCTGGCCGCGCAAGCAGACGCTGGTCGACATCATGCTCGACAAGGGCCTCGACGTGCCGTACTCCTGCCAGGAAGGCGAATGCGGGTCCTGTGCCTGCACGGTGCTGGAAGGCAAAGTGGAGATGGAGAATTCGGAGATCCTCGACCCCGAGGACATCGAGAACGGCTACATCCTCGGTTGCCAGGCCCGGCCGGTGACCGACCACCTGAAAATCCAGTTCTAACGCATCGCCCGATACGCGGCGCGCTGTTCCTTGTCGAGGTGTTCGGTCGCGTAACTCAATGCGGTGCGGCCCATTTCGCGTGCGTTGGCATCCAGGAAGCCGGTGAGTAGCGCGGGGTCGACCTTCTTGCCGACCTCGCGCAGCATCCACCCGAGGGCCTTCTGGATCAGGTCGCGGTGATCGTCGAGCAGCTCCTCGGCCAGGGCCAGGGTGGTGCTCGCGTCGCCCGCGCGGATGAAGGCGAAGGTCGACAGCAGCGCGACTCTGCGCTCCCAGAGCGAATCCTGGTGTGCCAGTTCCAAAAGCAGGGTGCGGTCTTTGTCGAGCAGCCAGGCACCGAGGATGTATTCGGCCGACGAGTCGACCAGGTCCCAGTTGTTCACCCGGCCCCGGCACACGGCGGCCAGGTAGCGGTCGACTATCTCCTCGCGGGCCTTGTCGTCACGGGTGCGTGGTTTCGACGCGGTGGCGAACTTCGCGTCGAGAATGAGCAGGGCGACAAGGCGTTCCTCGTGGATCGGGCTGTCGAGGAGTTCGTCGACCTGGTCGAGCGGCAGCGCGGTGAATCCTTTGGCGACCCTCCGACTGACAGGCACGCGCACGCCGAGGAACACGTCACCGTCGCCGTACTCGCCGGGTCCGGTTTTGAAGAAGCGTTGCAGGTGTCGCGCGTCGGCCGGGTCGGCGTGTTCGGCGAGCGCGGCGCGTACGTCGTCGGCGGTGGGAGCCTCGGTCACAACGCACCTCCAGGGTCGGTTATGCGCATTCAACACCACAGGACACCCTGCCCGGTCACCGCACCAGCCGGACCGGAACGTCAGAGGCCGACGGCGCCCAGCAGGCGGCCCGACTCGAAAGTCGCTGCGCTGGTAGGCAATTCCCCCGGTTCACCGCTGGTGCGGACGATGACTGTTCCGGTGCCGGTGGTCGGCCTGCCGAGTTCGTTCATTTTGCGGACGGTCTGGGCGGCGACGGCTTGGGCGCTGTCGAAGAGGCGGACGCCGTCGGGTAACGCGGCGACGATGGCGTCGATGACCAGCGGGTAGTGAGTGCAGCCCAGGACCACGCCCTCCACGTCGGCGGGGGTGCGGGCCGCGGCGGCGGCGATGGAGGCGTTGATCGCGGGCACGTCACCACGGTCGATGGCGTCGGCCAAGCCGTGGCAAGCCACCCCCACGACCTTCGCATCGCCACCGAAGCGGGCGATGAGGTCGGCCTGATAACGGCTGGCCGTCGTCGCCGCCGTCGCCCACACCGCAACCGAACGACACTGCGCCGCAGCAGGTTTGATCGCCGGAACCGTACCGATCACCGGCACCGACTCCCCCACCTCGGCGCGCACCTGGGCCAGCGCCGTCACACTCGCCGTATTGCACGGCAGCACGATCACCTCGGCCCCCAGCGCCAGCGCCTGCCGGGCCGTCGCCAGCACCCGCTCGACCACCCACTGTTCCGGCTTGGGCCCCCACGGCGCGCCCTCGGGATCGAGCAGCAGCAGCAGATCCACATCCGGTCGCAGTTTGCGCAGCCACGCGGCCGTCGGCAACAAGCCGAGACCCGAATCGATAAGCGCGACGATCACGGGTCCACCGTATTACAGGCCCGCGAAGCCCCCCGTCCCGCCTACAGCAACTCGACCTCGTCGAACCCGACGGTCAGCCGATGCCGATCCTCCCGCAGCACCCCGCCCTCCCGATGCGTGGTGCCAACGGCGAACTCCAGCCCGAGCGTCGACCGCCGGGTGTCGACGGACTGGACGACAGCACAGATCCCACCGAACGGGCCGTGTGAAAAGACGACCACGTCGCCGGGTGCAAACTCAGAAATCCCCACGGCGCCAGAGTAATCCGATTCGCGTGCCGGAACCCGAGTCATTTGCCTGCGCTCGGCGGCACCGCCAGTGATCCGTGCCCCACCGGCAGTCCGCCACACGCCTCAGGATCAGGACGTCGCAGCCAGCAGATCGGCCACCGGCGTGGGCGCGGCCAGCTTCGCACGCAACTTCATCACCTGGGCCGTCATTCCCGCCCCGAGCACAGCGGTGAGAATCCCGTCCCTGGAGTAGTAGGCGAGGAACTTGTGCCCGTCTTCGGACACGACGGTGACCTCGTCGGCCGGATCGGGCGTACCGAGGGCCTGGATCTTGACGTCGTACTGATCGCTCCAGAAGTACGGCACCCGCGCGGCCGTAGGTGCCGCGCCGCCGAGCAGCGCGGTAACCACCAGCTTCGCCTGCTCACCCGCACTGGTCCAGTGCTCGACCCGCTTGCGAATGTCACCGTAACGCCAGGCAGCAACGTCACCGACCGCCCAGACGCCCGCAGCGGACGTACGACCCAGCTCGTCGGCAAGCACGCCGCCGCCCGCCGTCGGGTCGGCCAGTTCGATACCGGAACCGGCCAGCCAGTCGGTGGCGGGCACAGACCCGATTCCGATGACCACCAGGTCGGCATCGATATCGGAACCGTCGCTGAGCAGCGCGCCGCGCACATGCCCGTCGACGTCCACCCGAAGCGTGTCGACACCGACGCCACAGTGCAGGTCGACACCGTGGTCGCGGTGCATCCGCGCCACGTACCCACCGATCTGCTCGCCGAGTACCGACGCCAGCGGGGCAGGCTGCGGTTCGACGAGGGTCACGTCCTTGCCCGCGGCGCGGAAGCTCGCGGCCAGTTCGCAGCCGATGAATCCGGCGCCGACGATGAGGGCACGCTGGGCGGCGGCCAGGTCGGTGCGCAGGGATTCGGCGTCGTCGTGGGCACGCAGTACGTGTACGCCCGTCACCTCCTCCACCCCGGGCAGGCGGCGGGGGCGCAGGCCCGTGGCGATGACGAGCTGGTCGTAGGCGATGGTGTCACCGTCGGCCAGGGTGAGGGTGCGCGCGGCGGTGTCGACTCGGGCGACAGCGGTGCCGAGGCGCAGCTCGATGTTCTTCTCGGCGAAGAACTCCGGCGGGCGCAGGGTGGTGTCGTCGGTCTCGCCACGCACGAACTGCTTGGACAGCGGTGGGCGATCGTACGGTGGCCGCGCCTCGTCCCCGACGAGCAGCACACCCCCCTCGTACCCGGCTCGGCGTAATTCCTCGGCGGTGCGCAGGCCTGCCAGGCCCGCTCCGACGATGACGATCGGCGCGCTCATATATTTCGTCCTTCCCTCTCGCTTGTTTGTACCAGTGCGCCGGTCGGGAGTGTGGTTCACATCGCATTCGGGCAGCGATGTGATGCCGCAGGCAATCGGAGCGTCGCCGATGGTTCCTTCGTCAGAGGCCCACCGGAGCGGGTTGCGCGGCCTCCACATCCACTGGACGCGAGCGCAGAACGCGCAGCGCGACCAGACCGAGGAGGGCGTGCAGCACGGCGGCGGCCGCGGCGACTACATGCACCCCGTCGACGAACGCCGATCGCGCGTCGTCGGCGGCCGCCGGGAGCAAACCGGGTAGGTCGAGGGTTGCGCCGAGGGTGGGCGCCAGGTCCGGACCGCCGATACGGAAGACGAGCGCGGCCAGGGAACCGAACAGGGCGATGCCGAGAGCATTGCCGAGCTCGTTGCCGGTTTCGGCGAGCGCGGCCGCCGACCCCGCGCGCTCGGGCGGGACCGCCGCGACCGCGATATCGGCGACCACGCTGAAGGAGATGCCGTAACCGATGCCCGCCACGGCCGTCGCCGCGATATACCAGCCCGCTCCGGTGCTCGTGCCGGTCGGCAGCAACAGCAGCAAACCCGCCACGATGGTGAAATGCGCGGTGACGAGCGCCGCCGACCGGCCGATCCGGGCGGCGATCGCCGGGGTGACGACGGCGGTGACGGTGAGGACCACGGCCCCGGGCACCGCGAGCAGCGCGGCATCGGTGACGGTGAGGTCGAGCACGGACTGCAGATAGATGCCGCCGAGGTAGGCGGTGGCCGACCACGCCGCCAGCGGTAGGAAGCCGGTGACGATCGCGATCGTGAACACGCGGTTGCGGAACAACGCGAAGTCGATCAGCGGGTTCGCGATCCGCCCCTGCCTGCGCCCGAACCAGCCGAGCAGCACCGCCCCCACCAAGCCCGCGCCCGTGACCGAAGTGTAAATGCCTTCTGCCGCTGTGTGTTTCACGGCGTACATCGCGAGCAACAGACCCGCCGCCGAGGTAGCCACGCTCGCCACGTCGATACGGCCGGCCACCGTGGCCCGCACTTCTCCGAGCAGGATCGGCGCGAACATCAGGAACAACAGCACCACCGGCACATTGATCAACAGGACCGAACCCCACCAGAACCGGCTCAGCAGCTGACCCGCGACGATCGGTCCGATCGCGAATCCGGCGGCGAACGTGGCCGCGAAGATACCGATGGCTTGTGCGCGGCGCCTCGGGTCGGTGAAGAGGGTGCCGAGCACGGCCAGCGCCGACGGCAACAGCGTCGCCCCGGCCACGCCCATCAGCACGCGGAACACGATCAGCGATTCTGGGCTGGTGGCGAAGGCCGCGCCCACCGAGCCGAGACCGAACATCGCGGCACCGATCAGCAGGAGCCGTTTGCGCCCGTAGCGGTCGCCGATGGTGCCGAACGCGATGAGCAGGGAGCCGACGGCGAAGCCGTAACTGTCCAGGATCCACAGGCTCTGATCGGCGGACGGGGACAGCGCGCCGGTGATCGCGGGCATCGCCAGGAACAGCACCGAACCGTCCATCGCGACGAGCAGAACCGGACCGAGGACCACCAGCAGGCCCAGCCAGGCCCGCACCGGAGAAGCATTGTTCATGTCACCGAATCTGGGCCCTGCCGTACACGGCAACCAGACCCGGCGATGGGTACACCCGGCAGGGATACCCACGAGCGCACCGGGCTCCCTACGATCGGGAACATGGAGCTGGAAAGCCTCGGCGTATTCCTCAAAACCCGCCGCGACCGCATCACCCCAGCCGACCTCGAGCTGCGCACCTACGGCGCGACCCGCCGGGTGCCCGGGCTGCGCCGCGAAGAACTCGCGCAGCTGGCGGGCGTGAGCGCCGGCTACTACACCCGGCTCGAACAGGATCAGGCGGGCACGGCGTCGCCACAGGTCATCGACGCCCTCGCACGGGTACTGCGGCTCGATGCCGCCGAGACCGCACACCTGCACAACCTGGCCGGACGACCGACCACACCACGACTCACCCGCGACGAACCCGAACACGCCCACCCCCGCGTCCTCGCCCTACTCGACGCGCTCGGCGACACCATGCCTGCCCTCGTCCTGGGCAGGCGCGGCGACGTGCTCGCCTGGAACCACAGCGGACACGCGCTCTTCGCCGAACACCTCGACTTCGCCGCCCCCGCCGACCCGGTCGAGCGCCCGTCGGTCCCACGCCAATTCTTCCTCGATCCGCTCACCAGGGACCTGCATCGCAACTGGGACGAACTCGCCCGCATTCACGTCGGTTACCTGCGGCTCACGGCGGGCCGCTACCCCACCGACGCACGCCTGGCCGAACTGATCGGCGAATTGTCCATGCGCAGTACGGAATTCGCGACACTGTGGGCCGAGGGCGAAGTCGCCGACTGCACCGTCGGCACGATGCGACTACAGCATCCGACGGTCGGCAGCGTGGATGTGGACTATCAGGTGTGGTTGCAGCCCGACAGCCCCGACCACCGGCTCGAGGTCTACACCGCCCGCAACGAGACCTCCGCCGACGCCTTGCATCTGCTGCGCGGGGCATCGGCTGCGCGTCGGCCCACGACACCGGAAGGCCAGGCCCTCACGGGCCAGCACCGCTGATCGAATAGCACCGTCGCCGAACGAGCTTCACCGCCCCGCGTGGTCGTCCAGCACGCGGCTGAGCAGACCGACGAGCTGGTCGCGTTCGCCCTCGGACAGCGCACCCAGTAGTTCCTGCTGGGCGGCGCGCAGCTTGCCGTCGAGGTCGGCCAGGTGCGAGTCGCCGGGCTCGGTGATCGTGACGATATTGCGGCGCCGGTCTTCGGGGTCGGGGGTGCGGTCGACGAAGCCGCGCCCGGCCAGGTCGTTGAGCGCACCGACGATATCGCTGCGGTCGATGCCGGTGCGCCTGCCCAGCTCGGCCTGGCTGGCGGGACCGAACTCGGCCAGGGTGGCCAGCAGCGCGAAGTGATGCCTGCGCGAGCCGGTGTCGGCGAGGGCGCGTTCGGCAGCCCGGTCGGCCAGCACCGCGACCTGGGTGAGCAGTCGAGTCGGCATCCCCCGCAGCTTCGCCGCCGCCTGCGCTCCCGCTTTTTCCATGACCTCATCGTATCAAGCACTTGTTGGTACCACCCACGAATGTTATCGTTGGCCGCACCTACATTGGTGATACCAACAATCAAGCCGAAGGCTGGGATCATGACCGAAATCCGTTACCTCCTGCCGATCCTCGCGCTGCCGACCGCGTTGTTCGCCACCGCCTGCACCGACTCCACCGAGCAACGACTGCGTGAGCTCGAAGACCGCAACGAGATCCACGCCCTCGTCGACAATCTCGCCGCAGCACTGGAAGAAGGACGATTCGACGCCTTCGCCACCATCTACACCGCCGACGTGACCGCCAAATCGCCCGGCGGGGAGGCCACCGGGCTCGACAAGGTCATCGCGCTGGCCAGCCGCAACCACTCCGACCAGCAGCGCTCGCCGCACTACATCAGCAATGTGCGCATCGAACTCGCGGGTGATCGGGCCCAGGTCCGGGCGAACTCGCTGTTCGCGTTCGTTCCCAGCGCACCGACCCCCGGGCGGGTAGCCCCCGAACCGTTCTACGCCGGTGGCGGCACCTACCGATTCGATGCCGTGCGCACGTCCGGCGGATGGCGCTTCGCCCGCGTGGAAACCGCGCCCCTGTGGACGGTCGGCACCCTGGCACCCTGAGTCGGTGGCGCCCGAGAAGACGCCACCGACATCCTGGTCAGCTGCCCGCGATGATCGACTTCGCGACCTCGGGTGGGACCGGGGCGTAGGAGTCGAACGTCATCGAGAAGTTCGCTCGGCCACGGGTTTTCGAGCGAAGATCGCCGATGTAGCCGAACATCTCCGACAGCGGGGTCAGCGCGCGGACGACGTGGGCGCCGCCGCGCTCGGCCAGCTCGGTGATCCGGCCACGCCGGGTGTTCAGATCACCGATCACCTCGCCGACGTACTGCTCGGGCGTGACGACCTCCACGGCCATCATGGGTTCGAGCAGCACCGGCTTCGCGCGCGCCACCGCCGCGCGCACCGCCGCCGCACCGGCCAGCCGGAACGCCAGATCCGAGGAATCCTGCACGTGGGCGGCGCCGTCGAGCAGCGTCACCAGCACGTTCACCAGGGGGAAGCCGGCGAGCGGGCCGACCGCGAGCGCGTCTTGCGCGCCCGCGTCGACCGCGGGGATGTACTCCCTCGGCACCCGCCCACCGGTGACCTGGTTGCGGAATTCGTAGACGGCGCCGTCGTCGGCCACGTGCGGGGCCAGCGCGATCGCCACCTTCGCGTACTGCCCGCGTCCACCCACCTGTTTGCGGTGGGTGTGCTCGAGCAGATCGACGGGAGCGGTGACGGTCTCGCGGTAGGCCACACGTGGTTCGCCGATGGTCGCGTCCACCCGGAACTGTCGTTTCAGCCGGTCGACCAGGATTTCCAGATGCAGCTCGCCCATGCCGCCGATCACCGTCTGTCCGGTTTCGGCGTCGACGTGCACGGTGAACGTCGGGTCCTCGTCGGCCAGGCGGGCCAGGGCGGTGCCGAGCTTGTCCTGGTCGGCGCGAGTCCTCGGTTCGATCGAGAGCGACAGGACCGGGTCGGGGAAGGTCATCGACTCCAGCACGATCGGGTCGTGCCGATCGCACAGGGTGTCGCCGGTGCCGGTGGCTTTGAGGCCGATGACGGCACAGATCTGACCCGCCCGCACCCGATCGATCGCGATCTCGGTGCTCGCGTGCATCTGGAACAGCTTGCCCAGGCGCTCCTTTCGTCCGTTCGTCGAATTCAGCACGGTGGCACCGGGTTCGGCGGTGCCGGAGTACACGCGCAGATACACCAGCGTCCCGAAGAACGGATGCGCCGCGACCTTGAACGCCAGGGCCGCGAACGGTTCGGCGATATCGGGAGCGCGGTGCACGTGTGTTCCTTCCATCGAGAAGCCGTGAACAGCTACGACATCCACCGGTGACGGCAGGTAGTCGACGATGGCGTCCAGCAGCGGTTGTACGCCGATATTGGCCAGCGCCGAACCGCACAGCACCGGGTAGGCCGTGGCGTCGAGCGTCATCCGCCGGATCGCGGCTTTGAGGACGTCGACAGCGATCGGCTGGCCGGACAGGTAGCTTTCCAGCACGTCGTTGTCGGCTTCGGCGACCGTCGCCAGCAGTGCTTCTCGATGCTGGATCGCTTTGGCCCGCAGCTGTTCCGGTATCTCGACGGTCTCGTAGCGGACACCGTTTCCGGTGTCGCCACGCCAGCGCTTCGCGGTCAGGTCGACCAGGTCGATCACGCCCTCGAAGTCACGTTCGGCACCGATCGGCAGCTGGACCACCAACGGGCGCACACCGAGTCGTTCCGCGATGGTCCGCACGGTGAAGGCGAAATCGGCGCCGAGCTTGTCCATCTTGTTCACGAAACAGATCCGGGGCACACCGTAGGTGTCGGCCTGGCGCCACACCTGCTCCGACTGCGCCTCCACACCCTCCTTGGCGTCGAACACCGCGACCGCGCCGTCGAGCACCCGCAGCGTGCGCTCCACCTCGGCGGTGAAGTCGACATGGCCAGGGGTGTCGATGACGGTGATCTGGTGCTCGGCCCACTCGCAGGTGGTCGCCGCGGAGGTGATGGTGATGCCGTGCTCGCGCTCCTGCACCATGTGGTCCATCACGGCGGTACCGTCGTGCACCTCACCGAGGGTGCGAATCACGCCGGTGTAGAACAGGATTCGTTCGGTGATCGTGGTCTTGCCCGCGTCGATGTGGGCGGCGATGCCGATATTGCGTAGGCGGGCGAGGTCGGTTCTGGTCATGGGAGGCTCCCGGCCGAGTCGGTTTCAGAGATCGACGCTCGCCGGTGAGGCGCTCCGGGGGACGGCACGGGCGTCGGGTCACGCGGCGCCGCCTCGGCGCCACACGGACCCGATGCGAACTAGAACCGCGACTGCGGACGTACCGTAAACATGGATTCTTTGTACGCGGCCCGATCCGGGATTGTCGACAGGTTTTCCGCGCGGGCATAAACGCAGGTGCACAACGGTTCGTCAGAACACATCGACAACAGGAGTCGCCCATGTCCGAACAGTTCGATCCGCACGCCCTGCTCGCCGAGGCGAAGATCGGTGTCCTCGCCACGATCAAAGCCGATGGCAGGCCCCAGCTTTCACCGGTCACCCCCTACTACGACCGCGAGGCGGGCGTCATCTACGTCTCGATGACCGAGGGCCGCGCCAAGACCGCCAATCTGCGCCGCGACCCACGCGCCGCTCTCGAAGTGGGCAGCGCCGACGGCTGGTCCTGGGCAACTGCCGAGGGCACCGTCCAGCTCACCGGGCCGGGCACCGACCCCAACGGCCCCGAGGTGGAGGCCCTGGTCGCCTACTACCGCGCCGCCGCAGGCGAGCACCCGGACTGGGACGAATACCGCGAGGTGATGGTCTCCGACCGCCGCGTCCTGATGACGATGACCGTCGAGCATGTCTACGGAGCCAAGATCCGCTGACACAGTGAGCTCTCAATGAATTGCCACAGTCGATCGGTACGGTCGAGACCACACATTCCGTGACAGATCCGGGGCAAGTAGATGTTTCAGAATCCGATGATGCGACGCGGTATGCGCGTCTTCAACGCGATCGTCCTCGCCGTGACGAAGGCGCCGGGCCTTCGCAAGGTTCTCGGCAAATCCTTCGCCGAGGTGAGTTATGTCGGCCGCCGCTCGGGGCGCACGTTCAGCACCCCGGTCAACTACCGCCGGTCCGGGGACGAGTACGTCATCGGCGTCGCCATGCCGGATCAGAAGACGTGGTGGCGCAACTTCCTCGGTGCGGGTGGGCCGATCACCCTGCGCATCGACGGCCTCGACCATTACGGCCATGCCGTCGCGCACCGCGGCGAACGCGGCGGTGTCACGGTCCGGGTACACCTCGACGAGCGGTGAAGACCGTTCGCCGGATGCCTCGACCCTCGATTACGTTGCCGATTCCAGGAATTCGGTGACTTCGGGAGCGAAGCGTTCGTGTTTGATCGCGCCCATGTGGGTGGTGCCGGGGTAGATGATCAAGCGGGAGTCGGGGATGCCCTCGGCGGTCTGGTGGAAGATCGACTGGGGGTAGAACTCGTCGCGTTCGCCGCCGATCACCAGGGTGGGGGCGGTGATGTCGGTGAGGCGGTCGGTGACGTCGAAGGCGTCTTCGGCGCGGACGAACGCCAGGGTGTCGGCGGGGTTCTTCGGGCGCATCAGCGGGTCGGCGAGCCAGGCCACCGCACCGACCAGGCGGGCCTTCACCGGCGACTCGATACCGACGGTCGCCATGTGCTGGAGTGCGCGTTTCCCTTCGGCGGCGGCCGTCGCGTACTTCAGCTGTGAGGCGCGAGCGGGCTCGGGCAGCCGGCA
The DNA here is from genome assembly GCF_053605015.1 of Nocardia sp. NPDC003979. Lineage (NCBI taxonomy): Bacteria > Bacillati > Actinomycetota > Actinomycetes > Mycobacteriales > Nocardiaceae > Nocardia > Nocardia sp. NPDC003979. The sequence continues at coordinate 210,889 of NZ_JBSGIJ010000003.1, forward strand.
GCCCGACGACGCGATCACCAGCCTGCGCACCGACGACGGATGATCGGCGGCCAATTGCAGGGCTACCGACCCGCCCGAGGAAATCCCCAGCACATCGACGGGCTCCCCGAATTCCTCCCGCAAAGCCTCCGCGTGGTCGCGCGCGATATCGGCCATCGAGGTCCCCTCCGCCATCCCCGGAGCCCGATTCACCGCGTACACCCGGAAGTTCCTGGCCAGCGGCGCCAGCGTTTTCACCTCACTGGCCCGCATCCACCCGCTCGGGTTCGTGTGATCCGGCGTGAACCACCGCAGGAACACCAACGGCCGCCCCTCCCCGAACGCGAAATACGGCAACCCGTGCCCGAGCTCCCCCTCGACAACCTCGAACCCCTTCACCACAACCACGCCGCCTCCATTCACCGGAACACCTGAACCAGGAACGCTACCCACCACCGGCCCCCTGAGCGATGACCCCAAAGGTGGTGCCCCCGGAAACGCCGAACGGCGCCGCTCCCGAAGGAGCGACGCCGTTGCGGTGTCAGCGAGTCAGAGACTCACTTGATGATCTTCGTGACGCGACCGGCGCCGACGGTGCGGCCACCCTCGCGGATCGCGAAGCGCAGGCCCTCGTCCATGGCGACCGGCTGGATCAGCTTGACGGACATCTCGGTGTTGTCACCGGGCATGACCATCTCGGTGCCCTCGGGGAGGGTCACAACGCCCGTCACGTCCGTGGTACGGAAGTAGAACTGCGGGCGGTAGTTGTTGAAGAACGGGGTGTGGCGACCGCCCTCGTCCTTCGACAGGATGTAGGCCTGGCCCTCGAACTCCGTGTGGGGAGTGGTGGTGCCCGGCTTCACGACGACCTGGCCACGCTCGACATCTTCGCGCTTGATGCCACGAACCAGCAGACCGACGTTGTCGCCGGCCTGGCCCTGGTCGAGCAGCTTGCGGAACATCTCGATACCGGTGACGGTGGTCTTGGTGCTCTTCTCGCGGATGCCGACGATCTCGACTTCCTCGTTCACGTTGATGATGCCGCGCTCGACACGACCGGTGACGACGGTGCCACGACCGGTGATGGTGAACACGTCCTCGACCGGCATCAGGAACGGGAGCTCGGTCTCACGGACCGGGTCCGGGATCGAGTCGTCGACGGCCTTCATCAGCTCGACGATGGACTCGGCCCACTTCTCGTCACCCTCGAGGGCCTTGAGGCCGGAGACGCGCACGACGGGGGCATCCTCGTCGAACTCCTGCGACGCCAGCAGCTCGCGGACCTCCATCTCGACGAGCTCGAGGATTTCCTCGTCGTCGACCATGTCCGACTTGTTCAGCGCGACCAGGATGTAGGGCACGCCGACCTGACGGGCGAGCAGCACGTGCTCGCGGGTCTGCGGCATCGGGCCGTCGGTGGCGGCGACCACGAGGATGGCGCCGTCCATCTGGGCCGCACCGGTGATCATGTTCTTGATGTAGTCGGCGTGACCCGGGGCGTCGACGTGCGCGTAGTGGCGCTTTTCGGTCTGGTACTCGACGTGGGAGATGTTGATCGTGATACCACGAGCCTTCTCCTCCGGCGCCTTGTCGATCTGGTCGAAAGCGAAGCTCTCGTTCAGGTCCGGGTACTTGTCGGCGAGCACCTTGGTGATGGCCGCAGTCAGCGTGGTCTTGCCATGGTCGACGTGACCGATGGTGCCGATGTTGACGTGGGGCTTCGTCCGCTCGAACTTCGCCTTCGCCACTGTTGTCCTCCTGGACTAGTTAGTGCGTGCTTTTTTGCAGCAGTGCGGTTAATAAGGGGGGTCGTGCTGACGCCCGGTTGCCGCGGCCAAGCGTACAAGGCCGCGGCAAGCGAATTACTCGCCGGTCGCCTTGGCGATGATCTCCTTGGACACGTTGGCCGGAACCTCCGCGTACTGGGCGAACACCATGGAGTAGTTCGCGCGACCCTGGGTCTTCGACCGCAGGTCACCGATGTAGCCGAACATCTCCGAGAGCGGAACCAGCGCCTTGACGACACGGGCACCACTGCGTTCCTCCATGGCCTGGATCTGGCCACGGCGGGAGTTGAGGTCGCCGATCACTTCACCCATGTAATCCTCGGGTGTGATGACCTCCACCGCCATGAGCGGCTCGAGGATCACCGGACCGGCCTTACGGGCCGCTTCCTTCAGGGCCTGCGAACCCGCGATCTTGAACGCCATCTCCGAGGAGTCGACGTCGTGGTACGCGCCGTCGAGCAGGGTGACCTTCAGGTTCACCAGCGGGTAGCCGGCGAGCACGCCGTACTGCATGGCGTCCTGGGCACCCGCGTCGACCGACGGGATGTACTCACGGGGCACACGACCGCCGGAGACCTTGTTCTCGAACTCGTAGTGCGCACCGTCTTCGCCGACGAAGGGCTCGACCGCGATGATGACCTTCGCGAACTGGCCGGAGCCACCCGTCTGCTTCTTGTGCGTGAACTCGAGCTTCTCGACCGGCTTGGTGATCGTCTCACGGTAGGCCACCTGCGGCTTACCGACGTTCGCCTCGACCTTGAACTCGCGCTTCATGCGGTCGACGAGGATGTCGAGGTGGAGCTCACCCATACCGCCGATGACGGTCTGGCCGGTCTCGGAGTCGAGCTTGACCGAGAACGTCGGATCCTCGCGCGCCAGCTTCTGGATCGCGGTGCCGAGCTTCTCCTGGTCGGACTTGGTCTTGGGCTCGATGGAGACCTCGATGACCGGGTCCGGGAACGTCATCGACTCGAGGACGACCTGGTTCTGCGGATCCGAGAGGGTGTCACCGGTGGTGGTGTCCTTCAGACCGATCACGGCGTAGATGTGACCCGCCGAAGCGGTGGTCACCGGGTTCTCCTTGTTGGAGTGCATCTGGAACAGCTTGCCCAGACGCTCCTTCTTGCCCTTGGTCGAGTTCACGACCTGCGAGCCGGAGTCCACCTTGCCCGAGTACACGCGGATGTAGGTGAGCTCACCGAAGAACGGGTGCACCGCGATCTTGAACGCCAGGGCCGAGAACGGCTCGTCGACGTTCGGCTTGCGGGTCAGGATCTCGTCTTCCTTGCCGGGCACGTGGCCGGTGGTGGCCTCGACGTCCAGCGGGGAAGGCAGGTAATCGATGACCGCGTCGAGCATGGGCTGCACGCCCTTGTTCTTGAACGCGGAACCGCACAGCACCGGGTACAGCTCGGAGTTGACGGTCATCTTGCGGATGGCGCCCTTGATCTCCTCGACGGAGAGCTCCTCGCCACCGAAGAACTTCTCGAGCAGCGCCTCGTCGGACTCGGCGACGGTCTCTAGCAGTTCCTGGCGGTACTGCTCGGCCTTGTCCTTGAGGTCGGCCGGGATCTCGACGACTTCGTACTCTTCGCCGAGCTTGGTCTCGCCCTTCCAGACCTTGGCGTTGTTCTCGACCAGGTCGACGATGCCCTCGAAGTCGTTCTCGGCGCCGATCGGCAGCTGGATGACCAGCGGCTTGGCACCGAGACGGTCCTTGATGGTCTGCACGGTGAAGTAGAAATCAGCGCCGAGCTTGTCCATCTTGTTCACGAAGCAGATACGCGGCACGTCGTACTTGTCGGCCTGACGCCACACCTGCTCGGACTGGGGCTCGACACCCTCTTTGCCGTCGAACACCGCGACCGCACCATCGAGCACGCGCAGCGAACGCTCCACCTCGACGGTGAAGTCGACGTGCCCGGGGGTGTCGATGATGTTGATCTGGTTGTCTTTCCAGAAGCAGGTGGTAGCGGCGGAGGTGATGGTGATACCACGCTCCTGCTCCTGCTCCATCCAGTCCATCGTGGCCGCGCCGTCGTGAACTTCACCGATCTTGTACGTGATGCCGGTGTAGAACAGGATGCGTTCGGTCGTGGTGGTCTTGCCCGCATCGATGTGGGCCATGATGCCGATGTTGCGGACCTTGTTCAGGTCGGTGAGCACGTCCTGTGCCACGAAATTCTCCCTTTTAAGTGACGGGCCGGACTATCACCAGCGGTAGTGCGCGAAGGCCCGGTTCGACTCGGCCATCTTGTGGGTGTCCTCGCGACGCTTCACCGCGGCACCGAGGCCGTTGCTCGCGTCGAGGAGCTCGTGGGCGAGACGCTCGATCATCGTCTTCTCACGACGGGCGCGGGAGTAGCTGACCAGCCAGCGCAGCGCGAGGGTGTTGGCGCGGCCCGGACGGACCTCGACCGGCACCTGGTAGGTGGCGCCACCGACGCGGCGGGGCTTCACCTCGAGGGCGGGCTTGACGTTGTCGAGCGCGCGCTTGAGGGTGACGACCGGATCGGTGCCGGTCTTCTCGCGCGCCTGCTCGAGGGCACCGTAGACGATGCGCTCGGCGGTCGACTTCTTGCCGTCCAGCAGAATCTTGTTGACCAGCTGAGTGACCAGCGGGGACCCGTAGACCGGGTCGTTGATCAGCGGACGCTTGGGTGCGGGGCCCTTGCGTGGCATATCAGCTCTTCTCCTTCTTGGCGCCGTAGCGGCTGCGGGCCTGCTTGCGGTTCTTCACACCCTGGGTGTCCAGCGAGCCACGGATGATCTTGTAGCGGACACCCGGGAGGTCCTTCACACGACCGCCGCGGACGAGCACCATGGAGTGCTCCTGCAGGTTGTGGCCTTCACCGGGGATGTACGCCGTGACCTCGATCGCGCTGGTCAGGCGAACGCGCGCGACCTTACGGAGCGCGGAGTTCGGCTTCTTGGGGGTGGTGGTGTACACGCGAGTGCACACGCCACGACGCTGCGGGCTCCCCTTCAGGGCCGCAGTCTTGGTCTTGGTGACCTTGTCGCGGCGACCCTTGCGGACCAGCTGGTTGATGGTTGGCATAGACCGGCTTTCCTTATTGGTGATTGCGGTAGCGGAACACGTGTCTTCAGTTCATCGAGCTTTCACTCGCACGTCCGACCGTGTTTCCGTTTACCCGCGGTCGGGCGTGTCGCGCGCAGCTCAGGGCCCTTTTTCTGGGCACGCTGGAACGTATCAGCCGCTCTCGCTGGCCTACGTTCACGCACGAACTTGCCCGTAGCAATCCGGGCACAGCGATCCACGATACGCGCCTGCCCGAACCGGGGTCAAAGCGGGGTCGTGCGTCAAGGCTTCTACCTGGCCAGATCCAAGGTCAGTTCGACCAGCTTCTGCGCTCCCGCACACGGATCCGGGTGGGCCGAGCCCGGCCGGTAGTTGATCCACCAGCCGATGACCCCGACATCGGCGGCCGGCGCGGTGACTCCGCAGGAGTCGTTGTCGCCCGGCCTGCGCACCTGCAGGGCCCTGCGACCCTGCACCGTGATGTCACCGGTGAGGTACCCCAACTTCTCGTTGGTGGTCTTCTCGTTGTTCAGCGTACCCATCTCGTACCAATTGAGGGTGGCCATGGCCGAGCCGCCCGGTGCGTCGTCGATGTCCCACATGCAGACGGCGCCGCTGAAGGAGGTGGTGACGCTGAGCGCGTTGCCGACGATCTCACCGATCTTCGTGGGTTCGACGACCTCGCATTCGCGCAGCAGCTTGTCGAAATCGGTGTTCACCGACTCGCCGCCGCCACCGCCGCCCGCCGGGCGCGCATTGCCCTCGACCTTCTCACCGCAGCCCGCGAGGGTGACGGTGAGCAGCAGCGCCGCCGCGGCGGTCGCGATCCTGGTGGCGCTCATCCCAGCCGTCCTACCGTGAGCTCGGCCAGTTTCCGTGTGCGGTCGCACGGGTTACCGCCCGTGGCGAAAGTGCCGGTGGAGATGGACCATTCGAAGAAGTCGTCGTCGAGTTGCACCGCGAAGTCGCAGACGGTCCCCTGCGGGTCGAGCGCCTGAAAACCGGGGCGACCCGCCACATCGATCGACTCCGGGTTGCGGCCGACGCTGGACACCCACGCCTTCTCGCGTTCGATCGGGCTGCCGCGATAGGAGGCGAATGTCACGCTCGGGGCGAACAATCCGGCCGACTGCCAGTTGCAGCCGGTCGAGTTCTTGTACACCCGCGCGATCTGGGACAGGCCCGCCAGCTCGCGCACCTCGTCGTCGGTGACGTGCCCGCACTCGCCGACGAACGGGCCGAGTGAGGCCACCTTCGGTGGTGGCCGATTCGGGCCCGCCGGCGAATCGGAGTCGCCCCCCGATCCGCACGACGACAGCACGACAGCCAGGGCCATGCCGGTGATGATCGCCGAGGGGATCCGCATGCCATGAACTGTAGTGCGTGCGCGGACGCACTCACAGGTTCCCGCGGGCCGCCTGCTCGCGTTCGATGGCTTGGAAAAGGGCTTTGAAATTGCCTTTTCCGAAGCCGAGTGAGCCGTGTCGCTCGATGAGTTCGAAGAACACCGTCGGACGGTCGGTGATCGGGCGGGTGAAGATCTGCAGCAGGTAGCCGTCTTCGTCGCGGTCGACGAGGATGCCGCGCCGCTGCAGTTCCTCGACGGGGACGCGGACATGGCCGATGCGGGCGCGCAGTTCGGGGTCCTCGTAATAGGTGTCGGGGGTCGGCAGGAATTCGACGCCCGCGGCGCGCAGGGCGTCGACGGTGGCGAGGATGTCGCCGGTGGCCAGGGCGATGTGCTGCACGCCCGGTCCGCGATAGAACTCGAGGTACTCATCGATCTGGGAACGTTTGCGGCCGACGGCCGGCTCGTTGAGCGGGAACTTCACCCGGTGGTTGCCGTTGGCGACGACCTTGCTCATCAGCGCGGAGTATTCGGTCGCGATGTCGTCGCCGACGAATTCGGCCATGTTCGTGAAACCCATGACGCGGCGGTAGAAGTCGACCCAGCGGTCCATCATGCCGAGTTCCACATTGCCGACCACATGGTCGATGGCCTGGAACAGGCGCGGACCGTCGCGAAGGCTCGAGGTGCGTGCGATATAGCCGGGCAGATAGGGGCCCGCGTAGGCGGAGCGATCGATGAGGGTGTGCCTGGTCTCGCCGTAGGTGGCAAGGGCGGCGGAGCGGACGGTGCCGAATTCGTCGCTCTCGTCGTGTGGTTCGACCACGATCGTCGCGCCGTGCTCGCGCGCCCAGGTGACGCACCGGTCCACGTCGGGGACCTCGAGAGCGATGTCGACCACGCCGTCGCCGTGCCGGTCGTGATGGGCGACCAGCGGACTGTCCGGATCGACCGCGCCCTTGACCACGAACCGCGCTCCCCCGCTGCGCAGCACGTAGGCCTTGTGGTCGCGGTTGCCGGTCTCGGGGCCGGAGTATGCCTCGAGCCGCATCCCGAAGGCCGATTGCAGGAAGTGCGCGCACTGGGTGGCGTTGCCGACAACCCATACCAGCGCGTCCCAGCCGGTGACAGGGAACGGATCGACACTGTCGTCGTGCTCGATCAGCCCGACGAGCTGCTGCTCAATGGTCATGACCTAGGGAAACGCGCCACCCGTGAGCTAGGCAACAACACGGCTCGCGCCTGGTCATGCTGACCAAAGTTGATACCTCACGCTGCCGGATGGTGGACAATTTGAATAGCACCCGAGGACGGAGGTCTGGCATGCGCACACCCGCGAAACTGGACGAACTCGACCTGGCGATCCTGTCGGCCATGCACGAGTTCCAGAAGGCCGGAATCCTGGAACTCTCGCGGCGCACGAAGGTGGCCCGCGCGACGGTGCAGGCCAGGATCAACCGGATGGAGGAGGCCGGGGTGATCGCCTCCTACGACCCCCAGATCGATGTCACCGCAGCGGGTTTCGATGTGCAGGCGTTCGTCACCCTGGAGATCGCCCAGGGCGCGCTCGACACCCTCACCGCCGAACTCGACGCGATCCCCGGCGTGCTCGAGGCCTACGCGACCACGGGTTCCGGTGACGTGCTCTGCCGCATCGGCGCCGACTCACACGCCGGTCTACAGGCCGTGCTGCTCAGCATCGACCGCACCAGCGCGGTGGTTCGCTCGCACAGCGTGATCGTGCTGTCGACGGTGATCGAACGGCGCACGCTCCCCCTGCTGCGCACGCTGACACCCGCCGGCACCGCGAAGGCGCCCGCCTACCGGGACCGGCGTGTCAGCCCGCCGGGTACCCGCGCCACGGACCGGTAGGACGTACGCGAAAACCTCTAACGCTGTGGCCGACTAGGGCCATCGAGCGTGACACCCGCCTCGGCACCGGCTCAGGCAAGCCGGTGCCTGGCGAGGCCGTCGAGGCACGGCGCAGCGCCGGGCGGGGTCGTTGAAGCGCGGCACGTCAAAGCTTGGCCGCGGGGCGAGGCGCGTCAGTGCCGGGTGAGGCGCGTCATCAGGCCGTGGACGTGTGCCTCCGCGGCAATGCGGGCCGATTCGGGGTGGCCTGATTCCAGGGCTTCGAGGATGCGGCGGTGCTCGCGCAGGGCCACGCGACGGTTGCGCGCCGAGCACCACAGATCGCCTCGGTAGAGGTGTGCCTGGGCTTCCAGGCGCGCCGATTCGTCCACGAGGCAGCTGTTTCCGGATGCGTCCCGGATGAAGCTGTGGAATTCCAGGTCGAGCTGGGCGTCGCGGGCCGCGTCGGTGGCGTCGTCCAGGTTGGTTTCCTGGGCGGCGATGACGGCCGCGAGTTTGTCGAGGTCGGCGTCGGTGAGGCGGGAGGCGGCCGTGGCGGCGGCCAGGCCGTCGAGGACGGCGCGGACCGCGAGTACCTCGCGGATGCGGTCGTCGTCGACGGCGGCCACCTTCGCGCCCGCGTGCGGTGTGCTCACCGCGAGTCCCTCGTAGATGAGCTGCTGCACGGCCTCGCGTACCGGGCTGCGGCTCACCCCGAGCCGAGTCGCCAGCGCGGGCACGCTGAGCGGGCTGCCCGGGGCGAGTTCGCCGGAAAGGACCAGCTGCCTGATCCGGCGATGCACCGACGGGCCGAGCAACGAGGTGCCGTCGCCACGCTCCGCTTCCGCCTCCGGGCGCTGACCGCTCATGCCGTGTCCCTTCCGTTGTCTGCGCCGATTATCCCTGCGGCCGGTAGTTGGCTCGCACACGCTGGGAGAGGAAATCGGCCGCGGTGACCGGTGGGTATTTGCCGCCGGGGCCCTGGATGATCGCGTCGCGGTCGGCCTGGGCGAAGTAGGCGATGCTGTAGCGCTCGCCCTGGTATTCGCCCTCGCCGGGGCTGCGGACCCGGTGGAAGTTCGACGGCAGCAGGTCGTCGCTCCAGCGGGTGAGCATGTCACCGATATTGCAGGTGATCAGGCTCGAGGACGGGGTGATGGAGGTCCATTCCTGTTCGGCCATCTCCTTACCGGGACATACCTGCAGCCCGCCTTGGCCGTCGCGCTGGAAAAGCAGGGTGAGGCAGTCGAAGTCGGTGTGCGCGCCTGCCCGCCAGCGGCCGGGAACGCCGCGCAGTTCCTCGGGCACCGCGAAGTAGTGCAGCAATCGCAGTGCGCTCTGGTAGTCCGGCGATGCGGGATCGTGTGCGGCGGTGAAGTGTTCGCGCGCCAGTCCGAGCCGGTCGGCGAAGCAGGACAGCACCCGCATCGCCACCTCCCAGGCGCGGTGCTCGAAATCCAGGACACGCGAACGGAATCCGGGCAGCTCGGTTTCGCTCGGCCAGAGCCGGTCCATGTGCGGCCGGGTGACCTGATACGACTCCTTCTGATCTGGAACTCCGATGGACGGGCGCACCTGGCTCATGCTCTCCCAGCCGGCGTTGTGTTCCTTCACCAGCGGATACTTGCCTTTTATCTCCTCTGGCAAAGCGAAGAACTCCGCTGTGGCACCGAACATCTCGTCGATCAGAGCTTGCGGAATGCCGTGCCCGGAGAGCTGGAAGAAGCCGATCTCGGTGGCCGCCGCCCACAGTTGGTCGGTGATCTCGGCGCGGCGATTCTCGAAATCGGTCAGGTCGACGACGCGGATCTCACGGGCGGTTTCCCTGCCGAGGCCGCCCATCCGCTTCTCGCGCGAGACCTCGGACAGGTCGTAGCTGGTGCTCATGGAATGTCTCCTTATCCGGTGACGGAGATGGACGGGTCGAGGAATTCCTTGGTGACGAGATCCGATGCCCGCAGGCCGGACGGCACATTCGCCCCACCCGCGCGCAGGATGGGCGCGAACTCGTCGATGATGCGCTGCACGCGGGCCTCGTCGAAGCTGCCGAGCACACCGTCGCTGTCGTTGCCGATCAGGCCGCCGTCGATCAGCGCCTTGGAGCCGAACGCGGCGAGCTCGGCACTGTAGGGGCTGAGCTTGGGGTTCTGCTCGACCACATCGACGACCACCTCGTCGACATGCGTCGAATCGGCCCGGAATTCGGCGGTGGCCCGCTGGATCATCGGCACCAATTTCTGCAGGCAGGGCCGCAATTCGGCGAGTTTGTCCGCCCGGACGTTCACTGTGCGGGCGTATCCCTCGTAGCCGACATCCTTGAGCAGCTGGTAGCGCACGGGCTTGTTCCAGGCGCGCACCTCGTGTTCGTAGGTGTAGGGCTCGGCGTTGACGAAACCCTGCTGCGCGAAGGACCGATCGGTGACGAACCGGGACGGCGAATTGTCGTAGGAGGCGTCGATCTGTTCGGCTTTCACCAGGCCACGCGCCACCAGCCAGTCCGGGTACAGCTGCCCCTTGGACACCACGATCGGCTTGCCGGAACGACCGATATCGGCGATCCCCTGCCAGCCGGGATTGGTCGCCGGATCCCACATCAGCAGCTGCGGGCTGTTGCGCAGCAAGGTGGTGACCGCCACGATCGGCTGCTGCCCGGCGGCGGCGATGGCGTGCTCGGAGTGGGCGAGGCCGAGGGTGATGCTCTCGTCGACGTACATCTGCGACGGCACGGTCTGGAAACCGATGGCCGGTCCGCCCGCCCGGATCTCGAGTTCCACCCCGGTGTCCTTGCCCGCGGCGACGAGCGGACCGGTGATCTTGTTGTTGTCGGCGTCGACGGTGTAGCCGGGACCGAGCAGGCCGAAGATCGGGCCGGAGTCGGTTTCCGGGGCCCATTGCAACTGCACGACAACGGTATCCGGGCAGACACCGGCCAGCCGTTGTTCGGCGGGTGCGGGATCGAGGGCGACGGCGGTGTCCTCGCCGGTTTCGCCGGAACAGGCGGCGAGGGTGAGGGCCAGGGCCGCGATACCGAGGCGGCGCAGGGGGCGTGTGTTTTTCATGGCGGTTCCTTCTAGTGGGCCGAGTCGTGCCAGCGGCCGACGCTGACCTTCTGGATCAGCGTGAAAATGGTGAACACGAGCACCCCGAACAGGGCGGCGAGCAGGAGCGCGCCGATGAGGTCCTCGGATTGGAGCCGGGCGCGGTAGGTGTCGAGCAGGGTGCCGATGCCGGGTTTGCCCTGTGCGAAGAACATGTCGCCGATGATCGCGCCGGTGACGGAAAGCCCTGCGGCCGTGCGTAAACCGGTCAGGGTGGAGGGCAGGGCGGCCGGTAGTTGCAGGGACCAGAGCCTGCGCAGGCGCCCGGCGCGGCCGAGGGTGAACAGCTCGCGCAGGTTCGCGTCGACGGATTTGATGCCGAACAACGTCATCGCGATGATCGGGTGAATGGCGATGAGCACACAGACCGTGGTCCGCGCGGCAAAACCGTAGCCGAGCCACAGCCCGATCAGCGGGACCACGGCGAGCACCGGAATCGCCTGCAGCACCACGGCATACGGATAGACGACGTTCTCGATCGGTTTGGCCTGGCTCATCAGCACCGCGATGGCGACACCGAGCACGGCCGAGATCAGCAGCCCGGTGAGCGCGACCCGCGCGGTCACCGCCAGCGCCTCGCCCATCACCTCGAGCTTCTTCGGGTCGGCCAGCGACTCGGTGAACACCACATGCGGTGGTGGCAGCAGGAAGCGGCGACCTTCGCCGAGTACCAGCATCGACACCGCGTACCAGGCGGCGAGGGCAAGGGCGATCGAAATAGTCGGCGCGGCAAGGGCCTTGGCGATCTTGCGCACGCGTGCGGTGGACAGCTCGGTCCCCGGCTTCGCCGGTATCACGGCCCGGGCGGCGATACTCACCATCAGGCAGCCTCTTTCAACGAGTGCGACACGCGCGCGACGAGTTCGGTGAAGGCGGGATCGAAGCGCAGTTCCCGGTCGCGCGGATAGGGCAGGCCGACGTCGATCACCTCGTGCACCCGCCCCGGCCGCGCCGACATCACCACCACCCGCGACGCGAGGAACACCGCCTCCGCCACCGAGTGCGTGATGAACAGAGCGCTGAAGGCGTTGTCGCGGTAGAGGCGGAGCAGCTCCTCCTGCATGGTCAGTCGCGTCATTTCGTCGAGCGCGCCGAACGGTTCGTCGAGCAGCATCAGGCGCGGTTCCAGCGCCAGTGCCCTGGCCAGCGAGACCCGCATCCGCATACCGCCGGAAAGCTTGCGCGGCAGGGCATTCGCGAAGTCGGCCAGTCCGACCGCCTCGATCGCCCGTTCCACCCGTGCCCGCCGCACAGCGCGCGGCACCCCGGCCAGCTCCGCCGAGAGTTCGACATTGCGCCGCACCTTGCGCCAGGGCAGCAGAGTGGCTTCCTGGAAGATGAAGCCGATCGAATTCGTGCGCACCGCAACGGCTCCCGCGCTCACCCGCTCGAGGCCCGCGGCCAGGCGGAGCAGGGTGGACTTGCCGCAGCCGGACGGCCCGACCACGGCGACGAACTCGCCTTCGCGGATATCCAGGTCGATGCCGGTAAGGGCCAGGGTGCCGTCGTCACCGCCGAAACGTTTGCCGACGCCCGCGAAGGAGACCTCGAGTCCGGCGAGCAGCGTCCTCGCGTCCGCGTCGTTCACTGTGTCGTAGAGCGTCACCGTGATCACCTTCCTACGGTGGATGTTGCGTGCAACATGTGAATGAATTCAGTGTGGACTGGCTGGATTACATGCAATATGTGAGCTGTTTCCGCTGGATTAACATTCATCGCATGTGGATCAGGCAGTGAGTCAGTTCGTCGGTGTCGACCCTTGTGCTGCGGCCGTCGCGGATCACCGCCTCGCCGTCGACCCAGACCGTGTCGACCACGCGCGGGGAAGCGGTCGTCAGCAGCGTCGCGCCGGGGTCGAGCACAGGCAGACAGGCGAAGTCGCGGTCGAAGCGGACCAGGGTGAGGTCGGCCCGGTCGCCGACGGCGATGCCGGTGTGTACCGGCCCGTCGAGCACCCGACCAGCCGCACCCGTGGCCATGTGCAGCATGCGATCGATGCCGAACAGGTCGGCACGCCGGTGTGCGGCGCGCTGCAGATACGCGCCCATGCGCAGAGTCAGGAGCATGTCCTGCGTGTCGTTGCTGGCCGCGCCGTCGACGCCGAGGGTCACGTCGATACCGGCGGCCAGCATGTCGCCGATCGGGGCGATGCCGCTGCCGAGGCGCATGTTCGAGATCGGGTTGTAGGAGACGGTGACACCGCGCTCGGCGAAGACCGCGCGACCGTGCGCGTCGAGGTTCACACAGTGCACGGCGAGCGTGCGCTCGCCGAGGAAGCCGTTGGTGTCGAGGTAGTCGACGGCGCCCATGCCGGCGTGCAGACGGCACATGTCGTCGTCGGTGGTGGTCTCGAGGACATGGATCGACACCGTCTTGCCGGTCGACTCGGCGTAGGCGCGGGCCGCCGCCATGCCGTCGGGGGTGAGACAGCGCGGGTTGGGCACGGCCAGCGCGGTGGTGATGCGCGAGCCCGCCAGCTGCCGGTCGAGTGCGTCGATATGGGCGAACGCCTCCTCGAGCGGCTGCATCAGGCGCGGGTCGAGCCCCCATTTGCGGGTGACGTCGGCGCGGTCGGCGATGCCGCGCCCGAGGACCACCCGGATGCCGAGCTCGTCGAGCGCGCGGATCACGGCCTGGTGGACCTGGTCGGACGGGTTCGGCCACAGGTGCTCGACGACCGTTGTCACCCCGCTGCGCAGCAGTTCCGAGCCACCGGCCAGAGCCGAGAGGTAGGTCTGTTCAGGAGTGGCGGCGACGGTGTGCTCGCCGACGCAGCGCAACCATTCCAGCAGCGGCAGCCCTTCCCCCACGCCGCGAAGTACCGCTTGTTGCAGGTGGGTGTGGGTGTTGACGAAGCCGGGAAGCAGATAACCGCCCGCACCGTCGAAGCGTGGGAGCGCCGCGTGCTCCTTGTCCGCCCGCAATGCGGCGACCCGGCCGTCGCGAACGACGACTTCACCAGGCTGCCACCCCTGCGGCGTGTAGACGGTGACATCGGTGATGACCACGGACGAACCCATGCGCGCACCCTTTCGGTTGCGGCTGGTTCGCTCGCCGGGTTCAGCCGAGCACGTCGTCCGTTGCAGCCATGAACGTCGTAGGACCGACCCTAGGAATCCGGTATTTCCCCGGCGTTAAAGCCGTGTCACGGACGGAGGTCGGCCTCCGGGGCGAGGATCTCGACGACCGGGGCGGATTCCGGCTCCAGGAACGCGAGCAGGGCAGCGGCCTCCGATTCGACCTCTGCCGCTTCGGCTTTCGTCCATGCACGGGTAGGGCTCACCCGGAGGCGGGCGGTTCCCGACTTCACGAAGACTTTGTAGACCCCGGCGGTGAAGCCGTCGATCAGGACCGGCGAGACATTGGCACCGAAGGAACGTGGGGCGATGGTTTCGCCGATGACGCGGCTGCGGTCCTGGTGGGAGAGCAGGGCGTTGTCGTACCAACCGAGCAGGCGGACCGGGGCGGGCAGGTCGGGGTCGGCGAGTTCGAGTTCGGCGGCGTCGTAGAGGGTCCGGCCGCGCTCGTCGGTGTAGGTGCGGACGCGGTCACCCAGGTCGGCGACCACCTGTTTCATGCCGGGCAAGCGCGACCAGGTCTGCATGTCCATGGTCGAGGCCGGGCCGAAAGCGCGCAGGTAGCGCAGGATCAGTTCGGCCACCGGGTAGTCCGGGTCGAGCGGGGCGCCCAGCCACGGCTGCACCCGCGACCAGACGGGTCGGCTGTTGTCGCGCCAGCGGCCGCGCGGTGGGGTCTGCAGGACCGGGAGCTGGTAGAGCCAGGTCTGTGACACCGCACCCGGATCGCGATCCGGGTAGCGGAGGGCGGCTTCGGCGCGCAGGTCGGCGGCCGACATCGGCTCGTCGCCGAGCACCGCCTCCCCGTCGGCACGGACCTGCTCGGGGTCGAGCCCGACCATCGCCCCGTAGTTGAAACCCTTACGGAAGGGCACCTTTTCGAGTTCGGGCTGGATGTGCGGGGCGATGCGGAGGGCGTCGGGCGGGGTGACGAGGTGGATGGTGCCGCGCATCAGGGTGATCCGCACCAGCGTGCGGTCGTCCAATCCGCGAGACACCGTGTCGGGGTCGAAATCGATTGTCCGGCTCCACAAACCGATGAACGGCGGCGGCACATCCTGCGCCTGCAACCCGACCAGATGCTCGCACATCTGCGGTGTGCTCAGGGTGGACCGTTCGAGGAGGTGCTGCCGCGCGAGCAGCGTCCGGTTCAGTACCCGATTCGACAACTGCACGGCGCGCTCCTTCGGTCCCGGCGACGAACCGGACGCTACCCCGGCGGTCCGACAACCTCACCCCGAGTCAGCGCAGTTGTACGACGACCTTGCCGGTCGCGGTCCGGTTGTCCAGGGCCGCAACGGCTTCGGCCGTGCGCTCTAGGGGGTAGAGCACAGGTTCCGGCGCCGTGACGGCACCGGAGGCGAACAGCGGCTCCAGGTCGGCCCATTGTTCGGCCAGGTAACCGGGGTGGGTCATCACCCATTCACCCCAGGCCGCACCGACGACCTCCACGTTCTTGAGCAGCAGCCGGTTCACCTTCACCGTGGGGATCTCGCCCGCGGTGAACCCGACGACGAGCAACCGGCCACCGCCCGCGAGGCTGCGGATGCTGTCGGTGAAACGGTCGCCGCCCACCGGGTCGAGCACGATGTCGACGCCCCGCCCGCCGGTGAGTTCCTTGACCGCCGCCAGCCAGCCGTCGGTGAGCACCACGTCGGTGGCGCCGTTGGCCTTGGCGACCTGCGCCTTGGCCTCGGTGCTCACCACGGCGATAACCCGGCCCGCGCCCAGCGCCTTGGCCAGCCGCAGGGTCGAAGTACCGACGCCACCGGCCGCACCGTGCACGAGGACCGTCTCGCCCTCGGCCAGCCTGCCGCGCTCGGTGAGGCAGAAGTGCACGGTCAGGTCGTTGAACAGGATGCCCGCACCCGCCTCGAGCGACACGTTGTCCGGCAGCTTGAAGACCGCGTCGGCGGGTGCGACCGCCACCTCCGCGACGCCGTTGCCGAGCATGGTCAACGCCGCGACCCGGTCACCGGCACGCAGCCCGGACTCGGCGGGCGCCTCGCGCACCACGCCACCGACCTCACCGCCGACGACGAACGGCAGACCCGGCTTCATCTGGTAGAGACCGCGCGTCATCAGGACATCGGGGAAGGCGATCCCGGCGGCGTGCACGTCGATGAGGACACCGCCCGGGTAAGCGACCGGTTCGGGCAGGTCGACGACCTCGATCGACGACGGACCTTCCAACTTGCTCACCTGAGCTGCACGCATCCGGGAAACCTCTCTCGACATCGAACCCCTGTCGAACATATCCCGACCACGCTCAGCGATGGGCGAATTCCAGCATCGCCTCACTGGAGAGCACCGAACCACCCTTGATGATGGTCAGGCCGGCAGGCGTGACCTGGTATTGCGTTCCGTCGCTCGGATTGGTCGCGGTGAATCCGCCGCCACCGGTCGGGACGGGATCGTCGAGTTCGATCGCGTTGCCGTTACGCACCGCGACACCCTTGTAGTAGAAGCGGTCGGCCCCGGTGTGGCAGATGACCACCCGCGAGGTGGTGGTGCGCGCGATCGTCATGGCGGCGTCGTTGTCGTTGCAGCGCGGGCCACCGCTGAGGAAACCCTGCCCGTCGGCACCGGTGACGGCCGAATTCAGCGGCGGCACAGTGGTTGTGGTCGGTTTCGGCTCCGTCGGCGGTGCCTGCGGAACGCCGGTGGGCACTTCCTGGCTGACCGACACCACCACCGGCGGCGGCATCTGCAGACTGGACGAGGACACCGGCTGACCTGCGCGATCGGTACCGGAATCGTTGACGCTCAACATCACCCACACCGCCACACCCACCGCGGCCACGACGATCAGCGCGCCGAGCGCACCGGCGAGAATCGGCGTCGCCGAATTCCGCTGCGGAAGGGGCAGCGGTTCCGACGGATGGGCGTAGGCACCCGAGGAGAACTGGGGGCCGGTGCTCATCCTGGTCTGCTGCCGCCCGGACTGCGCGAAACCGGCGATCGGCTGCTGCGGTGCGGACCGGTGCGCCGCGGCGGGGGGCTGAGCAGGCGAGGGAGCGGTCGGCGGCGGTGGTTGCGGCCCGGTGACCCGGGTCTGCCCGGTGAACGGGCGCGGCGGCGGCTGCTTCACCAGCGGCGTCACCCGCGGGCCGGGAACGGTTGCGGGCGCGTCGCGTTCGGCCTGCACCAGCGCGGCACGGGCGGCGCGAGCCAGGTCGCCCGGCGAGCCGTAGCGCTGCTCGGGCCGCTTGGCCATGCCACGCTCGATCACCGCGTCGAACGCCGACAGCGCCGGATCGACCGCACTCGGCCGGGGCGGCGGTGCCATCTGATGCGAACCGATCGCGCCGGCGAGACTGTTCACCGGGAACGGCACCCGTCCCACCAGCGACTCGTAGAGCACACAGGTGAGCGCGTAGGTGTCGACGGCCGGTGTCATCGGCACGTCCTCGAACCGTTCCGGCGCCATGTACGCCATCGAACCGACGGCGCTGCCCGCGCTGGTGAGCTGCGGATCGGACGCGCCGTGCGCGATACCGAAGTCGACAAGATAGGCGAACAGGTTGGCCGTGAGCAGGATGTTGGCCGGCTTCACGTCGCGATGCACCAGGCCGAGCTCGTGGGCGGCATCGAGCGCGGCCGCGATCTGCTCGACCACCTGCACCGCCTCGCCGGGCGTCAGTTTGCCGTGCTGCTGCAGCCGCTCCTTGAGATCGGAACCGCGCACCAGGCGCATATCGATGTAGAGCACACCGTCGACCTCGCCCCAGTCGTGCACCGGGATGACGTGCGGCTCCTGCACACTGGCCATCGCGTGGGATTCGCGGCGGAAACGCTGCACATAGGTGGGGTCGGCCGCCAGCTCACGATTGAGCACCTTGAGCGCGACGACGCGATCCTTGGTGGTGTCGAAAGCCTCGTAGACCTCGCCCATACCGCCGACTCCGAGAAGCCGACGCAACTCATAGCGCCCGAACATCGCGCCTGCCATCGCCCCGCCGGCCATTCCAGCAGGTTACCGGGCGCCTACAGCACTTGTCATGTACGCCGGTGGGGGCTAGTCCCGGCTCGACGTGAGGGTGTGATCTGCGCACCGTAAAGTCGAGGGCAGAACTACGCAAGAAGTCGCGGCTCACCTGTGTGGACCGCGCAAGGAGCACACGTGTCACTCGATCAGCCACTGGCCCCGCTACCCCAGGAGGGCACGGGTTTCGCCACGGCGTGGCCTGTCCGGGCCGGCGACGTGGACCCGTACCACCGGCTGCGCTTCGACGGGGTCGCCCGCTACCTGCAGGATATCGCCTACGAGGAACTGCATCAGACCGCGCTGCACCGCACCGATCCCACCTGGATCGTGCGCCGCACCGTCATCGACGTGATCCGCCCGATCGTCTTCCCTGATCACGTACACCTCACGCGGTGGTGCGCGAGCATGTCGACCAGGTGGACGAACATGCGCGTGCGCATCACCAGCGAGGGCGGCGGCCTGATCGAGACCGAGGGGTTCTGGATCAACCTCAGCGAGTCGAGCAACCTGCCCGCCCGCATCAGCGACGAAGGCCTGGCCTACCTGGCCCGCACCACCGACGAACACCGGCTGCGGTGGCGGCCCTACCTCACCGATCCGGCGCCGCGCGAATCCGACACCGATGTGCCGTTCCCGGTGCGCGCCACCGACATCGACCAATACAACCACGTGAACAACGCCTGCTACTGGCAGGCTGTGGAACAGTTCCTCGTCGACTATCCGAAACTGCTCGCGGTGCCGCATCGCGCGGTGATCGAGTACGTGGCGCCGGTGCTGGCGCGTGAACACATCACGGTGCGCGGGCGGTACGAGCCGGGCGATGTGAGTGGGCGGCCGGTGTTGCGGTTGTGGTTCGTGGTCGGCGGGATCACGACAACCGTCGTCAAGGTCATGCCCCTGCCCTAGCTCGGGCGGGCGGCGGCCGAGAACCGGCGGCGGTTGGGCCTGGTTCTCGGCCGCGGGTCCGACTAACCCTTCGCGGCCTTGAGGAGGTCTGCGCGGGTGGTGAACTTGACGCGGGGTCGGCCCGCGGCTTTACCCGCGGCCTTTTCCGCCTGGTCGATGGTCTTCCAGGCGGCGCGGTCGACGAGGTCGGGCTGACGCTCGGTGAGCAGGGCGCGCAGGGCGGCCCGGTCGCCGGTCGGGTTGGTGAGTCTGCCCGCGATGAAGTCGTCGATCAGGGCTTCGACGGTTTCCTCGGCATCGATCCGGTTGGAGCCGATCACGCCGCGCGGACCGCGCTTGATCCAGCCCGCCACGTACACACCGGGCAGGGGCTGGGTATCGGCGAGCACCCGACCGTGCTCGCTCGGCACCACACCGCGCCGCTCGTCGAACGGCAGGCCGGGCACGGGGACGCCGCGGTAACCGATCGAGCGGAGCACCAGGCCGGTGTCGAGGCGCTCGGTGCGGTCGGTGGGGGTGGCGACGAGGTCGGCGGTGAGTTCGTTGTGCGCGAACTCGATACCGGTGACGTGGTCGTCACCGAGCACCTCGGTGGGGGTCGCCAGGTAGCGGAAGACGATGCGCTTGTTCGCCGGATCGCGTCGGCCGGTCGAATACTCCTGGGCCAGCTGGTATTTCAGCCGCAGTGACGGTTCGATGTTCGGGTCGCCGAGGATCGCCCGGCTGTGCGCGTCGAGATCGAGGTCGGCGGGATCGACGACCACGTCGACACCCTTCAGATGGGTGAGCGCCAGGAACTCCGGCGAGCTGTAGGCGGCCTGCAGCGGACCGCGGCGGCCGAGAATCACGACCTCGCGGATGTTGCTGCGGCGCAGCGCGTCCAGAGCGTGGTCGGCGATATCGGTCTTGGCCAGCTCGTCCGGGTCGACGGTGAGCACGCGCGCCACGTCGAGCGCCACATTGCCGTTGCCGACGATCACCGCGCGCTCACCCGACAGGTCGAACTCGCGCTCGGCGAAATCGGGATGGCCGTTGTACCAGGCGACGAACTCGGTGGCCGAATGGCTGCCGGGCAGGTCCTCACCCGGGACACCGAGCTTGCGGTCGCTCGACGCGCCGACGGCGTAGATCACGGCGTGGTGGTGTTCGAGCAGCTCACGGTGGTCGATGTGTTCGCCGATCTCGACATTGAGGTAGTACTGCAGAGTGTCGCGGCGGAAGGCCGATTCGAACATCGTCGCGACGTTCTTGGTGCCCGCGTGATCGGGCGCCACGCCCGCGCGAACCAGACCCCACGGCGTCGGGAGCCGGTCGAACATCTCCACCTCGACATCGCTGCGCCGCAACAGCTCGTCGGCGGCGTAGCAGGCCGCCGGGCCCGCACCGACGATCGCGACGCGCAGGGTGCCGAGACTCTTCGGTGGGCGCACGGGGGTGGCGAGTGGGTCGAAATTCGTCTCCAGCGGGTGACGCCGGAAGTACTCGGCATTGATCTCGCGGTACCTGCCGAGCGAGGCGAGGAGATCGTCCTCGGAGAAGATGGCGTCCACCGGGCACGCATCGACACAGGCGCCGCAGTCGATACAGGTGTCTGGGTCGATGTAGAGCATTTCCGCCGTGGCGAACTCCGGCTGATCCGGGGTCGGGCGGATGCAGTCGACCGGGCACTCGGTGACGCAGCTGGCGTCGTTGCAACAACGCTGCGTGATGACGTAGGCCATGGGTGCAGATCCTCGAAATGTGTGGTCGGACGTCACCTCGGGTATGAGTGACGCAGCTTTCAGTGTGCCTCGAGTGTGACTGCGACCTCACCGGTGTGCACGATTACCGTGTAGTACATGGCGGTGACCCTGATCCTGATGCGGCACGGAAAATCGGCGTACCCGGACGGGGTGGAGGACCACGAACGGCCACTGGCACCACGCGGCGAACGCGAAGCCGCACTGGCGGGCGACTGGTTGCGCGCCACCCAGCCGGCGATCGACGCGGTGCGCTGCTCCACCGCCCAGCGCACCCGGCTCACCCTGGCCGCCACCGGGATCGACGCTCCCGTCGAGTACCGCGACGACATCTACGAGGCGAACCCGCACACCCTGATCGAGCTGATCCAGCTCACCGACGATGCTGTCTCGACTCTCCTCCTTGTCGGTCATGTTCCCGGAATTCCTTGGACCGCTTGGGATCTCGCGTACAACCGCGATTCCGACGCGGCCACCGAACTGAGCCGCAAGTTCCCCACCTCGGCGCTGGCGGTGCTCGAGTTCGACCGGCCGTGGGCGCGGGTGGACCAGGGAACCGGCGAACTGACGCACTTCCACGTGCCGCGCTGACCTACTTCAGCAGCTTGCCCCCGACCACGATTCCGACGCCGAGCAGCGCGAGCAACACGAAGGCGACCACGCCGTTCGTCAGCCACCAAACCACGCCGAGGACCAGTACCACCGGCGCCACCGCGATGGCGGTGATCACCGGGCTCTCCTTCACCGTTTCCCAAGCCGAGCGGGCCCGGATACGGTCGATCTCCTTAGCCATGTGATCCACACTACGTTTCTGTCGGTGGGCGGTGGGATGCTTGACCGCATGGATTGGAAAATCGAGCTCGTTGCCATCCCGGTCACCGATATCGATCGGGCCAAGGACTTCTACACCAGCATCGGTTTCAACGCCGATCACGACCACACGCCGAGCCCCGACATCCGCTTCGTCCAGCTCACCCCGCCGGGTTCGGGCTGCTCGATCTGCATCGGCCGCGGCATCACCCAGGCTGCTCCCGGCAGCGTCGAGGGCATGCAGATGGTGGTGCCGAGCGCCGAGCAGGCCTACGAACAACTCGTCGCGGCGGGCGTCGAGGCGACCCCGGTGCAGGATCTGGGCTGGGGCCTGTTCACGTTCTTCGCCGATCCCGACGGAAACCGCTGGGCGGTACAGGAACTGCCGAAGTACAACTGAGATCGGCTCGTCCCGCGAATAGGCTTGCTTGGAGTGCACTCCAGGTGGCTAGCGTCGGTGGAGTTCCACGGAAAGGGACGAGCACGATGGATCCGGAAGCGGTTCGGCACACCGACAGCGCGAACGAGCGGGAGCGCCCGAAATACTCGATCGGCGAGGTCGCCGAGCGGTCGGGCCTCAGTCGCGACACGCTGCGCTGGTACGAGCGGATCGGGCTGATGAACTACATCGGTCGCGACCACACCGGCAACCGCCGCTTCAGCGATCGCGACCTGGAGTGGCTGGAGCTGATCGCGCGGCTGCGCACGACCGGCATGCCGGTGGCCGACATGATCCGGTATGCCGAACTGGTGCGGGCCGGTGAGCAGACCTTCCCGCAACGGCTGGAGATGTTCCGGCAGACCAGGGCCGACGTGCTCGACAAGATCGCGGAACTACAGAAGACCGTGGCCGTGCTGGACTACAAGATCGCCGTGTACGAGGGCCGATCCGAGTTGGTCCCGCCCGTCACGCTCACCGCGCACACGAGCGAAGGAACCGATACATGAGCACCACTCTGCCGACCACCACCCTCGGCGCCGACGGTCGACGGGTCGGCATCCAGGGTCTGGGCTGCATGGGCATCAGCGAGTTCTACGGCGACTCCGATCTGGCGGAGTCCCGGGCCACCCTCGAGCACGCCCTCGAACTCGGCGTGACCCTGTTCGACACCGCCGATATCTACGGCTCCGGCCACAACGAGGAATTTCTGTCCGGTTTCGTCCGCGAGCACCGCGACGAGCTGGTGATCGCCACCAAATTCGGCATCGTGCGCAAGGCCGACGATCCGGCGTTCCGCGGCTTCGACAACTCACCCGAGTACATCCGCGCCGCCGTGGACGCGAGCCTGCGCAGGCTCGGTGTCGACACCATCGACCTGTATTACATGCACCGCCGCGACCCGGCCGTGCCGATCGAGGACACCGTCGCCACGATGGCCGAGCTGGTCACCGCGGGCAAGGTGCGCGCGCTCGGCCTCTCGGAGGTGACCGGCGACGAACTGCGCGCCGCGCACGCGGTGCACCCGATCGCGGCCGTGCAGTCGGAGTGGTCGCTGTTCTCCCGCGATGTGGAGCGCACCGCCGTGCCCGCCGCGGCCGAACTCGGTGTGACGTTCGTGCCGTACTCGCCGCTGGGTCGCGGGTTCCTCACCGGCGCGTTCCGCAATGCGGACAGCCTCGGCGGCAACGACTTCCGGCAGCGGATGCCCCGCTTCACCGGCGCCAACGCCGAACGCAACGCCGAACTCCTCGCACCGCTGGCGGCGATCGCGCAAGCGCACGGCATCACCCAGGCCCAGGTCGCCCTCGCGTGGGTGCACGCGCGCGCCGAGGCACACGGCCTTGCGGTGGTGCCGATCCCGGGCACCCGCAAGCGCAGCAGGCTCGCGGAGAACGTCGCGGCTGCCGGGGTGCGGCTCGGCGACGACGAACTCGCGACGCTGGAACCGATCGCCGGACAGGTGGCGGGCCCACGGTACGCGGACATGTCGTTCACCTCGGCGGGACGGGAATAGCATCGGCTCGGGCGCGGCCGGGAATACTCACGCCGCGCCCGGGTTGGTCGGTATACCAAGTCACGAGCGCACCTGTTGGCGGTGCGGAAGGAGCGCAAGATGTCGGAGACCACCGCGTCGCAGGCCCGTGTCGTCCGCAACCAGGACAAGAACCGCTACGACATCTTCTACGGCGACGAACTCGCCGGCTTCGCCGAGTACATCGAGCGCGGCAACGACACCGACTTCGTGCACACCGAGATCGACGACGCCTTCGGCGGCAAGGGCCTCGGCAGCAAGCTGGCCCGCTACGCCGTGGAGGACGTGATCGCGCGCGGTCGAACCATCACTCCGCACTGCCCGTTCATCCGCGGCTGGCTCGACAAGCACCCCGAGTTCGACGCGCACGTGGTCGGCAAGGGCATCCCCGGATGAGCGACCTCGAGGCCGACCCCACCGAGGTGCTGTGCGAACCGTCGCCGAGTCCCGGTCCGATCACCGAGCTGTACCCGGCCAGGGAGGTCCCCCTCGGCGGCGTGCGCGGCGTGTACGTGGAACGCACCCTGCCGCAACGGGATCTGCCGACCGTCGGCGCGTGGTGTTTCCTCGACCGGTTCGGCTCGCCCACCGTCACCCACACCGGCGCCTCGCCCGACATCCTGCCCCACCCGCACATCGGCCTGCAGACGGTGACCTGGCCGTTCGACGGGCAGATCCGGCACCGCGATTCGGTGGGTTCGGATGTGCGGATCGAACCGGGTCAGCTGAACCTGATGACCTCCGGTCGCGGCATCGCGCATTCGGAGTTCGGCGTACCGGGCGCGAACGCGGGCAACGGCCTGCAACTGTGGATCGCCCTGCCCGACAGCGCGACCGGCGTCGAACCGCACTTCGAACAGCATCGCGAGCTGCCCGTATACGAGGAACCGGGGCTGCGGGCGACGGTGCTGATCGGTTCGCTGGGCGGCGTCATCTCACCGGCGAAGGCCTATACGCCGATCGTCGGTGCGGACATCGTCCTCGATCCCGGCGCCGACGTGCGACTACCGCTGGAACGCGCCTTCGAGCACGCGGTGCTCGTCGTCGAGGGCACGGTCGTCGTCGACGGCATCGAGCTCGGTCCAGGACCGCTGCTGTACCTGGGCACCGATCGGGCCGAGGTGCGTTTGACGAGCACCGACCGCGCGCATTTCGCCCTGATCGGCGGTGAGCCGTTCACCGAGGAACTGGTGATGTGGTGGAACTTCGTCGGGCGAAGTCACGAGGAGATCGTCGCGGCGCGCGAGGCGTGGGAAGCCCACGACACCAGCCGGTTCGGGCAGGTGGTCGACCATCCGGAGCAGGAGCGGATTCCCGCTCCGCCGCTGCCACCGCTGCGGTTGAAGCCGCGTAAACGCGCGACCGGCTGCTCGCACAGCTGAGCAGCCGGGCCTGCGTCGTGAGTCCGCGCGGTCAGCGGTTTCCGGCGAGCAGGGCGTCGAGGGCGCGGTAGCTGTCGTTGAGGCCGGTCTCCATGCCGGAGGCGAGCATGCCCGCGCATTCCTCGGCGGTGTGGAAGATGCTGTCGGTGACCACGCGGGTGCGGCCGTTGCCGAGGTCGACGAAGGTGGTCGTGTCGATCGAGATGTGGGCGGGCATACCGTCCCATTCGAAGGACTGCACGATCCGCTCCTTCGGGGTGATCTCGCGGAAGCGGCCTTCGAAACCGTAGGACTCGTCGCCCTCGTGCTCCACGAAACGCCAGTGCCCACCCTTGCGGAACTCCCAGCGCTCGATGTCGACCTCGTGGCCGCGCGCCCACCAGCGCGACAGCTGCTCGACGCGGCTGTAGGCGTCCCACACCCGATCCAGCGGTGCGTCGAAATCGCGTTCGATGTGCACTTCGCGGTCCGAGGTGGAGGTGATGACCGCGTCCTTGGTTGTGGTGCTCATAGCTCTGGCTCCGTTCGTCGCAGGAATTCATCGAGACGGTCCATCCGGGCTTCCAGCATCTGCCGATAACCCTGCATCCAGGCCACCTCCCGATCGAACACGTGCTCGCCGATGCGGCAGTACCGCACCCGCCCACGCTTCTCGGTGACCACCATGCCCGCATCCTCGAGCAACCCGATGTGCTTCTTGATGCCGGTCAACGTCATCTCGAACCGCTCGGCCAACTCGCTGACGGTGGCGGGCCCACGACCGAGATGCTCGAGGATGCCCCGCCGGGTGGGGTCCGCGAGCGCCCCGAACGAGGCGTCTAGGAAGTCATACTGAACCATCTAGTTCAGTATTGCGCGCGTGCCTCGACGCGTCAAGGGGCGGTCGGAAGTTTGCCGAATTCGCTGTACCGGCAGCGGGATTTACTACTACGCTTCGTCGTAGACATTTCGACGGAGGGGAAAACGATGGACAAGACAACGTGCTGCATCGTCGGCGGCGGACCGGCCGGGATGATGGCGGGTCTGCTGCTCGCGCGGGCGGGCGTCGAGGTCACCGTGCTGGAAAAACACCCCGACTTCCTGCGCGACTTCCGCGGCGACACCGTCCACCCGTCGACGATTCGGCTGCTCGACCAGCTCGGGCTCGGCACCGAATTCGCCCGGCTCCCCCAATCCGCGCTGACCACCCTCCGCGTCTACGCGGGCGACCGCATGGTGGTCGCCGCCGACTTCGCCAGGATCCCCGGCCGGTACCGGCACATCGCGATGGTGCCGCAGTGGGATTTCCTCGACCTGCTGGCCGGGGCTGCCGCCGAGGAACCCGGGTTCACCCTGCGGATGCGCTCGACCGTCACCGGGCTCGTCCAGGAGTCCGGCACGGTCGTCGGCGTGCACTACCTCGACGCGACCGGCGACACGCACACACTGCGCGCCGACCTCGTCATCTCCTGCGACGGACGCGATTCCGTGGCACGAGAGTCGGCGGGCCTGCTTCAGCGAAGCGAGGACGTACCGATGGACATGTGGTTCTTCCGCATCCCCAAAGCCGTCGACGACAGCGCGAGTGGAGCCGTACAGACCCGTTTCACCAGCGGAAACTCGGCAGTGGCGATCGATCGCGGCGACTATTACCAAACCGGATACATCATCGAGAAGGGTTGCGACGCAATGCTGCGCGCCGAGCACGACGTGCAGTGGCTGCGGGATCGGGTCGGCGAGCTGTTCGACTGGCCGGGCGAGGCGCTGGCACACATCCGGTCCTGGGACGACGTCAAGTTGCTCGAGGTGACCGTCGGAATGCTCGAACGCTGGTACGTGCCCGGCCTGCTGTGCATCGGCGACGCCGCGCACACCATGTCACCGGTCGGCGGTGTGGGCGTGAACCTCGCCATCCAGGACGCCGTCGCCGCCGCCCGCCTCCTCGCGCGGCCCCTGCTCGACGGCACCGTCACCACCGCCGACCTCGACAAGGTGCAGCGCAGGCGGATGTTGCCCGCGAGCTTCACCCAGCGCTCGCAGCGCGGCGAACACGAGCTGCTCATCGCTCCCGCCCTGCGCGGCGACCTGGACGCAGCACCGTTGCCGCTGCGCGTGGTCGACGCGGTGCCCGCGCTCGCCGGACTCACCGCGTACTTGGGCGGTATCGGACTTCGGCCGGAGCACGCACCCGACTTCGCCCGGCGTCCACCGGTCGGTGCGGACCCGCTGAAT
The DNA here is from genome assembly GCF_053605015.1 of Nocardia sp. NPDC003979. Classification (NCBI taxonomy): domain Bacteria; kingdom Bacillati; phylum Actinomycetota; class Actinomycetes; order Mycobacteriales; family Nocardiaceae; genus Nocardia; species Nocardia sp. NPDC003979. The sequence goes on from NZ_JBSGIJ010000003.1 coordinate 238,078, forward strand.
CCGGCGCACTGAACTGTGGATTCGTACGCCGATCACGACTGTTGGTTGTGGTCTTGCCCGATGCCCGAGTCGTGACGGGGGAGAACTTTCCGAAAAGCTGATCAGCGGCTAAGTTTGCCGCGATGACCGGGCGTGCGTGGCCCGGTGCGGGCAGCAGGAGGATGGCGCGATGAGGTTCGGCAAGATGTTCGGCGCGGCGGTGCTGGCAGTGGGAGTCGGTGTCGCGGGGGTCGGGATCGGACACGCCGAGCCGGCGCCCGCTCCGGAACCGCTCGGCCTGCGTGGGGTCGACAAAGGCGTGAACTACGAGGTCAGCGCGACCGACGATCGGCGCGCGGTGGTCACCAGCATCGACACCGGCCGCTTCGAGCTCGTCCACGACGCGAAAGTCGTTGCCATCACCGATGATTCGGGCGCGGTAGTGGCAGCGCTGCCGATGGTCGTGCGGGTCGGCGAGCACGCGGTGCCGCTCACTCCGAGCATCGACGCCGAAGGTTCCCGGCTCACCCTCACCCCGGTCGGCGAATCCGAGACCCCGGTCCGCGACATCAGCGCGCAGGAGCGGTTCTTCGCCGAAACCCAACGGCTGCAGCCGCAGATCATCCAGGGCGCGGCGATCGGTGCTGCCATCGGATTCGTTCTCGGCTTCCCCCTCGGGCTGTTCGTCCTCGACTTCATCACGGTGCCCGTCGCGACCGTCGCCGGTGCCGCCATCGGTGCGCTCGCGGGGTACGCCATGGCCGGTGGTCAGCCGGCGATCGATACCGCGATCGCGTACGTCACCGGGGCACCCTGAGCCTCGCCCCGGGATCGCGCGTCATGTCGAGATAAGACGCGCTCGCCTCTTTCGGGCGTCGACCGTAACCGACCGCATCAACGCTGACGTGCGCGATATGCGGCGACTGCGTTGCGGTTGCCGCAGGTGGTGCTGCAATAGCGCTTCGAGCGGTTACGGGACAGGTCGAGGACCAGGCCTGCACAGTCGTCGTCGGCACAGATCGAGAGGCGGCTCAGGTCGTCGGCGCGGATGACATCGATCATCGCCATGGCGGTTTCCACCGCGATACGCACCGGGAGCGCGGCCTCGGCGGGGACGGCGTGCACGTGGTAGTCGACGCTGCCGTGGCGGACCAGCTGCGGCACGGCGCGGTGCTCGCGCAGGATCTCGTTCACCAACGTGACGGCGGTGTCGCGGTCGCTGGTCAGCAACCGGCGTAGCGGGCCGCGCAGGGCGCGCACCTCGGAGAGTTCCGCCGCGTCGCTCCGGTGCGCGCCCGTGTAGTCGTGCCGGACGAAGAACTCGTCGAGCTGGACGATCTCGGTGAGCGTGTCCGGCTCGACGGCGGAATTCACCAGCTCCACAGCCGACAGCAGCGCCGCCTCGGTGTCATGAGCAAAAACCATGTTGACAGATTACGCCATGGTTCCTACCGTCATTAGTCATGGAGACTTTGACCCATGACGCGGCGGCCCGGCGGCTGCGCACCGGCTTGCTCTTCGCCCTCGCCTCGGCCACCTCGTTCGGGCTCTCCGGGCCGCTCGCGCGTGGGTTGATGAACGCGGGCTGGAGTGCGGCCGCGGTGGTCGCCGTGCGAGTACTGCTCGCAGGCGTCGTGTTGTTGCCGCTGGCCTGGCCGCATCTGCGCGATAACCGGACGCTGTTGCGCGACAATGCGAAACTCATCGTCGCCTACGGTTTGGTCGCCGTAGCGGGCACGCAGCTCGCCTACTTCAACGCGGTCGCGCGCATGGAGGTCGGCACCGCGTTGCTCATCGAATTCGCGGCGCCGATCGCGGTGGTCGGCTGGTTGTGGGTGCGGCACCGGCAGCGCCCCGGCGCGGCGACCGTCGCCGGTGCGATTCTCGGCATCACCGGCCTGATGCTGGTGCTCGACGTGGTCTCCGGCGTCTCCACCGACCCCGGCGGCATCATCTGGGCCCTCGGCTCGATGGTCGGCGCGGCAACCTATTTCGTGCTCTCCGACCAGGGCAGCGACCTGCCCGGCACAGTCCTCGCCGCAGGCGGTCTCCTCATCGGCGGCGTGGTCCTGTTCGCGGCCGGAACCATCGGCATCGTCCCCCTGCGCGCCACCACGAACCCCGTGGTCTTCGACGATTTCACCACCCCTTGGTGGCTGCCCATCCTCCTCATCGGCATCGTCACCGCCGCCATCTCCTACGTCACCGGCATCGCCGCCACCCGCCGCCTCGGCTCCCGCCTGGCCTCCTTCGTAGCCCTCACCGAAGTCCTGGCCGCCCTGGTCTTCGCCTGGCTCCTCCTCGGCGAAGCCCCCGGCCTGATCCAACTCTTCGGCGGCGCCTTGATCCTCCTGGGCGTCATCGCCGTCCGCCTCGGCGAACCCGCCGTCACCACCGTCGGCGACCCCGAATCCCCCACTGCCGAACCCCAACTCGACCGGACATGAGTCCTGTCCTCGGTCGTCCGAGGACACGCGGCGCGCGCGTCCTCGCTGCTCGGCAGCGGAAGCAAGCAGGCCGCGCGCAGGTTGCTCGAAGTCCCTCACTCACCAGCGATAGTCGAGGAACTTACCGTCCAGGGTGATGACGACACGGTCGCCGTCGGGGTGGGAGCGGCGAGCGATGTCGATGGTGAAGTTGATGGCGCTCATGATGCCGTCGCCGAACTTCTCGTGGATGAGTGCCTTGAGCGCCGGACCGTAGACCGAGACCGCCTCGACCAGGCGGTAGATCGTGGGGTCGGACAGTTGCGCCGGGTCGGCACCGCGCGACGGTTGCAGGCGCAGGCTTTCGGCGACGGTGTCGTCGAGGTCGAGCAGCGCGCAGACGGCGGCCGCCTGCTCCTCGGTCATCGGGTGCTGGCCGAGCAGGGCCGCGGTCGTCCAGACCAGTGGTGCGCCGATCGACTCCGCGATGCTCGCCCACGTGATGCCCTTGCGGAGACGGGCGGCGACGATCAGATCGGCGGCGGCGGACTTGGGCAGGATCGGTTGCATGCGGGCTCCTCGATTCGGGGTCGCCGCCAGCCTGCCATCGGGAGACGCCTGCCCACCATAGTGGAATACCACTATTTACGTGGGGGCAACCTGCCGTGATCGGCAGGCAACCTCCACGGCGAAAACTCCTGCGCCAGAGGCACTATGAAGGGGTTTCGATGTCCTATCTCAAACCGGCGGACTTCGTCGAGAAGATGATCGACGCGGGCGAAGCCAAAGCGTTCATGTCCACCCGCGACACGGTGATCCGCGCCTACATGGCCGGTGCGATCCTCGCCCTCGCCGCCGCCTTCGCGGTGACCATCACCGTGAACACCGGCGAGCCGCTGCTCGGCGCCGTCCTGTTCCCGGTCGGGTTCTGCATGCTCTACCTGCTCGGATTCGACCTGCTCACCGGGGTTTTCACGCTGGTACCGCTGGCGCTGATCGACAAGCGGCGCGGGGTCACCGTGCGCTCGATGTTGCGGAACTGGGGGCTCGTCTTCGTCGGCAACTTCGCCGGCGCGTTCACGGTGGCCGTGATGATGGCGATCATCCTGACCATGGGATTCTCCGTCGACCCGAGCGTGGTCGGCGAAAAGCTCGGTGACATCGGCGAATCCAGGACTGTGGGCTATGCCGACCACGGCGCCGCGGGCATGCTCACGCTGTTCATTCGCGCTGTGCTGTGCAACTGGATGGTTTCCACCGGCGTGGTCGCCGCGATGATGTCGACCTCGGTGTCGGGCAAGGTGATCGCGATGTGGATGCCCATCATGCTGTTCTTCTACATGGGCTTCGAACACTCCATCGTCAACATGTTCCTCTTCCCCTCCGGCCTGCTCCTCGGCGGCGACTTCTCGATCGGCGACTACCTGATCTGGAACGAAATCCCCACGGTGGTAGGCAACCTGGTCGGCGGCCTCACCTTCGTCGGCCTCACCCTCTACGCCACCCACGCCCGCACCGCCCCACCCCGCCGGCCCGAACCCACTGTGGTGGACTGATTCTCCGCGGCGCTGTGCCTACCGATCGCGATCGTCGAAAGGCAAGCGCGCCAACGGGAACCGAGGCGAACCTACCGTACGTATCAGCATGCCAGCTCACCCAGCGCGAGATTCCGCCGAGCGTGGCGAGGTCATGCTGGGTGGCTGCGTTGTAGGCGAATACTCCGCGCGTTGGGGCTGTCGCCCGTGGTCGGAAACGAAAACGGCCCCCGCTCCGGAGAGCGGGGGCCGAGATCTCTATTGACTGCCTAAGGCTTAGCGGTAGTCGCTGAAGCCGTAGTCGTCCAGCGGCACCGCGGCACCGGTGGAGGAGCCGAAGCTGTCCGGCGAGTAGTAGGTGTCGTCGTAGGACGGCACCGCGTACGCGGCGGCACGGGCTTCTTCGGTCGGCTGCACCTGGATGTTGCGGTAACGGTTGATACCGGTACCGGCCGGGATGAGCTTACCGATGATCACGTTCTCCTTCAGGCCGATCAGCTTGTCGGAGCGGCAGTTGATGGCCGCGTCCGTCAGCACTCGGGTGGTCTCCTGGAAGGAGGCCGCCGACAGCCACGAATCGGTGGCCAGCGACGCCTTGGTGATACCCATCAGCACCGGACGGCCGGAGGCGGGCTCGCCACCCTCGGCGACCACGCGACGGTTCGAGGCCTCGAACTCGGCACGCTCGGTGAGCGAACCGGGCAGGAACTCCGTGGCACCCGAATCGATGATCGTCACGCGACGCAGCATCTGGCGCACGATGACCTCGATGTGCTTGTCGTGGATCGACACACCCTGCGAGCGGTAGACCTCCTGGACCTCGTGGACCAGGTGGACCTGCACCTGACGGGGACCCATCACGCGCAGCACCTCGTGCGGATCGGCAGCGCCCTCGAGCAGCTGCTGACCCACCTCCACGTGGTCACCATCGGCGAGCAGGCGCTCGGAGCCGTCGTCGTGCTTGAACACACGCAGACGCTGACGCTTCGAGAGCTTGTCGTAGACGACTTCCTCCGACCCGTCATCCGGGATGATCGTGATCTTGTAGAAGCGGTCGTCGTCCTCGAGCCGCACGCGACCCGAGACCTCGGCGATGGGCGCCTTGCCCTTGGGCACACGAGCCTCGAAGAGCTCCTGCACGCGAGGCAGACCGCCGGTGATGTCGTCACCCGCGACACCACCCTGGTGGAAGGTACGCATGGTCAGCTGGGTACCGGGCTCACCGATGGACTGGGCGGCGACGATACCGACGGCCTCGCCGATGTCGACCAGCTTGCCGGTGGCCATCGAACGGCCGTAGCAGGTGGCGCAGACGCCGGTGCCGGTGGTGCAGGTCAGCACGGAGCGGACCTTCACCTCGGTGATACCGGCCTCGAGCAGCGCCTCCAGCGCGGGGTCGCCGAGGTCGGCGCCCTTCGCCACGATGACGTTGCCGCCTGCGTCGACCGCGTCCTGCGCCAGGGTGCGGGCGAAGGTCGAGGTCTCCACGTGCGCGTCACGGATGATCGTGCCGTCGGCCTGCTTCTCCGCGATCGGCACCACGATGCCGCGCTCGGTGCCACAGTCGTGCTCGCGCACGATGACATCCTGCGAGACGTCGACCAGACGACGGGTCAGGTAACCCGAGTCGGCGGTACGAAGCGCGGTGTCGGCCAGACCCTTACGAGCACCGTGGGTGTTGATGAAGTACTCGAGCACGGTCAGGCCCTCACGGAACGAGGACTTGATCGGGCGCGGGATGAACTCACCCTTCGGGTTCGTCACCAGGCCCTTCATACCCGCGAGGGTACGAGTCTGGGTGAAGTTACCCGTGGCACCCGAGTCGACGATCGTGATGATCGGGTTGTCGGCCGGGTAGTGGGTGCGCAGCGCCGCACCGACCTCTTCGGTCGCTTCCTGCCAGATCTTGACCAGGGCGTTGTTGCGCTCCTGGTGATCGAGAGCACCACGCTGGTACTTCTTCTCGATCTGGTCGGCCATGCCCTCGTAGCGCTCCATGATGTCGGCCTTCTCCGGCGGAACGAGCACGTCCGACATGGAGACGGTGACACCCGAACGCGTGGCCCAGTAGAAGCCCGCGTCCTTGAGCTTGTCGACGGTCTGGGCGACGACGATCATCGGGTAGCGCTCGGCCAGATCGTTGATGATCGTGGCCTGACGCTTCTTCGGCATCGGCTCGTTGATGAACGCGTAGTCCGCCGGGAGCAGCTCGTTGAAGATCACGCGACCGAGCGTGGTCTCGGCGAGCCAGGCATCGCCACGGTGCCAGCCCTCGGGGAACAGCTCCGCCTCGATCTCCTTCGGCGGGCGCTGCTCGGTGAGCCGCACCTTGATCAGCGAACGCACGGTGAGCTCACCGCGGTCGACGGCCATCTGCGCCTCGGCGGGCGAGGAGTACACGCCGAACTCCGGGGTGTCCTTGCCGCCGGCCTGGTAGGTACCGACACCGTTCTCGTCGAGCCGAGTCAGGTAGAACAGGCCGGTCACCATGTCCAGACGCGGCATCGCCAGCGGGCGACCCGACGCCGGGGACAGGATGTTGTTCGACGACAGCATCAGGATGCGCGCCTCGGCCTGCGCCTCCGCCGACAGCGGCAGGTGCACGGCCATCTGGTCACCGTCGAAGTCGGCGTTGAACGCCTCACACACCAGCGGGTGCAGCTGGATGGCCTTGCCTTCCACCAGCTGCGGCTCGAAGGCCTGGATACCGAGGCGGTGCAGGGTGGGCGCACGGTTCAGCATCACCGGGTGCTCGGCGATGACCTCTTCGAGGACATCCCACACCTGAGGACGCTGACGCTCGACCATCCGCTTGGCGGACTTGATGTTCTGCGCGTGGTTGAGATCGACCAGGCGCTTCATGACGAACGGCTTGAACAGCTCGAGCGCCATCAGCTTCGGCAGACCACACTGGTGCAGCTTCAGCTGCGGACCGACCACGATGACCGAACGGCCCGAGTAGTCGACACGCTTACCGAGCAGGTTCTGACGGAAACGACCCTGCTTGCCCTTGAGCAGATCGCTCAGCGACTTCAGCGGGCGGTTACCCGGACCGGTGACCGGGCGACCACGACGACCGTTGTCGAACAGCGCGTCGACGGACTCCTGCAGCATCCGCTTCTCGTTGTTGACGATGATCTCGGGCGCACCCAGATCGATCAGTCGCTTGAGGCGGTTGTTGCGGTTGATCACGCGGCGGTACAGGTCGTTCAGGTCGGAGGTGGCGAAACGGCCACCGTCGAGCTGAACCATCGGGCGCAGCTCCGGCGGGATCACCGGAACGGCGTCGAGCACCATGCCCATGGGCGAGTTGCCGTTGGCCTGGAAGGCCGCGACGACCTTGAGGCGCTTGAGCGCGCGCAGCTTCTTCTGGCCCTTACCGCTGCGGATGGTCTCGCGCAGCGACTCGGCCTCGGCGTCGATGTCGAAGTTCTCCATCAGCTTCTGGATGGACTCCGCACCCATGGCGCCGGTGAAGTACTCGCCGTAGCGGTCGACGAGCTCGCGGTAGAGCACCTCGTCGACGATGAGCTGCTTGACGGCCAGCTTGGTGAAGGTGGTCCAGATCTCGTCGAGACGATCCAGCTCACGCTGGGCGCGGTCGCGCAGCTGACGCATCTCGCGCTCGCCGCCGTCCTTGACCTTGCGGCGGACGTCGGACTTGGCGCCCTCGGCCTCCAGCTCGGCCAGGTCGGCTTCCAGCTTCTGCGCGCGGGCCTCGAGGTCGGCGTCGCGCTGATCGGCGACGGCCTTCTTCTCGACCTCCATCTCGGCCTCGAGGGTGCTGAGCTCGTTGTGGCGCAGCTCCTCGTCGACACCGACGATGACGTAGGCGGCGAAGTAGATGATCTTCTCGAGATCCTTCGGCGCCAGATCCAGCAGGTAGCCCAAGCGCGACGGGACGCCCTTGAAGTACCAGATGTGGGTGACCGGTGCGGCCAGCTCGATGTGGCCCATGCGCTCACGACGCACCTTGGCGCGAGTCACCTCGACGCCACAGCGCTCACAGATGATGCCCTTGAAGCGGACGCGCTTGTACTTGCCGCAGTAGCACTCCCAGTCCCGGGTGGGGCCGAAGATCTTCTCGCAGAAGAGCCCGTCCTTCTCCGGCTTGAGCGTGCGGTAGTTGATGGTCTCCGGCTTCTTGACCTCGCCGTAGGACCAGTTGCGAATGTCTTCGGCAGAGGCCAGGCCGATCCGGAGTTCATCGAAGAAGTTGACGTCTAGCACGTAACTTCCTTTCCCCTGTTCGGGTCGAATTCGAGCAAAAGTTCACTAGTTGTCGAGCGCGGTGCGCGATGCGGGCGCCTTTTCCGGAGACACCCGCACCGCGCTTACCACCTAGTTCGCCAAATCGTCGACAGTGGCCGCTTCGTTCCTGGACAGGTTGATGCCCAGGTTCGCCGCGGCGCGCTCCAGATCCTCGTCGTCACCGTCACGCATCTCGATCGCGGCGCCGTCCGAGGACAGGACCTCCACGTTGAGGCACAGCGACTGGAGTTCCTTGAGGAGCACCTTGAACGACTCCGGAATGCCCGGCTCCGGAATGTTCTCGCCCTTGACGATGGCCTCGTAGACCTTCACGCGGCCGACCACGTCGTCGGACTTGATGGTCAGGAGCTCCTGCAGCGTGTACGCCGCACCGTAGGCCTGCATGGCCCAGCACTCCATCTCACCGAAACGCTGACCACCGAACTGCGCCTTACCACCCAGCGGCTGCTGCGTGATCATCGAGTACGGACCGGTCGAACGCGCGTGGATCTTGTCGTCGACCAGGTGGTGCAGCTTCAGGATGTACATGTAACCGACCGCGACCGGGTACGGGAACGGCTCGCCGGAACGACCGTCGAACAGGGTCGCCTTGCCGTCGGCGTCGACCATCCGCTCGCCGTCACGGTTGGGCAGCGTCGAGCCGAGCAGACCGGTGAGCTCGTTGTCCTTCGCGCCGTCGAAGACGGGCGTCGCGATGTTCGAGTCGGCCGGTGCGGCCAGCATCTCCTCGGGCAGCGTCGCCGCCCACTCGGGGCGCGTGCCGTCCGTGGCCACGTCGATGTTCCAGCCGGCCTTACCGATCCACCCGAGATGGGTTTCCAGGATCTGGCCGATGTTCATACGACGCGGCACACCGTGGGTGTTCAGGATGATGTCGACCGGGGTGCCGTCGGGCATGAACGGCATGTCCTCCACCGGGAGGATCTTGCCGATGACGCCCTTGTTGCCGTGGCGGCCGGCGAGCTTGTCGCCGTCCTGGATCTTGCGCTTCTGCGCCACGTAGACACGGACCAGCTCGTTCACGCCGGGAGGCAGATCGTCGTCGTCCTCGCGCGAGAACACGCGGATGCCGATGACCTTGCCGGACTCACCGTGGGGCACCTTCAGCGAGGTGTCGCGCACTTCGCGCGCCTTCTCGCCGAAGATGGCACGCAGCAGGCGCTCTTCCGGGGTGAGCTCGGTCTCGCCCTTGGGCGTGACCTTGCCGACCAGGATGTCGCCGTCGCGGACCTCGGCACCGATGCGGATGATGCCGCGCTCGTCCAGGTCGGCCAGCACCTCGTCGGAGACGTTCGGGATGTCCCGGGTGATCTCCTCGGCGCCCAGCTTGGTGTCGCGGGCGTCGATCTCGTGCTCTTCGATGTGGATCGAGGTGAGAACGTCCTCTTCCACGAGGCGCTGCGACAGGATGATCGCGTCCTCGTAGTTGTGGCCTTCCCACGGCATGATCGCGACGAGCAGGTTCTTGCCCAGCGCCATCTCACCGTTCTCGGTGCAGGGACCGTCGGCCAGAACCTGGCCGGCCTCGACCCGCTGACCCTCGTCCACGATCGGACGCTGGTTGGAGCAGGTGCCCTGGTTGGAGCGGTTGAACTTGCGCATCCGGTAGGACTTGCGGCTGCCGTCGTCGGCCATCACGGTGACGTAGTCGGCCGAGACCTCCTCGACCACACCCGACTTCTCGTTCACCACGACATCGCCCGCGTCGACCGCGGCGCGCAGCTCCATGCCGGTGCCCACGATGGGGGCCTCGGAACGGATCAGCGGCACGGCCTGACGCTGCATGTTCGCACCCATGAGGGCACGGTTGGCGTCGTCGTGCTCGAGGAACGGGATCATGGCCGTCGCGACCGACACCATCTGGCGCGGCGAGATGTCCATGTAGTCGACCTGCGACGGCGAGACGAACTCGACCTCTTCACCGGCGCGCCGCACGAGGACCTTCTCCTCGATGAAGCGACCCTCGGCGTCGACCGGCGAGTTGGCCTGCGCACGGACGTAACGGTCTTCCTCGTCGGCCGTGAGGTACTTGACCTCGTCGGTGACCTTGCCGTCGACGACCTTGCGGTACGGCGTCTCGATGAAGCCGAACGGGTTGACTCGCGCGTACACCGACAGCGAACCGATCAGGCCGATGTTCGGGCCTTCCGGGGTCTCGATCGGGCACATGCGGCCGTAGTGCGACGGGTGGACGTCACGAACTTCCAGACCGGCGCGCTCACGGGACAGACCACCCGGGCCCAGCGCCGACAGGCGGCGCTTGTGGGTGAGACCCGACAGCGGGTTGTTCTGGTCCATGAACTGCGACAGCTGCGAGGTTCCGAAGAACTCCTTGATCGCCGCGACCACGGGACGGATGTTGATCAGGGTCTGCGGCGTGATCGCCTCGACGTCCTGAGTCGTCATCCGCTCGCGGACCACGCGCTCCATGCGGGACAGGCCCACGCGGATCTGGTTCTGGATCAGCTCGCCGACGGTGCGCAGACGACGGTTACCGAAGTGGTCGATGTCGTCGATCTCGACGGGGACCTCTTCGCCACCGGGGGCGGTCATCGAGCGGTCACCGGCGTGCAGACGCACCAGGTACTCGATGGTGTCGACGATGTCTTCCTTGGTGAGCACCGAGGAAGTGACCGGCTTGTCGAGGTTGATGCCGAGCTTCTTGTTGATCTTGTAGCGACCGACGCGCGCCAGGTCGTAGCGCTTCTCCTTGAAGAACAGGTTCTCCAGCAGAGTCTGCGCGGACTCCTTGGTCGGCGGCTCGCCCGGACGCAGCTTGCGGTAGATGTCGAGCAGCGCCTCGTCCTGGCCGGGCGTGCTGTCCTTCTCGAGGGTCGACATCATGATCTCGGAGAAGCCGAAACGCTCGACGATCTCCTCGGTGGTCATGCCGAGTGCCTTGAGCAGCACGGTGACCGGCTGACGGCGCTTGCGGTCGATGCGGACACCGACGGTGTCGCGCTTGTCGACGTCGAATTCCAGCCAGGCGCCGCGCGACGGGATCACGCGCACGCTGTGCAGGTCCTTCTCGGTGGCCTTGTCGATGCTGTGATCGAAGTACACGCCGGGGGAACGCACGAGCTGGGAGACGACGACACGCTCGGTGCCGTTGATGATGAAGGTGCCCTTGTCGGTCATCATGGGGAAATCACCCATGAAGACGGTCTGGCTCTTGATCTCGCCGGTGTTGTTGTTGATGAACTCCGCGGTGACGAACAGCGGCGCCGCGTAGGTCATGTCCTTCTCTTTGCACTCATCGATGGAGGCCTTGACCTCTTCGAAGCGCGGGTCGGAGAACGACAGGGACATCGAACCGGAGAAATCCTCGATCGGCGAGAGCTCTTCGAGCACCTCTTCGAGGCCGCCTGCGAGACCGACGTCGCCGCGTGCGGCCGCCTTCTCACGCCAGTCGGGGGAACCGACCAACCAGGCGAACGAGTCCGTTTGTAGGTCGAGAAGTCCGGGCACCTCCAAGGGCTCTCGGATCTTCGCGAACGAAACCCTCAACGGGGCTCCGGGGATACCAGCCTTGGTCTGGGTGGAGACTGCCAAGATGCGTCCTTCCAGCACCTCACGCGCGTCGCGTGGTGGTCCGCGACCGTCGCTTGTCTGCTACGAGTTCCGCTGGTTACAACCCGAACGAAACCTGAACAGGCAGCAGCGGAAGTAACACCGGAAGGTGGAACTTACGAGTGCGAATCAAGGTGTGGACAGGAGGCAGCCAGCGCAACGTCCAAACTTACACCCCTATGCAAGGGGGTGTCAACATACCATCCGAGTCATCACTCGGACGGCAAACGCGCCGAAGTCCCGGGACGCTGGCCGCGTCGGAAACTCGGGCGCCGAAGCCCCTGTAACAGCAGACGCTGTTGTGAATAGGGTGACGGTTCGCGACCGGCTCGTCAAGTGGCGCGGCGGCTCCGTGTCCGAGATCGAGATCGCCTGGCGCGCTGGGCATCCCCGCCCGAACCGCGGTTATTTTACCCGCGACACGCCGTGTGCGCCATCTCGCGAAACGCCAGGTCAGGGCGCTTTCCGGCACCGGAACGCGAAAGGCCCCGGGCGAACCCGGGGCCTTTCGAGACGAAACTTGTCAGCCGTTGGTCTGGCCGTGCGGCATTGCTTTGAACGATTCGGTGGGGTGATCGTTGCCCCCGTAGGCGGCCATCACCTGGGTGTCGTCGGACTCGGCCAGCGACTCGCGGATGGCGGCCTGGGCCGCGGCGGGCAGGGTGTGCATGATCTCGCGCACACGGGCCTGACGACGGTAGACCGCCTGCCGTGCGGGCATGCCCGGCTCTGCCTTCATCTGCGGGATGATGCCCTCGATCTCCTCGGCGCCACCGTGGTGGTGACCGGCGTCGACGAGCGCCTGCTCGCGCGCCATCTGCGCCTCGTCCTTCTCCTCGGACATACCGATCGGACCGATCATGCGGCCGTTGAGGAACTGCTTGACCACCGGCTCCTCGCTGGTGAGCAGCACCTCACGTGGGCCGAACATCACCAGCTGACGACGGAACAGCATGCCGATGTTGTCGGGCACGGTGCGGGCCAGGTTGATGTTGTGCGTCACGATGAGGATCGTCGCGTCGATCTGGGCGTTGATGTTGAGCAGCAGCTGCGCCAGGTACGAGGTACGCACCGGGTCGAGGCCGGAGTCGGGTTCGTCGACGAGGATGATCTGCGGGTCGAGCACCAGCGCGCGGGCCAGGCCGGCGCGCTTGCGCATACCGCCGGAGATCTCGCCGGGCAGTTTGTTCTCCGCGCCGAGCAGACCGGTGAGCTCGAGCTTCTCCATCACGATGCGACGGATCTCGGTTTCCGACTTCTTGGTGTGCTCGCGCAGCGGGAAGGCGATGTTGTCGAACAGATTCATCGAGCCGAACAGCGCGCCGTCCTGGAAAAGCACGCCGAACAGTTTGCGGATCTCGTAGAGCTCCTTGTTGGAGCAGGTGGTGATATCGGTGCCATCGATGAAGATCGACCCGCGCTCGGGCCGCAGCAGACCGATGAGCGATTTCAGGAACACCGACTTACCCGTACCCGAGGGGCCGAGCAGCGCGCTCACCTCGCCCGAAGGGAGCGTGATCGACACGTCCTGCCAAATTCGCTGTGAACCGAAGGACTTGGTTACACCCTCGGTCCTGACCTCGACGCCCACGCCTACCTCCATTGATCCTGCGAGCACCCCACCCGCTCACCGCGCGCTCACATCTCGGCGGTGCGTCACGACACTGTGGGTCCGGTCACTGTAACCCATGAGTGAGACGGGGCACACCTCTACATGACTGAAGAGTAACCCCGACCATGCGCTACAGCGCGTATCACTTTCCCATGTCCGTATATATAACAAACGGGCGGCCCCCTGAGGGACCGCCCGTTCGTCTACGCGAAGCGCTGAATTACTTGACCGAGACCTTGGCGCCGGCCTCTTCCAGCTTCGCCTTGGCAGCCTCGGCGGCGTCCTTGGCGACCTTCTCCAGGATCGGCTTCGGGGCACCCTCGACCAGGTCCTTGGCTTCCTTCAGGCCCAGGCCCGAGACGATCTCACGGACCACCTTGATGACCTGGATCTTCTTGTCGCCCGCACCCTCGAGGATGACGTCGAACTCGTCCTGCTCCTCAGCGGCCTCGGCCGGAGCAGCGGCGCCACCGGCGGCGGCGACGGCGACGGGAGCAGCAGCGGTGACCTCGAACTTCTCCTCGAACGCCTTCACGAAGCCCGAGAGCTCCAGCAGGGTCATCTCCGAGAAAACGTCGAGCAGCTCTTCGGTGGACAGCTTGGCCATGATTGTTCCTTTCGGTGGTGAATGTCTTTGTGCGCGGGCGTAATACCCGAGCGGGGGGTATTACTCGGCAGCGCCTTCGGCCTGCTTCTTCTCCTGCAGCGCGGCGGCCAGACGGGCCACCTGACCGGCAGGAGCCGAGAACAGCCCGGCAGCCTTGGACATGTTGCCCTTCATCGCGCCGGCCAGCTTGGCCAGCAGGACCTCACGGCTCTCGAGGTCGGCGATCTTCTCGACCTCGGACACGGACAGCGCAGCGCCGTCCATGTAGCCGCCCTTGATGACGAGCGCCTTGTTCTCCTTGGCGAAGGTCTTGATGGCCTTCGCGGCGTCGACCGGCTCACCCTGGATGAAGGTGATGGCGGTCGGTCCGACGAACAAGTCGTCCAGGCCCTCGATGCCCGCTTCCGCGGCCGCACGCTTGACCAGGGTGTTCTTGGCGACGGAGTACGTGGCACCGGCGCCGAGCGCGCGACGCAGCTCGGTGAGCTTGCCGACCGACAGGCCACGGTATTCCGTGACGACAGTGGCCGTGGAGTTCTTGAACTGCTCCGCGATCTCCGCGACAGCGGTGACCTTTTCAGGCTTCGCCATACTTCGCCTCCTCTCTGATGTCGGTTCGTGAACGCGCACTACCGAATCAGGGGCCGGCGACAAAACTAACACCCCGGACGCAAGGCGTACCGGGGCGCGAAAGAATAGAATTCTTCTGCCTCAGCTCTCCCTGCGTGGGCCGCCGGCAATGTCGCCGGACCTTCGATCGAATACCGCGCGAGCGGCATCGACGACCAACGGTCTTCGGTAGAACGAATGGGTAGTCGTCGAACAGGTCGACGACCGGATTCCACTGTACCTGCACCCACCCCCATCTGCCAAAACGGGTCGGTGGGTGCCCGGAACGCCCGAATATGTTGTGAGCCAGGCCACTTTGGTTCCTACATTGTGGTAGCAATCGCACGCGAAAGGTGTTACGCAGGGTGACAGTAACCTGGTTCACTCCTGGCCTATGACAACCTCCGTAGTCGCTCCACCAGTGTTGCTGGACCGGCGTTCCCGGCGATTCCTCGCACTCGCCGTGATCTGTCTGGCCGAACTGCTGGTCGTCCTCGACAACACCATCGTCAACGTCGCTCTCCCCTCTATCGGCGTCCAGCTCGCCACCGGTGTCTCCGGCCTGCAGTGGGTCGTCGATGCCTACACCCTCACCTTCGCCGGACTACTGCTCGCCGCGGGCAACCTCGGTGACCGGTACGGCCGCAGGCGGATCATGACGATCGGCCTGGTCGGCATCGCCGTCATGTCGGTCGGCGGCGCGCTCGCGGAGTCGATGACCCAGGTCATCGCGGCCCGCGCGGCGATGGGCGTCTTCGCCGCCGCTGTCTTCCCCGCCACCCTCGCCCTGATCATCAACATCTTCACCGACCGGCGCGAACGCGCGCTCGCCATCGCCGCCTGGACCGCGATGGCGGGCTTCGCCATCGCCATCGGCCCGATCTCGGGCGGGTGGCTGCTCGAGCACTTCAGCTGGCACTCGGTGTTCTGGATCAATGTGCCGGTGGCGCTGGCCGCGTTGGTCGGGACGCTGATCTGGGTGCCGGAATCGCGAGCCGACCAGGTCGGCAAGCTGGATCTACCCGGGATCGGACTCTCGATCGCCGGCATCACGCTGGTGGTGTGGGCGATCATCGAGGCACCGCACAACGGCTGGCTCTCGCTCACCACCCTCTGCACCGCCGCCTTGGGCGCTCTTCTGCTCGCCGCCTTCGTGATCTGGGAATTGCGCACGCCCGCACCGATTCTCGACATGCGACTGTTCCGCAATCGACGATTCTCGTTGCCCGCCTTGGCCATTGCCATCGGTTACTTCTCGATGTTCGGGTTCCTGTTCCTGATCACGCAGTACTTCCAGGGCGTCCGCGAATACACGCCACTCGAATTCGGCATCGCCTCGCTGCCGTTCGCGTTCTCGGTGGCGATCGGCGCCCCCGTCGCGACCCTGCTCGCGCAACGGGTCGGCACCACGGCGGTCCTGGTGATCGGCCTGCTGCTCACCGGCCTCGGCCTCTACCTGGGCGGACAGGTCACCGTGGACAGCAGCTATCTGATCGGAGTGCTGCCGTCGATGGTGTCGATGGCACTCGGCCTCGGCATTGTGCAGGGTCCGGCCACCGAATCGATCATGTCGGCGCTACCCCTGGAGGAGGCGGGCGCCGGTTCGGCCGTCAACGACACCACCCGCGAGATCGGCGGCACCCTCGGCGTCGCGGTGCTCGGCTCGATCGTCGCCTCGTACTACACCAGCCGGATCGGCGCCAGGATCGACGCCATCCCGGTCGGCATCATGAACGACAACGAGAAGAGCCTGGTCAAAGCCAGCCCACTCAGCGTCCTGGAGCTGCGCAAACGCGAATTGACCCCGTTCCTGGAAACCCAGCGCGAGAATCTCATCGTCGCTATGAAGACGGCAACCCTGCAGGGCGCACACGCCGCCTCCCTAGTCGCGACCGGCGCAGTTCTCGTCTGCGCGGTGATCGTGGCGATCTTCCTGCCCTGGAAACCACACAGCGGCGAGTCCGTCCTGCTCGCCTGGCGCGACACCGACGACACCGAGCGCTGAAACGCCGCGAGGGTGGGAACGCAAATGCGTTCCCACCCTCGCGGTTGATCAGGAGCTACCTGTCAGAAGCTCACGCGTCCTCGTCGAGGAGGTTGCGGGTGCGGTTCGGGTCCACCGGGATGCCCGGGCCGGTGTTGGTCGAAACCGTGATCTTCTTGACGTAGCGACCCTTGGCGGTCGACGGCTTCACACGCAGGATCTCGTCCAGCGCGGCACCGTAGTTCTCCACCAGCTTCGAGTCGTCGAACGACGCCTTGCCGATGACGAAGTGCAGGTTGGCCTGCTTGTCGACGCGGAAGTTGATCTTGCCGCCCTTGATGTCGTTGACAGCCTTGGTCACATCGTTGGTGACGGTGCCCGTCTTCGGGTTCGGCATCAGACCACGCGGGCCGAGGACACGCGCGATGCGGCCGACCTTGGCCATCTGGTCCGGGGTGGCGATCGCGGCGTCGAAGTCGAGCCAGCCGCCCTGGATCCGCTCGATCAGGTCCTCGGCGCCCACGGCGTCGGCACCGGCGGCTTCGGCCTCGGCGGCCTTCTCGCCTGCGGCGAACACGATGACGCGGGCGGTCTTACCGGTGCCGTGCGGCAGGTTGACGGTGCCACGGACCATCTGGTCGGCCTTGCGGGGATCCACACCGAGACGGACGGCGACCTCGACGGTCGCGTCGGTCTTGGTGGTCGCGGTCTCCTTCGCCAGGCGCGCGGCGGCCAGCGGGGAGTACAGCTTGTCGCGATCGACCTTCTCAGCAGCGGCGAGATACGCCTTGCTTCGCTTTGCCATGTTTGTCTGTCCTTAATCTGGTTCAGAAGTGGTTGTCGGGCCTGGCCGGCCCTCCCACTCGGTTGTGGAAGATCAGCCTCAGCGTTGAATCGAAGGCTTCGCTGCGCCTACGTGGTTACGCTGCGCTGCCGCCTCCGGCGCTGACGCTCAGCCTTCGACGGTGATGCCCATCGAGCGCGCGGTGCCGGCGATGATCTTCGCGGCCTGCTCGATGTCGTTGGCGTTCAGGTCTTCCTGCTTGGTCTTGGCGATCTCCCGGACCTGGTCCATGGTGACCTTGGCGACCTTGGTCTTGTGCGGCTCGGCCGAGCCCTTCTGCACACCGGCGGCCTTGAGCAGCAGCTTGGCGGCGGGCGGGGTCTTCAGCTTGAAGTCGAACGACCGGTCCTCGTACACCGAGATCTCGACCGGGATGACGTTGCCACGCTGCGACTCGGTCGCGGCGTTGTACGCCTTGCAGAACTCCATGATGTTGACGCCGTGCTGACCGAGCGCGGGGCCGACCGGAGGGGCCGGGTTCGCGGCGCCGGCCTGGATCTGCAGCTTGATGATCCCGGCGAGCTTCTTCTTCTTGGGGGGCATCTTTCTTCCTTGGGTTTCGGTTCCTTACGGTTGCCGTAAGCCTGTTGCGGGATCGCTCCCACGCCGGGTCCAAGCCCGGCATTCGCGCACGACCGTCACACCGGGCGGAAAACGCCTGGAGGGGGTCTACACACGAACTGTCACACTCTACCGAACCGCGTCGCGGGCGCCGCAGCCGGGAGGGTCGGGAAACGACAACGGCACCGCCGAGGCGGTGCCGTTGCGAAGCTGGTTCGAGCTAGATCTTGGAAACCTGGGTGAAGTTCAGCTCCACCGGGGTCTCGCGACCGAAGATCGACACGAGCACCTTGAGCTTCTGCTGCTCGGCGTTGACCTCGCTGATGCTGGCGGGCAGCGTCGCGAACGGGCCGTCCATCACGGTGACCGACTCGCCGACCTCGAAGTCGACCTCGATGGTCGGCTTGCCCGCGGCGGCGGCACCGGTGTCGGCACCACCCGAAGCAGCGGCGGCGGCCGCCTTCTTCTGGGCCTGCGCACCGGCCGGGACCAGGAACTTCACGACCTCGTTGATGGTCAGCGGGGTGGGCTTGGCGCCCGGGCCGCCGCCGGTCATACCGACGAAGCCGGTGACGCCGGGGGTGTTGCGCACCGCGCCCCACGACTCGTTGTTCAGTTCCATCCGGACCAGGATGTAGCCGGGCAGCACCTTGCGGTTGACGTTCTTCTTCTGCCCGTTCTTGATCTCGGTGACCTCTTCGGTCGGTACCTCGACCTGGAAGATGTAGTCCTCGAGTCCGAGGTTCTGCACGCGGGTCTCGAGGTTGGTCTTGACCTTGTTCTCGTAACCGGCGTAGGAGTGCACGACGTACCAGTCGCCGGGGACGCGGCGCAGCTTGGCCTTCATCGACTCGACGGGGTCGGCTTCGGGGTCTTCCTCGGTGGGAACCGTGGTGTCCTCGACGACGGCGTCGGCGGCCTCGTCAGCGAGCTCGGTGGTGGCCTCGACCTCGTCGGCGGCGTTGTCCGCCGCGACAGTGTCGTCAACCGGGAACTCGTCGTTGGTGTCGTTCTCCGGGGTGCTCACTGAGGCACTCGCTTCCTGTGTCGTCACGTACATCCTCTGGGCCGGGTCGGGTGCGCGGAGGCACACTCCGCCGTTCCGGCCCGCGATCGGCTACCGGCGTGGGTGTCGGCGATCAGCCGAACAGCCAGTCGACACCCTTGACGAACGCTACGTCGATCCCGGCGATGAACGCGACCATGAAGACCACGAACACCAGAACGACGGTCGTATAGGTGACCATCTGCTTCCGGTTGGGCCAGATCACCTTGCGCAGTTCCGCGATGACCTCTCGCAGGAACTTGAGCAGCCGCTTGAACGGGTTGCCCGTCTTGGCCTTACCGGCAGTCTTGTCCGCCCTGCGCGAGTTCGACGGCCGGTCGAGCATGGCCACCGAACCGGTGGTCGCCGGAGAGTCCGACGTGCGCGCACGACGAGCAGTCCGCTTGCCGCTCGGCCGAGTGGCAGCGGCGGTATCGTCGCCGTCTTCGGCGCGAGTATCCCGCTCGTCCGTCACGTCGATCCTCTCTCGTCGCTGGCATTCAGGGCAGGGGCGACAGGACTTGAACCTGCAACCTGCGGTTTTGGAGACCGCTGCTCTGCCAATTGAGCTACGCCCCTTCGGTTGGACCGGCCTGGGCCGATACGTCCAACCACAATCGATATTCGATTATCGACTCTTGCGAGCCGTCTATCCCAGGGTCGGCATCACACACAACACGCGCGCCGCTTCCGTGGGAGCAGGCTCCCGGGAAGTCAGCGCGCAGCAGCCGGTGACCCCAGAGTCCCGAGTGTACGTTACCGCGTGGGCAATGTGCCAATCGGGACGCTCGACCAGGTCAGGCCAGCTGAACTGTTGCCGTGGCGCGGCCGAAGATCTTCTTGCCCGCCGATTTCGCCGTGATGGCGACGACGGCCGTTCGGGTCTCCGGGTCGACCGACTTCACCTTACCCGTGAAATCCACCTCGGCCGGGGCATCGGCACGCACGTAGACGGGGCTGGTGAAACGCACGTTGTATTCCTTCACCGCACCCGGGTCGCCGAGCCAGGAGGTGACGAATCCGCCGCCGAGGCCCATGGTGAGCATGCCGTGGGCCACCACGTTGTCGAGGCCGACGAGTTTGACGATCTCGTCACTCCAGTGAATTGGGTTGGCATCACCGGAGACGCCGGCGTAGTTCACCAGGTCGCCGCGGGTGAGCCGGACCGTCCGGGCGGGCAGTTCGTCGCCGACCGCGATGCTTTCGAAGGCGAGCGCGTGGGTACTGGACTGCGGTTCCGGGTTCTTGGTCACCGGGTCCGGGGTGATCGCGGTGAAGGCGTCGCTCGGCGCGTGGTGGGCCGGTTCGTCGTCGCCGAGACCGTGCATGAGCACATTGCGGACGGCCGCCGACATATTCGGATCGATATCGCCGCCGCTGCGTCCGATGAGAGTGGTGTAGGTGGTGAGCACCAATTCGTCGTCGGCGTCGGTGACGATGTTCTTGGTCACGATGATGTCGCCGCCGAATGCCTGCCGGAACGAATGCAGATAAACGTCACAGGTGAGCCGATCGCCGACGCGGATCGGCCGGTGGAATTCCAGGATCTGATCGGTCTGCATGATCTGGCTGAGGTCGTATCCGGTGACGATCTCCTCGAACAACCGGCGCTGGGCCAGGATGCCGACCAGGGAGATGAAGGTGAGCGGGGCGAGCAGACCGGAGTGGCCGTATTCGCGCGCGATGTCCTCGTCCCAGTGCACCGGGTGGTAGTCCTGCACGGCGCGGGCGTATTCACGCACCTTTTCGCGACCGACCTCGTAATAGTCGTCGACCCGGTAGTGGTGGCCGACCATCGAGGCCGCGTGGGCGGCGGGATCGAATGGTTCGGCGGCTGCGGCCGAGACCGCTTCGTCAGTTCCGGTGTTCACTGTCACAGCGTGGCACATTACCGACTTGTGCGCGCGCACCCCTGGCGACCGGTCTGGAAAACGCACGAAGGCCGGACTTTCGTCCGGCCTTCGGCAGATGTTTTTGTTTCGAATCAGCGCGATTCGCGGTGCGCCCGGTGGGTGCCGCAGTTCGGGCAGAACTTCTTCAGCTCGAGGCGGTCCGGGTCGTTGCGCCGGTTCTTCTTGGTGATGTAGTTGCGGTGCTTGCACTCTTCGCAGGCCAAGGTGATCTTTGGCCGGACATCGGTGGACTTCGCGGCCACGATATGCCTTCTTTCCGGTCTGGGCTGAGTCGTTATTGGTAGCGATGGCCGGACTTGAACCGGCGACACAACGATTATGAGTCGTTTGCTCTACCGACTGAGCTACACCGCCACGGCGGACCTATTACGGTGGGGCCGGCGGGAAAGTCGGTCACCACCGGCAATCCGGCGAGCCCCCTAACGGAATCGAACCGTTGACCTTTTCCTTACCATGGAAACGCTCTGCCGACTGAGCTAAGGGGGCATGACTACGTGGCACAGAGTCTTGGTCGGCGAACCGATCAGAGCGACCCCGTGCTCCGGCGTCCTGAAAGAGATTACACACTGCAACCGATGAGCACCAAATCGCCAGGTGGGAGCGGCTTTTTGCCGCCAACCAGACCACTGATTGCGCAAGCACATGGGTAACTCACCGGGTACGGGCTGACTCAGCGCCTCGATCAACCTTGCCGCGCCGAGAACCGGGTCACGCGCCTGAGTCTGGCCCAAAGTCCCGGGGAGGCGGAACAGAAAACCCCGCCGATCTTGATGATCGACGGGGTTCGATGTGGCAGATGTAGGATTCGAACCTACGTAGGCTTGCGCCGACAGATTTACAGTCTGCTCCCATTGGCCGCTCGGGCAATCTGCCTTGTGCGCCGTTTCCGGTGCGCTGAGCAGCTTACAACGAACCCACCCCGGGGATGCAAACCGCCTGCACAGACCCCCTGCGGGCGCGCGCTACGGCGCGTTACGGGTACAACTGTCTCGGCGGTGAGGCAGTCTTGCCGCGGAGTTGTACGGACCTTCCGAAGAACAGGAGCGCAGTGTGGCTGATTCGTCATTCGACGTGGTGAGCAAGGTCGACCGGCAGGAGGTCGACAATGCGCTGCATCAGGCGGAGAAGGAGCTGAACTCCCGCTACGACTTCAAGGGCACCGACGCCTCGATCGCCTGGTCCGGCGAGGAGGCCATCGTGCTCACCGCCAATGCCGAGGAGCGGGTGAAGGCGGCGCTCGAGGTGTTCAAGGAGAAGCTGATCCGGCGCGACATCTCGCTCAAGGCGTTCGACGCCGGCGAGCCGCAGGCCTCGGGCAAGGTGTTCAAGATCACCGGCACGCTGGTGCAGGGAATCGACACCGAGAAGGCCAAGAAGATCTCCAAGAAGATCCGCGACGAGGGCCCCAAGGGCGTGAAGGCGCAGATCCAGGGCGACGAGCTGCGGGTGAGCAGCAAGAAGCGCGACGATCTGCAGGCCGTGATCTCGCTGCTCAAGGGCGAGGACTTCGGTATCGCGCTGCAGTTCGTGAACTACCGCTAGTTCCTCAGTGCCGGTGCGTCCCGCCCGCCATCTCCTCGAGCCGCCTGATGCGATCGGCGGTCGGGGGGTGGGTGGAGTACCAGCGGGCGATGCGGTCGCCCGCGCGGAACGGGTTGGCGATCATCAGGTGTGATTCGCTGGTGATCTTCGGGTCCGGCGGCAGGGGGGCCGCCTGGACGCCCCGTTCGATCTTGCGCAGTGCCGAGGCGAGGGCGAGTGGGTCGCCGGTGAGTTCGGCACCGGATCGGTCGGCTTGGTACTCGCGGGAACGTGACACCGCCATCTTGATCAGCCCGGCCGCGATCGGGCCCAGCAGCGAGACAAGCAACACGCCGATGACATTGGGACCCTGCCCGTCGCGGTTGCCGAACGAACTGGCCAGGAACGCGAAGTTGGCCAGACCGGTGATGACCGAGGCCATCGCGCCCGCCACCGACGAGATGAGAATGTCGCGGTTGTAGACGTGCGACAGTTCGTGGCCGAGCACCGCGCGCAACTCGCGTTCGTCGAGTAATTGCAGGATGCCGCTGGTACAGCACACGGCCGCGTGCCGGGGATTGCGCCCGGTGGCGAAGGCGTTGGGCGCGTTGGTCGGGCTGATGTAGAGGCGCGGCATCGGCTGTCGCGCCGCGGTCGCCAGTTCCCGCACGATGCGGTACATGACCGGGGCCTCCAGCTCGCTCACCGGTTGGGCGTGCATGGCCTTCAACGCCAGCTTGTCGCTGTTGAAATAGGCGTAGGCGTTCATCGCCACGGCCAGCACGATCGAGATGACGAGGATGGTCGGGCTGCGGAACATCGCGCCGATGGCGACGATGAGCGCCGACATGGCGACCATCAGCCCGATCGTTCGCAGCATCGGTGCTCATCCGCCTCTCTGTTCCGCCTGCGCACCCCTGCACGCGAACGCAACCCCTGGTCTCGTACGAACATGGGTAACTCGTCGGGTACGAGCTGACCCAAGCGCCACGGAGGTCTTGCCGCCAACGCGACTCACCCCGCACCCAGTCTGGCCAAAATTCCCGGGGAGGCGGTACAGCTCGCTTTTGTTGAACGGGTGCGAGGTGCGAGAAGTTCCGGGTCAGCCGACTCGTTCGATGGTGTAGCGGACGAGGCGGGTGAGGGCGTCGTTCGCGGGGCCCGCCGGCAGGGCGGCCAGTTCGGCGTCGGCCAGGTCTGCGTATTCCTGCAGCTTGTCCTTGGCCATCGCCATGCCGGGCGAGCGGCGCAGCAGTTCCAGGGCCTCGTCGACCTCGGCGTCGGTGTCGAGCGGGTGGTCGAGCAGGGTGCGCAGGCGGTCGCCGTCGGCGCCGGACTCGCGCAGGGCGTAGAGCACGGGCAGGGTGTGCACGCCTTCGCGCAGGTCGGTGCCCGGCGTCTTGCCGGACTGTTCCGACGACGAGGAGATGTCGATGATGTCGTCGGAGATCTGGAAGGCGGTACCGACCGCGTCACCGAGGCGGGCCAGGCGTTCGACGTGCTCGCTGTCGGCGCCGGAGAAGGTGCCACCGAAGCGGCCCGCGGCGGCGATGAGCGAACCGGTCTTCTCCCACACCACCTTCAGGTAGTGCTCGACGGGGTCCTGGGTCTGCTTGGCACCCATGGTTTCCCGCATCTGACCCGTGACCAGCTCGGCGAACGTCTCGGCGATGATGCGCACCGCGTCGGGGCCGAGGGTCGAGGTGAGGCGGGAGGCGTGCGCGAACAGGTAGTCGCCGGCGAGGATGGCGATGTTGTTGCCCCAGCGCGAGTTCACGCTCTCGGCGCCGCGGCGCTGGGTGGCCTCGTCCATCACGTCGTCGTGGTAGAGGGTGGCCAGATGCACCAGTTCGACGACCGTACCCGCGGTGACCAGCGCCGGATCGGTGGGATTCGGGCCGAGCTGGCCGGCGAGCAGCGTGAACAGCGGCCGGAACCGCTTACCGCCCGCCCTGGCCAGATGTAACGCCGCCTCCTGCAGGAATTCCTCGCCGTCGGAGAGTTCGTCGACGAGCAGTTTCTCGACTGCGGCCAACCCATCGCGCACGGTGGCGGCGAGTTCCGGATCGACGAGATCGACCCCGGCAACCACGGTGCTCTCGTCGCTCACAGCCGATGTGCTCATTAGTTTCTCCCAGCGATGCGTCCGACCCCGACGGGTAGCAACCTAGCGTGTTCCTGCGCTACAGCCGATGAACCCCGTCACACGTGAGATTTCCCGGTGTACCCGACACTCTCGCACAACCGCGCGAAGTGCCAGTATTGAGCCATGGGTTCACCGGATGTCGTCCCCGCCGACCACGCGACGCTGCCCGACACCGTAGAGGTGCTCGTGGTGGGGGCCGGACCTGCGGGTTCCGCCTCGGCGGCGTGGGCGGCCCGCGCCGGACGCGA
The DNA here is from genome assembly GCF_053605015.1 of Nocardia sp. NPDC003979. Classification (NCBI taxonomy): domain Bacteria; kingdom Bacillati; phylum Actinomycetota; class Actinomycetes; order Mycobacteriales; family Nocardiaceae; genus Nocardia; species Nocardia sp. NPDC003979. The sequence continues at coordinate 262,950 of NZ_JBSGIJ010000003.1, forward strand.
TGTGCTGCTGCTCGATTCGGCCGTCTTCCCGCGCGACAAGACCTGCGGTGACGGCCTCACCCCGCGCGCCACCGCCGAATTGGAACATCTCGGGCTCGGCGAATGGTTGCGCGCGCACACGGTGAACCATGGTCTGCGGATGGCCGGATTCGGGCGTGAGGCGCTGCTGCCCTGGCCGGGCGGGTCGTTCCCCACCTACGGAAGTGCCGTTCCGCGAACCGAACTCGACAACACATTGCGGGAGACGGCGATCAAGTCCGGTGCCCGGATGGTCGACGGCGCGAAGGTCACCGAGGTGCTGCGCGACGGCGACCGGGTCACCGGGGTGACCGTGCGCATCGGCGACACCACGCACCCCGTGAACTGCCGGGTGCTCGTCGTCGCCGACGGGGTTCGCTCCCCCGTCGGCAAACAGCTCGGCCGCATCTGGCATCGCCGCTACGCCTACGGCACCGCCGCCCGCGCCTACATCACCTCCGGCCGCAGCGACGACCAGTGGATCTCCTCGCACCTGGAATTGCGCAATGCCGACGACCAGCTCGTCCCCGGCTACGGCTGGATCTTCCCGCTCGGCAACGGTGAGGTGAACATCGGTGTCGGTTCGCTGGCCACCGAGGCACGGCCGTCGCATATCGCGCTGAAACCGCTGCTCGAGCACTACACCCGGCTGCGCCGCGAGGAATGGGAGTTCGAGGGCGAACTGCGCGCGGTGGCCTCGGCGCTGCTGCCGATGGGCGGGGCGGTGTCGAACGTGGCCGGACGCAACTGGGTGCTGGTCGGTGACGCCGCGGGCTGTGTGAATCCGCTCAACGGCGAAGGCATCGACTACGGCCTCGAAGGTGGTCATCTGCTCGCCGACCTGCTCGACGAACCGGACCTGACGCGGGTGTGGCCGCAACTGCTGCGCGAGCGCTACGGGCGCACGTTCTCCGTGGCCCGCAGGCTGGCCGGGCTGGCCACGCACCCGAAGATGGTCCCCCTCGGCGGCCCGCCGGTGATGCGCTCGAAGTATTTGCAGCGCACCGCCGTTCGCGTGATGGGCAACCTGGTGACCGACGAGGACGACGACCTGACCGCCCGCCTATGGCGAACGGCCGGTCGCGCTTCCCTACGCGCCGACGACCTGGCGCCGTTCAGCTGAGCTTCGCGAACCAGCCCTCGATGAACTTGCGTTCGCTGTTGAGGACGCGCTGGTGCAGTTGTTCGGCCAGCGGCTCGATGGCGCCGCCCACCAGGGGCACCTTCACGGTGACGGTGCCGACGACCTCGATCTCGCTGCCCTCGGCGGTGGGACGCAGCTCGTAGGTGCCCGACATCTCGGTGGTGATGCCGCCGGTGCGCCCGGTGAAGCTGCCCTTGGCGACCTCGCCGTCCAGCGGCTGCCAGACATCGGTGCGGGCGAGCACGAGATCGCTCTTGAGAACCTTGCGGACCAGCGCGGGAACCTTGTCCCGGCCGGGTGTTTCGGTCATCTCGATGCGGATCGAATCCGGTCCGTCGGGATGGGAGAGTTCCAGCGTCGCGGTCTCGGCGGCGGCGAACCGCTCCTGCCAGATCGCGTCGTCGACGAGTGCCCGGTGAAGATCTTCGACCGGGACGGCATAAGGCACGGTGAAGCTGAATTTTCGGGACATGGTGGCACACGCTAGTGCAGCCCACCGTTAGGGTGGCGTGGTGTCGGAAACCAGCCAGTCGGATAGGTACTCCGATCGCCTGCGGCGGGTTCGTACCGGAATCCTCGGTACCGCGACGGTGATCAGCGTGCTCATGGTGCTGCTGGTACTCGCGGCGTGGCGCAACGATTACGAGATCGAGCACAACCGTGGGGTCACCTCCGGTGAGGTGCTCTCGGCGGGGCGGCTGCGTTCGGCGGTGATGTATGTGACGCCCGACAGCGTCACCCACAATCCGAAGGTCGGGATCCTCTATCCCACCAATCTCACCGCCGGTCAGCGCATCAACGTGGAGTACAGCACCCGCGACCCCGACCTGGTCCGGGTGGCCGGACGCGACGCGCGGGTGGCGATCGTGCCCGCCGCGTCGGTGATCGTGGTGGTGTGGGCGCTCGCGCTGCCCGCCCTGTGGCTGGTGCGGCGCAGACAGCGGTAACTTTCCCCTGCTGTTCGCCCCGGCTTCACGTCGGTGTGGGCGTGGCGCGCGGTGTGGCGGTCACTCTTGGAGTGTGCGCGTAGCCATCGTCTCGGAGTCTTTCCTGCCGAACATGAACGGCGTCGTCAATTCCGTGCTCCGGGTGCTCGATCACCTGGACCAGCACGGGCACGATGCCATGATCGTGGCGCCCGATACGCTGCGCGGCGCACCGCCCGCCCCGCGCCTGCACGGCCGGTTCCCGGTGCATCGGGTGCCCGCGATGATGGTGCCGAAGGTGAGTTCGCTGCCCGTCGGCCTGCCACAACCCGGGATCACCGCCGCGATCGCCGAGTTCGACCCGGACGTGGTGCATTTGGCTTCGCCATTTCTGCTTGGCGCGGGCGGGCTCGCCGCCGCCACCCGCCTCGACCTGCCCTCGATCGCGGTGTACCAGACCGATGTGGCCGGTTTCGCCAAGAGCTACGGGCTCGGACTGGCGGCGCGGGCGGCTTGGGCGTGGACGCGCCGGATCCACGAGGGAGCCACGCGCACGCTCGCCCCGTCGTCGGCCGCCGCGGCCGACCTGGCCGAACACGGAATTCCCCGGGTGCACCGGTGGGGGCGCGGCGTGGATATCGACCGGTTCAACCCGGCCGCGCGCAGTGCCGAACTGCGGGCGAGCTGGCTGGGCTCGAGCGAGCGGTTGGTGGTCGGGTTCGTCGGCAGGCTCGCGCCGGAGAAGCATGTGGACCGGTTGGCCGCGCTCGCCGACGACCCGTCCATTCAGCTCGTCGTGGTCGGTGACGGGCCGGAGCGGGCGCGGCTGAGCAGGCTGATGCCGCGCGCGGTGTTCACCGGCGAGCTGGGCGGGTCCGAACTGGCCACCCATTACGCCAGCCTCGATGTGATGGTGCATCCGGGCGAGCACGAGACGTTCTGCCAGGGCGTGCAGGAAGCGTTGTCGTCGGGGGTGCCGGTGATCGGGCCCGACGCCGGTGGGCCGCGTGACCTGATCGCGCACTGCCGCAACGGTTATCTCCTGCCGGTGGACCGGTTCGCCGAGTTGCTGCCGAGCGCGGTGTCGGCGCTGCGCGACGCCGACCAGCGTGCCCGGTTCGCGGCCGCGGCACGCAAGTCGGTGTTACACCGCACCTGGCCCGCCATCTGCACCGAACTGATGGGCCACTACGCCGACGTCACCGGGATGCGGCAGCGGTTGCCGCGCTCGGCCTAGCCCCGAGCGGGCGGATAAGCTCGAATCGTGGCGACAACAGAGCAGCGGGAACCGATTCGGGCTTCGCTGGACAAGCAACCCCACGAGGTCGCGTCGATGTTCGACGGTGTGGCGAAACGCTACGACCTCACCAACACGGTCATCTCCGGTGGTCAGGACCGGTACTGGCGGTGGGCGACACGACGCGCGCTCGCCCTTCGCCCCGGCGAGCGGGTGCTCGACCTGGCCGCGGGCACCGGTGTGTCCACCGTGGAACTCGGCAAGTCCGGCGCCTGGTGTGTGGCCGCCGACTTCTCCCAGGGCATGCTCGCCGCGGGCCGGTTCCGGCAGGTGCCGATGGTGGCGGGCGACGCGATGGCGCTGCCGTTCGCCGACGACTCGTTCGATGCGGTGACTATCTCCTTCGGTTTGCGCAATGTGGCCGATATCGACTTGGCGTTGCGTGAGATGCTGCGCGTCACCAAGCCGGGCGGCCGGCTCGTGGTGTGCGAATTCTCGACCCCGGTGTTCGGGCCGTTCCGCACCGTCTACATGGAGTACCTCATGAAGGCGCTGCCCCGGGTGGCGCGCGCGGTGAGCTCCAACCCGGATGCCTACGTGTACCTGGCCGAGTCGATCCGGGCGTGGCCGAATCAGCGCAGGCTGGCCAGGCGCATCGCCGACGCGGGCTGGGACTCGGTGCAGTGGCGTGACCTCACCGGCGGTGTCGTCGCCCTGCATCGCGGCTACAAAATGGGCTGACCTGCGCCGATTTCACCGGGTGAGTCCGGTCACGCAGGGCACCCGTTCGGATCTGCGGCAAACCTCGGAAGATCCCCTGATCAGGGACTATATTTCGGTGGCAACCTCACAGCCGGGATTTCGACCGGTGAGGTCGATTGTCACCTGGACATAACGTTCGTTAAATCGAGCGCAACGCCGGGTGCGGATGATCGGTGCCATGACAGGTCAGCGCTCGGACACGCCTACCCGCGTCACCACGCAGGGCGCCCGAGCATGCCGAGGGGGGCGCGCATGACCGGCGACGACTCTGTGCGCACGCAGTGCTCGTACTGCGGCGTCGGCTGCGGCATCTCCGTCCGGACCACGATCGACCAGTCCGGCGCACCGGTGATCGCCAAGGTGAGTGGCGACAAACTGCATCCCGCGAACGCGGGGCGACTCTGCACCAAGGGCGCGACGCACGCGGAGATGATGGCGGCGCCCGGCCGGATGAGCACCGCCTACCACCGCCCCGAACGTGGACAAGCGCCCGTCCCGCTGTCGGTGGACGACGCGGTGCGCGAAACCGCCGACCGGCTGCGCGCGATCCTCGACGAACACGGTCCCGACGCCATCGCGCTCTACGTGTCCGGGCAGATGTCGCTGGAAGCCCAATACCTGGCGACCAAACTCGCCAAGGGATACCTGCGCACCAAACACATCGAAGCCAACTCGCGGCTGTGCATGGCCAGCGCGGGCACCGGCTACAAGCAGTCCCTCGGTGCCGACGGGCCCCCCGGTTCCTACGACGACTTCGAGCACGCCGACCTGTTCTTCGTCACCGGCGCGAACATGGCCGACTGCCATCCGATCCTGTTCCTTCGCATGGCCGACCGGCTCAAAGCCGGCGCCAAACTGATCGTGGTCGACCCGCGGCGCACCGAAACGGCCGCGCGCGCCGACCTGTTCCTGCAGATCGCGCCGGGCACCGACCTCGCCCTGCTCAACGGCCTGCTGCACCTGCTCGTCGCCGACGGCGCCATCGACACCGACTTCATCGCCGAACACACCGATGGCTGGGAGGCGATGCCCGAGTTCCTCGCCGACTACCCGCCGGAACGGGTCGCCGAACTCACCGGGCTCGCCGAAGCCGACATCAGGACCGCGGCGACCATGATCGCCGAGGCGGGCGAGTGGATGTCGCTGTGGACGATGGGGCTCAACCAGTCCACGCACGGCACCTGGAACACCAATGCCCTGATCAACCTGCACCTGGCCACCGGCGCGATCTGCCGACCCGGCAGCGGGCCGTTCTCGCTGACCGGCCAGCCCAACGCGATGGGCGGGCGCGAGATGGGTTACATGGGGCCGGGGCTGCCCGGTCAGCGCAACCTGCTCTCCCCCGCCGACCGCGCCTTCGTCGAGACCGCGTGGGACCTGCCCGAGGGCACGCTGCGCACCGAAGCGGGGCCGGGAACCATCGACATGTTCGCCGGTCTGGCCGATGGTGAGATCAAGGCGGCGTGGATCATCTGCACCAATCCCGTTGCCACCGTGGCCAACCGGAAGACGGTGATCGCCGGGCTCGAGGCAGCCGAACTCGTGGTGGTGCAGGACGCCTACACCGAGACCGCGACCAACTCCTATGCCGATCTGCTGCTGCCCGCCACGCTGTGGGCGGAAAGCGATGCGGTGATGGTGAATTCGGAACGCAATGTCACCCTGTTGCGCCGATCCGTCGACCCGGTCGGTGAAGCCCGGCCCGACTGGCTGCTCATCGCCCAGGTGGCCACCGCCATGGGTTTCCCCGGTTTCGACTTCACCTCCAGCGCCGAAGTTTTCGACGAGTTGCGCCAGTTCACCAATCCCGCCACCGGTTACGACCTGAGCGGTATGAGTTACGACCGCCTGCGTGAGGGCCCGATGCAGTGGCCGTGCAACGACAGCGACAGCCCACGCAACCCGATCCGCTACCGCAACGACGGCATCCACCAGCCGCTGCACGTAGATGCCGACGGTCACACCCCCGCGCTGGCCTTCGCCACGCCGAGCAGGCGCGCGGTGTTCTTCCCACGCCCCCACCTGCCCGCTGCTGAACTTCCTGATGACGACTACCCCTTCCTGCTCAATACCGGTCGGCTGCAACATCAGTGGCACACCATGACCAAGACCGGCAAGGTCACCAAACTGACCAAACTCAACCCGGAACCGTTCGTCGAGGTGCACCCCGACGACGCCGCCCGCCTCGACCTGAAACCTGGCGATCAGCTCGAAATCGCCTCCCGTCGTGGGCGAGCCGTTCTCCCGGTCCGCATCAGCGACCGGGTCCGTCCCGGCGACTGCTTCGCTCCTTTCCACTGGAACGACGAACAGGGGGAATACCTGACGATCAACGCCGTCACCAACGACGCCGTCGACCCCACCTCCCTGCAACCGGAGTTCAAGGCGTGCGCGGTCGCGCTGCGCCGTGTGGGTCCGGCGCCGGAATCTTCGACGGGAGTTCCGATGCAGCAAGGTTCCCCAGAGGCCGGCCGGTTGCCCCAACAGGCCATGCCGGCCGGGCAACCCGCACCGTCGACCGCGCACACTGGTCAGCCGTCAGCCGACACCCGTCAACCGGTCGGGTTCGCCCCGGCGGTCCCGGGGCCCGGTCACGGTGGTCCGCATCCGTTGGCTGTGATGCTCGGACTCGATGCGGGGATCTCGCCGTTACTCAGCGAGGCCGAGCGCATCTATCTCGGTGGGTATCTCGCTGCGCTGCAATCTCTTCCGGTGTCCGGTCAGCCCGTGCTGCCTGCCACCGCCCCGCTGTCACCGCAGGCCCGCTTGTGGATCGACGGCATGTTGGCCGGCATGTACTCCCGGGGTCCCGGCACTGCCGGTGAATCCGCCGGCAGCCCTGGCACCGCAATGCCGGTCGGTGGGCAGTTGTTCGGTAACCCTCCCTTCGGAGACTTCAGCTCAGGCGGTGCGGTAGCCACCGACGGACCCACCGGCGATGCGGTTCTCGGCCGACCGGGTGCCGTAGGCGTCTCGGCGGGCGGAGCCGAGCCGGGAGCGGGTGGTGCGTTATCCACAACTGTGACGGTGTTGTGGGCTTCGCAAACCGGCAACGCTGAGGAGCTGGCCGCCTCGGTGGCGGCGCGGCTCGCCGATGGCGGGTTCGCGCCCAAGCTGCTCGACATGGACTCCTGCGAGCCCGCCGCGCTGGAAGGTGATGTTCTCGTCGTCACCAGCACCTTCGGTGACGGTGGTCCGCCGGACAACGGTGCCGACTTCCTCGCCCGCCTCGAGGACACCGCCGTCCGCCTCCCCCGAGTCCGCTACGCGGTCTTCGCCCTCGGCGACTCCTCCTACGACGACTTCTGCGGGCACGGCCGCACCCTCGACACTCTTCTCGCCGCGCGCGGCGCCCACCGCCTACTCCCCCGCGTCGACAGCGAACCCGATTTCGACGACGCCGCCGACCAGTGGCTCACCGATGTCCTCGCTGCCCTCACCCCGGCGTCCGGCCCCGGTCCGTCGGCGTCCGGCGTTGGTTCGCCGCCGGGGTTCAGCCCCATGCCCGCCAGTACCTGGCCACCTGGATTCATGGCGACGACCCCGCACACCGCTACACAGGGCGCCACACCACACCCATATCCCGAACAGGCCGCGAGCCGACCGAGCGGTCGAGGCGGCGCCTCCGTCCTCGATCGCCCGCAGACCGCACCTTCGCGGCGAGCACCCGCCGCACCCTTCACCCGTCAGTCCCCCGTCCTCGCCACCCTCATGCGCAACGAAGTGCTCAGCGCACCGGGATCACCGAAAGAGGTGCGCCGCTTCGGTTTCGACCTGCACAACCTCGATGCCACCTATGAGGTGGGCGATTCCCTGGGTGTGCTGCCGACCAACTGTGACGACCTCGTGGCGGAGTGGCTCGCGGCGACCAGCCTCGACGGACGACGCGCGGTGGAGGTCGACGGGCGGGAGCTGCTGCTCGCCGACGCACTGCGCACACATTTCGACATCACCAAGGTGAGCAACGATCTGCTCGGGTTCATCGCCGAGCGAAATCCGCACCCGCAACTGGCCAAACTGCTGCGCCGGGACAACCGCAACGAGTTGGCGAGTTACCTGTGGGACCGGCAAGCCGTGGACGTACTGCGGGACTTCCCGGTGCGGACCGACCTGGTCGACTGGCTCGGTGCACTGAAAAAGCTGCAGCCGCGCCAGTATTCGATTTCGTCCAGCCCGCTCACCACGCCGGACGAGGTGCAGCTGACGGTGGGTGTGCTGCGCTACGGCGACCCGGTGGGTGATTCGGTGCGCCGAGGCGGAGTGTGCTCGACCTTCCTGGCCGATCGCGCCGGTGCCGAGGTGCCGATCTTCCTCCAGCGGGCACCGCATTTCCGTCCACCGCTCGACCCGAACGTGCCGATGATCATGGTCGGCCCCGGTACCGGTATCGCTCCTTTCCGTGGGTTCCTGCACGAACGCCGGGCCGTCGGCGCGACCGGGCGCAACTGGTTGTTCTTCGGCGACCAGCACGCGGCACACAACTTCTACTACCGCACCGAGCTCGAGGACATGTTCCGCTCGGGCTTCCTCACCCGCCTCGACCTGGCCTTTTCTCGCGATCAACGCGAGCGGATCTATGTGCAGCACAGGATGATCGAGCACGGCGCCGAGTTGTGGTCGTGGCTGTGCGAGGGCGCCCACTTCTACGTGTGCGGCGACGCCGCTCGCATGGCCAAGGACGTCGACGACACCCTGCTGCGGATCGCCCGCATCCACGGCAAGCTCGACGAGGCGGGCGCGCTGGCCTTCAAGAAGCAACTGGTCGCCGAGAAGCGCTACGTACGCGACGTGTACTGATCAGGCCGCGCGGACCACGGGCGGGTTGAGCCGGGCGAAGTCCGGTAAGCGGTGGTACGGGTAGTAGGGGTACGGGGGTGTGGTGGCGCTCGCCGCGTCGAGGGCGGCGAGGTGTTCCGGGTCGAGTTGCCAGCCGACGGCGCCGAGGTTCTGCCGCAGCTGTTCCTCGTTGCGGGCGCCGATCAGGACGGTGGCGACGGTGGGACGGGTGAGCAGCCAGTTCAGGGCGATCTGCGGGACGCTGCGGCCGGTCTCGGCCGAAATGGTGTCGAGCACGTCGACGACCTCGTAGAGGTGCTCGTCGTCGACGGGTGGACCGGCTTGCGCCGTGTCGTGCAGTCGACTGCCCGCCGGAAGTGGCTGGCCACGACGGACTTTCCCAGTGAGCCGGCCCCAGCCCAGCGGGCTCCACACCACCGCCCCGACACCCTGATCGGCGCCGAGCGGCATGAGCTCCCACTCGTAGTCGCGTCCCACGAGCGAGTAGTAGACCTGGTGCGCAACGGGTTTCGGAAGGTCGTGCGCCTCCGCGGTGGCCAGGGTTTTCATCAGTTCCCAACCGGCGAAGTTGGAGACACCGACATAGCGGATCTTGCCTGCCTGCACGAGATCGCCCAGCGCCGAGAGAGTTTCGAGCAGCGGCGTGCCGGCGTCGAAGGCGTGCAGCTGGAACAGGTCGAGATAGTCGGTACCGAGGCGGTGCAGCGACGCATCGACCGCGCGGATGAGCCTGGCCCGGCCCGCACCGGCGTCGTCAGCACCGGGACCGGTGGGTAGCGCCGACTTGGTGGACAACAGCACCTTGTCGCGCCTGCCCTTGACCGCGGCGCCGAGCACTTCCTCGGACGCACCGTCGGAATAGACATCGGCCGTGTCGAACAGGGTGACCCCGGCCTCGAGGCTGACGTCGATCAACCGCCTGGCCTGGGCCGCGTCGGTATCGCCCCACGCGCTGAACAGGGGACCACGCCCGCCGAAGGTGCCTGCCCCGAAACCGAGAGCCGGAACGTGCAGACCCGAAGCGCCGAGCCGCCGATACTCCATGAGAACTCCTAAAGGGTCTATAGTTTCGTTAATGCTTCGGACAGTACACCCGATTCGCCGTAAATGAAACAGGAGTTCCGTTATGCAGCACGATATCGCTTGGCCCGGGTCCGTTCGCCCAGGTGGGCGCACCGCACGGGTCCGGGAAGCCGTCCTGCAGGTGACCGGCGATCTGCTCGCCGAACGCGGGTTGGCCGGGCTCGATCTGACCGAAGTCGCCGCGACGGCGGGCGTGGGGAAGACCACCGTCTACCGGCGCTGGCGCACACCCGCGGGCCTGGTCGCGGACCTCCTGACCGATATGGCCGAGCAGTCGCTGCCCCGCACCGACACCGGCGCCCTGCTCGACGACCTGACCGCGAACGCTCACCTGGTCGCCAAGACCCTCACCGACCCACGCCAAGGCAACCTGTTCCGGGCCGTGATCGCCGCCGCAACCGTCGACGCCGACACCGCGAACGCGCTGCACGCCTTCTACGACACCCGCCTCGACGAGTGGGCGCCCTGCGTCCACGACGCGGTCGCTCGCGGCGAAGCACCGGCGGGCACGGATGCCCGCGCTGTGCTGTCAGCGGTCTCCGCACCGCTCTACTACCGCCTCCTGGCCAGTGGCGATCCGATCGATCGGGCGGCAGCCGACCGAGCCGCGCGCGCCGCGACCGTGGCGACGATGGCAGGCACCTTCGTCGACGCGGCCTACGCCGACCAACGGTCGTAGGACGCTCGTTCGACCCGCGAGGTCGGGCAAGACAGGCCCGCAACGCCAGGCCCGCGACTCCCACCCCGCAGTGCCAGGCCCGCGACTCCTACCCAGCAGCACCAGGCCCGCGGCTTCCACCTCGCAGCGCTAGGCCGGAGGCTTCCATCCAGCATCACGACCGGTGAGCCCCAACACCCGGTCGAGTGCGGGCGCGTCCTCGGCGACAGCGACGACCGGCCCGAACAACCCGGGCGTCCCCTCCGGATCGGTCTCCCCCAGAAACTCGAGCAGAATCCCCAGATGACCGGGGTCGACCTCGAGCACCTGACCGGTCGACACCGCCAGATCCCACCCGTGGACGACGAGCTCGTCGAGCGCGACCATCGCCATCGCCGCGGCGGGCATCACCACCCCACCGGCTTCGGTCTCACCGTCCCAGGCCTCGGGCACCCGCCATGCCTCGACGAGCGCGTCGAGCTGCGTGGGAATCCTGGTGCGCCAATCGGCGGACAGCTCGTCGTCGACCACGCCGGGTGGCGTGGACCGACCGACGGACTCCTTGGTCGCGGCCTGGCGGAACGCTTCGGTGAGCTCGACAGCATGGCGGATCAAGTCGCGAGCGTCGAGGCCGACGCACGGGGTGGGGGCGGTGAACTGGTCGTCGGTGATCCCGGCGACGACGGTGGCCAGCGAACGGGCGGCCGGGGCGAAATCGAATTGCGGCTCCATACAGAACGAGACGACCCGACGGTGCCGGAATCATCGGTGCGGGTTGCCGAGAACCGGCGAACGGCGCACTCTGGACAGCGCACGACCCGATCAGCGACACCCGTCCGAGGCAACGACGACGACAGAGGAGTACCGATGATCGACTACGACACCGCCCGCCCGCTGGACGAGGTCCCCGAGGCCGATCGCGTGGAACAGGAGCAGTCGGCCTTCCGCGACGATGTCCCCGACGACCCGGCTTTCGTCGACAGCGCCGACTACACCGAGGAGATGGCGGCCCGGGTCGATCAGGACGCCGACCGGGCCAATCCGGCCGATGTGATCGAGCAGAGCATCGAGGTGCCGCTCGACGACGGTGACGCGTTCGTCGACGAGGAGGACGAACTCTAGCCGGCGATCTTGGCGCGCACGGTGGCGTGTAGCTCGCGCAGGCTCGACCGTTCGGTGGCCACCTCGAGCACCCGCATGCCGTGCGCGTCGACGGCGAGTTCCTCCGCGAGTTCGGCGGGATCGACGCCACGATGCGGAAGGCGGTAGGCGGCGCACAGCGCGGCCAGATCCATGCCGTGCGGTGTGCCGAAGACTCGCTCGAACACGCCCGCGTACTGCGGGTCACCCTGTTCGAGCAGCTCGAAGATGCCGCCGCCGTCGTCGTTGGCGACCACGATGGTGAGGTTGCCCGGGCGCGGTTCGCCGCGGCCGATGAGCAGGCCGGACGCGTCGTGCAGGAACGTCAGGTCACCCATGAGGGCGATCGTGCGGCCGGGGTGGGCCAACGCCGCACCCACCGCACCGGAGACGGTGCCATCGATGCCCGCGACGCCACGGTTGGACAGCACCCGCACACCTCGGCGCGGGCTCGACACCAGTGCGGCGTCGCGCACCGGGTTCGATGCGCCGAGCAGCAGCTGATCACCCTCGCGCAGAGCGTCCATGACCACGGCGGCGACGTGCAGGCCGGTGGCTTTGGGGTGGCTCGCCAGCTCGGCGCGGACCACCGCTTCGGCCTGGTCGTTCAGGTCGGCGCAGCGGGCCAGCCATGCCGGGTCCGGGGTTCCGGTGGTGACCGCGCGCGTGCCGGTGCCGACGACATTGCCGGACACATCGGGCCAGCGTGGACCCGTGGTGAGCGCGTACACGGTGACGTTCGGATCGGCGAGCACCCGCGACACCTGCCGGTGCAGCGTGGGCCGGCCGGTGATGATGGCCTGCTTCGGCGCCAGCAGCGACAGCGCGAGCGGATGCAGGGGCGGGCCGTGCATGGGCGCTGTCGGCTCGGCGACCGTCGGCAGCGCCGCGAGCTCGGGGCGCAGACCGGCACCGTGGCCGGAGATGACGACGGTGTCGGGGGTGAGGTCGATGTCGAGGGGCACGTCGAGAGTCGCGTACTGGGTGGCCGTCCACGGCTTGTCACCCTCGCGGCCGACGGGGATCACGTCGTCGGACAGCTCGGGGACCAGGGGCTCGCGCAGCGGGATGTCGAACTGCACCGGTCCCGCGTTGCCGGAGCGGGTACCGCGCGCGGCGGCGAGCACCCGGCACACGGCCGAGCGCCACACGCTGTTCTGCCTCGGGTAGTTCGCCTCACCGGCCTCGGCCTCGGCCAGCCCGAGGCTGATGGTCGCGCGCACCTGGCTACCGAACAGGCCGAGCTGTTCGACGGTCTGGTTGGCGCCGGTGCCGAGCATCTCGTAGGGCCGGTTCGCGCTGACCACGATCAACGGCACCCGCGCGTAGTTCGCCTCGAGCACGGCGGGGGCCAGGTTGGCGACGGCGGTACCGGAGGTCATCACCACCGGGACGGGCCGCCCCGACGACACCGCCAGGCCGATCGCGAGGAATCCCGCGGTGCGCTCATCGATGCGCATGTGCAGCCGCAGCCGACCGGCCGCGTCGGCGGCCTGCAGGGCGAAGGCGAGCGGGGCGTTGCGCGATCCGGGGCACAGCACCACCTCGCGGACGCCGCCGCGCACGAACTCGTCGACGACCACTCGTGCCTGCGCAGTTGACGGATTCACAATCACCAGCCTGTCAGACGGGACGGGGCGCGTCTGCCTCCGGCCCACGTTGGATACGTCACCGCCGGAGCCCGCCGGCACCGTCATGGTGCCGGAGACCAATTCCCCGACGGTTCCGGGCAATTAGCTACCGATGGCTCGAAAGGTATGGCTATTACTATGTTTATCTGTTCGAGATACATCGGTTCGCAAACATGTCGTCAAGACAAAGAAATCCGGCGACGGGGCCGTGGCCCGGTCGCCGGATTTCGTTTCGGCACAAGGGCCGAGGGTGGGATCAGCTCACTCGGCGGGAGCGGTGAGGTCCTTGATGCCGGTGACGGCGTCGACGATGTTGAGGACGGCGGAGGTGAGGCCGTCGATGGCGCCACTGCCCGACTCGAGCACGCTGGAGCCGGCGGCGGGGCCTTCGAGCAGGCCGGCCGAGCCGGTGGACAGCTCGAGCAGCTCGGCGGAACCGCTGGCGGAGCCGCTGTCCTCAGCGTTCGCCATAGCGGCCGGACCGAAGAACATGACGGCGGCGGTAGCGGCGGCACCGGTGGCGGCGAGGGCCTTACGAGAGATCATGTGACCGGACTTCCTTTCGACCTGCGCAATGCAGTCATTTCATCTGTACCCAGCGGAAGATGCGATTTCCGCAGCAAGCAATTCCTCTTTCCGAACCGCTCGAGAGGCACGGTAATCGATTCCGGTCGGCAGTAGCCAATCGTTCGCGGCATCCTCGCGAGCTCCATAATTCACGGCAACCCGCAATTTTCCCGCCGTTTACCGGCGCGGTTATCTCGCTCACAGTCGCGGCGGCGGAATTTACCCGCGACCGGGCGTGGCCGTGGCGGGCGGTTCCCGCGAATCCCCCGGGGTGACAGTGGTCACAGGACATGCGAAAGGCCGGTGCGGTTCGCGTACGAACCACACCGGCCTTCGGTGTGTGCGCCGAAACTCAGCCCGCGTGCTTCTGCACCAGATCGCCGACGCGCGGCAGCGCCTCGATGACGTGCTTCTTGGCCGAACCGCGCATCGAGGAGTACACCTTCTGCAGCGCGGGACGGGTCGACGCCTCGGCACGGGCGTCGGTGACGGCCAGCAGCGACTCGGCGACCTCGTCGGACTTGGCGCTCAGCAGATCGGCGAAGGTGCCGGTGCCCGAGGCGGTGAATTCGGCCCAGTACGGCTGGAGCTGGTCGAGCAGCTTCGGCGCCAGCGAGGCCAGCGCGTCGGGAACGATGGTGGGGCTGATCTTCTTGACCGCCGCGTAACCACCCTTCACGGCCAGGCCGGACGCACCACCTTTGTCCGAGACCTCGGCGTCGAGAACCTCGACGGCGTCAGCAAGGAAAGCCGGACGCTTGGCGTCGTCGAGCAGGGATTCAGACAGTGCTGCAACCACTTTCAGGTTCCTCCGGATCGGTTCGATGAACGAGCAGGCGCAACTATACGCACCCGCGCGCGCGATGCTCGCGCGACCGCTCGACCTGCGGTGTTACCGCCTCGTAGGCTCGCCCCATGCGGTAGGGCAATAATCGGTGTCGTGACTTTCGATCCGAAGCTGTGGCGGCCCGTCCCCGGGTTCGAAGACCTGACCGACATCACCTATCACCGGCACGTCGAACAGGGCACCGTGCGCGTGGCCTTCGACCGGCCCGAGGTGCGCAACGCCTTCCGCCCGCACACCGTCGACGAGCTGTATCGCGCGCTCGACCACGCGCGCATGTCGTCGGACGTGGGTGCGGTGCTGCTCACCGGCAACGGGCCGAGCCCGAAAGACGGTGGCTGGGCGTTCTGTTCCGGCGGCGACCAGCGCATCCGCGGGCGCAGCGGCTACCAGTACGCAGAGGGCGAGACCGCCGACACCGTCGACAAGGCGCGCGCGGGCCGGTTGCACATCCTCGAGGTGCAGCGGCTGATCCGGTTCATGCCCAAGGTGGTGATCGCCCTGGTGAACGGGTGGGCGGCCGGTGGTGGCCACAGCCTGCACGTGGTGTGCGACCTGACGCTGGCCTCGCGCGAGCACGCCCGCTTCAAGCAGACCGACGCCGATGTCGGTTCGTTCGACGGTGGTTACGGCAGCGCGTATCTGGCGAAGATGGTCGGCCAGAAGTTCGCCCGCGAGATCTTCTTCCTCGGCAGGCCGTACACGGCCGAGGAGATGCATCAGATGGGTGCGGTGAACAAGGTCGTCGACCACGACGAGCTCGAGAACGTGGCGTTGGAGTGGACCGCCGACATCAACGGCAAATCGCCGCAGGCTCAGCGCATGCTGAAGTACGCCTTCAACCTGCTCGATGATGGTCTCGTCGGTCAGCAGCTGTTCGCCGGTGAGGCGACCAGGCTGGCATACATGACCGACGAGGCTGTGGAGGGGCGCGACGCCTTCCTGGAGAAGCGCGCGCCCGACTGGACGCCCTACCCCTGGTACTTCTGAGAACGGACGGGCGATGGAGATTCTCAACAGCCGGATCATCGTGCGGCCCAGCGACTATGCGGCCACCCTCGCGTTCTACCGCGACGGGCTCGGTCTCGCGATCGCCAGGGAGTACCCCGGCGGCACGGTGTTCTTCGCCGGGCAGTCGCTGGTGGAGGTCGCCGCGCACGGGGGCAGCGGTCAGCCGGGCACCTTCGACGGTGCGCTGTGGCTGCAGGTGCGCGACGTGTCCGACGCGGCGGCGGAGCTGGCGCTGAAGGGAATTCCCATCGTCCGTGAACCCGTGCTCGAGCCGTGGGGACTGTGGGAGATGCGGGTGGCCGACCCCGACGGCGTACCGATCGTGCTGGTGGAGGTGCCCGCCGAACATCCCATCCGGCGTGACCAGCGCTGGTCGCCGGAGTGAGCCGGGTCGCCCGATTTGCCGATGCGCGCGCGCCCGAGCACGATAACTGGGAGCAAGCGCCCGACCGCCGACGTCCGGACCGCGCAGCGAGTTCTGTCCATCTACTGAATCGCAGACGCTATGCCTGGCTTTTTCCCGCAGAGCAAACCGACCCGTTGGCCGGGTCCTGTCGCCCGCATGACACGATCGATGTCGTGAGGTCGCACAGCTTGCTGTATCCGGAGGTGGTGGCGTGAGCAGAACCCTTCGGACGCTGCAGATGCCCACCGGTTCCGGTGTCGGCGAAGTACTTCCCCATCTGCGGCAAGCCCTCGACGGCAGCGGACCGGCGTGGCTGCCGATCCCGACGACCGATCGTCGCGAGGCACGCCGACTCTCCGACGCGCTCAAACCGGGCGACCCGATCGACGACGACGTCGCGCTCGTCGTGACGACCTCGGGC
Source organism: Nocardia sp. NPDC003979 (assembly GCF_053605015.1). Lineage (NCBI taxonomy): Bacteria > Bacillati > Actinomycetota > Actinomycetes > Mycobacteriales > Nocardiaceae > Nocardia > Nocardia sp. NPDC003979. The sequence goes on from NZ_JBSGIJ010000003.1 coordinate 279,595, forward strand.
ACCACCGGCATCCCCAAGGGCGCGTTGCTCGGCGCCGAGGCACTGCGGGCCAGCGGAAACGCCACCCACGCGCGCCTCGGCGGGCCCGGCAGCTGGCTGCTCGCCCTGCCGACCCACCACATCGCGGGTATCCAGGTGCTGTTGCGCAGCATCCTCGCGGGCACCGAGCCGACCGTGCTCGACGTGTCGGGCGGATTCCTGCCGGAGGCGCTGGCCGGGGCGGTCGGCGCGATGCGCGGGCCACGCCGCTACACCGCGCTCGTCCCGACCCAGCTCATCAAGTCGCTGGACTCGCCGATCGCGGCCAAGGCGCTCAGCGAGCTCGACGCCGTGCTGGTCGGCGGCGCGGCCACCCCGCCACCGGTGTACGAGCGGGCCCGCGACGCCGGGATCAATGTGGTCCGCACCTACGGCATGAGCGAGACCTGCGGCGGCTGCGTGTACGACGGCGTACCGCTCGACGGCACCCGCGTACGCATCGAGGACGGCCGGGTGGTGCTCGGCGGCGCGATGATCGCGCGCGGGTATCGCAACCTGCCCGACCACCCCGCCTTCGCCGAGCCCGGCTGGTTCCGCACCGAGGACGCGGGTTCGTTCGAAGACGGCAAGCTCGCGATCAGCGGACGACTCGACGAGGCCATCATGACCGGTGGCCTGCTGGTGATCCCGCAGGTGGTGGAGGCCGTGCTGGCCACTCATCCGGGGATCCGGGAATGCATCGTGCTCGGGTTGCCCGACGAACGACTCGGTCAGCGGGTGGCCGTGGCGATCGTGCCGAACGCGGACGCCGCCCCCACGCTGGAGGAGATCCGGGCACACGTCGTCGCCGAGCTCGACTCGATCGCGGCGCCGAGGGAACTCGTGGTGCTCGAGGAGATTCCGCTGCGTGGGCCCGGGAAGCCCGATCGCGCGGCTGTACGGGCACGCCTGCTGGCCGGATAGTCGTCGCGGCCGACGGGTGGGTCCCGACCTGCCGCCATGACACCGGCCCGCATGCCGCGAATTTGTCGGTGCCGGGTTCTAGGCTCACTCTCATGGGCGACTTCGAGGTGAGCAGGCGCGCGACCATCGCCGCCGAGCCGGCACGCATCCGTGGTTTCATCAACGACTTCCGGCAGTGGCGGCTGTGGTCGCCCTGGGAGGATTCCGACCCGCAGCTCGCCCGCACTTACAGCGGTCCCGAATCGGGTATCGGCGCGCGGTACGCGTGGCGCGGCAACCGCAAGGCCGGTGCCGGTGTGATGGAGATCAAAGCCGATGCCGAGCGCGAGATCGGCGTGCAACTGGAGTTCGAGAAGCCGTTCAAGGCAACCAATACCGTCACCTTCTCCCTCGACCCGGTACCCGGCGGCACCGAGGTGACCTGGCGGATGACCGGCACCCACTCGGGCCTGATGGGTGTGCTCGGCAAGGTGTTCCCGATCGACAACATGATCGGCAAGGACTTCGACAAGGGCCTGGCCAGATTGAAGACGGTCGCCGAATCAGCCGGGTCCTGAACACGCGACTAGGCTTCGATTCATGGCTACAGCTGCGGAATGGATCGAAGGCGCCCGGCCGCGGACGCTGCCCAACGCGATCGCCCCGGTGCTGGCGGGCACCGGTGCCGCCGCCTCGATCGACGGCGCCGTCTGGTGGAAAGCACTACTGGCCCTGCTCGTTTCGCTCGCCCTGATCGTCGGGGTGAACTACGCCAACGACTACTCCGACGGAATCCGCGGCACCGACGACGAGCGGGTGGGGCCGCTGCGGCTGGTCGGGTCGAAACTGGCCTCCCCCAGCGCTGTTCGCACCGCCGCCGTGGTGAGCCTCGCGGTGGGGGCCGTCGCCGGGCTCGTGCTCGCCGCGACGACCGCCTGGTGGCTGGTCCTCCTCGGCGCGCTGTGCCTGGCCGGTGCCTGGTTCTACACCGGTGGCAGCAAGCCCTACGGCTACAGCGGTTTCGGTGAGATCGCGGTGTTCGTGTTCTTCGGGTTGATCGCCGTACTCGGCACCCAGTTCGTGCAGGCGGAGCGGGTCGACTGGGTGGGGCTACTGCTCGCGATCGGGGTCGGCGCGTTCTCCAGTGCCGTGCTGGTCGCCAACAACCTGCGTGACATTCCCACCGACACCGAGTCCGGGAAGGTCACCCTCGCCGTGAAACTCGGTGACGCACGCACCCGCACACTGCACCTGGTGCTGCTGGCCGTACCGTTCGTCATCAGTCTCGCGCTGATCGCCCGCACACCGCTGGCGCTGGCCGGACTGCTCGCGATTCCGCTCGCGGTCCGGGCCAACGCCCCCGTGCGTACGGGCAAGGGCGGGCTGGAACTGATTCCCGCCCTGCGCGATTCCGGGCTGGCGCTGCTGGCCTGGTCGGCGCTGAGCGCGCTGGCCGTCGGTTTCGGCTAGTCGCCGTCGGGCACGATGATGCCGAGTACCCAGTTGACCAGCATGATGATGACACCGCCGAGCACCGCTGCCCAGAAACCGTCGACCCGCAGGCCGTAGTCGGTGAGTTCGGTGATCTTGGCGGTGAGCCACAGCATGGCCGCGTTCACCACCAGCAGGAAAAGGCCGAGCGTGAGGATCACGAACGGCAGGGACAGAAGTTTCACGATCGGCTTGATGACGGCGTTCACGGCGGTGAACACGACCGCGACGATGAGGATGACCAGGGCCTTGCCCCAGTTGCCCCACTCGTCGGACCATTCCGGCGGCACGGAAATAGTGATCTTGTCGATCCACGCCGCCGCTGCCCAGATGGCTATGGCGTTGATGACCAACCGTATGGCTAGCTGCATAGACCCATGCTAGGCCCGAAATCGGACATCGCGGTGTGTCCGACGCGGCAAGTTCAGGCGGCGCGGTCGAGCATTCGGTGGATGTCCTCGCGCAGCGTCGCGATGCCGTCGCTGCCGCCGAGCAGATCGGCCTGCGCCGGATCGACGCTGCGGAGAATGCCGAGCAACAGGTGGGCGGTGCCGATCTCGCGGTCCTTGCGGTGCAGTGCCTCGCGCAGGGCGAGCTCGAGGGACTTCTTGGCGGGCGCCGAGAACGGGATGTGGCCCCAGTTGGCACCCTTCACGCGGCCGAAGATCCCGCGCTTGGGTTCGGGTTCGGCCTGATCCCACGCCTGCGGGCCGAAGTTCTCGATGACACTGGCCCGCACCGCGTCGAGGTCGATGCCGATGGAGCGCAGCGCCTCCGCGTCGTCGGCGCCGAGCGGGGATTCGTTCGCCCGTGCGGCGAGCGTGGAGCGCACGCCCTCGGCGGTGATGCCGTCGGCGTCGAGGACCGCGCGCAGCGGCGGCTCGGCGTTGGTCAGCACGCCCAGCAGGACGTGTTCGGGCCCGATTCGCTGGGCGCCCAGTTCCTTGGCCTCTTCCTGAGCCAGGACAACGGCCACCTTGGCGCCTTTGGTGAATCTCTCGAACATCAGCGGGTGCCACCCTTCCGGTTGTGTTTTTGATGCACCGCTTGCTTGCTCACCTCGAGCGCGTCGGCAATCGCCTGCCACGACCAGCCGTTGGCGCGGGCGTTGGCCACCTGGATGGTTTCGAGCCGGTCAGCCAGCCTGCGCAGGGCGAGTACCGCGCGCAGACCGACCGAGGGATCGGGATTGCCCGCCGCGGCGGCGAGCGTGGTTGCATCGGTCATGCTGTCAATTTTGATTGACGAATCGAATGCTGTCAACAAAAATTGACGACCGATGTCAGCTCAATCGGTAGACGAGCTTGGCGAACTGCCCCAGGCGCCCGACCTCGACGAGTCGCAGCCGGTCGGCCAGAATGCGGCGCGGGAGCACGGGCGCGCCGCCACCGAGAGTCACCGGCGCGACGCCGACGATCACCTCGTCGAGCAGCCCGGCATCGGCGAATTGTCCGGCGAGGTCGCCACCACCCATCACCCAGATGTCGCGACCGCCGGCAGCCTTGGTCATCTGCTCGTGGACCGGGCCGACCTCACCCGCGACGAAGCGCACGTTCGCACCGGGCAGCCGGGGCAGCTCCCGGTGGGTGAACACCCAGGTCGGCAGGTCGCCGTACTCGTCGTGCCAGGTTTGCGGCGGGTTGTTGTCCGCCATCCACTCGTAGGTGGTCGACCCGAGACACATGGCACCGACGCCTTCCAGGAAAACGCCGACATCCCCGGTGGCCGGATCGGCATCGGCTACCGCCATCAGCCAATCCAGCGAATTGTCGGGGTCGGCGATGTAGCCGTCGAGACTGGAAGCCGTGTAATAGGTCGTCGTCATGAACACCGATCCTGACAGTGAAACCTGCCATCCACTGTCAAGGTTCGGTATGGGAAATCAGCCGCTCCAGCGACCCGTCGCGGCGAATTCGGCGAGAACCGCGCTCGGTCCGGTCAGGTCGAGGCGCTGACCCTCGACCCAGGCATCGTCGAAGTAGGTACCGGCGTAGCGGTCACCGCCGTCGCACAGCAGGGTGACGACACTGCCGCTGCGTCCGGCGGCGAGCAGTTCGGCGACCAGGTGGAACGCGCCCCACAGATTGGTCCCCGTCGAGCCGCCCACGCGTCGGCCGAGGGCGGTGCTCGCGTGCCGGGTGGCCGCGATCGAGGCCGCGTCGGGCACCACGATCATGCGGTCCACGACCTGACCGATGAACGACGGCTCCACCCGCGGGCGGCCGATTCCCTCGATGCGCGAAGGCATTCCGGTCTCGTACCCGGCGTCGCCGGTCTCGTAACCGCCGTAGAACGCGGAGTTCTCGGGGTCGACGACGGCCAGGCGCGTGGGGTGCCTGCGGTAGCGGATGTAGCGGCCGATCGTCGCGCTCGTGCCACCGGTTCCGGCGCCGACCACGATCCACTCCGGGATCGGATGCTGTTCCAAAGCCAGCTGCTGGAAGATGGATTCGGCGATGTTGTTGTTGCCGCGCCAGTCCGTCGCCCGTTCGGCATGGGTGAACTGGTCCATGAAGTGCCCGCCCGATTCGGCGGCCAGCCGCTTGGCCTCGGAGTACATCTCCGGCGGCCGCTCGACGAAATGGCAACGGCCACCCTGTGCTTCGATCAGCGCGATCTTCTGCGGCGACGTACTCGCCGGCATCACCGCCACGAAATCGAGCCCGAGCAGCTTGGCGAAATACGCCTCGCTCACCGCCGTCGACCCCGACGACGCCTCGACCACCGTCGTCCCCTCGGTGACCCAGCCGTTGCAGATCGCGTACAGGAACAGCGATCTGGCCAGGCGGTGCTTGAGACTGCCCGTGATGTGGGTGGATTCGTCCTTGAGGTACAGCTGCACCGGCCAGTCGGCGGGCAGCGGGTAGCGCAACAGATGGGTGTCGGCGGAACGCTGGGCGTCGGCGTCGATCAGCCGCACCGCGTTGTCGACCCAGTCACGCGGTGCGCTGCGGTCGAGGTACTTCACGCGTCGTCGTCACCCCGCAGACGAGCCCGCAGCTGCGCCTTGTCCTGGCGGCGGCGCTCGTCGACGACGGCGATGTCCTCGTTCACCTTCATGCGCAGTTTCTTGAACAGGGTCAGCGACAGCGGCATCGCGACGATCAGCGCGAACAGGGCCGCTACGATGATCGGCACCTCGACCCCGATGAGCTTGGCGACGCCGACGATCAACGCGGCGATCACCACGACAAGCCCGAGCCGGGCCAGCGTGTAGAGGGCAAGGTTGCGGGCCAGCCGCTTCCCCGCGGAACCTTGCTGACCAGTTGCTTCACTCACCTTGACAGGGTAACCCCGGCGCGCGCGGCCCCGTTCGCGGCATTTGTCTATTACTTCCCCTTTACCAACTGTAGGTGGTTCGACTACGTGGGGGTCGCAGTGCGACGATGGCGCCATCTGATGAGGGAACTGTCGAGAACGGAGAGGTTAGCTATGACTGCGATCACCGTCGGCGGCCAGGACACTCTGCTGACACCAGGCCAAGTGGCCGCAATGTTCCACGTAGACCCGAAGACCGTTACTCGGTGGGCCCATGCGGGCAGGCTCGGTTCGCTGCGCACGCCGGGCGGACACCGCCGATTCCGCGAGTCCGAGGTTCTGCAGCTGCTCAAATCGCTCACCACCGAGGCAGCCCCCCGCTGACCTCACCGGCAGCGCGAGCCGGTTCGGCTCGCGTTTGCCGGGAATTTCCCTTCCGTTGCCGATGTGCACACGGTGCGGACACGGCTACCCTCGATAGCAGGAGGTGAGCGACGTGACGTACCTGTTGGCACTCATCGCGATCGTGGCCATCGCGGTGCTGTGCTGGAAGGCGTTCGGCCCCGAACGCCCGAACCCGAATCCCGGCCCGGCCGCACGCAGGCCGATCCTCGGTCCGGACGACGACCCGGAATTCCTGTGGCGGCTCCGCAAGCAACCGCGCGACGATTCCGGTCCCGAGGCGTGAGCTGACCCACATACCCCCCATTGCGCACGAAACAGCTGGGTAGATAACGTATTCCGGTGATCGATGTGCAGCAGGCTTCCATCCCGACCACTTGGCGCGCGGCCGACGGCAGCGCCGTGACGTTCACCGAGGCGCGGTCGGCGTGGACACGCGCGGCACACGACGTGCTCGCCGCCACCGCGTCGCGCTTCAACAACTTCATCGTCAATACCGAGCTGGCCGAATTGGTGCAGGAAGAGTCCGGTATCCGCACCCAGGTGAAGTGGCAGCACTGGCTGCCGGTCGTGCTCGACCGGGTCGCCGAATACTGTCACAACAACAACGAGCCGCCGCTGAGCGCGCTGTGTGTGCGCCGCAACCAGACCGTGGGCACCGGCTACCGCTACATCCTCGAACTCGCGGGCCTGCCCATTCCCGACGACCTCGAGATGCACGCGGCCGCCGCCCGCTGGCAGTGCTACCAGCACTACGCCACGGACCTCCCCGCCGACGGCGGCCTGCCGACCCTGCCCCCGAAGGTCGCAGCCATCCGGCAGCGCACCTCCCAGGATCTGGCCACCACCGAGGCCGCGGAAGCCGCCGAAGCCAAGCGCACCGCCGCCTCCCGCCCCAGCGTCACCACCCCGAAGCCGGAACCGGTTCGCAAGCCGGTCTGCCTGAACTGCCACGTGGAACTGCCGGCCAACAAGATCTGCTACTACTGCTGATCGCATTGACCACTGCCCGGATGCTCACCCGAGCACCCGGGCACAGTTGTCTCTGGCGCCGCCACGCTTGACCTGAACCTAAGTTGAGCAAATAGCGTCCGAACCTATGAACATGATTCGACCGCCGGTGGTCGAGGACGACACCGTCGATCACACCGCCGATATCGCCGCCATCCGTCAGATCGTCGCCGACACGCAGACCGCGTTCAACACCAACGATGCCGAGTTGATGACGGCACCGTTCGCCGAGAACGCGGTCGTGGGTAATGCGGTCGGCATGGTGCTGCGGGGGCGCGATGCGCTGTTCGACGCCAATCGACGGGGCTTGGCGGGATTTCTCGCCGACGAGTACGTCCGATACGACGTCACCGGCATCACCTTCTTGCGCCCCGACGTCGCTATCGCGCACAAAGAAGCCCGCGCCACTACCGCCGACGGCACACCGATCGACACCGACCCGGCCATGGTCGCCCTGTACGTGCTGGTTAAAGAGAACGATCGGTGGTGGGTGTCGGCCCGCCAGAACACCCTCGTTCCGGCTTCCTGATCGCGGCGCTACACGCCGCTACAGACCGTCTTCATCACCATCACCGGACCCGGCCCGATCTTCGGCGCAGCGGCGATCGCGGCCGCTTCTGCCTCCTCGGCAGTCCGGGCGACCGGGCGGAGAAGCCCACGTCGCGCCCGGACCCGCCTGCCTGCCCTCCGGACCGAACCGGGACGTGACCGAGTCGCCCTCCCAACTGCCCATCGCGAAGTCCCACAGGTCGGGAAGCTCCCCGAGCTCCCGCAGTACGCCCTCGGTATCCTCGCGCAGCACACCGAGCCCAACCGAACTCAGGACAAACCGGGCTCGGTGCCGGTGGCAGTGCCCGACCACGACCTGACAACGGCTCCTCACCGAGACGCCGGGGACGCTCAGGGGCCTTGCCTGAAAGTCAGACGCAGGTCGGCATCCCCATGAGGATGCTCGTGCCGGTGGACAGGCATCGCAGCAGCAGGCCGGGAAGAGCCGCCGAACCTGAATCCGGATCTGCGGAGGCAGTCATCGGGCCGGCCGATCCGGAATCGGTGGCCACCGGGCTCGGGGTCGCGACGGGCGAAGCCGTCGCAGTACCAGCCAGCCCAACACCCAACGAAATCGCAACAGCAGCAACCACACTCAGACGACGCATTTCTTCAACCTCTCGAACACCGATAGATACCGCCGACGGTAATGCCGATGAGCAAAAGTGAAACGCCCCCACTTCCGTGGGCTCGCGTCACACCTCCGCGCGGTCAAGTGCCTCGGCCTCCATCGCCGCGATGAAATCCGCGACGTTCGAGCCATAGATGCCCAGGGATCTGGGTGTCGTTATTCGGTCACTCGGGCTGAGCGGTAGGTCTGGCCCACAACGCGTCACTCGCGGTCAGTTCCACAGTGGGGACGCAACCTCTTTCGAGAACCTCGAGGACCTTGTGGGGATCGCAGCCGTATACCCCGGCACCGAAAGCACAGTTGGCTTCGACGATTGCCCAATCACGTCCCTCGATCAGACCGATGTCGATGACGATCGACGGTGCGACGGGTACTTCGGCGGCCAACTGTTCGATAAACGCCTGAACTGCGGTCACTTCCGATGGCGCAGCAGGCCAGCTGCCGTTCTCGGCGCGGGCGGACTAACCGTTGCGAAGTTAAGGCGACATGGTCGGTACCGCACCGTCTTTGACGAAACAGCCGAATTCCGCGCGCCATTCGACGGGCTCCACCGTGAATACCAGCGTGTCGTCGGGGCACGCTTGCGGCGATGGCAGACCGATCCCGTTGCGATAGACCGCGCCCGCGAAGCCTTTGCGGCCCTCTGCGGGTTTGACGAATACCGGGTCGGCATGGCGGCGAGCCTCACCAAGGGTGGAGATCTGAATCTGTCGCTGCAGTAGGGATTTCGGCAGATCACTGCGGGCATCCCGGAATAGACAGGATCCGGGATGGACCGGCGGCGAGATCCCCGGCTATGGGATGTCGGCCGACTCGATTCAGGATGCTGTCGGGCCGGAGCTCAGTGTTGACGAGCCGAGGCTCAGCAATTGCAGGATGTTCTGGATGAAGTCGCACCCGCCCGGTGCTCCGATCGGGTACTCGACGCACGCGGCAATAGGGGCAACGGGCTGAGTGGCAGCTTGGGCGGAGCCGACCGGTGCCAGCATCAGCGCGCCGACCAACGTAGCCACTGCGAAAGATCTTTTCATCGAGAATCCTTTACTGCGCCGAGTTTCGAACTGCCCACTGCCGAGCAGGCTATTGAGGTGCCGGCGCAATCACGAGACCCCGCTTCCGTGGTCTGTGGCTCGAAGCATCTGTATGAGCGGAATTCTCGGATCAGTCGCAGCAAGCGCAGTCGTGATCGCTCGTACTCGCAACAACGGGTGCCGGACAGCAGGTGTCGCCCCGCCACGCGTCGAGACCTTCCTTGACCGCGATCGCGGCGATGACAAGGCCGGCGATCGGGTCGGCCCACGACCACCCGAACAGGCTGTTGAGCAACAGTCCGACCAGCAGCACCGCCGAAAGATAGGTGCACAGCAGGGTCTGCTTGGAATCGGCGACCGCGGAAGCCGATCCGAGCTCGCGACCGGCGCGGCGCTGGGCCCACGACAGCACCGGCATCACCGCCAGGCTCACCGCCGCCAGCGTGATCCCGATCGGGGAAGGCCGGGCTTCGCCGGCGCCGAGCAACCCACGGATCGAATCGACAGTGACATAGAGAGCCAGGGCGAAGAACGAGAACGCGATGATCCGCAGCGCGATCTTCTCGCGCTTCTCCGGGTCCCGGCCTGCGAACTGCCAAGCGACAGCGGCGGCCGAGGACACCTCGATGATCGAGTCCAGACCGAATCCGATCAGCGCGGCCGACGAAGCGCGAGCGCCCTCGGTCAAGGCGATGACCGCTTCGATGACGTTGTAGGTGATGGTGGCCGCGACGAACCAGCGGATCCGGCGCGCCAGCAAGGCCCGGCGCTGCGTCGAAGCCGCGGACACCGAGGAAGACATCAGCAGCACTCTTGCGCAGCCGAGTCCGGGCAGCAGGCCGGATCCACGGCCAGCACCAGCCCGGTCAGGTCGTCCAGGGCCCGCCCGATGCGCGCGTCGGCTAGCTCATAACGCGAGCGCCGCCCCTCCGGCACCGCGACCACGAGCCCACAACCGCGCAGGCAGGCCAGGTGATTGGACAGGATCTGACGCGACACTCCGATACGTTCGGCCAGGTCCGAGGGGTACGCAGGTGCTTCACGCAGGCTCAGCAAGATCTGCGTGCGAGTGGCATCGGAGAGCGCGTGCCCGAAGCGTGCCAGTGCGTCACGACGAATCAGAGTATCCACACGTCGACAATACATCGAAATCTGTATTCAGAAAATGATGAATCCAGGCAATTCAGCCAGCGATGCGCACGACGACCACGGTCTTGTCATCGTGCCGTTCGCCGCGCCCGGTTCGATTCCGAGCAGGGGCCACCGCGCTCGCGATCGACTGCTCGAGGACGACCGCCGACGGCGACGTTGTGTCGATCGACTCCGCGAGGTCCGAGGCGAGAAAGTCGACATACGCCCCGGCCGACGGCATCGCGGGATCGTGGGCCGTGGCGCCGTCGAGAACGATCACCGCATGGTCGGTGACGACCAGCCGGTCCTCGTCGGAACTAGCGGGCAATTGCGCGGATTCGACGATGATCCCCATGCGGCCACAGCGTGCGGCCGCCGACCAGGGACGCTCAGTTCAACCCGGCGTAGCTGTGCAGACCGCTGATCACCATGTTGATGATGAAAAGGTTGAACAGCATTGCCACGAACCCGGCGATGTTGATCCACGCGGCCTTGGTGTCTCGCCAGCCCGATGTGGCGCGGGCATGGAGGTAGGCCGCGTAGAGAACCCAGGCGATGAAGGAGCAGGTTTCCTTCGGGTCCCAGCCCCAGAAGCGGCCCCAGGCAGCTTCTGCCCAAATCGCACCTAGGATGACGCCCGCGCCGAAGAGGGGGAAGCCGATGATGGTGGTTTTGTAGGCGAGTTGGTCGAGGGTGCGGGCGTCGGGGAGGCGGCGGGCGATGGTGCCGAAGATGTTCGAGGACTCTTCGCCTGCCGGTTGGCGCCTGCGGTAGAGGTAGAGGAGGCTGGCGACGCCCGAGACCAGGAAGACGCCGCTGCCGACGCTCACGATAGTGACGTGGATGGGCAGCCAGAACGAGCGAAGGGCGGGGACGACGGGGGCGGCGTCGGCGTAGAGGACGGTGCCCGCGAGGAACATCAGGATCAGCACGGGGACGAGCAGGAACGCCCACATCGCGCGGAAACGCTGGTCGCGCAGGAAGATCAGGCCGATCACCACGGCGGCCGCGGTGGCCATGGTGGTGAACTCGTACATGTTGCCGAGCGGGAAGCGGTGGGTGGCGAAGCCGCGCAGCACGATCGAGGCGATGTGCAGGACCGCACCCACCGAGAGCACGGAGAACGCCATGTCGCCGAAGCGTTCGGCGCGCGACTTCGCCTCGGGCATCGCGATCCGGCCGGGCAGGGACGGATCGACGGGTCCGTGGTCGCGCGCGGCGACCTGCTTGGCACGAGCCGAGGCGTACTGCACGATCAGCAGCACCGTCGCCAGGGTGTAGACGGCGATCGCCGACATGAACGAATAGTCGCTGTAGCGTGCCAGCGTTTCGTCGATCGGCATCAGAACTCCGCCTCGATGTCGCGTGCGCTCCGCATCACTTCTCCGCTCCCAGCAACCGTGCCCGCAGTCGGTCGAATTCGCCGCCCCAGCCCGCTTGATCGCTTCTGGCGAGGCCGCCCATTTCTACTACGGTTCGTCGTTGATCCACGGTACCTGCCCCGGTGTCGGCGGGGTACGCCCGGATCCAGATCCGGCGTCGTTTCACCAGCAGCGAAACCAGCAGACCGGCCATCATGGTCAGCGCGCTCACCAGCACCCACTGCTGGGCGGGGTCGTGCGAGACCTGCAGATTCACGAACTCCTCGGCGCCGTCGAAGGTCACCTTGGTGCCGTTGGGCAGGGTGGTCGACTCGCCGGGACGCAGGTTGACGCGCGCTTCCTTGGTGAGCCGCCCCTGCTTCACCATCTCCGGGTCCAGCGCGAACAGCGACTGCGAACGGCCGGTGTCGAGGCCGGTGTTGCCCCGGTAGATGTCGACGGCGACGGCCGGATCGTCCATCTTCGGGAACGACGACGTGAGCAGACTGCCGTGGAACATCGCGGTCGGCGCGAACAGGCCTTCGATGGCGATCTGGTTCTGGCGGCGTTCCTCCTCGGTGGCGTACATACCGCCGGGCGGGTCGATGCGCAGCACACCGCTGGACAGGAAGGTCTGGGCGTCGTCGGGACGCCACTGGATGGTCTCGGTGCGGGTCTGCCCGTTCGGGAAGGTGACGGTGAACGTCGGCGCGAAACCGTGCCCCTGCAGGTAGACGCGATCACCGGCGACGCGCAACGGGTGATTCACCCGCAGCTCGGTGCTGCGCCACGTGTCGGTGGTCAGGTCCTCGCCCGCCTGGTAGTCGATGTTCGAGGTGAACATCTCGGCCTGGCCGGTGGGCAGGTAATCGGCCTTGAAGTCCTTGACCTTCACGCACAGCGGGGTCATCCCGGTGCCGTCGTTGACATTGCCCGCGCGGAACGAGTCGAACACCGCGGGCGAGGTGGTGCAGAAACCGGGACCACCGTTGGCGATCACGATGACATTGCCCTCGTACCCGAACAGCTTGCCGAGCGCGATCGCGACCAACAGCCCGACCAGCGACAGATGGAACACGAGGTTGCCGAATTCGCGCAGATACCCCTTCTCGGCGGAGATCGTCATCTCGCCGTCGCGGTTGCCCGGTCGGACCTCGGTACGCCAGCCGCGCAGTTGTTCGCGCGCCTGCTCGATCACGGTGTCGGCGTCACGGTCGACGGTCTCGTCGAAATGATGCGGCAGCCGCCCGAGGTTGCGCGGGGCGGCGACGGGCGGGGTGCGCAGCGCTTTGTAGTGGTCCCAGCAGCGCGGCAGGATGCAGCCGACCAGCGAGATGAACAGCAGCACGTAGATGGCGGTGAACCAGAAACTGCCGAACACGTCGAACAGTTCGAACCGGTCCATCCACGGGCCGAGCGTCGGCCGGTCGGCGATGTACTGGTCGACCTTCTGCGCGTTCAGGCTGCGCTGCGGCAGCAGTGCGCCGGGAATGGCGGCCAGGGCGAGCAGGAACAGCAGAACCAGCGCCGTGCGCATGCTGGTCAGGCCACGCCACGTGTTGCGGACCAGCGCCCAGGCGCGACCGGGAAGCGACTGGCGGGGCGGGGCGGAGGCAGCGGGGGGAGTCAGTGTGTCAGTCATCAGATCGGCAGGGTCACCTCGGAGACGAACCCGTCACGCACCCAGCCGACGAACTGATCCCACGCCCCCGTGACCAGCGCGACGCCGACGGCGACGAGCAGAACACCCCCGATTACCTGAATGGTGCGCGAATTACGCCGCAACCAGCCCACCCCGCGCAGCGCGCCCGCCGACCCGAAGGCCAGCACCACGAACGGCAAGCCGAGGCCGAGGCAGTACGCCACGATCAGCACCACACCGCGTGCGGCGGTGGTGCCCTCGGTACCGGCGGACACCGCCATCACCCCCGACAGCGTCGGGCCGAGACACGGCGTCCAGCCGAGCGCGAACACCCCGCCGAGCAGTGGCGCACCGACGATGCTGGTGAACCGGCGCGGTTCCATCCGCGTATCGCGCTGCAACGCGGGCACCAGGCCGATGAAGACCAGACCCATCAGGATCGTCACCACGCCACCGATGCGCTGCAGCAGTTCACGGTTGACGTTGAGCGTCTGGATCACGCCGAAAACAGTGGCCGTGGCCAGCACGAACACCACCGTGAACCCTGCGACGAACAGCCCGGCGGCACCGGCGACCCGCAGCTTCGCGCTACGGCGCCGCTCGGTGAGCGTGGCGACCTGGGCGGTCGAGGCAGGCGGCGCCTCGGCACCGACCAGGCCGGCAAGATACGACAGGTAGCCGGGCACGAGCGGCACGACACACGGTGAAGCGAACGACACCAGGCCCGCGAGCAGACAGGCACCCAGCGCCAACAGCAACGGTCCCGATGCCGCGGTCTGCTGGAACGAGTCCCCGACTGCGGCGAGAACCATCACTCGGAGGTGTCCTCGTCACGCTGCTCGTCGCGGGGCAACGACAGGGTGCGCTCGGTCTCGGCCGGCTCGACCGGACCGAACTCGAACAGGCCCGCACCGGCGACGCTGCGCGGGACGGTGGCGATGCCCGCCCAACGATCATCGACGGTCCACCCCGCTCCCATGCGGCGGGCACCCTGGCGGGGGCGGCACGCGGTCAGATTTCCGGGACGACGACGACTCACTGCTTCTCCTCGAGGGCGAGTTGCTCGACCACGGGCTGCAGGTCTTCGGCCAGTAGCGAGCGAAGGAAGACCGCGGCGACCCGGTGCTGACGATCCAGGATCAACGTGGTCGGGATAACACTGGTTGGGAAATTTCCGCCGAGGGCGAGCAAGGTTCGCATCGACGGGTCGTAGATGGACGGATACGCGATCTTGTTGTCCACTACGAAGTCCTGGGCTTTGTCACGCTGGTGGTCGCGCACATTGATGCCCAGGAATGCGACGCCCTTGTCCTTGGTCGCCGCGTACACCTTCTCGAGTGCGGGCGACTCGGCGCGGCACGGGCCACACCACTGTCCCCACAGATTCACGACCACGACCTGACCGGGGAAATCGTCGACCGAAACGGTCTTTCCCTCGTTCATCAGGTCGGGCCCCGCGAGCGTTCCGATCGTGCCGCGCGTGGCGGGCGGATCGTATCTGATATCAGTCTTACCACCGGGCGAGACGAATTCGAACGTGCCGCCGCCGGTGGCCACCGCATCGGTACCGGTCGAACAGCCCGCCGCGGCCACGACGACCAGCAGGGCGGACAGGACGGCGGTCAGCGCCCGCAGCCGATGGCCACGGGCGTTACCCGATGCGATGTGAGCAGTCATGCGCCGTGGACCGACGGATCCGACGCGCCGGCGGGTTCGGAATAGACGATGTCGACCAGTGTGTCGCCGTGGTAGACCAGCGAGGTCAGCGAGGCGAGCGAGCACTGGCGGTTGCGCGGATCGTGCCAGAGGCGCTGACCCTGCAGGAAACGGCGCAGCGTCCACACGGGCAACTGATGCGAGACCAGCACCACCTCGTGACCCGCGGCCTCGACGCGCGCCTTGTTCACGGCGGCCAGCATGCGATGCGCGATCTGCAGGTACGGCTCGCCCCACGACGGGGTGAACGGGTCGCGCAGCTTCCACCAGTGCCGCGGCTTGCGCAGCGCGCCGTCACCGACCGACACGCGAAGACCCTCGAAGGTGTTGCCCGCTTCGATGAGGTTCTCGTCGGTTCGCACGAGCAGGTCGTGGGCGGCCGCGATCGGGGCGGCGGTCTCCTGCGCGCGCTGCAACGGCGACGCGATCACCAGGGAGATGTCGTGATCGGACAGCGAACGGGCCACCACGGCGGCCTGCGAACGACCGGTCACCGACAGGCTGAAACCGGGCAGGCGGCCGTAGAGGATGCCGTTGGGGTTGTGCACCTCGCCGTGGCGCAGTACGTGGACGATGGTTTCCACGCTCGACGGATCGTGGTCGAGACCGGGCGGGGCGGCGGCGGGCGCCGGGTTCGGCGCCTCGTCGGCGACGGGGGTGGGGAGTGCGTCGGGCTGGTCGGAGCTCACGCTTGCGATCCTTCGGGGGTGGCGGCCGCGGCCGCGTGGGCGGCGGCGGGCAGAGCGGCGGCGATACGGTCGAACGCGTCCTCGTCGAGCGCCGCGGAGACGAACCATGCCTCGAACGCGCTCGGCGGCGCGTACACACCCGCGTCGAGCAGGGCGTGGAAGAAGGCGGGGTAACGCCAGGTCTGACTCGCCTTGGCGGCGGCATAGTCGGTGACCGGGCGATCGGCGAAGAACACGCTCACCATATTGCCTGCGAACTGCACCTGATGCTCCACCCCGGCTTCGGTGAGCGCTTTCGCGAAGAGTCCGCCGAGCCGATCGGCGTTGCGGTCCAGCGCCGCGTACACCGCGTCGTCGGCCGCGCGCAGCGTCGCCAGGCCCGCCGCGACGGCGACCGGGTTACCCGACAGCGTGCCCGCCTGATAGACCGGGCCGAGGGGGGCGAGGTTGTTCATGATCTCGGCGCGGCCGCCGAACGCGGCGGCGGGCAGGCCACCGCTCATCACCTTGCCGAACGTGTAGAGGTCGCCGGCCACGCCTTCGCGGCCGTACCAACCCGAGGCGCTCACCCGGAAGCCGGTCATGACCTCGTCCATGACGAGCAGAGCGCCGTTGTCGTGTGCCAGCGTGCGCAGGCCCTCGTTGAAGCCGGGCAGCGGGGCGACGGCACCCATGTTGCCCGCGGCGGCTTCGGTGATGACGCAGGCGATCTGACCGGAGTGCGCTTCGAAGGCGGCGGCGACGGCGGCGAGGTCGTTGTAGGGCAGCACGATGGTGTCGGCGGCCTGAGCGCCGGTCACACCCGGCGAGGTCGGCAGGCCGAGCGTCGCCACGCCCGAGCCCGCGTCGGCCAGCAGGGCGTCGACGTGGCCGTGGTAGCAGCCGGAGAACTTGATGATCTTGGAGCGCCCGGTGAAGCCGCGCGCCAGCCGGACCGCGCTCATCGTCGCCTCGGTGCCGGAGTTGACCAGGCGCACCCGCTCCACGGGTTCCACGCGGGCGGCGATGGCCTCGGCCAGTTCGATCTCGGCCTCGGTGGGCGCGCCGAACGACAGTCCGCCGGTGGCGGCCCGCTGCACCGCCTCGACGACGGCGGGGTGGGCGTGTCCGAGGATCATCGGGCCCCACGAACACACCAGGTCGACGTACTCGTTGCCGTCAGCGTCGACGAGGGTGTAGCCGCCGGCCGAGGAGATGAACCGGGGCGTGCCGCCGACCGAATTGAACGCACGGACCGGGGAATTGACACCACCCGGGATCACCGAAGCCGCCCGCTCGAAGAGCTGGGCGGAAATCGGTACCTGCGACGAACTGGCCGTGGTCGCGCGCGGAGAAGAACTCACGAATTCCAGTGTCTCAGCTCGCCTCGGCACGCCGGACGACAGGGTGGAGCACAGTGACCCAGACCGCAGCGACCCACCGACGACACGCCCGACACGCCGCGATGCCGACGGCTACCGCGCCCGGCTACAGCAGGTCGCGGCGCACGTCGGCGTCGAAAGACGTACTAGGTGTACATGCAGGGCACGTCGGCCGAGATGGTGTGCAGCTGACACATGATGCCGTTGTAGATACCGCTCGAACCGGTCTCCGGGGCGAAGCCGCCCGCGGCGGGGTTCGCGACCATCGGGGTGAGCGGCAGACCGGCATCGGCCTGAGCGGGCGCGGCGAGCGCGATCGTGGCGACTGCGGCGCCGACGGCGAATATCCCCGCGGTGAACTTGATCATCGAGTTTCCTCCTGGTGGGCCCGCCTCGACAGACCCGGCATCGGGTGTTCGAATCCCAACGCGCACATCGGAATTCGACTTCCCTCAGACCATCGGACCCGCGGCGCGCAACGCTACACGTCGTTCGCGAGCCGAAAGGATTCGCGCGACCGCGTCGATCAGGAACAACCCGGCGAGGATCACGAGCCCGGTCGACAACGCCAGCATCGGCGGCACGTACCGCACGGCCTCGAAACCGGAATGCTCATCGCTGCCGACGAATTCGGTACTGCGCCGGGCGTTGCCCCAACTGGCGACGGCACCGGCAAGGCAAACGACGGCCAGGCCGAGTTCGACCGACACCGCGACGATCCAGCGTTTCATGCGTGCGATCCTGCCAGGGCCGCGAGCGAGCGCAGGGCCGTGGGTCAGACGACGCTGGGGAGCAGGACAAGGGCGATGGTGGTCAGCCCGAGCAGCACGAGCAGCCCGATCACCAAACAATCGCGCCGCAGACTGTGGGGTTGCTCGATCACCACGCGCATCGTTGCCTCCGCTCCCCTGGCAGCACCATTACTGCCACTGTGTGACAATCCTCACGATACACGGCGGCGAGTCAGCGGCCAATGGGGCCTGTTGTTCATCTCCGGTTCTTCTGGAAGTACCCGACGGAGTCCGGTCGGAAACACAGGTACGCCGCGCCGACGGCGAGCACACCCTGCACGATCGACGTGCCACCACTCACCATCGCGGCCACACCGGTGTCGCCGGAGAAGCTGAACATGGTGGCGACGGCACCGATCCCGAGCCAGACCGCGACCACCGTCAGCACTGTGCGCGCCCAGTTCTTACCGCGCCCCAGCTGATGGGCGATGGCGACGGTGACGCCCGCCAGGAGCACTCCGACGATCGCGGTGAGCACGAAGGCCGCCGTCACCATCAGATCGACGGTCGAGGCGGGGATATTCGGGTCGCTCTTGTGCATCTCGTCGAGGAACTGCTTGCTGAGCTCGTCGCGCTGCCCGGTCATGGCGGCCACGCTCGCGCCCGTGTACACCACACCGAGGGCAGCGACGGCGAACCACAGCTGCTTGGCGGTGCCCACGTCCTCAGGCATCGGACGGGATTCCGGTTTGTTCGGTGGAACGATCACGACAGCCAGTGTGCGGCCTCGGTCGCCCAGTAGGTGAGCACGATGTCCGCGCCCGCCCGCCGGATGCCGACCAGCGATTCCAGCACGGCGGCACGGCGGTCGATCCAGCCGCGCTCGGCGGCGGCGGTGATCATCGCGTACTCGCCCGAGATCTGGTAGGCCGCGACCGGAACGGTCGAACGGTCGGCCACGTCGCGCAGGATGTCGAGGTAGGACATCGCGGGCTTCACCATCACGATGTCGGCGCCCTCGGCGAGGTCGAGATCGAGCTCGCGCAACGACTCACGGCGGTTGGCCGGGTCCTGCTGGTAGGTGCGCCGATCGCCCTCGAGCGACGAACCGACCGCCTCACGGAACGGGCCGTAGAACGCCGAGGCGTACTTGGCGGCATAGGCCAGGATCGCGGTGTCGGTGCGGCCGACGGCGTCGAGGCCGCGCCGGATCGCCCCGACCTGGCCGTCCATCATGCCGCTGGTACCGAGCAGGTCGGCGCCGGCCTCGGCCTGGGCGAGGGCCATCTCCACGTAGCGGTGCAGGGTGGCGTCGTTGTCGACGGCGCCGTCGCTCCCGATCACGCCGCAGTGGCCGTGATCGGTGAATTCGTCGAGGCAGGTGTCGGCCATGACGACGGTCGAGTCACCGACCTCCTCGGCCAGCGCGCGCAAGCCGCGATTGAGGATGCCGTCGGGGTCGCTGGCCTGGCTGCCAGTGGCGTCCTTGTCTTCAGGCAGCGGCACACCGAACAGCATGAGACCGCCCACGCCGGCGGTCACCGCCTCGACGGCGGCCTTGCGCAGCGAGTCGAGCGAGTGCTGGTACACACCGGGCATCGAGCTGATCGCGCGCGGTTCGTCGATCCCGTCGGCCACGAACATCGGCAGCACAAGGTGGCGCGGCTCGAGCGTGGTTTCGGCGACGAGCCGGCGCAATGCGGGTGTCCTGCGCAACCGCCGCGGGCGGTCGAAAGCGGTCATAGCCCGCAGAATACGCCTGCGCTATACAGCCCGCACCGGCGCCTATACCCCGCCGGACAGGCGGCTGCGTTCGCCGAGAATCTGCTCGAAGGTCGCGAACACCGGTAGCGGTCCGGCCGAATTCCACATCTGGTCGGTGAGCAGGATCGCGGTTACAGGACCGTCGTTGGTCCAGCTGGAGCCGAGACCGCCCGCCCAGCCGTAGGCACCTGCGCGAGGGCCGTCGGGACGGTCGGTCAGTTGCACCCCCACGCCGTAACCCCAGCCGGCGCTGCCGTCCGGCTCCGGCCCGCCGCGAGCGATTTGCTCGGCCGTCAGATGGTTGGTGGTGATGGCCGCGACGGACCGTTCGGACAGGATCCGCGTTCCGTCGAGTTCACCGCCGCCGGACAGCATCCGCGCGAAACGATGGAAGTCGGCGAGGGTGGAGACGAGTCCGTCGCCGCCGCCTTCGAACGCCGGTGGGCTGCTCCACTGGCCGTCGACCGGATCGAAGACCACACGCTCGCCGTCGACCTCGACGAAATGCGGGCCGAAGCGGTCGAGCTTGCCGGGCGCGACACTGAATCCGGTGTCGGGCATATCGAGCGGGTCGAGCACTCGTTCGGACAAGAACTGCGACAGCGGTTTGCCCGCCGCCCTGGCGATCAGGATGCCGAGGATCGCCGAGCCGACGTGGTACAGCCAGCGCTCCCCCGGCTGGAACTGCAACGGCAGAGTGCCGAGCCGGGCGAGCCAGACGTCCGGCGGCGGCATCTCCGCCGGGGTGGGCGGACCGGCGCCGAGGCCCAGCTCGGCACAGGCCGCGGTGAACGGCTTCGGCGAGAAGTCGGTGAAATCCATGCCCCACCCGAGCCGGAAGGTGAGCAGGTCGTCGATCGTGATGGGCCGTCGTGCCGGGACCGTGTCGGTGATCTCGGCGGCCGGATGGGTGAGCACTTGCCGATCGGTGAGCTCGGGCAGTAAGCGGTCGACCGGTTCGGCGGGGCCGATGACGCCGTCCTCGATCAGGATCGATGCCGCGACGGCCGTGAGCGGCTTGGTCATCGACGAGATCCGGAAGATCGTGTCGGTCCGCACCGGCGTCGTGCGCGCGGCATCCAGATGACCGATCGCACCGGTGGCCACGGTGTTGGAATCGTCGACGAGCCAGGCCAGGCCGAGCAGTTCGTCGGCCGCCACGTGTGCGCCGAGGCGTTGGTCTATCGGGTCGAGCGTCATCGCATCTCCTCCCGTTCGCGTGACGCCACTAGACCACAGCGGTCCGACAGCTATTGCCGAATCGCCTCCGGCACCGAGCACAATCGCCCGCGGCAAACCTGTGGATAACTTCTAATCACCTAGCAGCACAACAACTTCCGATAGCGAGCGGCGAAACTTGTCGGTGCCTCCCGATACAATCGAAAGCGTGTTCGAGGATCGTGCCGCACACAGCACGATCCGTTCGCGAGGGAGGACGCCGATGAACGCCATTGCCGCACAACGAAAGACCTTTATCACCGAGCCCTACGTCCCGCTGGAGAAGAAGCGGCTGCCCGCAGGCCGTCCGCGCCGCTGGTACATCGCGCACAACCGCAGGCTCAAGGCCATGCGGCTGACCATCGCCCTGCTCGATTCCGGTGTGTACCTGCCGAATCAAGCGACCAACGATACGATCCGGCGCACCGCCGAGAAGATCGACCTGCGCGCGCCGTCGGATGCCACCTGCCGGCTCGTGCGCACGCTGCTGCGCTACAGCCGATGACCCCGATACGCCGAAAGCCCGCCGTGACGGGCGGGCTTTCGGGGTATCCACGACGGCTAGCGGCTGCTGCTGCGGCGGCTCTTCTTACGCGGCGGCGGCAACAGACCCTCGGCGCGCAGGCGCGACGCGTGCTCGGCCAGCGCCTCGACCAGGGGGCCCACCTGCGCGGTCTCGGGCTGCACGTCCACGCGCAGACCGAACTCGATCGCCGTCTCGGCGGTCTTCGGGCCGATACAGGCCACAATGGTCCGCGCGTGCGGCTTACCCGCGATACCGACGAGATTGCGGACCGTGGAGGACGAGGTGAACAGCACCGCGTCGAAACCGCCGGTCTTGATCATCTCGCGGGTCTCTGCGGGCGGTGGCGACGCGCGCACCGTGCGGTAGGCGGTGACGTCGTCGATCTCCCAGCCGCGTTCGCGCAGGCCCTCGGCGAGGGTTTCGGTGGCGATGTCGGCACGGGGCAGCAGCACCCGGTTCACCGGGTCGAACACGTCGTCGTAGGGCGGGAAGTCGGCGAGCAGGCCCTCCGAGGACTGTTCACCGCTCGGCACCAGTTCGGGGTTGATGCCGAAGGAGCGCACCTTCTCGGCGGTCGCCTCGCCCACACAGGCGATCTTCACACCGGAGAACGCCCGCGCGTCGAGACCGAACTCGGCGAACTTCTCCCACACCGCGCGCACCGCGTTGGTGGAGGTGAACACCACCCACTGGTAGCGGCCGTCGACCAGGCCCTTCACCGCGCGTTCCATCTGTGCGGGGCTGCGCGGCGGCTCGACCGCGATGGTCGGCACCTCCATCGGAATGGCACCGTGGGTGACGAGCCGTTCGCTCATCTCACCGGCCTGGTCCTTGGTGCGCGGCACGAGCACGGTCCAGCCGTACAGCGCCCGCGACTCCCACCACGACATCTTCGAGCGCTTCTCGACCTCTTTACCGACCGTGACGACCAGCGGGCCGACCAGCTCGGAAGCGGCGTTGTTCAGCGAGGCGAGCGTGGCCTCGATGGTGCGCTGCTGACGGGTGGTGCCACGCACGGTCACCGCCACCGGGGTCTGCGGCGCGAGCCCGTGCTCTACCAGCGCGCTCGCGGTCTCGGCCAGGTGGCCGGAGGTGGCGTGCAGCACCAGCGGGCCGGGAGCGGCGGCCAGCGCGGCCCAGTCCACTTCCCCGCGCACGTCGGCCTCGGTGTGCCCGGAACCGAGCGCGATACCGGCATAGCTCGGCACGGCCGAACCGTTGGGCAGACCGGGCAGCACCTCGAACACCATGTGCGAGCGGGTGACCGCGTTGACCTCGTTGATCACCGAATCGGTCGTCAGCGGGTCGCCCGTGACGATGCGGACCACGTCGTGGCCGTTGCGGGCCTCGGCGATCAGCGTCTTGGCCACCTCGGCGGGTTCGCCGAGCGCCGGACGCACGTCCACCGGACGTTCACCGTCCTCGCCCGGTTCCACGGCCACGCCGATGAGGGCGAGCACACCCTTGTCCACATCGGGATCGGTGAACGCCAGCGTCGCCCGTTCGAGCACCTCGCGGGCGCGCACGGTCAGCAGGGCCGGGTCGCCGGGGCCGGATCCGACGAAAAGGATCCGCCCGGGTTGCTTCTTGGTGGCTCGGCTGCTCATCGGTTGTTCTCCATCGGGCTGGAATTAGGGAAGTCGGTGGCGGGCGCGGGCTCATCGGCGACGCTCAGCAGGGCGCGGGCACCCAGGTCGAGCAGTTCGCGGGCCAGCGTGCGCCCGAGTTCGGCGGCGTCCTCCGGCGCGCCGACTATCGAAGCCCGCAACACATCGGAACCGTCGATCGCGGCGGCGCAGGCACGCAGCGACAGCTCCTCGAAGATCCGGCCGTCCTCGTCGATCGACTCGACGACCTCGGCGAGCGCGCCGATCGGCGCGGTGCAACCGGCCTCGAGTTCGCCGAGCAGCGCACGTTCGGCTTCCACCGCGTATCGGGTCGGCGCGTCGTCCAGACCGGACAGCACCTCGATCAGCTGCGGGTCGTCGCTGCGGCACTCCACCGCGAGCGCGCCCTGGGAGGGAGCGGGCAGCATCTGCACCGGCTCCAGTGATTCGGTGATGGCCTCGGTGCGCCCGATCCGGCACAGGCCGGCGCGGGCGATGACGATGGCGTCGAGTTCGCCCTCGCTCACCTTGCGCAGCCGGGAGTCGATGTTGCCGCGCAGCGGGAGGATGTCGAGCCCGAGTCCGAGCGCACGCAATTGGGCGGCGCGGCGCGGCGCGGAGGTGCCGACCTTCGCGCCTGCCGGCAGCTCACCGAGTACGAGCCCGTCGCGGGCGACCAGCGCATCGCGCGGGTCCTCGCGGGGCGGGATCGCGGCGATGGTGAAGCGCGGGTCCTGCGCGGTCGGCAGATCCTTGTACGAGTGCACCGCGATATCGATACCGCCGAGAGCGAGCTCGTCGCGCAGTGCGGAGGTGAACACGCCGACGCCGATCTTCTGGACCGGGTCCGACGACAGATCGCCGGGAGTTTTGATCACGACCAGTTCGGCGGGCTGGCCCGCCGCGATCAGGGCGTCGCGCACGGTACCCGCCTGGGTCAGCGCCAACAGGCTGCCGCGCGTGCCGATCCGCCAGGGCGCACGAGTGCTTCCTGCGGTCACGGTGTCCTCTTCCTGCACTGTCGTGGTCATGATGTGCCCTTCTTCGCACGTCCGGGCTTCGTCTGGTTGTGTGTCACGGCGCGGGCGGTCATGCCGACTGCCCGTCGCCGAGGTGTCCCGCGGTGAAGTCGTCGGCCAGCGCGGGCTCGGCCGCGGCGACCTCCATGGGCGCGGCAACCGCTTGCACCGCACCGGGTTTCAGTTCGAACAGCTCGCGCAGCGCCTCGGCGTAGCTGTCACCGCCCGGCGTGGACGCCAGCTGCTTCACCCGCACCGTCGGCGCGTGCAGCAGCTTGTCGACGACACGGCGCACGGTGCGCGCCACTTCGTCGCGAGCCGGATCGGCCAGGTCGGGCAGCCGCGAGTCGAGGCGGAGCAGCTCGGCCTCGACTACCTCGGCGGCACGCTGACGCAGCGCGGCCACCGTTGGGGTGACCTCGGCCATGCGTTGCCCGGCAAGGTATTTGGTGAGTTCGTCGGCGACGATCGCGCGGGCGGCGGCGGTGTCGTCGGCCGCGGCGCCCGCGGCCGGATCGCGCTGCAGCGACTCGATGTCGATCACGACGACACCCGGCAGCCCGGCCACGGCGTGTTCCACGTCGCGGGGCAGGCCGAGGTCGCAGAACACCAGCGGCCGTTCGGCCGCACCGGTGTTCGCCCGGCCCGCGAGGGCCCGGTGGGTATCGGCCAGGGTCACCACGGCCCCGACCGCGCCGGTACAGGTGATGACGACGTCGGCGCCGGCCATGGCGTCGATGAGCCCACCCGTCTCCACCGCGACGGCGTCGACACCGTGCGTGGTGCGCCCGGTCTCCGCGAGCCGCTGCGCGCGGTCGAGCGTGCGGTTCACCACCACGATGCGGCCGATGCCCGCCCGCGAAAGATGCGCCACGGCAAGGCCACCCATGGCACCCGCGCCGAGTACCACGGCGGTGCGCCCGGTGAGATCGCCGATCACGCCGCGCGCCCGGTCGAGCGCGACCGACACCACGGAGGCGCCTGCCCGGTCGATCCCGGTCTCGGCGTGCACCCGCTTGCCGACGCGCAACCCGTGCTGGGCCAGCTCGTGCAGGGTGCGGCCGACGGCCTGCTGGTTGTCGGCACTGGCGTAGGCACTGCGGATCTGGCTGAGCACCTGCTGCTCGCCGACGACCATCGAGTCGAGCCCGCTGGCCACCGCGAACAGGTGCTCGGCGGCGGCCTCGCTGTAGCGCACGTAGGCGTGCCTGGTGAGGTCGGCGAAGGCCATCCCGGAGTGTTCGGTGAGCAGCTCGCCCACCACGTCGAGGCCGCCGTGGAAGGCGTCGACCACCGCGTACACCTCCACCCGGTTGCAGGTGGAGACGATCATCGCCTCGGACACGTGACTCGACTCGAGCAAGCGGTCGACCAGTTTGGGCCGGTCGGCCTCGCTGACAGCCACCTTCTCCAGCACCGAGACCGGGGCACTGCGATGGGAGATCCCGACCAGCAGAATGCTCATGACTGCACCTCGCCCGGTTCGGTCACGCGCGCACGCGCGCCTGCCTGTTGGTTCGCTCGCTGACGCTCGCTCATGGGGTGATCACCGATCCCTGGGTGCTTGGCTGGCGTTGCCGCATGCGGGTTGGCCGAATGCGGCGCGGTGCGACGCGGCGGCCTGCCGCGCGCCGGTTCGACCGGCGCGGGGTGATTGAGGGCGGGATGGTTCTGCGGCGGCACCCGGCGCGCGACCCGGCCCGAGCTCGCGTGGGCGACCTCGGGCAGCGGCGGCGCGTCGTTGCGGGCGGCGTCGAAGGACAGCATCTGCAGTTCCATCGCCAGATCCACCCGGCGGATCTGCACGTGCGCGGGCGCACGCAGCTCGCACGGGGCGAAACTCAGGATCGAGAGCACCCCGGCGTCGACGAGCCGGTCACACACGTCCTGCGCGGCTTCGTCGGGGACCGCGAGCAGCGCGATCGTGGGGGCGAGAGCGGGAATCTGGGCGACGAGCAGCTCGACATCGCGCACGACGAGACCGGCGTACGACTGACCGATCACCGCCGGATCGTTGTCGAAGATTCCGACCACGGTGAAGCCGCGTACCCCGAAACCGCCATAGCCGACCAGGGCGCGGCCGAGGTTGCCCGCACCGATCAGCACCACCCGATGTCCCTGCGACAGACCGAGCACATCCTCGATCCTGGTGCGCAACTTGGCTACGTCATAGCCGACACCCCGCACACCGTTGGGTCCGAGGAAGGAAAGATCCTTGCGCAGCTTCGCCGAATTGACACCCGCCGCGACAGCCAGTTCCTCACTCGATACGATGGCAACACCGGAGTCGGCCATGCCGGCCAGAACTCGGAGATAGGTAGCAAGACGAGTCACCGTGGCCTGCGGGATATCCCGCGCGAGAGCCTTGCCGGAGGCGCCTGTCGGCGTCTCGTGCTGCTCTGTCACGTCGTCGGCTCCTCGTTCCGGGCCTGATCGCGGTCCGGTACCTGTCGTTGCTTCACCGGTTGTGGGCCGCTGCGTCTCGAGGCAGCGACCGGTGCCATGGGGGGCGTACAAACCCGATCACCACCGCTGCTGAAGGCGGCGGTGCGGATTGCGTGCCACCACCGTAACCGCTTGTGCAGGCGTTCACAAAGTCGGTGAATTTGGCCTCATTTTCGCTCGCGACCAGCGAAACGGCTCAGATCGGCCCGCAAACGTGGCTCGTCGACGTCGAAATAGCTGTGTTCACGGCCGTCCAACAGCACAACGGGGAGCCGATCGCCGTATTCGGCACGCAATGCCGGGTCGGTTGCCGCGGCTTCGTCGACGTCGACGGTCTGTACCGGGAGACCGAAATCACCACAGATGGTCTCCAATTGGGCGAGTGCGATGCTGCACATTCCGCAACCGGCGCGCGTCAACAGGGTCACGGTTGGTGTGGGATTCGTCATGGCTCTTATTTAATCCCCGGGCTCGCCGCGGCATGTCGGCGAATCCGGTTACTGTGGACATGTTCGCGCGACTAGCGGAGGGTACTGGTGCCGGAACGTTCGAAGGTGACTAGGGCCGGATTCGTCGCAGGGCGATTCGGCGAGTTCCCTGCGCGGTGGCAGCCCAGCCGCCTCGGCCAGGAGCTGCAGGAACAGTTCGCGCGGCTGCCGCGCAGCCCGTTCGGGCCGAGCGAGGAGGAGCTGCGCGCCAATCTGGCCGGTGAGGCCAGTGCCGATGCCGCCCTCACGCTGCACGACGCCGAACTGGCCGAACAGGGCACCGACGCGGGCCCCGAAGCGCCGCCGCGCGACCTCACCGCCGCCGCGTTCTTCGACGTCGACAACACCCTCGTGCAGGGCGCCTCGATCGTGCATTTCGCGCGTGGCCTGGCGGCCCGCAAGTATTTCAAGACCTCCGATCTGGTCGATGTCGCCTGGAAACAGGTGAAATTCCGGGTCACCGGCAAGGAGAACTCCTCCGATATGGCCTCGGGCCGGGAGAAGGCGCTCAGCTTCATCGCCGGTCGGCCCACCGCCGAGCTGGCGATGCTCGGTGAGGAGATCTACGACGAGATCATCGCCGACAAGATCTGGCCGGGCACCCGTGCGCTCGCGCAGATGCACCTGGACGCGGGTCAGCAGGTGTGGCTCGTGACCGCGACCCCGGTGGAGCTGGCGAATGTGATCGCCAAGCGACTCGGGCTCACCGGTGCGCTCGGCACCGTCGCCGAGAGCGTCGACGGCCAGTTCACCGGTCGCCTGGTCGGCGACATCCTGCACGGCCTCGGCAAGGCCCACGCCGTGCGCACCCTCGCGATTCGTGAGGGCCTCAATCTGAAGCGGTGTACCGCGTACTCCGACAGCCACAACGACGTGCCCATGCTGTCGCTGGTCGGCACGGCCGTGGCCATCAACCCCGATTCCGACCTGCGTGAGGTGGCCAAGAACCGGGGCTGGGAGATTCGCGACTTCCGCACGGGGCGCAAGGCCGCCAAGATCGGCGTACCGACCGCGCTGGCGCTCGGCGCGGCGGGCGGCGCGGTCGCGGCGGCGGTCGCCCGCCACCGCGAGAAATAGCTTGCCCGCCTCTCCGAGAACTCAGGCCAGACTCGGGTGCGGGGCAATCTGCGTCGGCGGCCAGACCAGGGTGGCCGTTTGGTCGGCCCGTCCCCGGTGAGTTACCCATGTACTCACTTGCTACCCGAGGACCCTTGCTACCCGAGGACCGGGTTGCGGCGTTTCGCCAGGAGCTTGTACAGCGTTTGCTGGATGGTCTCGCGCACCTGGTCGGTGACGTCGAACATGGTCATCGGATCGTCGGCTTCCTCCGGTTCGAACGCCGTGGTCGCGATCGGCTCGCCGAACTCGATGTACCACTTCGACGGGACGGGGATCGCGCCGAGCAGGCCGAGGTGCGGGAACAGCGGGGTCACCGGGAAGTACGGCAGGCCGAGGAGACGGGCCAGCGGCTTGATGTCGGCCAGCTTCGGGTAGATCTCCTCCGAGCCGACGATCGACACCGGGATGATCGGCACACCGGTGCGCACCGCCGCCGACACGAATCCACCGCGACCGAAGCGCTGCAGCTTGTACCGGTCGGCGTAGTTCTTGCCGACACCCTTGAAGCCCTCGGGGAACACCCCGGCGATGTGCCCGGAGCGCAGCAGCCGTTCGGCATCGGGGTGGCAGGCGAGGGTGTGCCCGGCCTTGCGGGCGAGCGCACCGAAGACGGGCAGCTCGAACACCAGGTCGGCCGCCAGCAGGCGCAGCGCGCGGTGGGCCGGATGCTTGTCGTGCACGGCCAGCTGCAGCATGAGCCCGTCGAGCGGAACCGTGCCAGCGTGGTTGGCGACCAGCAGCGCGCCGCCGGTGGCGGGAATGTTCTCGATGCCGGACGCCTCGACCCGGAACCAGTAATCCGACAGCGGCCGCAGCGCGGGCAGGATCACTGATTCCAGCAGGTGCTTGTCGTAGCCGAATTCGTCGATCTGGTAGTCACCGGTGAGCCTGCGCCGCGCGAATTCCGCGGTGCTCTCGATCTGCTTGCCGAGAGCGTCACGCAGTGTCTCCGACAGCGACTTCGGCGGCCGGGTCGGCATGCCCGGCCGGTGATCGCTCAAGGCGGTGACGGGGGTGGGTTGGACCGGAACGTCCGGTTTACGCCGGGACGACGGCCGGTGCCGGGTCTCGACATTCACGTCGAGACGAATGACTTTCGCTCCTTCGTTCATGTGTGTGCTCCTGAACCGGCCCCGATGAGGCCGAGCAGTTTGTGTTCCGCGGCGTCGATCCATGCCGGATCGAAGACGGGCCGCAACGCTGCGCCCGCGATGAAGTCGTCGAATGCCTGGACCGTCGTCCAGCGCGGGGTGAAGCCGAGTTCGGTTCGCATGCGGGTGGTGTCGAGACCGCAACCGAAGTAGAAGTAGTCGGGTTGTTCCCCGCTGAAACCGCGCATGACCGGGCCCATCAGGCTCCGGCCGACGGTGCGGAAAACAAAGAGGGGTACCGGGGCGGCGATGCGCCCGGCCCGGCGGATGGCCTGCGACATCGCCAGCGCGCCGTCTCCGGCCACATTGACGGTGCCACCGTGGGCGCGGGAGGCGGCGTGTACGAGTACCGCCACCGCGTCCTCTTCGTGCAGCAACTGCATCCGGGCTTCGCGCCCGAGCACGGTCGGGGTGATCGGCGACCGCAGGTATTGCACGCCGCTGTCGGCCAGCCGGGGACCGACGATAGGGGCGAGCCGCAGAATCGACGCCGACATATCGGGCCTGCGCCGCGCCATCGCGCGCACGAGCGCCTCGATATCGATCATGTCGCGGGCGAACCAGCCGGCCGGTGGCGTACGCGCACTCATTTCCTCGGTGAATTTCGCCGGGTCCTTGGCGCTGCAGCCGTACACGGCCGACGACGAACGCACGACGACGCGACGCACCGATTGCGCCTTCTGGCACACCGCGAGCAGTTGCATCGACCCGAGCACATTCAGGTCTTTCATCACCGCGCGACCGCCGCGCGCCGGCGGGCGGGTGAGCAGGGCCGCGTGGACGACGGTATCGACGTTGTTGTTCTCGACGACCTTGCGGATCAGTGGATTCCTGATGTCGGCGCGGACGAATTCGGTACGGCCCAGGCGACGGCGCACCTCGCGACCGGGGGGCATGGTGTCCACCGCGATGACCCGTTCGACACCGGGATCGGCGGCGAATCGGGACGCGATCCGGCTACCGAAGTAGCGGCTGGCACCGGTGACCAGCACGACTTTCGGTTCGTGGCGTTCCCGCGTATCGGAACCCTGACCTGACCCCACTCAAAGCCCCCTGCTTCTCATGATTTCCGCGTACCAGAGTAGCCGCATTCGCGCCACCCGCCGACACGATCTACCAGCTTTTAACGAGGACGACCCGTTATCGCACAGCGAGATTTACAAACCGGGTCATTTCACAGCGAGAGCCCGTCACCTCGAAAGGTGACGGGCTCTCGCGGGCACGCAGGCTTACTTGCCGAGTTTGCGCCGCTGAACACGTGTGCGGCGAAGCAGCTTGCGGTGCTTCTTCTTCGACATACGCTTGCGGCGCTTCTTGATCACAGAACCCATAGGGTTTCCTCGCGTTCTCTCTACTCGGCATGCACACGCGGTGTCGCGTGCGTCGTCTGGTGCCCGCGCCGCCGGGGCGCACCGGACACCACGAAGCGGTGCCACCGGCAGGCGGACACGAACCGATTGTCCATGCTACCGGGACACCGAAGCAGCGACGAAACCGCAGTACCCTTGGCGGCTGCCGCCGCGGGTTTCAGCTCATCCGGCGTCGAAGTACGACGTCTCCAGGTAGTCGTGCACCGCCTTCGCGTGCACCCGGAACGAGCGTCCGACCCGCACCGCGGGCAGTTCGCCCGAGTGCACGAGCCGGTACACCGTCATCTTCGACACCCGCATGAGATCGGCGACTTCGGCGACGGTGAGAAACTGTGTGCCACCGCCGATCACCGGTTGCGGAGTGGCACCGACTCGTGGAGCGGGTGACCCCGATCCACCGCCGGACGCCGGTGAATTACTGGACATTCTGTTCGCAGACATCATGGCACCATTGACCTCCGGCACGTCCGCGCCGCCGGCTTCCCCACCGGCGGAACAGACACGCACGTGCTTCTACGAGCTTAGCGGTGCCAGTGGGATTACTGCGACGGGTGTGAGAAATCGGTTATCGCGCCGGGCGTCCGCGTGTCATTCGCTGGACGCGCCCTGTTCCACGGATCGACGCTTGGCGGCCTGCAATGCCTCGATGAAGGTCGACCGAATCGCGCCGCGTTCGAGTTCGCGCAAGGCCGCGGCCGTCGTGCCGCCGGGCGAGGTGACCGCCGCGCGCAGATCGACGGCGTTCTGCCCGCTCTCATCGATGAGAGCGGCCGAGCCGATCATGGTCTGCACGACCAGTTCGGTGGCGACTTCGCGGGTGAGGCCGAGGCCGACACCGGCGTCGATCATGGCCTCGACGACGAGGAAGAAATACGCCGGACCCGACCCGGAGACGGCGGTGACGGCGTCCATCTGCGTCTCCGGCACCGTCACGACCTTGCCGACGGCCTCGAGCATCTCACCGACCACCTCGAGCTGTTCGGCATCGGCATAGCGGCCGGGCGACAGCACGGACATGCCCTGACCGACCAGCATCGGGGTGTTGGACATGACCCGCACCACGGCGAAGCCGGCCGGTAGCTTCGACTCCAGGTGACCGGTGGTGATGCCCGCGGCCAGCGAGACGAGTACCTGCTCGCGGCCGGTGTCGAGGTCGGCCTTGGACAGGTCGGCGAGTACCGAGTCGACCACGTTCGGCTTCACCGCGATGACGACGATGTCGGCGCCGACGACGGCGTCGGCGGTCGACCCGGTGACCCGCACCTTGAACCGCTCGGCGAGCTGCGCGGCCCGTGGCGCGAGGGTCTCGACGACGACCAGATCCTTGGGCGCCCGACCGGCTTCCAGCAATCCGGCGACCAGCGCCTCACCGATCCGCCCACCACCGACAACAGCAATTCTCGTCATGCGGCCAAGGTTAGTGGTGGGGCGGCCGGGATTGTTACTTGGCGGGGATCAGCGCCAGTTGGCGGCTCTGGGCGACCACCGCACCGGTGGAGTCGAGGACCAGTTGGTCCTCGTCGAACATGCGCTCGCCCACTTCACGGGAGGTGGCGATGACACGCAGCCAGCCGGGCGCCGGGACGCGACGCAGGTAGGTGGTCATCTGGACCGTCGGCGACCAGCCGAAGTGGCCGAGGTTCATCGGCACCGGCGGGCTCATGTCGGCGGCCATCATCGCGAAGGCGGCGCGGACCAGGGGGTCGGCTTCGTCGCCGTCGAAGGGGCGGATCCACAGTCGCAGCCGGGGATCGCCGGTCTCACCGCGCAGGAATTCGCCCCAGGTGGGATCGAGCAGGACGTGCGCGCCCTGGCTGACGTGCACGATCTTGCCCATCGGCGAGTCCGGGGTGTACCGGAGCGCGGTGTCGGTGGGTTCGGCCGGCATGTCGGTGTCGGGGCCACTCCAGCGGGTGGCGGTGGCGTCGAGGTGGCCGAAGGTGAACGCGGTGCGCACCAGGGTGCGGTCGTTCTGGATCAGTTCGGCGTCGACCAGGCAGATCTGGCGGCCCTTCTTGCGGATGTGCACCGCGTACTCGACCTTGCCCGGATCGGGGGCGCCGAGGAAGTCGGAGCTGGCCGCGATGGGCGCCATGCGGGCGTAGGAGGCGTCGGCCTCGGTGAGCCATCGGGTCGCCGCGGCGGCGCTGGCGGCCACCATGGTGCCGCCGTGCACCTTGGGGCCGATGGTCCAGGTGGGCTCGATGACACCGGCGTAGCGGCCGGTTTCGGCATCGGTAGTGGTGAGCTCGGTCAGGTCGACGACCTGACTGAACGGCGCGTCGGTCGCGAGTTCTCGCGTCATCGTCACTCCTGGTCGCGGTGCACTTTCGTACAGCGTACAAGCATGGTGCCGCTCGGCATATTCCCGAGTTCGCCGCGATGATTACGGCAGGTCGGCGTGGCGGGGTTGCGGGTCGGGCGTTGCGCCCGTGAGGTGACGGCGCGCGAATTCGAGGGTGCGCGCCAGCAGGGCCGAACGGGCGGCCGTGGTCCGCGCGTTCTGGGTATTGATCTCGGCGACGGCGTGGCCGCGAAAGCCCGTGTCCACCAGGTATTCACACAGTTGCGCGCACGGCTGGGTGCCGTCACCGGGGACCAGGTGCTCGTCGTGGGCGGCGCCGCGCCCGTCGGCCAGATGCAGGTGCACCAGGCCCTCGCCCATCCGCCGGGCCAGCTCGAGCGCGTCGGTTCCCGCCGTCGCGGTGTGCGACAGGTCGAGGGTGTAGTGGTCGAAACCGGTATCGGTCGGGTCGTAGGACGGACTGAACGCGCTCACCGCGCGCCCTGGCCCCGCGCGACGTTCCAGCCTGCGCACCGCGCCCTCACGGAACAGGGTGTCGGCCCGCATCGGGAACATGTTCTCCACCGCCACCTTCACCGGGTGGTGCGCCTCGAGTTCACCGACCTGCTCGGCGAAACCCCTGGCGTAGCGGCGCTGCCAGCGAAACGGCGGATGCACGACCACGGTGTCGGCACCGAGCGCCTCGGCCGCGCGCACACTGCGTTCCAGCTTCGCCACGGGGTCCGCGCCCCAGACCCGTTGGGAGATCAGCAGACACGGCGCGTGCACCGCGAGCACCCGGACGCCGTAGCGCTTGGCATAGGACTGCACGGTGTCGATGTTCTGGCTGGCCGGTTCGGCCCACACCATCAATTCGATTCCGTCGTAACCCAATTCGGCGGCATAGCGGAACGCCGCCTGGGTGTTCTCCGGATAAACCGACGCCGTCGACAGCCCGATCTCGATGTTCCCCACGGCCCACTCCCTGTATTCAGCTGGTACTGAGGAGGAAGGCTAGCGGTCCGAGCGTCACGAAGACGCCGACGACGACGGCGATCACCGTGCTGAAGATGTCGTCGGTGCGGCGCAGCACCCGAACCAGCGCGACCAGACCGAGGATCACCACCATCGCGAGGGCGAGCGCCACCCAGGGCAGCGTCTCCCACATCGTCTCGAAACCCTTGAACAGCAACATGCCCGCAACGGCCGCACCGGCGCTCTGCGCGCCGAGCATCATCCACTCGCGGCGATGATCGTCGGCGGGCGCCTTGGCCGTGAACCGGGAGATCCGGCCACCCGCCGCCGACCGGTTGCGTGACGACGCGACCCGGCTCTTGGCACGGGATCTCGCGCGGCCCGCCACCTTGGCCGCGGCGGCCTTGGTCGCGGCCCGCCTGCTCGCCCGGCTCGGTTTCGGCTCGGGCTCGTAGTCGTCGTCCTCGTACTCGTCGTAGTCGCCGTAGTCGGTGTCGGAGTAGTCGTTGTCGGCGTAATCGCGGTCGGTGTAGTCGGATTCGGCGTAGTCGTCGGTCGCCGGTTCGACGCCGCCGAGGCGATACACCTCGGTGCGCGCGTCGGCGGTGGCGTCGATCTCGGCGCGCTGGCGCAGCAGATCGGCGGCCACCGAGTCACCGGCGAGCAGCGGCTGTTCCTGGCTGATCGGCGACCACGCCGCCGTCGGGACACCGGCGCTTTCGGGCGCCGGATCCTGCGCGGGGCGATGCCTGCGGGCCGACCACGACGGCAGACCGCCACCCTTGCCCGCATCACGCCTGCGCTCGAGCGACGGGCGCGGATCGGCGGGGGCCTCGGGTGCGGGGCTGTAGGCCTGCGTCGGCTGGGGGTAACCGTTCGGCGCCGGATACCCGCTGTCCCTGCCGTTGAAAGCCTGCGGCTCGTAGGCGGGCGGTTCATAGGGCGTCGGCTCGACGCTCGGGTGGTTCTCGAATCCGAGATCCGGGAAGGCGTTGAATCCGGGGGTCTGGCCGGGACGACCCATGAACGCGCGGGGCGCGTCGATCCCCGACTCGTGCAGCGAGGCCGCGTACCCGCTCGCGGCGGGCGGTTCGGCGGCTTCCTCCGCGGCCTCGGCGGCACGGCGACGCGCCGCCCGGCCACCGGTGACCGGCGGTGCGGGTGGTGCGGGTGCCGGGTACTCGGGTTCGTCGTCGGCCTTGCGGCGACGGCCACCGCCGACGGCGGGCAACGCACCGGAACCGAACAGCTCGGCGATACCGGGGTCGACGGGTTGCGTCGTCCCGCCGGGCACACCGAGCCTGCCGTTCTGGCGCGTGTCGCGGGCTTCGGCGCGGAAGGGGCCGAACGGATCGGAGCCGGACCGGGACGCGGTGGGCGCGAGGGGGTCCGCGGTCGGATCGAGGCGGGTGATCGGGCCGGAGATCGGTGAGTACGCCGGTTCGGCGGGGCCGGGCGGCGGATACGGCGCGGGCTGTTGGCTCGCGGGCGGATCGTAGCTCGGCGGTTCGTAGCTGGGTGGTTCGTAGCTGGGTGGTTCGGGCGGTGTCTCGGTGGGCGCGGCGTGTGAGCGGCCACCCGTCCGGACCACCGCGTTCTCACCGGTCAGGTCGGTGACCGAGACCCCACGACCGCTGCGGCGCCGCCTGCCGCCACCGGAGGACGGCGGCGACCCGCCCTGCGCACCGTTGCGCGCGAGCAGTTCGGCTACCGAGAGCTGTTTGGAATCCTCACCACTCATGCTGTCTCCCTACCGGTTCCACCGGCGGCATCGCCACCGGGCCACCCCCGTTGGGTTCGGTATCGAGTTTGCGCAGGATCAGCCCTTCGCGCAGCGCCCAAGGGCAGATCTCGATGCTGTCGAGCGATAACGCCCGCATACTCGCCTCCGCGACCAAAGCCCCGGCCACCAATTGCTGGGACCGGTCCGAACTCACACCTTCCAGTTCCGCACGATCCGAGGCGGTCATCCGGGAGATGAACGCGATCAGCTGGCGCAGACCGGAGCTGGTCAGTGTACGGCGCACCCGCGGGCCCGCGGCCGAGGGTGCCGCCCCCGTGAGCCTGGCCAGCGATCGGAACGTCTTCGACGTGCCGACGGCGAGGTCGGGTTTCCCCGCTTCGATCAGGGTTTTGGACGGGACGACGAGTTCGGCCTCCAGCCAGTCACGCAGGACCGCGATCTTGCGCTTGCCCGGCGGATCGTCGCGTAACCACTCCCTGGTCAACCTGCCCGCGCCGAGCTGCAGCGACAGCGCCACATCGGGCTCCTCGTCGCCGCCGTTGGACATCTCGAGCGAGCCGCCGCCGATGTCGAGGTTGAGGATGCGCCCGGCGCTCCACCCGAACCAGCGGCGCACCGCGAGGAACGTCAGCCGCGCCTCGTCCTCGCCGGAAAGCACCCGCAGATCGACCCCCGTGCTAGCCCGCACCCGGGTGAGCACTTCCTCGGAATTGGTGGCCTCACGCAGGGCGGATGTGGCGAACGGCATCAGTTCCACGCACTTGGCCTTGCGGGCAAGATCGGCGAATTCGGCGATGGTCGTGATGAGCCGCGCCTCGCCCGCCTCGGTGATCCGACCGTCGCCGTCCATGTTCTCCGACAGGCGCAAGGCCGCCTTCGAGGAGCTCATGGGCATCGGGTGTCCACCACGATGCGCGTCCACCACCAGCAGGTGAACGGTATTGCTTCCGACATCGAGAACACCTAGCCGCACTCCGAATACGGTACTTGGTGATCCGGGAGTACAGGACAGGCGACTGAACTGTTAGCGTCAGAACTTGTGACCGAAGGCGAAGGCCCCATCGCGCAGACCGGGCTCCGACCTGGGCGGAAGATCGATCCGGCCCCGGAAGTCGAGCTGGATTTCCCGCGCGAGTGGATCGAGTTCACCGACCCAGCAAACGACGAGCACCAGATCGTCGCCGACCTCACCTGGCTGCTGTCGCGCTGGTCCTGCGTGTTCGGCACCCCCGCCTGCCAGGGGATCATCGCCGATCGTCCCGACGACGGGTGCTGTTCGCACGGCGCGTTCCTCGCCGACAAGGACGACCGCAAGCGCCTCGCGAGTGCTGTGAAACAGCTCACACCACAGGACTGGCAGCTGATGGGCGAGGCCACCGAGAAGGGCAAAGTCGTCAAGAAGGGTTACCTCGAGCTCGACGAACTCGAGGACGAACCCGCCCTGCGCACCCGCCGCTTCGACGGTGCCTGCATCTTCCTCAACCGCCCCGGTTTCGCCGCGGGCGCAGGCTGCGCACTGCACATCATGGCCGTGCGCAAGGGCATCGAACCGCTCGAGATGAAGCCGGACGTGTGCTGGCAGCTGCCGATCCGGCGCACCCAGGACTGGGTGGAGCGCCCCGACGGCGAGCAGATCCTGCGCACCGTCGTCACCGAGTACGACCGCCGCGGCTGGGGTCCCGGCGGCCTCGATCTCGACTGGTACTGCACCGGCTCCCCCGACGCCCACGTCGGCGCGAAACCGGTCTGGCAGTCCTACGCCCCCGAACTGCGCGAACTTCTCGGCGCCCCCGCCTATGAGGAACTGGCCAAGCTGTGCCGCCGCCGCGAGGGCCTCGGCCTGATCGCCGTGCACCCCGCCACGGTGGAAGCCGAACGCCTCCACGGCACGCATCCCGCCTGAGCCGGGGGTCCGGTTCACCTGCCCGCAATCGCCGCGTCATCGAGGTCGGGTTGGATCGCTGCTCATGTCCAAGAAAGCGCTCTACCTCGCGACCCTGACGATCGGCGCCACCCTGTCGATGACCGGCCTCGCCCACGCCGAGCCCAACGGTGACCCGACCAAGTACGCCGACTTCACGTCGAGCTTCGTGAGCTACACCGACCCCGCGGCCATCGACGCGGCGAAGAACGGCAAGTACATCATCGCCAGCACCCAGGGCACCTCGACCACCATCGCTTGCCGCGGCAACGGCGCCGACGTGGAGATCTACGACTGCATGCAGGAAGACGCCTACGGCTGGGTTCCCTTGAAGAAGATGGACACCCCGCTCGGCGTCGTGTGGAGCGCCATCTGAGACTGCGGCGCCCGGGGCTCGGCTCAGTTCGCTGAGCTACCGGGCTCCCGGCCATGCGGCACCACCTCGGTGTTTTGTGCACGACAAAGGTATTGGGCTGTGTTTGTTGGAGCGCTGGCGCGCTCGAGCGCGGCCCCTATGGGGCCGTGCGGGGCCGGGAGTGCGGTCATGGCGGACTGAAGGCGGTTCGCCAGGGAATCAAGCCTCGAGCTTGTAGCCCAATCCGCGCACGGTCACCAGATGCTCCGGCTTGGCGGGATCGGCTTCGATCTTCGAGCGCAGCCGCTTCACGTGGACGTCGAGGGTCTTCGTGTCCCCCACGTAGTCCGCACCCCACACCCGGTCGATCAGCTGCCCACGGGTCAGCACGCGGCCCGAGTTGCGCAGCAGGTATTCGAGGAGGTCGAACTCCTTGAGCGGCAGCGTGACCTGCCCGCCGTTGACGTGCACCGTGTGCCGGTCCACATCCATCCGCACCGGCCCGGCCTCGAGCACGCCGTTCTCACTGCCGGAATCGAGCTCGTCGCCCGCCCCACGCCGCAGCACGGCGCGAATGCGGGCGATGAGCTCGCGCGCCGAGTACGGCTTGGTGACGTAGTCGTCGGCGCCGAGCTCGAGCCCGACCACCTTGTCGATCTCGCTGTCACGCGCGGTCACCATGATGACCGGCACGCCGCTGCGGGTCCGCAGCTGTTTGCACACGTCGGTGCCGCTCATGCCGGGGAGCATGAGGTCGAGCAGGACGATATCGGCGCCGGAGCGGTCGAATTCGGCCAGCGCGGATGGCCCGTCACCGGCGATGGTGACGTCGAAGCCTTCCTTGCGCAGCAGGAACGCCAGCGGATCGGCCAGCGACTCCTCGTCTTCGACGATCAACACACTCGTCATCTGCGTGCCTCCACACCGTTCGTTCGTCCAGCGGGATTGCGCTGGGCGATGGTTTCTCTCGTGGCGAGCTCGGGCGTCTGCCCCGCGTCCTCGTCCCCATCGGTTTCCAGATGGGCGGGGATGCGCAGGGTGAACGTCGAGCCGGTGCCCAGTTTGCTCCACAGGGTGATCTCACCGTTGTGATTGGCCGCCACGTGTTTGACGATGGCCAGGCCGAGCCCGGTACCGCCGGTCGAGCGGGAGCGGGCCTTGTCGGAGCGGAAGAACCGCTCGAACACCCGTTCCTGGTCTTCTTTCGCGATGCCGATGCCACGGTCGGTGACGGCCATCGCGACGTGATCGCCGCGCAGCGACCGGCTCACCGACACGTGCGAACCCTGCGGCGAGTACGCGATGGCGTTCTCCACCAGGTTCGACAGCGCGGTGACCAGCAGCGTTTCGTCACCGAGCACTTCCAGCCCGCTCGGCCGGTCGGTGCTGACGGTGATGCCCGCGGCTTCGGCGGCGGTGCGCGAGCGGTCGACGGCCTGCTGCACCACGGTGTCGACGTCGACAACGGCCAGGTCGGGCAGTTTCTCCGCCCCCTGCAACCGCGACAGCGCGATCAGTTCGGTGACCATCTTCCCGAGGCGCCGGGATTCGGCGAGCACGCGGGAACCGAAGTGCCGTACCGCGTCGGGGTCGTCGGCGGATTCGAGCATGGCCTCTGCGAGCAGGCTCATCGCACCGACCGGCGTCTTGAGCTCGTGGCTGACATTGGCGACGAAATCGCGCCTGGTCGCCTCCATGCGCGCCTGTTCGGAGTCGTCGTCGGCGAACAGCACGACGAGACTGGTCTCCTCGCGCGAGAGTTTGCGTGCGATGCCGCGCACCGCGATGCGGCCGCGCCCGGGTAACGGGTTCTTCGCGGTGAGGTCGAACTCGGCGGATTCACCGGTGGCGAGGACCTTCTCGACCGCCGACCAGGCGCGTTCGTCGAGGAGCCGGTTGCGGACCAGGCCGAGTTCCTCGGCGCGCGGGTTCACCAGCACCACGTCGCGGTATTCGTCGACCACGGCGATGCCGCTCTCGGAGGCGAGCACGATGAGGTCGAGCACCTGCGACATGGTGAGCCCGGTGTCCTCCTGGGTCCGTGCCGCCTGCCTGGCATTGACGTAGGGGATCAGCAGGCCCCCGACTGCCAGTCCGACGACAGCCGCGAGGACTGCCAACAGCACGGCCTGCGGAACGCTCACATTATTGATCGTACGAGTGCACACCGACTTCCCGGCGCGGGGTGGGGTGAAGTTTCGCGCAGGTCACGGGCACTTGGGGTGGTGTTCGTCCGCCGTTCACCCAGCGGGCACCCAGTGCGCCGCCGGGCGTGTCAGACGTCGGTTGCGCCGTACAGCGCGGCGCTCACCTCGGCCCCGTGCGCGTCGACCCATGCACCGAGCGCATGAATCGGGACGAGCAGATCGCGACCGGATCCGGTGAGTTCGTATTCCACCCGAGGCGGCGCTTCGGCGTACCGACGCCTGCGTACGAGCATCATCCGCTCCATCCGCCGCAGAGTCTGCGTCAGCATCTTCTGACTGATGCCGCCGATGCCCGCGAGAAGTTCGCTGTGACGTTGCGGACCATCCCTGAGCATGTACACCACCACAGGCAACCACCGGTTGCCGAACAGATCGACGCCGAGCCTGGCCGGGCAGTCGGCCTCGAATTCGCCGTAGGGAGCGAATCGGATCGGCTCAGTCATGTGTCCAGTTTGGCAGCGTCGTGAGGCACCCGGAGGTGCCTGTCGCAATCCCTAGCGTCTGTTGGACAGGTGCCGCTCGGGCACCGACGGATTACGGGAGTTGTCATGCGAATCGGAATCATCGGGGCAGGGTCGATGGCGGCCGCGCTCGGCGGTGGCTGGGCCCGTGTCGGCCACGAGTTGCTCATCGGCGCCCGCTCGGCACGTTCGGCACGCGACCTCGCCGACATCATCGACGCCGGCGCACCAACCGGACACCGGGTCGGTTCGGCCACGATCGCCGAGGCGATCGACTTCGCGGAGGTGGTGTTGCTCGCGGTACCGGTAGCCGCGCTGACCGAACTGCTCGACGAGCACGGCGAGCGGTTGGCCGACCGTGTCGTCATCGATTGCACGAATGCGTTCCAGCCCGACGAGTCGGCGCCCGACGGCGCGACCGCCTTCGTCCTCGGCGAGCCGGCGGTAGCCGAACGGATCGCGTCCCGCGCCACGCGTGCCCGAGTGGTCAAGGCCTTCAATCTGCTCGCCGCCGAGGTGTGGGCGGGCGAGGACCGCGTCTTCGACGGTGTTCGGCTGGCAGTCCCGTTCTGCGGCGACGACGAGACAGCGATGCGAATCGTTGCCGATCTGGCGGAAGACCTTGCGCTGCAACCATTCCCCGCAGGGGGTCTACATCGCGCCAGGTACCTCGAGGCAACGGCGGTCTTCACGGTCGGTCTCTGGTTCACCGGACTGGACGCCCGCGCCGCCTTACCTCCGCTGACTGCCGCTTTCGCCGTCACCGATTGACGAACGGCGATGGACATCGACACCACTCGGTGATGACGATGCCACTTCCTCGCTCAGCAAGCCTCAGCGGATTTCCGTGAGCATGGGTGGGCGCGCCCGTCAGAGCTTGATCACTTCGAGGTCTGGCATCGCGGCGTAGTCGTTGTCCTGAGTGACGAGAGGAATTCGGTTCGCTATCGCTGTGGCGGCGATCCAGCTGTCGTTGATCGGAACCTTGCGCCCGGCGGCCCGTAGTCGAGAGACGAGCAGCGCCCAGGCTTCGGCTACCCCATTATCGATTGCGATCGGTTCGAATCGTTGCGCGAGCTGATAAGTCGAGAGCCGACGCGACGCGGCTTCAGGCCCACTCGCATTCAGCACACCGAGCCGCAATTCACCGAGCGTCACAACCGACACTCCCCACACGAAGTCCTCGAACGAACTCGGCTCGAAACAATGCGACTCGAGTCCGATGAAAACCGACGTATCAGCCAGGGCGCGACGAGCCGGCGCTACCACGGCAGGTCGTCCGTGGTTTCGGTGAGCGACTCCCGCAACTCGGCCGCGAGCCCGGTGGTGTCCGGACCCAGCCGTTTCAGTTCTTCGAGGATCTCCGCAGCCGGAATCCACTGGCGTCGGGTCGGAAACGGGATGATCTTGGCGACCGGCCGGTTGTCCCGGAGAATGTCGAACTCCTCGCCCGTTTCCACGCGACGAAGTATCTCCGCGGTGTGATTACGCAGGTCGCGCGCGGGAATGGAGGTCATGCTACAAGCGTAGCACTTCTGCTACAGCACTAGTCTGCAAAGAATTCTGGCCGGTCTTCTTCCTCTGACCGCAGCCATCGCCGACTGATCTCGCAAATCGGTGTCAGGGTTTGGTCACCTCGATCAGGGTCCGGCTGGAGTGTGCGATGAAGGGTCCTTCACGCCGGATCTGTTCGTGCAGCTCGCGCAGCCGGTCGCGGTAGGCATCGACCGTGAATCCGGGGACCATCCAGATCACTTTGCGCAGGAAGTAGACGATGGCACCGATGTCGTCGAATTCCATGCGCAGATGTTCGGTGCGCTGGTCGACGATCCGCAGTCCGGCAGCGCGGGCGGCGGCGGCTTCGTCGTCGGGATGGCGCGCCCGGCGGGCCTGCGGTTGCGGCCCGAGGAAGTATTCGACCAGTTCGAACACGCTCGCGGGGCCCACGTGCTGAGCCAGGTAGGTGCCGCCGGGGCGCAGCACGCGGGCGATCTCGTCCCACCACACGGTGGCCGGATGCCGGGCCGTGACCAGATCGAAGGCGTTGTCGGCGAACGGAAGTGGCGGCTCGTCCGGTGTGGCGACAACGACGACGCCCCGCGGGTGGAGCAGTGCGGTGGCCGCGGCGACGTTCGGCGGCCACGATTCGGTGGCGACCATGGTAGGTGGAAACCGGTCCACCCCGGCCAGCACTTCCCCACCGCCGGTCTGGATATCCAGCGCCGCGGTCACCGTCGGCAGCCGAGCACCGAGCAACCGCTGATACCCCCACGACGGACGTTCCTCGCTTGCCCGACCGTCGAGCCAGGAGAAGTCCCAACCGGCCACCGATACCGAATCCGCTTCCTCGATCAGCTCCTCGAACGTCCGCATACTCCTCACCCTGCCAGGTCAGGCCGCGAACCCGAGCCCCAACGCCACCGCGACAGGCACCAGATACAACACCGGGAATGCCACCGTTTTGTAAGACCGCGCCCGCAACACCGTCGCCACCGCACCGGTGAAGTAG
The DNA here is from genome assembly GCF_053605015.1 of Nocardia sp. NPDC003979. Classification (NCBI taxonomy): domain Bacteria; kingdom Bacillati; phylum Actinomycetota; class Actinomycetes; order Mycobacteriales; family Nocardiaceae; genus Nocardia; species Nocardia sp. NPDC003979. The sequence goes on from NZ_JBSGIJ010000003.1 coordinate 322,683, forward strand.
AGAATCAGCCCCACGGCCGCAGCCACCCCGACCATCGGCACCCACAGCCCCACCAACAACCCGACCGCCCCGGCCGCCTTCGCGACCCCCAGCGGCGTCCACCAGCTCTCCGGCACCCCGTAATCAACCAGCGGATCCACAACGAAAGGCGCCCGCCGCAACAACGAGAACGCCGAGAACCCGACCCAGAGCGCGGCAAAAACAGTGACGATGACGTAGGCGGTTTCCATGGCTCAACTCCTTGCCCTGCCGCGCTTTTCGCGGCGTTCACAGAGTCGACGATGCAGCCACAGACAGTGTGACATCACCACAGCGCAGGCAAGATGCACAGTCGCGGTCGCTCCGTCACAGCGTCTGGTCCGCGCGACGGTCCGGATCCGACAGGCGAGCGCGGCCGACGATATTCGCGCCCTGACTCAACCGGTATGCGCGCCGATCGTGGCAGCAGCCTCGATCGCATCGATCACACGCTGCTTGCCGGCCGGTTCGATGTGCAGGTCCTGGTACCGGCGGTAAGAGAGGTAGCGGCCGTCGCCGGACACGTCGAGCCAGGTGAGGTAGGAGGTGGGACCCGGTCGGCTGGACTGCAATCCGGTTCTGATCTCGATTCGGCCTCCGGCCGCCCGTTTCGCCTCCGTGAGCCGATGCATGCGGGCGGCGACGGAATCCGGTGGGCGCTGCCAGGATTCGAAATGGGTGGCCAGCCGGTCCACATCCTCGACCAGGTGGCCGACCTGTCCAGCGGGCTGGTCGCCGAGGAAGGCGGCGAAGGCGCGGTTGACCAGACCCGCACTTCCGGAGAACACCTCGACGCTGTGATCCTCGTATTGGCGGATCACCACCCCTCGATCCCCGGTCCGCGCACCATAGGCGCGCAGGCGTGGACCGGTTTCGCTGAAGAGCGCCAGTGCCGTCTCGGGCCGCGAGGCGTGCCGGAGAACCGCGCTCAGGTCCAGATCAGCACCGACGGGCCAGTGTTGCACAGCAGCCGCGGCAAGCTTCTCGTACTCACTTTCCGTCGCGGCAGCCGAGTACACGGTGAGCGGGAACGGATAACGATCGTCGCCCGTCTCCCGCAACCACACATGCGCGAATTCGTCGGGGGTGAACATCCAGCTCATGCGTTTCCGGACTCCCGCTCCGGCAGACGGGTCGCCGGGGCGTCGGCCCCGATGGCCTGGGGCACCGCATGCTGCTCGTCACCCAGCAGTTCGGGTTGCACACCCCGCAGGTAGTCGGGCGCCTTGTGCTCGTCCTTGTCGTCCTTGCCGCCACCACGCGCGCCTGGCGCGCCCATCATGCCCGGGCTCATCCCGCGTCCGCTCGATCCCGCCGAGCCCGAAGAACCCGCGGCGCCGGGGTTTTGGCCGGCAACCACCGGGCCGCGACCAGCCAAGGCACCACCCGGTGTCGGTGTGCCGCTACCGGGCGTCGAACCGCCCGGTGACCCACCTCCTGGCGAACCACCACCAGGTGAACTACCGCCCGGCGATCCGGTACCCGGCGAACCAGCGCCAGGAGTCGTCGCGGAGGGCGTGGTCGAGGACGGATCAGTACTCGCCGGATTGGTGGTGCTGTTCTGCCCCTGCGAGTCGTCGGTACCGCTGCTGTCGTCGTCATCCGTACCGGCACTGGATGTTTCGTCGTCCGTGGTCGTACCGGACTGGTTCGGGTCCTCGGTGGTCGCGGTGTCGCCCGCATCACCCGGGCCGGTGCCGCCGCCACCGGCACCACCATTGTTCGATCCGCCCCCACCGGAACCAGGATCACCGGTTCCGTCGCCCGGCTGGCTCGGCGCAACGAAGGCGGGCACGGATTCACCGGCCGGACCATAGGTCGGTTTGTAGGTCGAATTCATCGCCGCGATCGCCTGCAGGCGGCGGTCTTCCTTCTCCCGCGCCACCGCGGCCCCCGTGTCGGGAAGGACGAGTTCTGTTACGTTCGCAGGCATCGATGTGCCCACATCCACAGGCGAGTCGGAGGACGAAACCGGTTCGGGCACAGCAATTTTCACCGCCTCCGCACCGTAGGCGGCAGCCTTCACCCGGTGACCGACCACCGACAGAACCGTGTACACGTCCGTGACCTCAGTGATGAAACGCCGTCCCGCCGCCTCCCCCGCCGCAGCGAACGCGCCATCCAGACTCGAGGTCGCCCGCGCCGTCTGAATCATCAATCCCGTTACCGCGCCCGAGATCTCTGTGAACATCTCGACCCACTTGTCGCCGAATTGCTGCATCACTCCCGGCTGCATCTTCTGCACCGCGTCATAGATGTCCTGGTGCGAAAGACCTTCGAACACTTCGAAGTCCGTGATGTACTTCGGGTCGGTCCCCCCATGACTCATCGACTGCTGCTGCTTCTCAGCGCCCTGTTGCTGCCGCAGCCCGCTCACCGATTGCTCGAGCGGCAACCCTGTCAGCTCCGAAATGTACTGATCTGGCGTACCGCCTCCCCCGTCCGCCATGCTCAGTTCTCCTTACCGATGGATTTCTCCACTACCGAAGCGATTTCCATGATGTTGGTGCAGGGATCGAGGTTCTGTCTTTGACCGAGGCTGAGCCTGTGCTTCCGAACGAATACCACACCAGCCTTTGTCAGCAGGTGCACACTGCAGTCGTTCTCGCTGCCAGGCTCGCCGTCGACCAACCCTGCCTGGCGACCGTTGACGGTCGTCGGCTCCAGCCATTCCCCATTCTTGTGGAGGTTCTCCTCCCAAGTGATATTGCCCGAGTCCACGCCGAGCGACGCCGTATGATCCGCAGTACGAAAATCGCAGGTCAAGAAGGTGTATTCGGCCACCAGATCGTCTCCACGCTTCCGCGACCCCGGCTCGAACCCCATCGACTCGACCTCGGTGTCGCCGATCCATGTACACGGATCGAACACCACCCTTGGCCGCCCGGCCGATCGGGTGTACTGGTTGTCCTGTGACGGCGGCTGCAACTTCGGATCAGCCAAAGTCGGTCTAGCCGCCTGCGTAGGGACGTCGGCCGCAGACGACGCGGGGGCGCCAGGTTCTGTCGATGTTCCGCATGCCGCCACTGCTACCGCCAGCAGGGCACCAGCAATAACGAATCCGGGTTTCATATCCGTCCTAGTTTCCAATTGCGCGCACCGCCGCAGCACCTAGCTCGTCTGCCTCGGCCAAGATGCCGGCGGCCTGTAGGTATCCATCAGCCATGCCCCTCGCCGCCAAAGCCATCTGCTCAAGCACTTGTTTGGCCGCCATCGCCTTACCTGCAAACCCTTGTTGCAGGTCCAGCGACGATTTCAACCCCCCGAAGCCGCTGATCTTCTCCAATCGCAGGGCGGCATCAGACCACCCATCGCACATCACCGCAAACCGCAGGTACGCCTGAGCCACCTCCCGAGCAGCATCCGGCTCCATCCGCAACTGCCCCGACGACGAAGCGTCCCACAACTGCGCCGCAGCATCCCCTCCGATAGCCACTGAGCCCTCCCCCATGTCCGCTAGTCAGCACGCAGTCTAACGCCACTCGAACTTCGGCGCGGAAGGCACCGAAACCGAGCCCGTGAGCTGTGAGTTGACCGACGCCGAGATGCTGCGACGAGGAGTGGAACCCGGTATCGGGTACCAGGATGGAACCGAACAGCACCGACGAGCGTCCAACAGTGTGTGTACAACCGAACCAGCACCCGAGGCGCACCCTTCAACGCTGTCCCGCACGACCTTCGGTGGATCCCGCCGTGACCACCCCGATGGCTTCACTCCCCACTGATAGCCTCCGCGCCGGACAGCAGATCAGGCGCGAGCCGGAACCAGAAAGTCGATCCGCCAGGTCGACGCCCGAAACCACCGAGCCAGACGACCATCACCCTCATGGAGAACCATGCTCGAGGCTGATATCGACCAGATCCGTGCGCTAGCTGTGAAGCTGAGCAATGCGGGTGACGCAATCGATGCGCTCGACGTCAGGCACGGCGCGAGCTTGCTGGACGCGGCACTGCCCGAAGGCACCAACGATGCGACATTCTTGATCCCCGAGGCCGCCGCTCAGGCAGCCCTGGCGGTGGAGGGTGCGTTTCTGCGAGCAGCTGATCGGTACCGCCAGGTGTCGACGTTGTGCACACAGTGCGCCGACAACTTGCAGATGAGCGACGAGGAATTCGGCCGCAAGCTCAACGAGCTGGATGTGCGCAGTGCATAAGCGCTCAGCGGTCGAGAAATGGAACCTCGAAGCCGTCAAGACCTGGGCGACGCAACTGGCGGCGGCCCGCGGTTCCTTGATGGTGTGCGCCGACACCACCATGACTCATATGCGCGACATACAGAGCAGTTGGTCGGGCGCCGCGTACCTGGCGGCGTACGACCGCGTCGCCGAAGACCACGGCCAAGTTCAGAAGTTGGCATTGGAGGTCGATGAGCTGGTCACTGCGGTGAACACGAGCGTGGACAACGTCGCGTCACACCGCACCACGCTCCTGAACAAAGTCGCTGACGCGCAAGCCCTGGGGCTGACGGTCGACGATGTGTGGAAGGTGATGGAGAACTCCAGCGTCGAAGAAGACGTGCGGAATGATCACCAAACCTTGATCAACAACGCGCTCTACCCATTCGAAGACTCCGTCACCAAAGCCGTCCAGGCCATCTCCGGGCAGGCCACCGAGATTCGGTCGGCCGGCGACTTGCTGGGGTCGAGCCTGGATGTCAGCGCGGCCGATACTCAGGCCGGACGCTTCGGCCAGGACGACGGCAACGAGCTCGCCGAAGCAGTCAAGACCGGCGACAAAGCGAAGATCGACGAAATCCTCGCCCAGATGCCCCAACCAGCCCTCACTCAGTTCGAGATCGATCAGTTGGCCGCAGGCAACGAGGTCACAACCCTCCCGCAGAGCACCCAGGACTACTACAAGACGTTCTTCCAAGCGGCAGGCAAAGACGGCATCCTCGGGCTCAACGAGCAACTGCTGGCACGAGAGAACGCCGGTGACACAACCGCTGCGGCGCAACGGAACAACCTCGCGAACACCATGCTGGCGATGACCAACGAGAAGGTGGGGACGAGCAACGGTTCCAAGGGTTCGTATTCGAACCTGCCACCCGACCTGCAAAATCTCATCTCCGGCCGCTCCGAAGACTTCAACAGCGTTTACGACAACGGCTACAATCAGCTGGCGGGTCGATACGAGGACCTCAGCCAGTTCGGCGAACTTCTCGGCCAGTCCGACCCCGGCATGCAACCAGGAAAGCAACTTGGGGTCGAACTCGGCAGGCAGAGCGAGAGCATGGTCGCCTACCTCGAAAATGTCGACAAGAACATGAATGGGCAAATGCCGCCCGGCTTTACCGACAGCGCTAAAGAAGACATGGAACAAGGCGCACAGCACTTCCTCGAGGTCGCTACCCGCAACGACGATGTCAGCTACTCGCTGCTGACCGGCAACGACATGCCCGCATCGCCGGACATCGGATCCGAATACAAGAACGACCGCCCGTTCAACGCCGAAGAGTTCCGCAACACCATGTTCCGGCACGAGTGGCCCGACGACGGCAAAGCTGCAAGCGGCCTTATGGATTGGATCGCGGAAGACACCAGCAAACAGGGCGAAGAGGGCATCCGTGCACGCCAAACACTCGCCGAGCTACCCGACTATTTTGCACCCGAAGGCACACCAAACCACGACCTTTCAGAATCCGACCGCCCGCCACTGAAGATGGAAGGCGACACCTCAGTATTTGAAAAGAGCACCTCAGCGTTCAATACAAATCCACAGCTGTCGGACTCTCTGGCGAACATTATGGCAAACAACATTCCATCGTATATTGACCCAACCGCCGCGGAGACCCTGGTGCGCAACGACCCTAATAGCCTGGCCGCCAATGACGGGGACGCCGTCTTGAGCGGGAAAGACGCAGATCGGCTACTGTTTCTGTCGAGCCAGTCCGAGGGCGGGCGACTGATGCTCGAAGTAGCGCGGCAGGAATACCAGACTGAGATGATCGACAAAGCTTTCAGCAATGGCGGCGATAACCCAGGAGCCTGGCTGGAGGTAAACGGCGCAAACCTGGGAAGTTTGGACGGCCGGTTCACCACTGCGATCAACAATGCACTGACCTACCAAGACGAAAACAACATCAGCGAACACAACAACAAGCAAACCGAGATCTATGATAATCGCGAAAAGGCTGGCGAGATCATAAAATCGATGACTCTCGACAATATTGAAGTGCCGAACCGCGTTCCGGGCGCCCCGGTAGCGAATGAAGTATTCAGCGTCCTGAAAGACGAGGGCTATAGCTCGTTGATGGAGAAGATCAACCCAGCACCCAAGCCCGAAGGCTTTGTGCCACCCAGCGTGACCGACCTCCAGTCCAGCTCTAACCTTGGAATCCGGCAGATCTTCCTCGAGGAGCTCAACGAGCGAGGCCAGCTTCCGGCCAGCGTTACAGTGAACGATGTTACAACTCAACTTCTTGATAGCAACGGACGGGTGATTGAATCGAGTCAGCTCACTGGAGAAAAACCCAATATAGCAGTGAATGAAGTCCTACAGAACAATCATGTCTTGGACTATTCGACCGAATACATGAATGGCTACAAAACTACGATTATTCCGGGCCTTATCGACACACCTACCGGACTCAAGAACTATTTGGCAGGGAAGAATGTGCAGTAAGGCTTTCATAGGCCGGGCCGGGCTCATAGCCGCCGTGTTGGCCGCCTGCATCGGGAGTTCCTCCTGCGGGCGACCACAGACGCAACCTGATCCGAATCAGACTTTCGACCCTTGCCGAATATCGGCGGACATGCGCGAGCGCCATGGTCTAACAGAGCCCAAATACTTTGATATGCAAAACAGAATTTACCTCCCGGAGCCAGTTGGCGATTCATTGGGCTGTTCCTACACCACCGAGCCCGACCAATTCGGATTCGCACTTGTTGTCGGCGTTAGCGATGACTGGCTACCAGGAAATCAGTTGATGGATGGCTACCAGATCTTCAAACCAGCCGCTGTCTCCGGCTACGACAGCACAGTAGGATGTGTCGCAACCAACGCTATCCACGGTAAACCGATCTGCGATGTCCTGGTTCCGTACAAGGATCGAAAGGTCCTCATCGAGGTACGCTATTGGTTCCCCCAGGGAACCTTGGAAGAATCGAGTCGGGTCACGGAGAACAAGGCCATCGAGCTCGCGAACGAGATCATGAACAGCCTTCCTCGCCGATAATGGAATCGGACGCCGGTTCATGACCGGCGAACGGTATTCAAGGTCTCCACAAGCGAGGCTCCCAATCGGTGCAGACCTCGGCGTCCGCTTGGTTGCCAATGCCGCAGGAGGCACGGAATCCCCTGGGCAGGGCGGAAATTCGCCATTTGCTCATGGCGGCGGGAGTGTGTAGCGTCACACCAACAAGAACGGCCGCCCGGCGAGCGCCAACTCACCGAACGGCCTGGGTACGAAACAGTCGAAGCCTGTTCGCACCGTGGGATGGAATCCTACATGCAACCGGCTCGGCGTCTCCTGACGCCGAGCCTTCGTCGTCCAAGGGCGAGGTCTGCCCCTGTGACGGGGCTGTCTGTGTCGTGTCCGGGTCTGTGCCGCTCCTGTCGGTCGTTATCGGAGAGCCCGACCGAGGGACAGACAACCCTGTCAACCAGCCTCCTGCGAGCACCACAGTCGTACGCCTCGCACGTACGCACCTGGACGGCTTCGGGAGTGCACACCTATCGCCCAGGTCCAACCCGCCACACGCCGAACCAGGCGTGGGGCTACCGGTGTTGGCCGAGGACGCGAATCGGGGTTTCGGTGCGGGGAACCGGGAGGGACGGTTACGACACCGGCACCCTTGGGTGCTCCGATCGGGTTCGGAGACGCGCCTACCTACGCACTGCCAGGCATCGATACCGGTCAGGCCACATCGCGGTTGCGTTGCGTGACCTGGACCATCCGACATCATCGCGATCTCCACCGTTCGTCACCGCGGCTCGAGACCAGGCTGAGAATCCGGATGGAACCATGCGCTGTTAGCTTGCGTCCAAGAGGTGTGTGAAGGTTCTGCAGAAGATGGGGGAGGCGGTTCATGGCGCTCGAAGTCAGTCCTGACAGCTTGCGACAGGCCGCCGCAGCCCTCGCTCTCCTCCCCAACGACATCGAGAATGCGAAGAAGCTCGGGGCGGCACCGGTCGCCGCAGCGCTCCGAGGCTCTGCAGTCGGCTCTGCGCTCGGTGGTTCCGACTCCCGGAGCAAGACGGCGAAAGATGTGCTGAAGGCACGATTCAACCACCTGTCGGGCCTGATGGCCCTGTCGGCGAACAAATACGAGGGCACCGACGCGGATGCGGCACGGCGTCTCGCCGCGGTTGCCGACTTGAACTCCGGCAACGCCCACGAGGGGAAGTGACATGGCCCCACCTGCTGACGTCCTCACCTGGGATCTTTCGCACCTGCCTGCCGTGGCGACCAGCGCGGGCGAAATCGCCGACGCCATCGTGGTGGCGGCCGGCACCATGCACAACACGATCCACAACGGCTTGATCTGGAAAGGCGATGCGAAAACGGCCGCCGAAGACAAAGCCGACGAGGAACAGACCCAGATGCGCGCTATCGCGGTCGCCTACGACGACCTGGAGGCCGCATGCAACGGTGCCTACCAGGCCATGAATCAACCGCTGGCCGACATCAAAACCATTTACCAGAACTACGTGACCGGGAAGGTATCGGTCACCGATGACTGGAGCGTCCACGGAGTCGACGACTGGAACTCCGAAGCGGGGATCCAGTTGGCCCGGCTACCTGGGCTTGCGTCAGCCCTGATAACCGCTGATGCCACGTGGGGTCAGAAGATCGCTGACGCGAACAGCGAGCTCGATCGCATGGCGCCCGCGTCGGCATTGACCGCTACTGCTGCAGCGATCACCGCGATCAAGAACGAAGATCCTTCGGCCATACCCGACTCGATCGCCACATCCCCCGCCTCGCACTGGGCACCAGACAAAGCGGCTATGACCGCTGCAGCGATAGCGGGCGCCATGACCGACGGCACCCGAATGGGACTCGAATCCGCAGCCAAAGATGCCGCTGACAAGGGCGTTCTCAAATGGGTCGAGAACTGGGGCAAACTCGATGACGCCGGAAAGTACACGACGGGGCTGAGCAGACTCGGGATCGTCGGAAACGTCATCGGCACTGTCCCCGCGATCGCCAACGACATCAATGGTGGTATGAACCCGACCGAGGCGATCGTGAGCGAAAGCGCGGGTACAGCGGTGGGCATGGCAGCGGGTTCGGCCGCCGGCGTTTGGGCGGGCGGGGCAGCCGGGGCGGCATTAGGTTCCGTTGTGCCGGGAGCAGGTACCGCGGTGGGGTTCGTAGTCGGGGCGGGCGTAGGCGCCGGGATGGCGTACCTGACGTCCAAATCCATCCAGTGGGTCTGGTGAAATGACCAACTGTTCCCCTCCGAAACCGCCGGTCGTGGTCGTCGATCGACAGTGGAACGAACGAGCGTCACGGGGCATGATTGCCTTCACAACGATCATGATGCTCGCATTTCTAGCTGCCGCGTCGGTTTGGCTGGTGATTGCGATCCGAGGCGATGGCAAAAATGTCATGACCATCCTCGGGCACCTCGGGGCGATTGCCCTATTTCTCGGCGCCGCGGGACTGTTCGGCGCCAGGTTGCTGACGATGTTCCCACATGCGGCCGCAACAGTGACCCCCACTACAGGTCGAAATATCGACGCGGAATGGGGATCGGGGATCCACCTACGACAAGAATCCAGTCTGCTGTCACTGGAACTGACCCTTGCCGGTTGCAGCCTCTTCGGCTTCGCAGCCTGGTGGGAGTGGCACGCAGGCGGAACAGACGGCTTGCTTCCGTTCTCCCGCAACAACAGCGGCGGCGCGATCGGCGCACTGGCGTTCTCGATCGTAACCGTTACCGGACTCCTCCTGATGGTTTTCGCGCGGTTCGCACGAATTCGATGGGAGTTGTACCCAGCAGGAATAATCTGCCGGATGCCTATGCGTGAAATTTCGCGGATCAGCTGGTCAGATATTTTGAAAATTCGCGGTGATGTATGCAAACTCTCAGCTCAGTACAATGCGGCGCCGGTTGTTCTGGCGACCTTGGCAGACAGGTCCCGACCACCGAAGCACAAGTTGTTCGACAGAGTCGGTGAACTCGGGATTCCGGCCTGCATTCTTCGATGCGATTCAGATCTTCTGCTGGCGCTGATGAAACATCTCCTGGACGAGCCGGAGTCGCGACAGCTTCTCGCTACCGAGGCCGCAACCGAGTGGTTCACAGTGCGTTATCACCAACTGCCGAACGACTGACGTAATCAGGAGCACAGCATGAACCAGAGCCTTGCCGAATATCTCCACGCACGCGAGATCCGAATTATCCCGGTACACATCGACACCATCGGAGCGCCGGATATCCGTGTCGTTCCACCGGAGGGCTGGCTCGAGATCGGCCAGGATGCGATGCCAGGCGTCTACACGGCGTGGGCGAATCCGTCGGCCGACGGAGGAGGGTGGGCGGACAACGTCCTGGTCATGGTCGGCCGACTCACCGAACGAGTCGATTCTTCGGAGTTGATGGACTGCGCGTTCGTCGACTCCCGGCGGCTGCCGAGTTGGATCGAGCAATCGGCCGAATTCGTGGATTGCGACGGGTATCGGGCGGCCACCATCTCGGGCCTCTATACCGGTGGTGAGCTGCGCGTCCGCACCAGAACGCAATATCTGCTGATCGATGTTCTCGACCACGACTACCTGGTGCAGTACACCGCTACCGTCGCCGCGGATTCGGCCGCCTGGGGCATCATCGACCTTCCGTCACCCTTGTCGGTGGTGTGGCCACCGCGCGGCCGCTGAGGCCTGTGCCTGCAGGAGCGACCCGGTGCCGCACCGTGCGAACGATGCGGCACCGGGTCGATGGAACGACTACTTCCCGCCCTGATTCGCCACTGCGGCCGCGCCGGCGGCGGCGGCTTCGGGGTCCAGGTATTCGGCCGGCTTCACCGGGCGCAGGTTCTCGTCGAGTTCGTAGCGCAGGGGGATGCCGGTGGGGATGTTGAGGCCGGAGATGTCCTCGTCGGAGATGCCGTCGAGGTGCTTCACCAGGGCGCGCAGGGAGTTGCCGTGGGCGGCGACCAGGACGGTCTTGCCGGTCTTCAACTCGGGGGCGATGGTGTTCTCCCAGTACGGGATCATGCGGGCGACAACGTCTTTGAGGCATTCGGTCTTGGGGACCTCGATGCCCGCGTAGCGGGGGTCGCCTTCCTGGCTGTACTCGTTGTCGTCGGCGATGGGCGGGGGCGGGGTGTCGTAGCTGCGCCGCCACAGCATGAACTGGTCCTGGCCGTACTGTTCGCGGACCTGCTCCTTGTTCTTGCCCTGCAGGTCGCCGTAGTGGCGTTCGTTGAGGCGCCAGTCGCGGATGACGGGGATCCAGAGGCGATCGGCCGCGTCGAGCGCGTTGTTGGCGGTGCTGATCGCGCGGCGCAGCAGCGAGGTGTAGACGATGTCGGGCAGCACGTCGTGCTCGGCGAGCAGCTCGCCTGCCCGCTTGCCCTCGGCGATGCCCTTGTCGGTCAGGTGCACATCCACCCAGCCGGTGAACAAGTTGAGGGCATTCCATTCGCTCTCGCCGTGGCGCAGCAGCACGAGGGTGTAGGTCATGAGGTCATTCTGGCATTTCACCCGCGCCCGGCCCACGCCACCTCGTCGATGGCGAGCACGCCCGCACCGACCAGCGTGGCGCCCTCGGGCAGGGTGGAGAGGGAAACGTCGAGAGCGTCGATGAATTCGAGCCCGGCGTGCCGGTCGACAGCGGCGCGCAACGGTCCCCACAGCGGTTCGCCGGAGTCGGCGAAGCCGCCGCCGATCACCACGCGGTCCACGTCGAGCAGGGCCGCGGCCGAACAGACGGCCCGGCCGAGCGCGGTCCCGGCCCGTGCCATCGCGGCGACGGCAACGGGCTCGCCGTCGTGGGCGGCCCGCGCGAGTTCGATCCCCGTCGCCCCGGTCCAGCCCTGCGCACGAGCCCAGCGCACGGTCGACATCCCACCGGCAACCGCTTCAACACAACCGAAACCGCCGCAGGCACAGGGCGTTTCATCACCGGGCACGATGATGTGGCCGATGTGGCCCGCATTGCCCGTTCGCCCCCGTAGCACCCGCCCGTCGGCGAGCACCCCGCCGCCGACCCCCGAAGACACCGTCAACGCCAACCCGTTGTCGAGCCCGCGCAACCCACCGACCCGGTGTTCGGCGAGTACGAGGCACGCGCCGTCGATCGCGAACCGCACGGCCGCACCGGGGAACACCGAGCGCACCCGCTCGACGATGGGGAACCCGTCGCGCCACCGGGGAAAGTTCAGCGGTCGCGTCACCCCGGCGGGCACGTCGACGGGCCCGGCCGACCCGATGCCGACCGCGTGAACCTCGTTGTCCCCCGCCACAGCGCACAGTAACTCCCGACACACCGCCCACGGATCGTCGACGGCCACGGCCGCGCGCCGCACCGAATGCACCGTGTAGTCCGGATCAACTACTCCTACAGCGAATTTCGTCGCTCCGATGTCGAGCGCGAGGACGACCATCGCCCACTCCTGTCTGTTCGGCCCGTACGGGGGTTGATCAGCCACGACCCGGTGGGCGATGTGAACGCTCACAAAAATGTGGCGGTGGACACTTTGACTAGTGGTTGCTCCACACCGCCGGTTTTCGTTGGATACTTCGTCCGGGTCGGGTGATTCCGTTGGGCTGCGTTACTGATGATGAAGGAAAGTTGTGTCGAAATTAGTAGTACTGGTGTTGAGCCTGCTCTCGGTAGGCCTCCTCGCCGCTCCCGCGGCTGCGAACCCGCTGTATCCGACGCCCGACCCTGACCCGTTCTTCACCGCACCGACCGACATCGCCGAGCTGGCTCCCGGCGACGTGGTCCGTACTCGCCGCATCGACACGATGCTCTACCCCGGCACCGAGGGCTGGCAGATCGCGTTCCGCTCGACCAACTCGGCGGGCAACGCGATCATGGGCGTCACCACGGTCTTCATGCCGATCGGGGTGAAGAGCCCGCCGCTGGTCTCCTACCAGGCGCTGATCAACTCCATCGGCACCCGGTGCAACCCGTCGAAGTCGCTGTTCAACGGTGAATTGCAAGACGCACCGGGCGCGATGCTGCCGATCGGTCGCGGCTGGGCGGTTTCGGTGCCCGACTACCTCGGCCCGACCGTCGCCTACGGTGCGGCGCGGATGAGCGGCATGGTGACCCTCGACAGCGTGCGGGCGGTGCAGAAGGTCACCGAACTGGGCCTCGGCGGCTCGCCGGTGGCGCTGGCCGGGTACTCCGGTGGCGGCATGGCCACCGCGTGGGCCGGTGCGCTGCAGCCGGAGTACGCGCCCGAACTGAAGCTGGCCGCGGTGGTCGCCGGTGGTATCCCGAGCGACCTCGAATTGATGGCCGACGCCCTCGGTTTCGCACCGCACCCCGGTTTCGGCCTGGCCTTCGCGGCCGCCATGGGCATCGAGCGCGAGTACCCGGATCGAGTGCCGGTGTCGGATCAGCTCAACGAGACCGGCCTGTGGTTCCGCGAGTTCACCAAGGACGCCTGCCGTCGCTTCCTGCTCTTCCACGGCATCTTCCGCAACGCCGAGCAGATGGCCGCGTCGAAGGAACTGCTGTCGAGCCAGGTGGCGCGTGGTGTGCTGCGCGAGAACAGCATCGTGCACTACGAGGGTGCGCCGACCGCGCCGACCTACATCTGGCAGGGCCGCTACGACACCCTCACCCCGTACGGCCCGGTGGCCGACACCGTGTCGCACTGGTGCGGTGCGGGCGCGCCCGTGAAGCTGGCGACCTACGACATCGCCGAGCACATGACCGCGGCCGTGGCCGGTTTCGTCGACGCGTGGAGCTACGTGGAGTCCCGCTTCCGTGACGAACCGGTGCCGACCACCTGCTGAGAACCCGAACGCGGGTGCCGCACAACGGCACCCGCGTTTCTCATACCTTGTCGGCCTCGTCGATGAGATGTTCGAAGGCGCGCAGGTTCTTCAGCGATTCCCCGCGCGAGACGCGCCACTTCCATTCCTTGCGAATGGATTCCGCGAAGCCAAGCTCGAGCAGCATGTTGAAGTCGGTGTCGACGGCCTCGAGGACCTGACCGAAGATGCGGTCGAGTTCGTCGGCGGTCACCGACTCGGTCGACATGCGACCGACCAGGTAGATGTCGCCCACATTGTCGAGGGTGTAGGCCACACCGTAGAGGCGGCGGTTGCGGCGCAGCAGGTACTTGTAGACGCCTTCGAAGTTCTCGTCGGGCTTGCGGCAGACGAACGATTCGATTCGCACACCGTGCTTGCCGACGGTGAGCATCACGGTGGTCTTGAGCTTGCGCTCGCCGGGCAGCACCACGATGAAGGTGTCGTCACCGTGGCGGGTGTATTCGATCTCCCGGTCGCGCAGCGTCTCGTCGATCACCTGCGATACGGCGCTCACCTGAGTACTCCTGTCCGGCGCCGCCACAGCGCCCGCGATCTGGCTTGGCTTGTCTCACCCGCGCGCAGGGCGATCGGGTTACGTTCCACGCGCATACCCGCGATCGCGGCGGCGTAACTGTCGAGCAGTCCTTCGGCGGTGTGCGCCCAGGAGAACCGGCTCGCGTGCTCGACCGCCGTGGCGGCCATGCGGCCGAGGCGGTCGGGGTCGTCGAGCAGGGCGGCCAGGGCGTCGGCCCAGTCGCCGGTGCGGTGGCTCGGCACGAGCAGACCCGATTCACCGTGCCGCACAGCGGTTCCCAGGCCGCCCACGTCGGCGGCGAGCACGGGGGTGCCGCTGGCCTGCGCCTCGATGGCGACCAGACCGAACGACTCGTTGTAGCTGGGGACGGCGACCACGTCGGCCGCGCGGTACACCTGCACGAGGCGATCGGCGGGTTGCGGCGGCAGGAAGGTGACCTGCTCGGCGATGCCGAGGTCGGCGGCCAGTTCGATCAGGGCGTCGGGGCGGGCCAGGCCGGTGCCGGAGGGTCCGCCGACGATCAATACGCGCAGCGCGCGGCGCGGGTCGCGAGCCAGCAGCTCGGCGGCCGCGCGGACCAGCACATCGGGGGCCTTGAGCGGCTGGATCCGGCCGACGAACGCGACGACCTGTTCGTCGGCGCGCAATCCGAGTTCGGCGCGGGCGGCGAGTTTGTCGCCGGGCCGGTAGCGGCCCAGGTCGGCGCCCGGGGGGACCACATCGATGCGGTCGCGGTCGGCGCCGTAGAGGTCCACCAGCTGACCGGCTTCGTCGGCGGTGTTGGCGACCAGCCGGTCGGCCTCGGCGATCACCTGCTTCTCCCCGATCACCCGCGTCTCGGGTTCGGGGGTGTCGCCCTCGGCGAGCGCGAGGTTCTTCACCGCGGCCAGCGTGTGCGCGGTGTGTACCAGCGGCACCCGCCACCGGTCGCGGGCGAGCCAGCCGACCTGACCGGAGAGCCAGTAGTGCGAGTGCACGAGGTCGTAGTGGCCGGGCAGGTGCCGAGCCTCCTGGCGCAGCACCTCGGCGGTGAAGGGGCACAACTGGGTGGGCAGTTCGTGCTTGTCGAGCCCTTCGAACGGTCCGGCGACGACGTGGCGCACGAGCACACCGGGTGCGGCCTCGGCGACCGGCGGCAGGTCCGAGGAGGTGGCCCGGGTGAAGATCTCCACCTCGGTGCCCCTGGCGGCCAGTTCGAGCGCGGTCTGCAACACATAGACATTCATGCCCCCGGCATCACCGGTGCCGGGTTGGGCCAGCGGGGAGGTATGCACCGACAGCACCGCGATGCGGCGGGGCCGAAGTTCAAGACGTCGCTGACTCACACCTTCCAGTGTGCACGCCGCGACGCCACCGATAACATCCCTACCGGGATCGGTGACGGCCATCACAGGCGTGCGGTGAGTGAGCTCACGCACCGATCGTCATCGAGCGTGCCCGATCCGGGCGGCACGCGCCAGCGCTTTTCGGCCGTCGCGTTCAGCGGTTGAGCGCGGACTCGAACTGCGGCCACGAGGTGTGCAGATCCTCCTCCCAGTAGCCCCACGAGTGGGTGCCGGTGGGCCGCAGGTTGACGGTGGCCGGGATGCCGAGCGACTGGAACCGGTCGCGCAGCTGACGGGTGCACTGGTGGGTGACCGCTTCGAGCGTGGCGCCGAAGGCCAGCTGGTAGGCGAGCTGCAGGGGGTCCGGCTGGACGGCCGGGTTGTCGTACGGGCCGGGAAGGCCGGTGCCGGAGGAGATGTAGACCTCGGTGCCGCGCAGGGATTCGGCGTGCAGGTACGGGTCGTGGGCCGACCAGGCCGGGTCGGTGGGCGGGCCCCACATGTTGGCCGCGTTGCCCATCCGGCTGCCGACGACGGTGCGCACGATCGCCTGCCCGCGCAGGTCGCTGGTGCGCACGCACCCGCTGTAGGAGCCGATCGCCCGGTAGAGGCCGGGTTCGGCGAGGGCGAGCTGGAACACCGAGGTGCCTGCCATCGAGAGCCCGGCGATCGCGTTGGCGCCGGTGCCCCCGAATTCGGCGTCGATCAGGGGCGGCAGTTCCTTGGTGAGGAAGGTCGCCCAGCGCTGCTTGCCCAGCACCGGGTCGTCGCTGCGCCAGTCGGCGAAATAGCTGCCCGCACCGCCGAAGGGGATCACCACGTTCACCTGTTTGTCGCGGAAGAACGACACCACATCGGTGCGGTCGAGCCAGTTGCCGTCGGCGCCGCCACCCACACCGTTGAGCAGGTACAACGTCGGCGCGGGTTCGGACGGGTCGGCGGCGCGCAGCACCCGCACCCGGTTGACGTTGTCCATGGCGGGTGAGTACACGCCGATATCGATGGTCTGATCGGCTTCCACGCGCCGATCGTCGATCCGTGCCTGCTCGATCGGCTCGGAAATCCCCTGGCCCGCCGCCGTTGCGGTGGCGAGCATCGCGGCCAGCGCCGCGAGGACGATCCGAACCCCCAACGCCCGACAAGACATCATCGAACTCCGATCGCCGAATCCTGTTCCTGATTCGTGATTCAACGACATATCCGAACGCTACACACGCTTTCGGGAAATCATTGTGACGATCCCCAGAAGATTTTCCGTGAAACTGTGCGGATAGTTCGCTACAGGAACGATCGCAATCACGGGCTTATCACGCCCGTGCAATGCTACTTGACGACCAGCGCCCTACCTGCGGAAACAGTGGACGAGTGACCCGATACGAAGCGCTCGCGATGGACATCGACTATGCCGGAATCAACCTCATTACAGCCTAAAAATAGACCCTCCGGATTGGTTCCGGGCACAGTCCGACAATGCCCCGTGACGCCGCGCCGCAATTCAGTCCAGCGCGTCGACGAACTCACTCACCTCGGCGACGAACCGGGCCCGATCCTCGATGAACAGCCCGTGCTGGGCGTCTTCCCAGAACGAACCGCGCGCGCCCGGCACGTTGTCGACGATGTAGCGCCCGTTGTCGGCGGGCACCACCGGGTCCGCGGTGCCGTGCAGCACGAGTACCGGGATATCAAGGGCGCGAAGGGTTTCGGTGTTGTCGATGGTGCGGTAGAACAGCGCCTTGCGCACCGAGGGCGCGGTCGCGAGACTGCCGCCGAACAACCGCTGCGCGTCGACACCCTTGTCCTCCCCCGGTCCGGTGTTCGCATTGCCGAACACCGCGAACGCGCGCACCGCACGCCCGGCCGACTCCTCGAAGACACCGGGGATCGCCTTGTCCATCGCGGGCCCGGTCGCCGCACCCGGCACACCGGGACCGATGTGGGCCAGCGAACCGGTGTAGATCGCGGCCGCGACGGCGCCGGTGCCGTAGGTGGCGAGGTAGTCGGTGGCGACGATGCCGCCGTAGGACCAGCCGAGCAGCACCGCACCGGAGTCGATGCCCTCGGCGGCCAGCACCGCGGCCACGTCGGCGGCCCAGGCCTTCGGGTCGTCGTACACGCCGGGGTCGTCGGAGTAGCCGTGCCCGCGCAGGTCGACCGCGATCACCCGGTAGCGCTGCGCGAGGTCGTCGGCGGCGGCGCCCCAGCAGCGCAGGTTGCCCGCCCAGCCGTGCAGCAGCACCAGCGGCCTGCCCGTCTCCGGACCGGTGACCCGGTAGACGATCGTCGTTCCATCGGCGCTGACAGCATCACGAATACCCATGCCGACAGGCTAACGCCGGTATCGCTCACCGTGATCGGAGCCGTGGCGGCGGCGAAACGGCGGCGAATAGGATCGACAGTCATGAGTACTCGCACCGCCGTCGTCACCGGAGCCAGCTCGGGCATCGGGGAAGCCACCGCACGGGAACTGGCCAAGCAGGGGTATCACGTCTACGTGGGGGCCCGCCGGTTCGACCGGGTGCAGCGGCTGGCCGAGGAGATCGGCGGCACCGCACTGGAACTCGACGTCACCGCCGAGGAGTCGGTGCGCGCGTTCACCGACGCGGTGGATCGGGTCGACGTGCTGGTCAACAACGCGGGCGGCGCGAAGGGACTCGCGCCCGTGCTCGAGGCCGACCTCGACGACTGGCGCTGGATGTGGGAGACGAACGTGCTCGGCACCCTGCGCGTCACCAAGGCGCTGCTGCCCAAGCTCATCGCTTCCGGCGACGGCCTGATCGTCACCGTCACCTCGATCGCGGCCATGCACGCCTACGACAACGGCGCGGGTTACACCTCGGCCAAGCACGCCCAAGGGGTGCTGCACCGGACCCTGCGCGGGGAACTGCTCGGTCAGCCGGTGCGGCTCACCGAGATCGCGCCCGGCGCGGTGGAGACCGAGTTCTCCCTCGTCCGCTTCGACGGTGACGCCGAGCGGGCGGCCAAGGTCTACGAGGGCATCGATCCGCTCTACGCCGAGGACATCGCCCAGATCGTCGCCTTCGCCGCGAGCAGGCCGGCGCACGTCAACCTGGACACGATCGTGGTGAAGCCGCGCGATCAGGAAGGGCCCGGCCGCTTCTCGCGTCGTTCCGCGAACTGAAACCGCAGGTCGTGAGCCTGACCACAGATTGTTGCTGACAATTCGCTGAGCGAATGGCCAGTCATTACCATCTCTGCGATGGGCAGAATCAAGTCGGTATTCGACGGTTTCAAGAACTTCCTGATGCGCGGCAACGTCATCGACCTCGCGGTCGCCGTGGTGATGGGTACCGCGTTCACCGCGGTGGTCACCTCGGTCACCAAGGGCTTCGTGAACCCGCTGCTCGCGGTGTTCGGCTCGACCAATGAACTCGGCCTCGGCGTGCAGCTCATCGCCGACAAGCCGGCCACGTTCATCGCGGTCGGCCCGATCATCACCGCGTTCATCGACTTCATGATGGTCGCCGCGGTGCTCTACTTCGTGCTGATGGTCCCGATGAAGTCGCTGAAGAACAAATTCGGCACCACCAAGGAAGCCGAGCCGACCGAGACCGAACTGCTCATCGAGATCCGCGATCTGCTGGCCAAGCAGCAGGGTCTCGACGCCAAGCAGGTCGAGGCCCTGAGCACCGAACAGGCCGTCAAGGAAGAGTCCTAGTCGCCGACCCGGGTTGCCGGGGCCATGTCGTAGGCGGCCTGAACCGCCTCGCTGCGCTCGGTCGCGCCGGGGGTGTGTTGGGAGCGCTCCCAGAGCGCGTCCATCTGCTCACGCTGGTCGCTCTCGATCTCGACGGGCAATACGTTGCGGTATCGGGTGTTCCGACCGGTGAGCACGTCGAGCGTCGTCTCGATCACCGGTTCCGGATCGTACTGGGCATGCGGGAACGCGAGACGGGCATAGTCGAACACCCGTTCGGCGGGATTGTCCCGCCAGGACTTCCAGGTCTCGAACATGGTGTCGTTGAACCCGGTGAGGAACGGTCCGGGGTTGATCGTGGCCACCACGATGCCGAATTCGGCGAGTTCCTGGTGCAGGGCGTCGGCGAAGGCTTCCACCGCGTGCTTGGAACCGGAGTAGGCGCCGGTGAACGGGTCGGTCGTCAACCCCGCCACCGAGGACATGAACACGATCGTGCCGTTGCGGCGCTCGACCATCGCGCGGGCGAAGCCCTGGGTGAGCAGGATCGGCCCGAAGACGTTGACCTCGAACTGGCGACGCAACTGATCGGCGGGCAGGTCCACGACCGCGCCGCCTTCGGCGATGCCCGCGTTGTTGAGCAGGACATCGACGTCCCATCCCCAGGCCTTCTCGCGATCACCGGGGTCGGTGACGTCGAGTTTCTCCACGCGCAACGCGACGCCGCGCTCGGCCGCCGCGGCCCGGACCGCAGCGATCTGGGCATCGATCTCGACGCCCGCGATCACCTCGAACTCCTGGCTGCGCTCGGCCGCGCGCAGCGCGATCTCCTTGCCGAATCCGGTGCCCGCGCCGGTGATGAGAACGGTCTTGGTCATGCCGGGGCTCTACCCGGACAGGCACGGACCGAAACAGCTACAGCGCGATACCGACCGTCACCGGTTCCGGTTCGAGCACGATGCCGAACCGTTCGCGCACACCGTCGCGGACCGTGCGGGCCAGGTCGACGATGTCGGCCGCGCGAGCCGCGCCCCGATTGGTCAGGGCGAGTGTGTGTTTGGTCGACAGCCGCGCGGGCGCGTGCTCGCCGGGGAAGCCCTTGGCGAAACCGGCGCGTTCGATGAGCCAGCCTGCCGAGAACTTGGTGCCCGAGGGGGCCGGGTAGGTCGGGACGCTCACCTCGCCGAGGTGGGCGGTGATCGCGGCCAGCACCTGGTCGAGGCGGTCGTCGCCGACGACGGGGTTGGTGAAGAACGAACCCGCGCTCCAGGTGTCGTGGTCGGCGGGGTCGAGCACCATGCCCTTGCCCGCGCGCAGGCGAAGCACCTCGGCGCGCACCTGGGCGGCGGGCCGGGTCTCGCCTTCGCTCGCGCCGAGCACACGGGCCAGTTCGCCGTAGCGCAACGGTGCGCTGGTTCCGGTGGGGTCGAGCCGGAATTCGACGGCGAGCACCACGGCGGCGTCGCTGTGCTTGAGCACGCTGGTGCGATAACCGAATCCGAGCTCGGCCGGTTCCGCCCAGCGGACCTCGCCGCTCACCCGATCGAGCAGCCGCACCCGGCGCAGCAGCGACTCCACCTCCACGCCGTAGGCGCCGACGTTCTGCACCGGCGTTGCCCCGACCGAACCAGGGATACCCGAGAGGCATTCGAGCCCACCGAACCCGGCCGCCACCGAAGCCGCGACGAGCTCGTCCCAGTTCGCGCCCGCCTCCGCGAGCACCGAGTCGGTCCCGAACTCGACTCCGGTGTTGCGCACCCGAACGACCACACCGTCGAAACCGGCGTCGTCGATGAGCAGGTTCGACCCGCCCGCGACGAGCAGCACCGCCACACCGGCATCGTCCAGCGCTCGCACCGTGGCGACGAGCGAGGACGTGCTGTCGCATTCGGCGACCAGCGCGGGACCGCCGACGCGCAGCGTCGTCAGTTCCGACAGCGGCACCGCCGAGCGCACCACCGCACCGGTCTCGGCCAGCAGGTCACGCAGCTGTTCGGGGGACACCACCCGTGTTGTTCGCACGTCAGAAGACGGTACCGTGTCGCACATGGCTACACCTCTGGCGTTCACGGCCGGTTATACGCATTCCATCGACGCGGTGCGCGCCGCGTACTCCGATGAGCAGTACTGGAAGGCCCGCATCGCCGAGGTCGGCGGCCCGAATGCCCGCCTGGACTCGCTGACGGTCGACGGCGACCAGGTCCGCATCCAGCTGGTGCAGTCCATCCCCGCCGACCAGCTCCCGCCCGCCATCACCGCCGTGCGCCCCGGCGACCTGGTGATCCCCCGCGTCGAGCACTACACCGGCACCTCGGGCACCTTCGAAGCCCACGTCGACGGCGCCCCGGCCACCGTCCGCGGCACGGTGACCCTCACCCCGACCGCCACCGGTTGCGAAGGCTCGGTCACCGGCACCATCGAGGTGAAGATCCCCCTCTTCGGCGGCAAGATCGAAGCCGCCATCGCCGAACGCCTCACCGAACTGCTGAGCAACGAGGCCACCTTCACCGAACAGTGGTTGAGCAAGTAGCAGCCTTCCCGACCCCGGCAGACCCGACCTGACGAGGGTTCGTCGCGAAGCGGCGGTTCGCGGCCGTCCCGGCGGGGCCGCGAACCTCGAGCGCGCCAGCGATCCAACGACGCAGTAACGTGTTCGGGCATGGCACGTCGACTGGACTACTCCGCCCGTTACCCCCTGCACACCACTGAAGAGCTGTACGCAGCCCTGCAGAGCAGGGATTACTGGGAAGCCCGCGTCGAGGAGATGCGCAAGTACTCGCCGCACAACGAAGTCGTCAGCCATGAGGTGACCGACGACGGCATCGATATCGTGCTCGCGCATACCCTGCCGCGCGAGATGCTCCCGGAGATCGCGCAGACCGTCATGCGCAAGGACATGGTCATCACCCGCAAGGAGAGCTGGGGGCCGTTCGACCACGACGAGACCGAGGGCAAGTTCTCCGCCTCCATCCCGGCGGGTCCGGGCAGCCTCAACGGCACCATCCGCCTGTTCCCCACCGAGACCGGCGCGACCATGCGCTTCTCCCCCGTCGCCAAGGTGTTCATCCCCATGGTCGGCCCGCGCCTGGAACAGCTGATGCTGGTGAATCTCGTCGACCTGTTCCGCGCGGAGCAGGAGGAAACCCTGCGCTGGCTGGAGACGGCCGCCAAGAACCCGGTCTGATCCTCGTCCCATGACCGGCACGAGGAGGACGGTGCCGGTCGGCACCATCACGCGCGGCACCACCGGCGTCAACCGGTTGCGCCGCAGCGATCGCTGGCTGGTCAACGACGACCTGGTGAGCACCCGCCTGCGCGAGGCCGTCGACCCGCTGGTGGTCGACCTCGGCTACGGCGCGGCGGGCTGGACGACGATCGAACTGGCCGCGCGCCTGCGCACCGTTCGCCCCGATCTGCGTGTGGTGGGCCTCGAGATCGACCCCGCCCGGGTGCTGCCTCCGCGCGACGGTGTGCGTTTCGCCCGCGGCGGCTTCGAGTTGGCCGGTCTGCGCCCGGTGCTGGTCCGCGCCTTCAATGTGCTGCGCCAGTATCCGGAGGACGCGGTCCCGGCCGCATGGTCGCGGATCCAGTCGAATCTGGCACCCGAGGGCCTGCTCGTGGACGGCACCTGCGACGAACTCGGCCGCCGCAGCGCCTGGGTGCTCCTCGACCGGCACCGCCCCCTCTCGCTCACCCTCGCGTGGGATCCGTTCACCGTCGAGCGCCCGTCCGACATCGCCGAGCGACTGCCGAAGGTGTTGATCCACCGCAATGTTCGCGGCGAGAAGGTGCACGCCCTGCTCACCGCCGCCGATCAGGCCTGGGAGCGCAGTGCCGCGCTCGCACCCTTCGGCCCGCGTATCCGCTGGCGGGGCACGGCCGAGTTGTTGCGCGCCAACGGGTTCCCGGTGCGCGCCTACAACCGGCGGATGCGTGATTGTGTGCTGTCGGTGCCGTGGGATGTCGTCGCACCGAACGGGTGGCATGCGGGCGAGTAGTCTCGCCGGAAGACCTCAGACCGCGAGCAGTGCCCGGCGAATCCGCCCAGCTGCGCGGGGAGCCAATTGCTCCGCACCCCAACGTATCTCGTCGACGTCACACCGGTGGATGGCCACCGCGTCGGTAACCACCTCGTTCAGCGCCGACTGCGCGATCTCGGTTTCGGCCAGGTCGAGCACTGTCCGCGCCGGTGTGGTCACCAGGAACGATCCCGCCGATTCCGTCGCCGCCCCGGTGAGCTTGCGCCGGGTGAGCACCAGCCGTGGCGTCACCGGTGGCCGCCCCGCCGACACCGACAGGTGCAGAAACCGTGGCCGCAACCGTCCGAGCCCGTGCAGTTCGGCCGCGCTCTGATACGACACCACGGCGGCACCGTCGAACCAGGCCGCCCACATCGCGTACTCGTCGAGTGGGCCGGGCCGCCATTGCGTCAGCCGCAGCATCCCGACTCCCGACCTGGTCACCGACCCGTCGGCCAGCGCGGCCCGCACCCGCAGCTCACAACCGGTGCGCAGGACCTGCCTGGTGGTGAAGAATCCCGCGTGTCGTCCGGCGAGGCGCCGCAGCACCCGCCACCGGTGTTCGGTGGTCCCCGCCATCCGGCGCGCTCCCTCGCCAGCCATCCAGCCATGCTACGCCGCACGACGTGGTACAGATCACAAATCGAAAGAAGGCCTTCATGGCCTCCTCAGAGCGGACACAGAAAAATCCGGAAGAATCGACTGTCATGAGCACCAAGACACCCCAACGCCCGAAGGTCCGTCGGCGCACGCTGGTGATCGCGTTGGCCGTGGTCGCCGTGCTCCTCGTCGGCACCATCGTCGCGACCGAAGCGTATGCCCGCCACCAGATCTCGCGCTGCATCAGCAGCCAGTTCGAGCAGGAGATGGGCTCGAGCATCGACGTGAGTTTCGGTCCGAAACCGATGCTCAT
Source organism: Nocardia sp. NPDC003979 (assembly GCF_053605015.1). NCBI lineage: Bacteria > Bacillati > Actinomycetota > Actinomycetes > Mycobacteriales > Nocardiaceae > Nocardia > Nocardia sp. NPDC003979. Next base: position 347,093 of record NZ_JBSGIJ010000003.1, read on the forward strand.
CACCTATCTCGACGGCAAGGTCGGGTCGATGAGCATCGACAGCGAGGACAACAAGTTCGGCCCGGCCGTGGGCATGGTCGTGCACGCGAGATTCGAGGACATCGAACTCACCGATCGTGGGCGCGGCGGCGCGACCGTCGGCAGCTCCAGCGCAGAGGTGACCTGGAACAACGACGGCATCCGCCAGACCCTCGGCACCATGGTGAGCGGGGTGAGCTCCTCGGCGAGCAGCGACGTGCTCACCCTCGACGTGCTCGGCGGCCTGGCCCAGCTGCAGGTGCAGCCGATGGTCCGCGACGGCAATGTGGAGGTGGAGACCAAGTCCGCGCAGCTGCTCGGCATCGGCCTGCCCACCGACCTGGTGCAGGGCATCGTCGAGACCTTCACCCAGAGCCTGCAGAGCTACCCGCTCGGCCTGCGCGCCCAGAAGGTGGACGTCACCGATGACGGTGTGGTCGTTCACCTTTCGGGCGGGCGCACCGTCCTGGAGAGCTCCGGGCGCAGCGACGCCGAGCTGCGCTGCTGATCAGTCCGGGAAGCCGTCGAGCACGACCGCCGACTTCGACAGCCCGAGCCGGGTGGCGCCCGCCTCGATCATCGCCGCCGCGTCTTCCGCGGTCCTGATCCCGCCACTGGCCTTGACGCCGAGCCTGCCGCCGACGGTGTCGGCCATCAACCGCACCGCGTGCACGCTGGCCCCACCGGCGGGATGAAAACCGGTGGAGGTCTTCACGAAATCGGCACCGGCCTTCTCGGCGGCCCGGCAGGCGCCGACGATCGCCTCGTCGGTGAGCGCGGCCGATTCGATGATGACCTTCAGCACGGCCCGGTCCTCGACCGCCTCGCGCACGGTGATGATGTCGGTGAGCACCGCCGCGAAATCACCGGCCACCGCGGCACCCACGTCGATCACCATGTCCACCTCGGCCGCGCCGCTGTCGACGGCCAGGCGCGCCTCGGCACCCTTGATCAGCGAATGATGTTTGCCCGAAGGGAATCCCGCGACGGTGGCGACCACCAGCCCCGGTGCGCGCACCGGAAGCATCGACGGCGAAACGCAGATCGCGTACACGCCGAGTTTGCGGGCCTCGGCGATCAGGTCGTTCACCTGGTCTTGGGTCGCTTCGGGAGCGAGCAGGGTGTGATCGATCATGGCGGCCACGTCGGCCCGGGTCAGCGACGTCATGGGAGCGAGTCTGGCATATCGGCACAGAACTCCATTGCGCACGCGTACCCCTATCCGGGAGACTTGGACCGTGTTGATTCGTCGCGAGACCCCTGCGGACGCCGCGGCGATCGCCGCGATCCATCGTGCCGCCTTCGCCCCGCACTATTCGGGCGATCCAGCCGTCACCGAACCACCGGAGCCCGCGCTGGTCGACGCCCTACGCGCCGACGAATCCTGGATGCCGACACTGTCGCTGGTCGCGCTGGCCTACGACACCGTGGTCGGGCACATCTGCCTCACCAGAGCGGGCATCGGCCCGTTCCCGGTGCTGGCCCTCGGTCCGCTCGGCGTCGACCCGGATCATCAGAAGACCGGCGTCGGTTCGGCCCTGGTGCACGCGGCCCTCGGCGCCGCCGACGCCCTCGACGAATCGGTGGTCGGCCTCGTCGGCGATCCCGACTACTACTCGCGCTTCGGTTTCGTGCCGGGCGCGCGCCGCGGCATCGTCCCCGACCAGGCCGACTGGGCCGAATACTTCCAGGTCCGGCCGTTGGCGGCCTACGACCCGGCGGTCACCGGCGAATTCCGCTATCCGGCGCCGTTCTACGACCTGTAGGCCTACTCGAACACCACGGTGCGCCGACCGTGCACCAGCACCCGGCCCTCGAGATGCCAGCGCAGGCCCCGGGCGAGCACCACCCGCTCGATATCGCGACCCTGGCGGACCATGTCGGGCACATCGTCGGCGTGATCCACGCGGATCACGTCCTGCTCGATGATCGGGCCCGCGTCCAGCTCGGCGGTCACGTAGTGACAGGTCGCCCCGATCAGCTTCACGCCACGGTCGTAGGCCTGGTGGTAGGGGCGGGCGCCGACGAACGACGGCAGGAAGCTGTGGTGGATGTTGATCGCCCGGCCCGCCCAGTGCTCGCACAGCGAGGCGGGCAACACCTGCATGAACCGGGCGAGGACCACCGCGTGCGGGTCGTGCACGTCGACCAGTTCGCGCACCTGCTCGAACGCCGGTCCGCGCTCGGCGGGGTCTTTCGGGAACGGCACGTGATGGAACTTCACCCCGTGCGCCTCGGTCATCGCGGCCAGGTCGGGGTGGTTACCGATGACGGCCTCGATGGTGGCGGGCAGCTCACCGGCCCCCGCGCGACCGAGCAGGTCGTGCAGGCAGTGCCCGTCCTTGCTCACCAGCAGCACCACCCGGCGGCGGGCACCGGTGTCGTGCAGCTGCCAGTCGGTCTCGGGACCGAACTCCGCGGCCACCCGCGCGAACCGGGTGCGCAGCTCGTCGATGCCGAACGGCACCGTCGAGGCCTTCACCGCCTGCCGGGTGAAGAACCAGCCGATGTCACCGTCGGAGTGATAGCCGGCCTCCACGATCGACCCGCCGAAATCGGCGATGAACGAGGAGATCGCGGCGATGATGCCGGGCCGGTCGGGGCAGCCGAGCGTCAACACGAACCGACGGTCGTCCGAGGTCACAGGGGCAGAACTCATCCCCTCATCCTCGCAGGCCCTCAGGCAGAGGCGCGTGCGGGCTCGCGGACGGCGGCGAGTACCTCGCGCAGCTCACGGTTGAACAGGTCGTAGCGCTCCACATTGCCCAGGTGGCCGGTGGGCAGCACCGCGAACTTCGCCAGCGTGCCCGCCTTGCTCAGCAGTTCGGCGAGCCGTTCGGCGTGAATGGCCGGGGTCATGTCGTCGCGGTCGCCGGCGAGCACGGTGGTCGGCACGGTGAAGTTGGTCGCGGCGTCGCCCAGGTGCAGCGCGGCCAACAGCAGGCCGTAGCGCGAGCGGGTCATCATCGGGCAACCACGTACCACCGACAGGGCGTAGCTCAGTTTCTCCGGCGTGGTGTCCAGGGTCATCACCTGGCGGGCGAAGATCCAGCGCACCGGCGCGATCGGCGGGAACACCACCGGGGTGCCGAGGATGAGCTTGCCGAGCCAGTCGGGCGAGGGCAGGGCCCGGCCGCGCAGCAACCGCAGCGGCTTGTTCAGGCCGGGAACCATGGTCGACACCTCGACGAGCGAGTGCGCGCCGGTGTTGGTGAGCAGCACGGCGGCGGCCTGCTCGGCGACTCGTTCGGGGTAGCGGCCCGCCCAGGCGATGAGCGTCATCCCGCCCATGCTGTGGCCGACGAGCACCGCGCGCTGGCCGGGCAGCAGGGCCGCGTCGAGCACGTCGCACAGGTCGTCGGCGAGCAGGTCGGTGCTGGGGCGCGCGTAGCCGTTGGTGCTCTCACCGTGGCCGCGCTGGTCGTAGGCGATCACGCGGTACTCGCCGGCGAAGGCGTTGATCTGGGCGTTCCAGTACTCGATGGAACAGGTCCAGCCGTGGGCGAACACGATGACGGGTGCGTCGACCGGGCCGTAGGCGTGCACGCGCAGGCGGGCGCCGTCGGCGGTGACCACGGGGATCACCTCGTGCGGGACGCTCGGCGGATCGAAGGCCGCCACGCCGTGGGTCCGGGTCCGCAGATCGGCCCGGTGGGCGGCAAGTCCGGCCTTGATCCTGGTGGTCACGGTATCGACCAGGTCGTTCACGGTCGCGGGCAGCATTGCGCGCATCGACACACTCCTTTGTGTTACTCATAGAAACAGTAACACCGGGAGCGCTCGACCGCGAGGGTCCGGCGACGATTTACCAGCGCGGCCCGCGCTGCACCTCGTCGACTTTCGGCCGCACATCGGCCAGATACACACCGGTCGCGATGATCGCGATGAACGAGGTGAGCATGCCGAACCCGCTGATCCCCAGCAGCAGGAACACCAGCGCACCCGCCAGGATCGCCAGCCAGATCGGCTTGGTCATCTTGTCGACGGCCGTAAACGCGTCCGGCCGCTGACGCACGGCATGGATCAGCGCGAACACCGTCGCACCGAAGGCTGCCAGCCACAGGACCAGCAAAATCATCCCCGTCACTCCATGCACCACATTCACTCCCCCATCATACGAACAGCGGCCCCGCACACCAGGGGTGCGCGGGGCCGCTGTCGGCGGTGAGGGTTACACCTTCTTGGGTGCGGCCTTCTTCGCGGGGGCCTTCTTGGCCGGCGCCTTCTTGGCGGCCGGAGCCTTGGCCGGGGCGGCCTCGTCGGTCACGGCGACGACCTCGGCCTCGACCACAGCGGCGGCCTCGGCGGCAGCGGCCTGCGCCTCTTCCTTGCCACGGCCCAGCAGGTCGGTGACCTTGGCGAGAGCTTCCTCGGCGCGGGCGGAGGCATCCTTGTACAGGGACTCGACGCGACCGATCTGCTCGTCGACGGCCTCGTTGGCGCGCAGCCGCTCGACGGTCTCCTCACCGCGCACGGCGAGGTCGGCGTAGATGTCGAGAGCCTGGCGGTAGTACTGCTCGGCCAGCTTGCGCAGCTCCTCGGGGGTGAACTTCTCGCGCAGCTCGGCGAGGTCCTCGGGCAGCTCCGAGGGCAGGCCGGCGAGGCGCTCACGGATGGTGTCGAACTGGGCCTGCACGTCGGCGGGCACGTTGGCGATGCGCTCGCGGGCCTCTTCGACACGGGCCTTGGCATCGGTGGTGGCGACGCGCTCGCGGACGTCGGCGACAACCTCGTTCACGGCGGTGTAGATGGCGTCACCGGCGCCGACGGTGGCGAACAGCGGCTTGGTCACGGTAGCGGTCTTCTCGGTCATCAGTCTTCGCTCTCCTGGTGTGGCGGAGTGTCAATTGTCGTGAACGAAACGTCGCTGTCCCGTTCGTTCCCCCCTGAGCCGGTTTCTTCCCCGTTTTCCCGGCGAAACGACTCATAGATTTCCAGCAACACCTGTTTCTGCCGTTCGGTCACCGAAGTGTCGGCCAGCAGGGCGTCCCGGACCGGGCTGTGCGGGCGCTGTTCCAAATATCCGGCCCGCACATACAACACCTCCGAAGAAACCCGCAGTGCCTTGGCGATCTGCGCGAGTACTTCGGCGGAGGGGTTACGTAATCCGCGTTCGATCTGGCTCAGGTACGGATTACTCACCCCCGCCAGGGCGGCGAGTTGACGCAGGGACACCTGCGCTGCTTCGCGCTGGGACCTGATGAACCCTCCGATATCTTGAGCCGCATGGACGACTCGGTTCTCGGGCTGGTCTGCCATCACTCACCTTCTGGCGTTGTACGGTCAATACTAGGTCAGGGTGCTAGCTCTTGCAAGCACTACAGTTAGCAGCCGCCGGGCGAACGCCCGGAATCAGTGGAACAGCAGCTGCGAGATCGTGTAGATCGCCAGGCCGGCCAGCGATCCGACGACAGTGCCGTTGATCCTGATGAATTGCAGGTCCCGGCCCACCTGCAATTCGATCTTCCGGCTCGCCTCGTCGGCGTCCCAGCGGGCGACCGTATCCGTCACCAGGGTCGAGATCTCGGCGGCGTAGTTACCCACCAGATAGCGCGCCCCCCGGTCGATCCACCCATCGACCTTGCCACGCATCGCCGGATCGTCACGCAACTGTTCACCCAGCTGTTGCACATTCTCCGCCACTTTGCGTCGCAACGTGGAATCGGGGTCGTTCGCCGACTCGAGAATCAATCGCTTGGCCGCACGCCAGGTGGCCTCCGCCATTCCAGTGATCTGTTCGCGGCCCATGATCTCGGCCTTCACCTTTTCCGCCTTGGCGATCATGGCCTCGTCGTGTTGCAGGTCGTCGGCGAAATCCTGCAGGAATCGGGTGGCGGCCAGACGCAGTTCGTGTTCGGGGTCCGAACGCACCTTCCAGGTGAATTCCACCAATTCCCGGTAGATCCGCTCCGACAACAATGTGTTGACGAATTTCGGCGCCCATTGCGGCGCGTCGCGCAGCACGATCCGGTCGATCGTCTCCTGCGAACCGAGCGCCCACTGGTGCGCCCGCTCGGCGAGCAGATCGATGAGCGGCAGCTGCCGGTTGTCGGCGATCAGCTCCGAGAGCACCCGGCCCAGCGGCGGACCCCACTGCGGTTCGGCGATGCGTTTGACGATGGTGTTGTCGATGATCTGCTCGACGTCCTCGTCGCGCAGCACGCCGACCACGGCGGTCAGGATGGTCGAACTCTCCTGCGCCACCCGCGCCGCGTTGGCCGGTGTGGCCATCCACCGCCCGACCCGCAGCGAGATCTGGGCCGCGTCGAGCCGGGCCGACACCACATCGGGAGCGAGGAAATTGGTGCCGACGAACGCGCCGAGGCTCTCGCCGAGCTGGTCCTTCTTCTTGCGGATGATCGCGGTATGCGGGATGGGCAAGCCGAGCGGGTGCTTGAACAATGCCGTCACCGCGAACCAGTCGGCCAGCGCGCCGACCATGCCCGCCTCCGAGGCCGCGCGCACATAACCGACCCACGCGCCGCCGCCACCGCGCGACTCGAGCCAGCGGCACAGCAGATAGATCACTGTCGCCACCAGCAGGAAGCCGGTGGCGAGAGCCTTCATCTTGAACAGGTCGCGTCGTTTGCCCGCCTCGTCGGTCAGATCCGCGAACCCGGCGGGCTGCGCCGGTGCGGTGCGCGGCGTGAGCACCGCCGTGTTGCCGGGAGCTTTCTCCATGGCCCCCATTCTGCTGTGCGAAATGCCGCCGCGCCGACGCCGGCCTGTGGTAAATCCCCCAACGTGGCCTAAACGAGCGCTGCCCCACATCGACAGGCCTAAGCTGTATCGCGAGAGACGCCACATCGATCGCAAGGGGGCTGTCCTGTCCACCGAAGACCTTGTCGAGATCGGCGAGCAGACCGGTCGGGGTTCCGCCGTGCGCGGCGCGGGTCCCGTCGACGGCCGCAAGAGGCGGTGGCGCCAGCACAAGATCGACCGGCGCGAGGAGCTCGTCGACGGCACCCTCAACGCCATCCGCGTCCGCGGCGCGCAGGCGGGTATGGACGAGATCGCCGCCGAGATCGGCGTGTCCAAGACCGTGCTGTACCGGTACTTCGCCGACAAGAACGACCTGGTGCACGCCACCATGCAGCGCTTCATCGAGACCACGCTGCTGCCGCGCGTGTACGGAGCCATCAGCCTCGATGCCGACGAGTACCAGCTGGTGCGCGCCGCCATGACCGAATACGTGGGGACCGTCGACGACGACCCCGAGGTCTACCGGTTCATCATGCACAACGGCAGTGGCGACAATGCCTCGCTCGCCGAGTTCGAGCGCCTGTTCGCCGAAGTGGTCACCGCCGTACTCATCGACCGGGCCGGGGCCAAGGGCATCCGCACCGACGGTGCGATGCTGTGGTCCTACGTGCTGGTCGGCGGCATCCAGCTGGCCACCCACTGGTGGACCACCACCGACAAGGCGATGCCGCGCCAGGACGTCATCGACTACCTCACGATGATGGCCTGGAGCGCGATCGAGGGCATCGCTCGCGCGGGTGGCTCGCCTGCTGTCTTCACCGAACAGACACACGTTCTACCCCCGCTTCCGGAGTCCTGACCAGCGCTGATACCAAACATCGCCGTCCCGGGCTCGACATCGCCGCGCGGTTGGTTACGCTGAACCGAGCGGGGCGCTGTGGCATGTGTCACCGCGAGGTTGCCGTGCGCCGTCAGGCGTTCGGGCAGCGTGCACGTCGGCACCAACGGAGGTACCTCGATGGCGAAGAACGTGCCGACATCCCGGCTTGCCCGTGGCACGAAGCTGGGGGCGGTGGCGGCGAGTTCGGTCATCCGTTCCAAGAAGACCCGGTTGTCGATGCGCGGCAGGTCCGAGGCCGTGCGCGCGAAGATGGCCGAGGAGTCGATGATCCGCACCACCGAGCAGGTGGTCATGGTGCTCGGCACCATGAAGGGCGTGGCCATGAAGTTGGGCCAGATGATGTCGGTGCTGGATCTGGACCTGGTCCCCGAAGACCACCGCGATCGCTTCCAGCAGCGTCTGGCCGTCCTGCGCAACGCGGCACCGACGGTGTCGTTCGAGAACATGCGCGCGGTGATCGAGCAGGACTACGGCCGCCCGCTCGAGGACGTGTTCGCCGAGTTCGACCCCGAGCCGATCGCCGCCGCCTCGATCGGCCAGGTGTATCGCGCCACCCTCGCCGACGGCAGGCGAGTGGCGGTGAAGGTGCAGTACCCCGGCGTCGACGTGGCGGTCCGCGCCGATCTGAAGAACCTCACCATGTTCCGCCGGGTGCTCGCCTCGGCCATGCCGTGGATCACCCCGGCCGTGCTCGACGAGCTGAAGCTCAACATGGAGGCCGAACTCGACTACCGGGCCGAGGCGGCGACGCAGAGCGAGATCGCGCACCTCTACCGCGACCACCCGTTCATCTTCGTTCCGTCGGCCGTGCCCGAGTTGTCGACCACCCGGGTGCTGGTGAGCGAGTTCGTCGAGGGCACCGGTTTCGACGAGATGCGCACGCTGCCCGACGCCGAGCGCGACCGGATCGGCGAGATCGTCTACCGCTTCTACGTGGGTTCGCTGTTCACGTTCAACGAGTTCTGCGGCGACCCGCATCCGGGCAATGTGCTGCTCGCCCCCGACGGCCGGGTGGCGTTCCTCGATTTCGGCCTGTTCAACCGGATGGACCCGAAACTGGTGCACTTCGAGAAACTGTGCCTGCGCGCGGCCGCCGAGGAACGTTCGGAAGACCTGCGCCAGTTGATGATCGATCGCGGCGTGATCGACTCGCCCGACGAGATCGGCGCCGAGGAGTGTCTCGAATACGTGCTCGCCGCCTCCGAGTGGTGTCTTGTCGACGAGGTCCTCACCATCACCCCGGAGCTGGCCAGCGGCGCGTTCCTGCTCGCCGTCGACCCGAGGGCCAGCGAGTTCACCGGGATGAAGCAGCAGAATCTGCCGCCCGAGCACCTGTTCTCCCGCCGCGCCGACTTCCTCACCTTCGGCATGCTCGGCCAGCTCGACGCGACCAACAACTGGCATTCGATCGCCCGCGAATGGCTCTACGACGAGCCGCCGGTCACCGAACTCGGCATCGCCCATCATGATTGGCTGCGCACCCACCCACCGAAACCGGTGAAGAAGACGCGCCCCCGCAAGGCAACCACCCGATGAAAGGCTCCTCCGTGCCGCAAGACCGCGAGTTCGACCTGATCCTGTTCGGCGCCACGGGCTTCGTCGGCAAACTCACCGCCGAGTACCTGCTCACCGCCGCCCCCGCCACCGCGAAGATCGCGCTGGCGGGCCGTTCGCGCGACAAGCTCGCCGCCGTGCGCGAGGAGCTCGGCCCCGCCGCCGCTTCGTGGGACCTGGTGGTTGCCGATTCGACCGACGCGGCGTCGCTCGCGGGGATGGCCGAACGCACCAAGGTCGTGGTCACCACGGTCGGCCCGTACCTGCGCTACGGTCTGCCGCTGCTCGGCGCGTGCGCCGCGGCGGGCACCCATTACGCCGACCTCACCGGTGAACCGCTGTTCATCCACGACGCGATCGAGCAGTTCGAGCAGACCGCCGTCGACTCGGGCGCCAAGATCGTGAATTCCTGTGGCTACGACTCGATTCCGTCGGACCTGAGCGTGTACGAGATCTACCGCGCCTCCGTCGCCGACAACACCGGCGAGCTGGAGGACACCACTCTCGTCGCCTACCTCAAGGGTGGGATGAGTGGCGGAACCATCGACTCCGGGCGCGCCATGATGGAGGACATCGCCGCCGATTCCGGACGTGCGAAGATCCTGGCGCACCCGTACTCGCTGAGCCCCGATCGCAGTATGGATCCCGATGTCGGCAGGCAGACCGACCAGGCCCTCGCCCGCGCCGACAGCATCGACCCGAGCCTGCACGGCTGGGTCACCACGTTCATCATGGCCTCGCACAACACCAAGGTGGTCCGCCGCAGCAACGGCCTGCTCGGCTGGCCCTACGGCAAGCAGTTCCGCTACCGCGAGGTGATGAACGCGGGCACCTCGGCCACCGCACCGCTGGTCGCGGCGGGTATCGCGGGCGGCATCGTGGCCGGGATGACCTCGGGCGCGGTGCTGTCGCGGGTGTCGCTCGGCCGCAAACTGCTCGACCGGATCCTGCCCAAGCCCGGCACCGGCCCGGACGAAAAGGCCCGCCGCAGCGGCTGGTTCACCATGAAGACCTTCGCCCGCACCAGTTCCGGCGCCAAGTACCAGGCGACGTTCTCCGGCACCGGCGACCCCGGCTACCAGGCCACCGCTGTGCTGCTCGGCCAGAGCGGTCTGTGCCTGGCGTTCGACGAATTGCCCGAGCGCGCGGGCATTCTCACCCCCGCGTCCGCCATGGGCGAGTCGCTCACCGAGCGGCTGCGCGCGGCGGGCATGACCATCGAGGTCGCACGGCAGTGAACCTGGCCCGCAAAGCCATGAACGCGCCCGCGCTCGCGGCGATCTACGAGCACGCCTGGCGTCCCACCCTGTTCTACCTGGCCAGCGGCCGCACCACGGGCGACGACCGTCGCGACGCGGTGCGCTCGCTGCGCCTGAGCGGCCCCGAGAAGGTGCTCGATCTGGCTTGCGGCCCCGGCAATTTCACGCGTTACCTGAGCGAACACCTCAGCGGCGACGGTTTCGTGACCGGTCTCGACTACTCCGCGCCGATGCTGGCGCGCGCCGCCGCCGACAACGCGGGCCCGCGCGTCGGCTACGTGCGCGGCGACGCCCGCACCCTGCCCTTCGCCGACGAAACCTTCGACGCCGTCTGCTGTTTCGGTGCCCTGTACCTGATCCCCGACCCGATCGCCGCCGCCCGCGAGATGATCCGCGTTCTCGCGCCAGGCGGTCGCATCGCCATCACCACCAGTTATCGCGACGACAACCTCTTCGGCAAGGCGAGCACCCTGGCCGCGGGCGTGAGCGGTCTTCGCCTGTTCGACCGCGACACCTTCCCGACCTTGTTCGCCACCTCCGGGCTCACCGAAATCACCCAGCGCGTGCACCGTTTCATGCAATACGTCGAGGCGACCCGCCCCGCCTGAGCCGACACGCGGTAGCCCGGCGGTAGCCTGCCGGGCATGGACACGCTGAATTCGGTGATCGTCGACATCAACAACGTGTTCTGGAACTGGTTGCTGATCCCGCTGGTGATCGTGGCCGGGGTGTACTTCACCGCGCGCACCGGCATCGTGCAGTTGCGGTTCCTGCCGGAGATGTTCCGGGTGGTCGCCGAGAAGGGCACCCCCGCCGCGGACGGCAAGCGGTCGGTGTCGGCTTTCGGCGCGTTCAGCATCTCGGCGGCGGCGCGGGTCGGCACCGGCAATATCGCGGGCGTCGCGACCGCCATCAGCGTCGGCGGGCCGGGGGCGGTGTTCTGGATGTGGGCGATGGCCACCCTCGGTGCCGCCTCGGCATTCGTGGAATCCACGCTCGCCCAGCTCTACAAGCGACCCGAACACGAACCCGGCACATTCCGTGGCGGCCCGGCCTACTACATGCAGCACGGTCTCGGCCGCCGCTGGCAGGGCCTGATCTTCGCGGTGGTCATCACGGTGACCTTCGGTTTCGTCTTCAACGCCGTGCAGGCCAACACCATCGTCGCCACCAGTCGCGCCTCGCTCGCGGCGATCGACGGCGACTGGTTCGCGCCGATGGTCGGGCTCGCGCTGGTCGGGCTGCTCGGCCTGGTGATCTTCGGTGGGGTGCGCCGCATCAGCCGCATCACCGAGGTGCTCGTCCCGGTGATGGCCATGGTGTATCTGCTGCTCGGCATCGCCGTGGTCGCGCTGAATCTCGACGACCTGCCACGGGTGGTCGCCGATATCGTCGGCGGGGCGTTCGGATTGCGGGAGGTGGTCGGCGGCGGTATCGGCATGGCCATCACCCAGGGCATCCGGCGCGGTATGTTCTCCAACGAGGCCGGTCTCGGCTCCTCCCCGAATGCCGCTGCGGCAGCGGATGTCTCGCATCCGGTGAAGCAGGGTCTCGTGCAGTCGCTCGGCGTCTACTTCGACACGCTGCTCGTCTGCTCCATCACCGCGTTCATCATCCTGACCAGTGACCCGGATCTGTCCGAGCGGCACAGCGCCGACCTCACCCAGACCGCGCTGCACACCACCCTCGGCAGCTGGGCCGGGCACGTGCTCACCGCGGTGGTGTTCATGCTCGCGTTCAGCTCGATGATCGGGAACTTCTACTACGGCCGCGCCAATATCGAGTTCATCACCGATCATCCGCGCCTGCTCACCGTGTTCCGGGTGCTGGTGCTGATCGCGGTGTTCGGTGGCGCGCTCGGCTCGGTGGCGCTGATCTGGAACCTGGCCGACGTGTTCATGGGTGTGATGGCCCTGGTCAACCTCACCGCGATCCTGCCGCTCGGCGCGGTGGCGTTCCGGCTGCTCGCCGACTACCGCGCCCAGCGCCGCGCGGGCAAGGACCCGGTGTACGTGCACCGGGCCGAGATCGCCGACCCCGCCGGGGTGGCGTGCTGGCAGACGCGCCGCGACTAGTGGTAGGCATGGCTGATGGCGAAATTGTGGACCGAGCCCGTCACCACCGCCCTGCGCGCCGACGGGCTGCGCGTCGCCGATATCGACACCTCGGCGACGCCCGGTTTCCTCGGCGGCAAGCAGCTGGGCAAGTCGATGCTGCCCGAACGCGGCGCGGTGCTGTCGGTGTTGCAGGAGAAGCTGTTCGCGCACGGACGCACCGGTGGTAACCGCCGGGTGCTGCTGATCCTGCAGGGCATGGACACCGCCGGCAAGGGCGGCATCGTGCGGCACGTGATCGGTTCGGTCGACCCCCAGGGCGTCGACCACGCCTCCTTCGGGGTGCCGACCGAGGAGGAGCGGGCGCACGACTTCCTGTGGCGCATCCGCAAGCGCCTGCCCGCTGCCGGCCAGCTCGGCGTCTTCGACCGCTCCCACTACGAGGACGTGCTGGTGGTCCGGGTGCACGGCCTGGTACCGCAGTCGGAATGGGAGCAGCGCTACGACCTGATCAACGCCTTCGAGAAGGAGGTCGCCGATTCCGGGACGACCATCGTCAAGGTCGCCATGTTCGTCTCCCTCGACGAGCAGAAGCGCAGGCTGCGCGCCCGCCTGGAACGGCCGGACAAGTACTGGAAGTTCAACCCGGCCGACATCACCGAACGCGCCTTCTGGCCCGAATACCAGAAGGCCTACCAGGCCGTTCTCGATCGCACGAATACCGATTACGCTCCGTGGTACGTGCTGCCCGCCGATCAGAAATGGTATTCGCGGCTGGCTGTCACCGAACTACTGATCGACGCGCTCACCGGCCTGAACCTGGACTGGCCCGGCGCGAATTTCGACGTGGCCGAACAGCTGCGCCTGCTCGATCAGTCCTGACCCTGTCTTTGAACAAACTCTCAGGTTCGGCCCGCATGATGTCGTGGAGCAGACGAGCGAAAGGCGTGTGACAACGGTGAGCACGGGCAGCAAGAATCCGCTTGCGGCGGCGGAGGCCGCCGACAAGAAGCGCAAGCTGGCGATCCAGGTCGGTGTCGCCGCGGTATTGGTGGCGCTGGTCGCGACGATCGGGATCGGTATCGCGATGAACCGATCCGATTCCGACACCAGCACCGGCAGCGGTACCACGGGGGCCGAAGGACTGCCGACGTTGCCCGCGACCGTCGGCACCGTCACACCGTCCGGCAGCGTGCTGATCGGCAACCCCGACGCCAAGGTGAAGGTGCGCGTCGTCGCCGACCTGCAGTGCCCGGCCTGCAAGCAGTTCGAGACCGCCAACGGCCTCGCCCTGGCCAAGGCCGCGGCCGAGGGCACCGCGTCGGTCGAGTACCAGATCATCTCCTTCCTCGACAAGGCGTCGACGAACCAGTACTCCTCGCGCGCGGGCAACGCCGCCTACTGCGTGGCCCGCTCGGACGCGAACAAATTCCCGAACTGGCTGCAGCTGATGTTCCACCGTCAGCCCGCCGAGGGCGGCGCGGGCCTGAGCAACGAGCAGCTCGTGGCCATCGCGAACGAGACCGGGTACACCGATCCGGCCGTGGCCACCTGCATCAACGACAAGGCCATGGCCGACCCGCTCGCCAAGACGACCCAGACCCTGCTGACCAGCGGGCTCAAGGGCACACCGTCGGTCTTCGTCGACGGCGAGCTGATCGAGAGCAACGCCGTCTACACCGAAGACGGCCTGGCGTCCGTGATCGCCGACGCGGCCAAGTGATCACCGCGTCGGCACGCTCGGCCTGGCTGCTGCTGATCGCCGGGCTGGCCGGGTGGCTGGCGTCGTGCACGCTCACCGTCGAACGGTTCAAGCTGTTCACCGATCCCACCTACATGGCCTCGTGCAATTTCGACTCGGTGCTGTCGTGCGGGTCGATCATGCAGACCCAGCAGGCCGCCGTGTTCGGCTTCCCGAACCCGATCATCGGCATCGTCGGGTTCTCGGTGGTGGTGACCCTCGGTGTGCTCTCGGTGGTCGGCGTCGGTTTTCCGCGCTGGATCTGGGGTTCGCTCTGGGTCGGCACGGTCCTCGGCGTCGCCGCGATCTGCTGGCTGATCTTCCAGAGCCTGTACCGCATCAACGCGCTGTGCCCGTACTGCATGGTGGTGTGGGTGGCGGTGCCGGTGCTGTTCGCGGTGGCCACCCAGGAGACCTGGGGTGGCTCGCGCGGGCCGATGGGAATCCTGGCCGAGTGGCGCTGGACGCTCGTGGTCGTGTTCTACGCCGTGGTGCTGCTGCTGATGTTCCTGAAGTTCCAGGACTACTGGCTGAGCAAGGTCTAGTTGGGCGTGCCCTCGGCGAGCACCACGTCGACGACGCGGATGCTGCCGTCGGGCGCGGTGACGTCGAGGCGGACCACATCACCGGGTTTGCGCCTGCCGATGGCCGCGCTCAGCGCCCTGGCGGTGGTGATCGACTCGCCGTCGACGGCGGTGACCACGTCACCGTCGGTGATCCCGGCGGCGCGGGCCGGTTGCCCGAAGAAGGCCCAGTCGACCCGCGCGCCCGCCGGTTTCGCGTCGACGATCTGCACGCCGAGGGTGGCGGTCGGCCCGATGTGCACGGTATCGGTCGGCGTGCCCGAGCGGATCTGGGCGACGATCCGCATGGCCGTGTCGATGGGCACCGCGTAACCGTGCGCGGGTTTGGGCTGCCGGTCCTGTGCGCCGCGATCACCGGAGGCCGCGGTGATGACGCCGACCACCGCGCCCGTGCCGTCGGCCAGCGCCCCACCGGACTGCCCGCCCACCACCGGTGCCGCGATCTCCACCATCCCGCGCAACGATTTGCGGCTCAGGTCCGCGGAGTTCATCGCGACGATGCTGGCGTCCAGGTCGGTGATCGGCCCGGCCACCGAGGTCTGCGCACCACCGTCGCCGCCCGCGTCGCCGATGGCGAGCAGATCCTGACGTAATCGCAGCCCGGCCGAGGAACCGATCCGCGCGGTCGGTAAGCCGGCGGCGCCTGCCAGCGCCAGCAGGGCGACGTCGGCGCTCGAGTCGTAACCGAGCACGGTGGCCGGGTAGCGCAGCCCGGTCCCCACGTCGGTGACCGACACGTCCTCGGCACCCTTGATGACGTGGTGGCTGGTGAGGATCTGCCCGTCGCCGGTGAGCACGATGCCCGACCCGGCGGCCGCGGTTCCGAACCGGCTCGCGTCGACCGAGATATTGACCAGCGCGGGCTGCACCTGCGCGGCGACCAGGCCCGGATCCAGCGGCACGGGCGCGGGCGTCGCCGCGACGAATTCCTGCGGCGCGGCCCGCTCGAACCCCAGCTCACCGCGGTATCCGAGGACACCGCCGAGGGCGAGCAGCGCGACGACCAGCGCCATGAGCACCCGTGATCCACGTTGCACGCGCACGTCCTCTCTCGCGGGCCGACCCTTTCCATTGTCACCCGGCTCCGGCCCGGCCCGGTCGACATCCGGCACGCGGCGGTTGGCAAACCTCGTATGCAGCGGTAGGCATATACCCATGAGCACTGCTGCCGCCTATGCCCTGCCGTCCGCCGACGGTTCCTTCGAGAAGGTCGCGATCGAACGCCGTGCGCTCGGACCCGACGATGTCGCGATCGACATCAAATTCGCGGGCATCTGCCACTCCGACATCCACACCGCCCGCAACGAATGGGGTGGTGCGCGGTATCCGTGTGTGCCGGGGCACGAGATCGCGGGCATCGTCAGCGCGGTCGGGTCGTCGGTGCGCAAGTACCAGGTGGGCGACCGCGTCGGGGTGGGCTGTCTGGTGAATTCGTGCGGCAAGTGCGCTCCGTGCCTCGCCGGTGAGGAGCAGTACTGCGCCAAGGGCGCCACCTGGACCTACAACAACCCCGTCCCCGAGGACGTCCAGCCCGGCGGCTACACCATGGGCGGGTACTCCACCCACATCGTCGTCGACGAGAAGTTCGTCGTCGGCATTCCCGAGGGCATCGGACTCGACGTCGCCGCACCGCTGCTGTGCGCGGGTATCACCCTGTACTCGCCGTTACGCCACTGGGGCGCGGGCCCCGGCAAGAAGGTCGCGATCATCGGCATGGGCGGGCTCGGGCACGTCGGGGTGAAGATCGCCGCCGCGCTCGGCGCCGAGGTGACGGTGCTGAGCCAGTCGCTGCGCAAACGCGACGACGGGCTGCGCATGGGAGCGACCAACTACTACGCCACCAGCGACAAGGAGACCTTCCGCAGGCTGCGCGGCGAGTTCGACCTCATCATCAACACCGTCTCGGCCGATCTGCCCATCGACAACTACCTGCGGCTGCTCGCCCTCGACGGCACCCTGGTGATCCTCGGCCTGCCCGAGAAGCCGATGAGCGTCACCGGCCGCAATCTGGCCGGCTTCCGCCGCTCCCTGTCGGGTTCGATGATCGGCGGTCTCGCGCAGACCCAGGAGATGCTGAATTTCTGTGCCGCGCACGGCATCGGCGCCGAGATCGAGCTCATCTCCGCCGACGACATCGATTCCGCCTACGACCGGGTCGTCGCCAGCGATGTGCAGTACCGCTTCGTGATCGACACCGCGTCCATCTAGGCCGGTCCGGCGCCCACCGCCGGGTACCGTGACGTCGTGGCCGACGACGATACGCGCCCGGACACACCGACCGCGGTGGGCGCCCTGCCGATCACCTGGACGGTGCGGACCCCGCCCAGCTGGTTCCCACGCGCCCTGCTCTACACCGCCCTCGCTCTCGTCATCCTGATCGCGGGCTTCTGGGTGCTCGGCAAACTGCAGGGCCTGCTGACCATCCTGCTGGTGTCGCTGTTCCTGGCCTTCGCCATCGAACCGGCGGTGAATTGGCTTGCCCGGCACGGCATTCCGCGCGGCGCGGGCACCGGTGCGGTGTTCCTCGTCATACTGGTGGTGATGGTCGCGTTCTTCGGGACGCTCGGCGCCCTGCTCATCGACCAGGTCACCATGCTCGTGCAGGACGCACCCGGCTACATCCAGGACCTGGTCGACTGGATCAACCGCACCTTCGATCAGAACCTGTCCGGCGCCGACCTCACCAAATACGCCACCGAGTGGAGCTCGACCATCGAGGGCTACCTCGTGGGTCTGGCCGGAAACGTCTGGGGCATCGGCACGGTCGCGATCGGTGCGCTGTTCCAGCTGCTCGGGGTGCTGCTGTTCACGTTCTATTTCGCCGCCGACGGGCCGCGCTTCCGGACCTGGGTGTGTTCGCTGCTCCCGCCGCGTCAGCAGAAACATGTGTTGCGCGCCTGGGATATCGCGGTGGAGAAGACCGGCGGCTACATCTACTCGCGCGCGCTGCTCGCGCTGTGCTCGGCGATCGCGCACTATGTGGCGCTGCGGGTGTTCGATGTGCCGTCGGCGTTCGCGCTGGCGCTGTGGGTGGGTGTGGTCTCGCAGTTCATCCCGACCGTCGGCACCTATCTCGCCGGTGCCCTTCCGGTGCTGGTCGCGCTGGTGCACGACCCGATCACCGCGCTGTGGATTCTGCTGTTCATCGTGGCGTACCAGCAGTTCGAGAACTATGTGCTGCAGCCACGGATCACCGCGACCACCCTCGACATGCATCCGGCGGTGGCGTTCGGGGCGGTGATCGCGGGTGCGGCGCTGCTCGGCCCGACCGGTGCGCTGCTCGCGATCCCGGTCACGGCGACGCTGCAAGGCTTCGCCGGGGCCTACATCCGGCGGTATCGGGTGACCGAGGAAGCCGGGCCACCGCCGAAGCAGAAGCGCCGGTGGTTGTCCAGGTCCCGGACGAAGACATCCGTCGAGCCCGACCGAACCGTCGACGAATAGGCCCGCACCATGGCAATTCTGTTGTCTGTGGTCTCCATGCTGTCCACCCTGTTCGGTGGTTTCGTCGCCATGCGCATCGGCGACCGCAAGCACCTGGTTCTCGGTCTCGCGGCCGGGGTGATGCTCGGCCTGGTCGCCTTCGACCTGATCCCCGAGGCACTCGAGCAGTCACCCGACGAGGCGTTCGGTGTGCCGGTGGCACTGATCGCGGCGGTTGTCGGGTTCATGAGCCTGCACATCATCGAACGCGCGGTCGCCATCCACACCGGCCACGAGGACGAATTCGGTTCGCACCACCACGGTTTCGAATCCGTCGGCCTGCTCGCCGCGATGGGCCTGATCTTCCACAGCACCCTCGACGGTTTCGGCATCGGCATCGGCTACCAGGCGGGCGCCACCGTCGGCCTGTCGGTTGCCATCGCGGTCATCTGCCACGACTTCGCCGACGGCTTCAACACCTTCACCATCCCCACCCTCTACGGCCACGCCCGCAAACGCGCCATCACCCTCCTTGCCCTCGACGCCCTGGCCCCGGTGGTAGGCGCCATCCTCGGCACCCTCATCCACGTCCCCGAACAATGGATCGGCCTCTACCTCGGCTACTTCGCCGGCTTCCTCCTCTACCTCGCCACCGCCGACATCCTCCCCGAAGCCCACGCCGAACACCCCTCCCGCCTCACCCTTTTCCTCACCATCCTCGGTGTCGGCGCGATGTTCGTGGTATCGGCACTGAGCCACTAGCGGTACATGACGAAGGGGCACACCGGATTCGGTGTGCCCCTTCGGTTCAGGCGCTACTTCGCGACGGCTTCTTCCGCGAGGGCGGCCAGGGCCCGGCGGCGGACGCGACGGGCCGCGGCGACCATGTTGCGAAGGGACGGGTCGAGCTGCCAGTAGTGGCGGGTTTTCAGACCACCGTCAGGGTTGGCCCACAACCGTTGTGGGGTAACCGCTTTGGCGGCCTGGGTGAGGAGTTCGTCGAGTTCGTCGATGTCGGGGATGCGGGCCGAGCGACTTTCGTAGACGCCGGGGCCGACGCCGTGGCTGAGGCCGTGGCCGGTGGCGGCGTCCTCGGTGAGGGCCTGCATGACCCATTCGATCGAGCGGGTCGCGACGATCGCGGTGACGTCGGCGTCGAGTTGTTCGATCGCGTCCACCACCTCGGTGCGGCCGGAATAGCCGATGTGGGTGTGGATCTGGGTGTCGGGCCGCACGCCGGAGGTGGCGAGTTTGAAGGCGCCGACCGCCCAGCGCAGGTACTCCTCGCGGCCCTGTGGACGCGCGGGCAGCAGTTCACGGATGGCGGGTTCGTCGACCTGGATGATGGCGATGCCCGCCTTCTCCAGATCCACCACCTCGTCGCGGATCGCCAGCGCCACCTGGTCGGCCGTCTCGTAGAGCGGCTGATCCTGGCGGACGAACGAGCGCGCGAGCATGGTGACCGGACCGGTGACCATGCCCTTCACGGGCTTGTCGGTGAGCGACTGGGCGTAGGTGGTCCAGTCCACCGACATCGGCGCGGGCCGGGCCACGTCGCCGTAGATGATCGGCGGCCGCACGCAGCGCGAGCCGTAGACCTGCACCCAACCGAAGCGGGTGGTCGCCATGCCGTCGAGCTGTTCGGCGAAGAACTGGATCATGTCGTTGCGTTCGTGCTCACCGTGCACGAACACGTCGAGACCGATGTCCTCCTGCAACCGGATCGTCGCCTCGATCTCGGCTTCGACCTGCTTGCGGTAGTCCTGCTCGGACAACCGGCCCGCGGCGACTTCGTGACGCGCCTGCCGCAACCGGCCGCTCTGCGGGAACGACCCGAGCGTGGTGGCCGGGACCAAGGGCAGGTTCAGTCGTTCCTGCTGGGCCGCGGCCCGCTCGGCATAGGGCACCCGTTCGCGCATGTCCGGCGTGATCGCGTACACCCGCTGCCGCACGGCGTGCTTCTGCTTGAAGTGCACCGAGGTGGGCCGCTTGCGCCACTTCTCCGACGGGCCCTCGGTGAGGGCCTTCGCCAGCGAGACGACCTCGCCCACCTTCTGTTTCGCGAAGGCGAGCCGGTCGGCGACATTGCCCTCGATGTCGTATTCGGCGAGCACGTCGTAGGGCACGTGCAGCAGCGTGGTGCCGGTCGACACCACCAGATCGGGGCACACCTCGGCGATGGAGTTCAGGTAGTTCAGCGTCACGTAACGATCGGCGCGCCACACATTGGTGCCGCTGATGACGCCGGCGTAGATCCGCTTGCGGCGGATGCCGGGGATCTCGGCGAGCTCCTCGGGCGTCATCCGGTAGGACGCCAGGTCCAGCCCGATGGCCTCCACATTGCTGGCCGCCAGGATTCGCAGCGCCTCACCGAAGTCGCCGTACTGGCCGGTGACCAGGATGCGCGGGCGCAGTGGCGCCTTCGACAACCGCTGATACGTCTTCTCGAACGCCGCGAGCGCCGCGTCGGACTGCTCCCCCGTGAAGCAGGGTTCGTCGAGCTGCACACAGGTCGACCCGCGCTTGGCGAGCAGCTCGAACAGTTCCTCGTAGAACGGCAGCAGCTTGTCGAGCAGGCTCAGCGTGTCGAACTCCGCTTCGCCGGGCACCTGGCCGGCCTTGGACAGCAGCAGCAACGACACCGGCCCGAGCACCACCGGGCGCAGTTCGATCCCGCGCGCCATCGCCCGGTCCCACTCGTCGAGCAGGGCCTCGGGGTGCAGCGAGAACGTGGAGTCGGCGTCGAGTTCGGGCTGCCGGTAGTGGTAGTTGGTGCCGAAGAAGCGCACCAGCTCCAGCGGCGGCAGATCCGGGTTACCGCGCGCCATCAGGAAGTAGAAGTCCAGCGGGTGCAGGCCCTCCTGATGCGGCTTGAACCGCGACGGCACCGCACCGAACAGCAGCGCGTTGTCGAGGATGTGGTCGTAGAAGGAGAAGGTGTTGCCCGGCACCTGGGTGAGCCCGGTGGCGGCCAGCTCGTCGAACTGACGCTCCTGGATGTCCCGGCCTACCGCGAGCAGTTCCTCCCGCTCGAGCGACCCACGCCAGTACGACTCCAGCGCGCGCTTGAGTTCCCGGTGCGGACCGATCCGCGGATATCCGAGAACGCTCGACCCGAATCCATCGGTGACGTTGACCATGAACGGGACATCCCTTCCATCACCTGCCCGGGACCGACGAGGATCCACCGAGCAACGCTGAGCTCGCGATACTTCTCCGACCCCGGCAAGCGGACCCGGCTCCATGCAGCTTAGGCGCTGACGATCAGCCGATCACTCAGCCCCGCACGACCCGACCTCGAGGAGGGTCCGCCGCGAAGCGGCGGTTCGCGGCCGTCCCGTCGATCAGGCGCCGTTGCGTAGGCGACGAAGGAGCAAGCAACGGTGCCTGATCGACGGGACCCAAGGGGCCGCGAACTCGAGCGCGCCAGCGCTCAGATATCTCAGTACTGGTAGAAACCGGCGCCGGTCTTCTTACCGAGCAAACCTGCTTCCACCATGCGCATGAGCAGCGGCGGCGCGGAGTACAGCGGCTCCTTGAACTCGGCGTACATCGAGTCCGCGATCGACTTCACCGTGTCGAGCCCGACAAGGTCGGTCAGCGCCAGCGGGCCCATCGGGTGGGCACAGCCGAGCACCATGGCCTTGTCGACGTCTTCCTTGGTGGCGAACCCCGACTCGACCATGCGGATGGCCGAGAGCAGGTACGGCACCAGCAGTGCGTTGACGACGAACCCGGAGCGGTCGGCCGACCGGACGACCTGCTTGCCCAGGATGTCGGCGGCGAACGCCTCGGCCCGCCGAGCGACCGGCTCGCTGGTCTTGAGCGTCGTGACCAGCTCCACCAGCGGCAGCACCGGCACCGGGTTGAAGAAGTGCAGACCGACCACGCGCTCGGGATTGGCGGTGGCGACGGCGATCTTCATGATCGGGATGGAGGAGGTGTTGGAGGCGAGCACGGCGTCGGGGTCGGTGACGACCTTGTCCAGCTCGCTGAAGATGGCCGTCTTGACCTCTTCGTTCTCGACAACGGCCTCGACGACCAGCTGACGGTCGGCGAAGTCACTGAGGTCGGAGGTGAAGCGCAGCCGCCAGGCGGCCTGCTCGCGCTCGCGCTCGGTGATCTTGCCGCTGCTGACGCCACGATCGAGCGAGCGCAGGATGCGCGCACGACCGGCGGCGGCCAGTTCACGGGTGGTTTCGTAGACGAGGACGTCGACGTGCGCGCGTGCGCACACTTCCGCGATACCCGCGCCCATCTGTCCGGCGCCGATGATGCCGACGCGCTGAATCTTGTCGCTCACGTCCCACTCCTGTGTCTATTGGCGGCTGGCGCCGCAGGTTTCGGCCCTAAACCCCGGCTCTTCCCTCCCTGCGGGCGCTCCTTCGTCGCACCCTCCGGTCAGTCCAGAGCCGGGGACGGGCCGAAACCGAAACTATGGTTTGGGCCCCACGATATAGGGATGCCCTCCCCTGCCGGGGCTGATCGGCAGGGGAGGGCGTACACCCCTACTGGTGTAGAGGAAATCCGTTGCTAGTCAAAGCAACTCAGTGGAACTGACCCTCTTCGGTCGAGCCCTTGAGGGCCGCGGTCGAGGTGTTGGGGTCAACGGTGGTGGCGATGGTGTCGAAGTAGCCGGCACCGACCTCACGCTGGTGCTTGATGGCGGTGAAGCCACGCTCGGCGGCGGCCTTGAACTCGCGCTCCTGCAGGTCGACGAACGCGGTCATGCCCTCGCGAGCGTAGCCGTGCGCCAGGTCGAACATGCCGTAGTTGAGCGAGTGGAAGCCGGCCAGGGTGATGAACTGGAACTTGAAGCCCATCGCGCCGAGCTCACGCTGGAACTTCGCGATGGTCGCGTCGTCCAGGTGCGCCTTCCAGTTGAACGAAGGCGAGCAGTTGTAGGCCAGCAGCTGGTCCGGGAACTCGCTGCGAACCGACTCGGCGAACTTGCGCGCGACCTCGAGGTCCGGCACGCCGGTCTCCATCCAGATGAGGTCGGCGTAGGGGGCGTAGGCCTTGGCACGCGCGATGCAGGGCTCGATGCCGTTCTTCACACCGAAGAAGCCCTCGGCGGTACGGGTGCCGTCCAGGAACTCACGGTCGCGCTCGTCCACATCGGAGGTGATGAGGGTGGCGGCCTCGGCGTCGGTGCGGGCGATGATCACCGAAGGCACGTCGGCGACGTCGGCGGCCAGACGGGCCGAGGTCAGGGTGCGGATGTGCTGCTGGGTCGGGATCAGCACCTTGCCACCGAGGTGGCCACACTTCTTCTCCGAGGCGAGCTGGTCTTCCCAGTGCACGCCCGCGGCGCCGGCCGCGATCATGGCCTTCTGCAGCTCGTAGGCGTTCAGGGCGCCACCGAAGCCGGCCTCGGCGTCGGCGACGATCGGGGCCAGCCAGTTCTTGACCGAGGTGTCACCCTCGACCTTGGCGATCTCGTCGGCGCGCAGCAGCGCGTTGTTGATGCGACGGACCACCGAGGGGACCGAGTTCGCCGGGTACAGCGACTGGTCGGGGTAGGTGTGGCCGGACAGGTTCGCGTCACCGGCGACCTGCCAACCCGACAGGTAGATGGCCTTCAGGCCGGCGCGAACCTGCTGCACGGCCTGGTTGCCGGTGAGGGCGCCGAGGGAGTTGATGTAGTCCTCGTTGTTCACGAGGTCCCACAGGATCTCCGAACCACGACGCGCGAGGGTGTGCTCCTCGACGACAGTGCCCTGCAGCTTGGAAACCTGCTCGGCGGTGTAGTTGCGGGTAATGCCCTTCCAGCGCGGGTTGGTGTCCCAATCCTGCTGGATTTCCGCAGCGGTCTTCGGGGTGCCGGCAGTCGACATCTCTGACTCCACTTCCTCGGTGTGGTCGGTGCTCCGCGCTGTCCGGCCGTTCAAACAACCGGCGGCTGAACGCTTTCGGTTGCACGGGTCGTACTGCTGAAGCAATTTGCAGGCTTGCTAGGACTAGCTAGGGCCTGAGGGGTGTACTTCCAAACAATGGCATACCCGGAAATAGCCGTCTACCTGTTGGTTGTGTGAATCTCAGCTAGGTTTGCCGCCGCTGTTGCTAACTTTGCGAAATTTGCCCTGTGATTGCAAGCACTGCGGCTACCGATGGGTAGTGCTGACCAGGAGTTTTAGCATAACGCCCGTACTGTTAGCGATCTTCCGCCGGGTGGGTGCCGATGCTCTCGAGCCTTCCAGGCTGTGAGTCGTTTCACACACCACGCCGGGCTTCGATCATGTGCGTGTCGTCACTCCGCAATGCCCGCCCGGCGTGTCACCCCTGTGGCGCACGGGGCAGAATCGGGCTGTCCGACGAAGGGAAGAGGGACCGTGCGCAAGTCGAGGATGCTGACGATCGCGGCGATGGCCGCGCTGACCCTGCTGCCGGCCGTCCCGGCGCACGCCGAACCCACCGGCGGGCAGGTCGTCTCGGTGGAAGCCCTGTCGGCCGCGGCGACGCTGCCGGGTTCGGCCCGCGCCGAACGGTTGATCTACCGCTCGACCACCGCGGGCGACCAGCCGACCACCACCGGTGCCGCCGTGTACTTCCCGCCGGGCGAAGCGCCCGCGGGCGGCTGGCCGGTGATCGCCTGGGCACACGGCACCGTCGGGCTCGGCGACGCCTGCGCATACAGCGTGGCCGGTCCGGCCGCCGTCGAACGCGATTGGGCTTACCTCGGCACCTGGCTGAAGCAGGGCTACGCCGTCGTCGCGGCCGACTACGCCGGTCTCGGTGGTCCGGGCGAGCACCCGTATCTGAACGGCGTGGTGGAAGCGCGCAATGTGGTCGACGCCGTGCGCGCCGCGACCGCGCAATACCCGTCGCTGTCGAACAAGTGGGCCGTTGTCGGCCAGTCGCAGGGCGGCGGCGCCGCGGTGTTCACCGCCCGCTACGCCACCGAGTTCGGCGGTCCCGAACTCGACTACCGCGGTGCCGTCGGCACGGGCGTGCCCGCTTACATCGAGGACGTCATCGGCCTCGTCGGCCCGGGCGTGCCCCCGATCGCCCTGAGCTCGCACCTGACCGCCTACGTCCTGTACATCCTCAGCGGCCTGCGCACCACCTACCCCGACCTCGACATCGACGGCCTGCTCACCGACACCGGCCGCACCTGGCTCGAGCGCGCCCAGACCGCGTGCATCGGCCCCCTCGGCGACGAACTAGCCGCCGCCAAGCCGTCGGTGGGCAGCATGTTCGCCCGCCCGCTGTCGTCCATCCCGAACCTGCGCGGCCTGCTCGGCGAGTACATGGGCCTGCCCGAATCCGGCTACGACCGCCCGCTGCTGCTGGCCCAGGGCCTGCGCGACACCGACGTGGTCACCCCCGCGACCCTGCGCTACTTCGCGGTGCTCGAGGCCAACCGCCAGCCGGTGACCACCCGCACCTACCCCACCGACCACGACGGCACGGTCAACGCCTCACTGGTCGACTCGCTCCCGTTCGTCCGGGACCTGTTCGCCTGATCCGGCCGGATGCGTCGTTCGCCAGTGCTCGGCGATGTCGATGCGGCGCGTGATCCACACGTCCTCGTGGCATTGCACGTGGTCGAGGAAGCGTTCCAGGGCCGCGGTGCGGGCGGGGCGGCCCGCGATGCGGCAGTGCAGGCCGATCGAGAGCATCTTCGGGCTGCCCTCGGTCCCTTCGCGGTACAGCACGTCGAAGGCGTCGCGCAGGTGGGCGTAGAACTCCTCGCCGGTGGCGAAGCCTGCGGGCGAGCAGTAGCGCATGTCGTTGGTGTCGAGGGTGTACGGGACCACGAGGTGCTGCTGCCCGCGCACCGTGGTCCAGTAGGGCAGGTCGTCGGCGTAGGAGTCGGCGTCGTAGACGAAACCGCCGTGCTCGACGACCAATTCGCGGGTGTTGGGTGAGTCGCGGCCGGTGTACCAGCCGCGTGGCGGCTCGCCGGTGAGGTCGGTGAGGATGCGCACGGCTTCGGCCATGTCGGCACGTTCGGTCTCGCGATCCACGAGCTGATACGACTGCCAGCGCAGACCGTGACACGCTATTTCGTGGCCGAGCTCCAGAAAGGCCGCGACCGCTTCGGGATTGCGTTGCATCGCGCGGGCGACCGCGAAAACGGTGAGCGGGATACCGCGCCGTTCGAAGGCGCGCAGTATCCGCCACAGGCCGGCGCGGGAACCGTATTCGTAGAGCGATTCCATGCTCATGTGCCGGTTCGGGAAGGCTTCGGCCGGTGTCATCTCGGACAGGAAGGTTTCCGAATGCGGTGATCCGTCGAGGACGTTGTTCTCCCCGCCCTCTTCGTAATTCAGCACGAATTGCACCGCGATCCGGGCGCCGCCGGGCCACCGCGGGTCCGGCGGAGTGCGGCCGTAGCCGATGAAGTCGCGTGGCCCGGTCATGCGGACAGCTCGCCGTAGAGTCGCAGGCGTGCCAGGCCGCCGTCGGGATAGATGTCGAGGCGAACCTCTTCGACCGACGCACCGGCGGGCGTGAGGGCGAACCGGTGGCGGGTGTCGGGGAGCAGGTCGGTGCGCGGCATGATCTCGACTTCGGTTCCGTCGCTGGTGAAGCCGGTGAGCGAGGCGGCACCGGGGCTGTTGCCGAGGAAGCAGGAGGTGTCGATCTCGGCGAGCCGGATGGCGCCGGGGCCCGCGAGTTTGATACGCACCCAGTCGTTTCCGTCGTCGCGGCGGCGCGCGGTTTCCCAGCCGTCGCCCATGACGCGCGCCTGGCCGGGGTAGAGCAGTTGGTTGGGTGAGCTGTAGAAGCGGTTGGAGCAGTCCAGGACCAGGGCGCCGTTCTCGAGGGCGGCCAAGTCGAGTGGGCCGAGGCCGAGCAGGGCCGGGTCGGGCCTGCCCTCGCCGTGGACCCGCAGCCGGGCGACGCCGCCGTCGGGGTGCATGGTGAGTTTGACGTGGGTCCACCGGTTTTCGTCGTCGACGGTGAACGGAGTCCGGCAGTCGCCCGCGACCTTCACGCGGTCGAGCAGCGGCACCCAGTCGGTGCGTTCGGCGATCTGCTCGGCGGTGGGGTAACCGTCGATCGCCAGCGCCGAGACCGACACCTCGGGCGGGTAGTTGCCCTTGAACCAGGCGGTGTCCACCACGATGCCGCGGATCACGCCCGGCACGCCGAGGCGGACGATGGCCGCGTCGTCACCGGGCTTGCCGCGGTGGCGGCGGGTTTCCCAACCGTCGTAGATCTGCCCTTTGTGCCCGAATGTCGCGGGCCGGTATTCGGCCGGTCCGGGGTTGACGAGGTTTTCCTTCTCGGCGAAGAACTCGTCGTTCGCCCAGATCACCGACCCGCCGAGCGGCCGGACCGCCAGGTCGGGCAGGTGGGTGAAGTCGTCGGTCATCGGGCCTCCCGTGCTTCGGCATTTTCTCGGCTCGACCACCGGCGGGTCATCAGGTCGACGAGTGTCTGCTCGGTGAGTTCCGGTGCCCGGGTGAGCAACTCGTCATCGCTGACCGCACCGCAGCGCAGGGCGCGCACCACCGTGGTCGACAGGGCTTCGGCGGTGGCCGGTTCGTCGACCACCCCTTCCTGGCCGCGACCGAGGTAGGCCTGCAGGCGTGGGACGGCCACATCGGTGGCGGTACGGAAGAAGTTGTGCGTAGCCAGCCAGCGGGTGACCAGGTGGCCGGGATGCATGTCCCAGCCCTGGTAGTAGCCGCGGCGCAGGGCACGTTCCACCAGGCGGTAGTGGTTGGTGAAAGCGAATTCGGGGTCGTTGCCCGGCACGATCTGGGTGGAGCCGTCGCAGATCCACACACCGGTCTGGGCGGCGGCGACCTGCATCACCGTTTTGGCGTGGTCCGCGGCCGGATGGTCGAGCGCCTGGTCGGTGGCGGCGATTCCACAGGCGGCGGTGTAGTCGTAGGTGCCGAAATGCAGTGCACTGCAACGATTGTCGGACAGGGCGAGCATGCGGGCGATGGGGGCTGTGCCGTCGGGCGCGATGATCGCCTGCGGGCTTTCGATCTGCAGTTCGAAGCGCAGGGTGTGGTCGGGAAGTCCGTGGGCGCGTTCGATGCCGGAGCAGATGTCGACAATGGCCGAGACCTGTTCGGCCGCCCTGATTTTCGGAACGGTGAAGAGGAACCCGGGTAAAACGTCGGCGACGCCGTCGAGCACCAATTCCAGTGTTCGTAGCGCTCGCCTGCGTTCGTCCTTGGCCAGTCCCTTGATCCGGATCCCGAACGAACCGGGTGCGCCCGGCTTTTCGGCCATCGATGCCAAGGTCTTTCCCGCTGCTGTCGCGGCGGCGTCTTCCACATCGTCGGCGCGGAAACCGTATCCGTCCTCGAAATCTATCCGCAGGTCCTGCACCGGTCGAGCGGACAGGCCGACCCGGACCGCGGGAAGGGAATCGGTGGTGTCGAGACCGGCGAGGAAGTCGGCGTGGCGATCCAGCAGTTCCAGCGCGGTGGCACCCCATTCCACCGGGGTGTCGGCGGTGGCACGATCGGCGGGGACATACACCGTGTGCACCGGTTGGATCCGCGTCCCCTGGCCGGGATATCGCAGCCGCAGCTCCGCGTCGACGGAATCGAGGACTGCGTCGACGCGTGCCCGGATGTGTTCGGGCAGTCGGGTATTCACTCGGCCGTTCCTTTCCTCGCGAGCCGCCAGATCCGGTCGGCGGTCATCGGTAATCGGTCGGGTCTGACATCGATGGCGTCGCGGATCGCGTTCGCCAGGGCCGGGGCCACCGGGTTGTAGGGTGACTCACTCATCGATTTGGCACCGAGCGGGCCGAGCGCGTCACTGGTTTCGGCGAAATACACCTCCGTGCGTGGCAGGTCCGCGAATTGCGGTACGTGGTAGTGCCGCAGGGTGCGGGTGGTCACCACACCCGCGTCGGTGCGCATGTCCTCGTAGAGCGCAGTCCCGATGGCCTGCGCGACACCACCTTCCACCTGACCGCGCAACTGCACCGGATTCAGCACGGTGCCCGCGTCGGCCACCTGGATCGACTGCAGAATCCGCACCTCACCCGTCACGGGACGCACGGCTACCCGGAACGCGTGCACGTTGAAACTCACCGAACGCGGTGTGCCCGAATGGGTCCCATGGGCTATGAGGTCCCCGTCGGCGAGGAGTTGTGCGGCGGTGACGAGTTCGTCCCCGCAGCGCACACCACCCGCCTCCAGCACGCAATCCCGCTCGGGATGGCCGCTCACCTTGGCCGCGCGCGCCAGCATCATCGCGTGCAGTTCCAGTGCGGCGGCATAGGACGCCTTGCCCGCGACCATGGTGCCGGTCGAACCGAAAGCACCGGTGTCGTGCCCGACGAGGTCGGTGTCGGATTGGCGGATCACGATCCGGTCGGCGGATGTCGCCAGGGCGGTCGCGGCCAACTGGGCGTGGACGGTGGTTGTTCCGTTGCCGAATTCCGCTGTGCCCACATTCATCTCGTAGCGACCGTCGACGAGTAGGCGCGCCGTCGCGTCGGCGTGATGGCCGCGTGGAGGAACAGTCGCGATCATCGCCACGGCCATTCCTTCTCCCACCCGCCAGTCCGGGCCGGGCGCTTTGGCACCGTTGCCGCGATGCAGCGCTCGCTGGGCGGTGTCGAGGCACTGATCCAGGCCGTAACTACCGAACGTGAGGTCGCTTTCGTCGACTTCGGCGCCGGTGAACCGGTCGCCCGGAACAACCACATTGCGCCTGCGGAAATCGAACGGGTCGACGCCGATTCGCCGGGCCAGTTCGTCGATGGCGGATTCCACGCCGAAGATCACCTGACCGAGCCCGTAACCACGGAAGGCGCCGGAGGGAATGTTGTTGGTGTAGACCGCTTGCGCGTCGACCTTTTTGTTCGGACACCGGTAGACGGCCACCGATTCGCCCACGGAATGGAACAGCACACCCGCACTGTGGTTGCCGTAGGCACCCGCGTCGGCGAGCACGTCGACCGACAACGCGGTGAGCAGCCCATTCCTGTCGGCGGCGGCAGTGACCTCCACCCGCATCGGGTGACGGCAAGTGGCAGAGGTGAATTCGTCGGTCCGCGTGAATTCGTATTGCACCGGATGCCCGGTGCGCAGGACGGCGAGCGCGATGAGGTCTTCGACAAGCATCTCCTGTTTGGCGCCGAACCCGCCGCCGACCCGGGCCGCGAATACCCGCACCCCGTCGCGGTCGAGCCCGAACAGGTGGCACAGTTCGTCGCGAACCAGAAACGGGACCTGGGTGCTGGTGCGTAGTACGAGCCTGCCGTCGTCGTCGAGCCAGCCGATTCCGCCGTGCGTTTCCAGGTGCACGTGCTGCACGCGCGGCGAATACCAGACACCACGGACAACATGCGCCGCTTCTTCGGTACCCCGATCGAAATCACCGACACCACCGTGTATTTCCGCGATCACGTTGCGTTGCGGGTCGGCGATACGCGCGGAATCCGGCTTGTCCCCGTGCAGCTTGGGCGCGTCGTCTCCGAGCGCCTCCGTCGGCTCGAACACAGCGGGCAGAACGTCGTACTCCACCCGCAACGCCCGCACCCCCGCCCGCGCCGCATCGAGGGTCTCCCCCACCACCGCCGCGACGCGCTGCCCGACGAAACGCACCGTGCGATCGAGGACGAAGGTGTCGTCGGGATCGTCCTCCCGGAATTCGTGCCGTGCCGTGGAAAATGCCACCCCCGGCGCGTCTGCCGCCGTCAGCACCGCCCGGACGCCGGGCACGGCCGACGCCTCCGCGATGTCTATCGACACCACCCGCGCATGCGCGTGCGGACTGCTCAACACGGCGAGATGCCAAGGCGCCACCCCCGGCCCCCGCTCGTCCCCCACCCCGATATCGAACGTGAAAGCCTCGCCGCCCCGCACCACCCGCTCCCCGGCGGGCGCTGCGACACCCTTTCCGACCTGCCCCGGCCCGAACTTCTCGTCCCGCACCCGCTCTGCGACCGCGCTCACCTCGCGGCGCGCCACCGCAGGCCCCTCCCCCGCGGACGCCGTCGTCACACCTCCGGCACTCCGCCGATGCCCATCGTGCGGGCGCACGGAGGAGGCATCGGCAGGTACTCCAACTCGTGCTTCCACACCGGGAGGCTGTCCAAGGGCGGCATCACCAGGCACTCCGACTCGTGCCTCCATACCGGGGGGCTGTTCAAGGGCGGCATCGCCAGGCACTCCAACTCGTGCTTCCACACCGGGAGGCGGTTCAGGGGTGGCCTCACGAGTTGTGCACAGTGGTGCACACGCGGTGAGGGCGTCGGTGATGGCTCGGTAACCCGTGCAGCGGCACAGGTTTCCTTTCATCAACTCCGCGCGCTCATCCTCGGTGATTTCCGAATCGGTGCGGTCGCGGAGTAATCCGGTGGCGGTGACGACCATTCCGGCGGTGCAGAAGCCGCATTGGAACGCGGCATTGTCGACGAAACCGCGCTGCACAGTATTCGGTTCGGCTTCGCCGGAAAGACCGGCGGCGGTGGTGACGGTTCTGTCGGCAACGCGGTGGGCGGGGATCAGGCAGGAGTGGACCGGGGCGCCGTCGAGCAGGACCGAGCAGGCGCCGCAGTCGCCGGAATCGCAGCCCTTCTTCACCGCGAGAGTGCCCTGCTCCCGCAGGAGGGTTCGCAGGCACTGCCCCGGCCTGGGCGCCGTTTCGACGACGCGGCCGTCGACTTCTAGCCGCACGGTCCACCTCCCTCGTACCGAATCGCCGGCTCGGGGACGCCATCGACGCTCGTCGCCGCGTTCACGACCGACTCTCCGCCAGTTCGGCGACAACCTCGGTCGCCAGCAAACGGGTGACGTGCCTGCGCCAGTCCGGTGCGCCGTGTGGATCGTCGAACCAAGTGTTCGGTGGGATCTCGGCGAGCGCGGAGGTCAGCTCGTCCACGCTCGGCGGTCCGTCGAAATCCAGGACGACAGGTCGGGTCGTCGCCGCCGTGATCGTCAGAGCGCAGGCATCCGCTGTCCGCCTGCCCATCACAACGGAACCGGAACGCCCGAGCGGAGCCAACGCGATCTTGCGAAAACTGGTGCGCGCGTGAAGGTTACGCAGCGGAACGACAAAGGAGCGGATCACCGATCCCGGCGGCAACACATTCATTCCAGGACCGGTGACGAAGTGTCGCAACGCGATTCGCCGTTCACCACCCTCGTGCGGCCACACCACCGCGTCAGCGTCGAGGGCGACCAGCGCACCGAGTACGGCGCCGGCGGGCAGGGAAAGGCATACGTTTCCGCCGACCGTGGCCGTGCGCCAGATCTTGTGCGAGGCGAGCAGAGCCCTGCACGCCTGCGCGAACAATTCCGTCCCCGGCCAATCCGGCCGCAGGGTCTTCGACCCGAGTTCACGACCGGGACGCGCACCGGCAAACTCGGCGAGCGTGCAGGTCGCGGCGATTTCCAGGCCCTCGCTGGTCTCGACGAGCGGCGACCAGCCCAGCGTGGTGATGTCGATCAGCCGGTCGAGGTGATCGTGCGGTTCGGAATAGAGGAAGGTCCCGCCGGCCAGCACCGCGCTCCCCGCACCGACCTGCGCCAAATCGGCGCGCCGGCGAGCGAGCACCACCTCCCGCACGGTATCCAGATCCACATCCACCTCGCTTACCTCACCAGCCACACTAGGGGCGGCGAGTTGCCACGATGTTGCGCGACACCCACTCGAGATTGCGCCGCGGTAAACCCGATATCCACCCTCCAGTGTGCCCCTCCACCCACGTTCCGCACCTGGTCACCCGATCCCCACGCCGTGGTGGCGGCATCGGCCGAGTAGGTCCCGCCACCACAGCGTGGTGATCTCGATCGGGCGTCCCGGGAATCAGGTTCCGGCGAGGAGGGTGGCCTGGGCCTGGGCGACATCGGCGCCGACGGCCGCTTCGTCGACCGTGGTGACCACACCGTCGCGGACCACCTCGCGACCGTTCACGAACAGGGCAGCCAAAGGCGGTGCGGAGCCGAGGATCAGGGCGACGACCGGGTCTTCGATGCCCGCGTGGGCGGGGGTGTCGAGGCGCCAGAGCGCGAGGTCGGCGAGCTTTCCGGGTTCGATCGAGCCGATGTCGTCGGCCCGGCCGAGGACACGGGCACCGCCCATGGTGGCGAGTTCGAGTGCCCCACGCACCGTCATGGCCTGCGGGCCGCCGACGGCTCGGGCGTAGAGGAGGGCGTTGCGTGGCTCCTCGATCAGCGAGCTCGACTCGTTGCTGGTCGCGCCGTCGACGCCGAGCCCGACGGGAATGCCCGCCGCGACCAGGTCGGCGGTGCGGGCGATGCCCGCGCCGAGGCGGCCGTTGGAAGTCGGGCAGTGGGCGATGCCGGTGCCGGTGCGGGCCATCGCCGAGATCGCGTGGTCGTCGAGGTGCACGCCGTGCGCGTACCAGACGTCGTCGCCGAGCCAGCCGAGCCGTTCCATGTACTCGGTGGGCGTGCAGTCGAAGTTCTCGCGGCAGAAGTCCAGCTCGTCGACGGTTTCGGCGAGGTGGGTGTGCAACCGCACCCCCGCCGAGCGCGCCAGGGCGGCCGATTCGCGCATCAGGTCGGCGGTCACCGAGAACGGGGAACAGGGCGCGAGGCCGATGCGCACCATGGCGTCGGGCGCGGGGTCGTGCCACTGCTCGATCGCGGTGGTGCTCGCGGCGAGGATGTCGTCGATGGACTCGACCACGTCGTCGGGCGGCAGTCCACCCTTGCTCTGCCCGAGGTCCATCGACCCGCGCGTGGGATGGAAGCGCAACCCCACCTCGGCGGCGGCCGCGATCTCGGCGGCGAGCAGGTCACCACCGCCGTGCGGGAACAGGTAGTGGTGGTCGGCGGAGGTGGTGCACCCGGTACGGGCCAGCGACACCAGCGCGCCGGTCGCGGCCAC
Source organism: Nocardia sp. NPDC003979 (assembly GCF_053605015.1). NCBI lineage: Bacteria > Bacillati > Actinomycetota > Actinomycetes > Mycobacteriales > Nocardiaceae > Nocardia > Nocardia sp. NPDC003979. Next base: position 381,118 of record NZ_JBSGIJ010000003.1, read on the forward strand.
CCGCACCGACTTCTCGTCGATCCGCGCCCACACCGGGTACAGGGTTTTCAGCCATTCGAACAGGGTGCTGTCGGCGGCGAGCCCACGGGTGATCCACTGGTAGAGGTGGTGATGGGTGTTCACCAATCCTGGCGTGAGCAAACAACCCCGCCCGTCGATCCGCGCGGTCTGAGCCCCGAACGCCGGTGCCCTGCCTTCCCCGAGCGCTTCGATCCTGTTGCCACGCACCGAGACCCACCCGCGCCGATATTCGGTCCCGGACGCATCGACAGTGACTACCGCACACCCGTCGACAACCAGATCCGGCGCGCTCATGCTGACCAAGCCGTTCCGGCATCGGGTGCGTCCGCGCGCTGCAAGGTCGCGTGGATCGAACCGTAGGGGCGATCGGCGGCCCAGAACACCTCACCTTTGTTCTCGATATCGAAGCGGTCGAGGTCGTAGTCGAAGTGGTGTTTGTTCGGGGCCGAGAGGCGGATCTCGGCGAGTATCGGAAAACGCTCCAGCACAGCGGTTCCCATTGCGTAGAGGGTCTGCTGCAGTGCACGGGAATAGGTGGTGGCGAACAGTTCCAGCAGGGTGGCGCGAATCCCGGCGAACACCTCGTCCCAGTCGATGCCGTCGATTTCGGCGAATCGCCAGTGCACGTCGAGGGAGGTGGCCAGGACGCGATCGTTCGTGGGCGCCAGAGTGGTGTATTCGTCCACGAGGAAGTCGGCGAATTCCGAACCGGTCGACTTGAGCAGCACGAGATCCTTGATCCCGCCGATCAGCCAGGTCCCCGCATCGGCGGCCGTCACGGCGACGGTGCGCACCTCAGGCCCTTGTCGCACCCAGGTGTGATCGTGTTCGGCACCGTTGATCGAAACGCGCTGCCAGCCAAACGATTCGACATCCACGCGAGCACTGCTCACCGGCTCGACGGTCTCGTGGAAATGCCTCGCCAACGCGATCGCGTAATCCTCGACGGTGTCGAGACCGACCTTCTTCGCGAAGGCGAACGCCGTGTTCTTCTGCGTATCGGTCGGCAGCACCTGCCGCTGATCGCCCTCGGTATAGGCCGCCTCGAAGTCACCCCGCAGCGTGGTCGTGACATTCACATCGCGGATCTCGTGGCGCGCGTTCTCCTTGTAGAACCGCACCACCCGGTTCTCGGCCTTGCCGTATCGGTTGTCGGTCAACATGATCGGGCCGGTCAGTGCCACGGCTCAACTCCCTCGGTAGGTCGAATAGGCGAACGGCGAAAGCAGCAGCGGCACATGCAGATGCGCTTGCTCGCCGACGGTGAAAGCGATACAGACCTCCGGGTAGAACGTCTCGACGCCCTGGGCCGCGAAGTAACTGCCGGTATCGAAGTACAACTGGTATTCGCCCGGATTAAGCCCGGCGGCAAGCTCTTTCACTCGCCCGTCGGCATCGGTCAATGCCTCGGTGAGCCGCAACTCACCACGCATCAACCACACGGCGACCCCCTCGGCGGGGACTCCGCGTACGGCATCGAGCACATGCGTGCTCAGCCCGGTCATGACGCCACCAGCTGTGTCAGGCGCAGCCGATTGATCTTCGCCAATTCGTCTCGCATAACCCGCCTTTCGGTCGTCGGATCGTTGTCCAGTCGCGCCCGCAGCACGGCGAGCAGTTCCTCGCCGCTACGGCCCGCCGCGCACACCAGGTAGATGTGCCCGAACTTCTCCTCGTAGGCCCGGTTGCCCTCGGACAACCGGGCCCGCACGTCGTCGCCGGAGACACCGGACTGCTCGTGCGCGGCCGCGCCGGTGGCGCGCTCACCGATGCGGGGATGCCCGGCGAGCGCGGCGTCGATATCGGCCTCGTCGAGCGCGTCGAGGGCCGCGTCGGCGGCATCGAGCAGCGACACGACGCTGACGTAGGGCCGGGCGGCAGCGATGGCCCGCGCCCAGCGCGGTGACGAGCAACAGGCAAGCAATGCCTGCTCAGCGGCATCGTCGGGCAACGAGTTGAAGCCCGCGAGTCCGATCGCTTCCCTAGTCATCGCTCCAGCATCTCCCCGATACCGGCGGCCCGCCACTCGAGCCGACCGCCGACGTACCCGTGTCGTCGCTCGCGCGCTCCCCGGCCGTAATCGACCGGCAACATTGCGCCGTTACCTTCACCTGCATGCCCCGGATCGAAGCGCTCACGCACGACTCGTGCGCGGGCATCGTCCTCGCGGCGGGCGCCGGAACCCGGTACGGCAAACCCAAGGCACTCGCCGAAAACGGCGCCTGGCTCACCGCCGCGATCACCGCCTTGCGCGACGGCGGCTGCGACCCGGTGATCGTGCTGCTCGGCGCCACCGGCCCCGACCCGGCGGCGCTGAACCTGCCACCCGGCACTCGGTGGCACTGGGTCGCCGACTGGGCCACCGGACTGTCGGCGACGGTGCGCGCGGGGTTGGCCGAGGCGGCGCGGGCGGGCACCCGATACGTGGCCTTCCGCCCCGTCGACACTCCCGATATCGGTGCCGAAGTGGTGGCCCGAGTGCTCGCCGCGGCTCGCGAGAATGAGAGCGGTCTGGCTCGTAGTGTGTTCCACGACACTCCGGGCCATCCAGTTGTGATAGAGAACAAGCACTGGGAAGCCATTTACGCTGCCGCCGTTGGGGATGCGGGGGCAGGTTCCTATTTGGGCACCCGACAGGATATGGTGTGCGTCACGTGCGACGACTTGGCGACAGGGGCCGATCGCGATTTCCCGGAAGTCGGCGCACGGTGATCGGAGATTTGAGATATGCGCGATATCGTCGATGACCTTCTGCGAGTGTGGCATTCGGGCGCTACCGGTGGCCTGGCAACGGTAGTCCGCACCATCGGAACCAGCTCACTGCCGATCGGTTCGGCAATGCTCGTCACCCCCAACGGCGGAGTCTTCGGCTCCATCGCGTCGGGCAGGCTGGAAGAAACCGTGTACGAGGCGGCGATGGAAGCCGCGCGCACCGGTATCCGGCAACTACGTCGCTACAGCACACTCACCGGGCTGGAATCGTCCTCCGACGACGGCACCCTCGTCGACATCTTCGTCGAACCGTTCTCCTGCCGCGATTTCCCCGAATTCCCCACCGTCGCCGCCGACATTCAGGCCCATCGCCGGGTCACCGTGTTCACCGTGGTGTGGAACCAGGATCCCGACGTCATCGGCCAGCACCTGATCACCGACCGCAAACACGCCACCGAGCTGGTCGCCCTGCCCGAGTCGGACCTGTTCGTCGCCTCCTACTGCCCGCCGCCGCGCCTGCTCATCTTCGGCGCCAACGCCTACGCCGCCACTCTGTCCGCCCAGGCGCGGATGATCGGCTACCGGGTGAGCATCTGCGATTCGCGCCCCGAGTTCGCCGACCCGGCGTCGTTCCCCGGCGCCGAGGTGGTCGTCGACTGGCCGCACCGCTACCTGAACACGCTGTCCGCCGCGGGCGAAATCGACAGCAGCACAGGCATCGTCGTGCTCGCCAACGAGCCGCGCTTCGAGATTCCCCTGCTCACCGTTGCCCTTCGCCTGCCCGAACTCGGCTACCTCGCGGCCCTCGGCACCCCCGCCGACCAGGCCCGTCGCCTCGACGACCTGCGCGCGGGCGGCTTCGACGAGCCCACCCTGTCCCGGCTGCACGTCCCCGCCGGGCTGGAAACGGGCCCACGCACCCCCGCCGAAACCGCCGTCTTCATCACCGCCGACTTCCTCGCCTCGCGCGCAGGCCTGCGCCTGGCCGCCCACCGAGACTTCGGCAACTCCACCTCGGTGGGCATGGCTATCTAGATTGCGGCCGGCGACCTATTTGAGGGAGGGGTTCTCCGCGTAGATCTCGCGGAGGATCGACAGGTCGAAGAGCTGGTCTGCCTTGATGTCGATCTCGGCAGTGCGCAGGGCGGCGATGTTCTGCTCGATCAGGGCGTCGGACATGGTGAGCAGGCCGTCGGTGCGGGTGGCGGCCGAGACGACCAGGTCGTTCTGGGCGGTGGCCTCCTTGATCTGTTCGTCGAGGGAGAGTTCGAGGTCCTTGCCGTAGACCTCGACCGCCAGGCGGGCCGACTCGGCGGGGTCGGCGACGGCGTCCTTCCAGCCCTTGATCTGGGCGGCGAGGAAGGCTTTGAGCTTGTCGCGTTCGTTGTCGATGGTCGACTGGGCGACGGTCAGGGTCTCGGCCACCAGCGGTAGGCCGAAGTCGGCGAAGAGGAAGTGGTCGTTGGCGAAACCTTTGGCGGCCAAGGTGATCGGCTCGTTGGTCACGTAGCTCACCCAGCCGTCCACCTCGCCGTTGGCCAGCGGGGTCGGGTCGAACTGGGCGGGTACCACGGTCACCTCGCCGGGGGCGATGCCGTTGGCGGCCAGCAGGGCGCTGAAGATGAGCTGGTTGGTGTCCTGCACACCGATCTTGCGGCCCTTCATCTCCGCCGGGGATTTGATCGGCTTGCCCGCGGCGCTGACGATCGCGAAGGGGTTCTTCTGGTACGTGGCGCCGACGATCTTGGCGGGCAAACCCTCCAGCACGGCGGGCGCGGTGGTCTGCGGGGCCGACAGGCCGATCCATACCTTCCCGGTGTCGAGACCGGCCTCGACGGAGGTACTCGCCGCACCACCCGCGATGAGATCTACCGTTCCGAATCCCGCTTCCTTGAAATACCCGCGCGAATCGGCGAAATACTCGCCCGCGAATTCGATGTTCTTGATCCAGGACAACTGCACCGCGACCTTGCCGTATTTCGAGCCGTCGTCGGTGGAACCGGAAGTCGCCGAACCACCCCCGCAGGCGGCGAGCACGCTCGCACCGCCGATAGCGGCGCCGGTGAGCGCGGAAAAGCGAAGGAAACTACGGCGGTCGATACTGTTCATACGCAGACGCTAGATTCGCCGCGTTTCGTTTTCTTTGCCGCCAGGTTCCGCGACTATTCTTTCCGCCTTACCCCAAATCGGGCGAGCACCAGGTTCTCGATCACCCCGACCAGCGCGTACAGCAGCACCGACACCACGGTGACGACCACGATCGATGCCCACAGTCGGTTGTACTGGAACATCGGAATGGCGCGAACCAGGGCGGCACCCAAACCTGTTCCGCTGCCGAGCCATTCACCGAGCAGCGCACCGATCAGGGCGCCGGGCACCGATACTCGCGCGGCGGCGAAGATCGACGGCAGCGCGGCGGGCACCGCGACCATCCGCAGCCCGGTCCACCGCGAGCCGCCGTATACCGTCACCAATTCCATTGCCTGCCTCGGTGCTTCACGCAGGCCGGTCATGATCATGACCAGCGCGGGAAAGAACACGACGATGGCCGTCAGCACCGTCACGCCCGTCGTCCCACGGCCGAACACCAGCACCACGATGGGGCTCAGCGCCACCAACGGCACCGACCGCAGCAGCATCGCCACCGGCATGAAGGTCTGTCGCACAGCTGAATACAGCACGAACAGCGCCGCGACTCCCATCGCACCGACCATGCCGACGGTGAACCCGACGGCGGCATCGGCCAGGGTGATCGCGAGATCGTCGAGGATCGCCTGCCGGGCCGTCGGCGCACCCGGCGAGGTGACCAGGTAGGCCCAGATGTCCGAGGGCGTCTTGCCGACCCGCGGGCCGATCTGCGGGAACGCCCGAAGGAACAACGTCCAGATCACGAGCAGCAGAAGCAGCGAGGTGACCAGCGGGAACAGGAACCGGCCGAGGCCGCGCAGCACCGTCATCGTTTCTCCTCCGCACTCGTCCACGGCGCGACCACCCGGGCCAGCAACGCGATCAGCACATAGCCGAGCCCGGCCAGAGCCGCTGCGGCCAAGGCCATCCCCCAGGTGCGCGGCACGTTGTAGGCGGTCTGCGCCGCGGTGAGCGCCACCCCGATCCCGCTGTCCACACCGCCGAGGTACTCACCGATGATCGCGCCGAGCACCGCCGACGGCGCCGCGATCTTCAACGCGGCGAACGTATTCGGCAGTGCCGCAACGGCTTGCACGCGGTAGAGCTGCTGCCATCGGCCGCCGCCGTAGGCGCGCACCAGGTCCAGGCTCGCCGGGTCGGCCGAGCGCAACCCGCTCACCGCGCCGACCATCGTGGTGAAGAAGCAGTACATCGCGGCCAGGAACACCGTCGGCGTGCGCCCGCCGAACACCACGAGGATGATCGGACCGAGCGCGACCAGCGGCGTGCAGTAACTCAGAATGGCGAGCTGGGTGGCCAGCGGTTCGACGCGCGGCACCAGCATGATCGTCACCGCGATCCCGATCGCGAGGGCGTTGCCCCAGAGGAAGCCGCGCAGCGCACCACCCGCGGTGACCTGGAAGTTCGGCCCGTACAGCGCCCACCCGTCCGACCACATGGTCGAGAGCACCTGCCACGGCGTCGGCACCGTTCCCCCCGCGACGCCCGCGGCGGCGAGCACCCACCAGCACACGATCAACGCCGTCACACCGAGCGCGCCGGCGAACCGCGCACCACCGACCCACAGGCGCCCACCCAGCGCCGAGCGCACGCCGGTAACCGAGGTCGTCATGCCACACCCGCCCGCCCGAACAGCAGCTCCGACAGGTAGTCGTGCAGCTTGTGGAATTCGGGCGTGCGCATCATCTCCGGCGTGCGAGGCCGCGGTAGGTCGATCTCGACCAGTTCGAGCGCCCGGCCCGGTCGCGGGCTCAGCACCGCGACCACATCGGACAGGAACACCGCCTCGCCGATGCCGTGGGTCACCATCAGCGTCGTCGCGGGCTTCTCGGTCCAGATCCGCAGCAGTTCCAGGTTCAGCCGCTGTCGGGTCATGTCGTCCAGCGCGCCGAACGGTTCGTCGAGCAGCAGCACCGACGGTTCGACCACCAGCGCCCGGGCGATGGATACCCGCTGACGCATCCCACCCGACAACTGCGCGGGCTTGGCCTTCTCGAACCCCTCCAGCCCGACCAGCGCGACCAGTTCCGCGATCCGCTCCCGGTCCACGGGCAGCCCCGCCACCTGCAAAGGCAGCGCGATATTCGACACGACACTGCGCCACGGCAGCAGCGCCGAATCCTGGAACGCGATCCCCAGCTCGTGTGAACCGCGCAACTGCGCCGGGGTCTGGCCGTTGATCCGCGCGGTCCCCGCGCTCGGTTCGTCGAGGCCGGCCAGGATCCGCAGCACGGTCGACTTCCCACAGCCCGACGGCCCGAGCAACGACAGGAACGCGCCGTCGGCGGTGTGCAGGTCGACCGAATCCAAAGCGTGCACGGTGTCGCGCCCCACCCGGAACGACTTGGATAATCCGCTGACCTCTATACCCATGGCGTCACCCTAAGAGCGCCCGGTTTCCCCGATATTTCCGATTCACCGGCGGTTATTGCGCGACCGTTAAGTCCACAGATTGGGACTCGTAACAGTTTCACTCTCGGGGAGGACATAAGATACCGGAGGATCTGACAGCCTCGTCGCCACCGGGCGTATACCCGGTGCGCGGGGACCAACTGCGATGACGGCGCCGACACGGCCCGTGGACTGGAACCGACTGTTCGATGAAACTTTCTGCACTACGAAATGTCGCCGCGCTGCGCACGACGGCCGTGGCCCTGACCGCCGCCATGTCGGTGGCGGCGCTCGCCGGTGGCGCCTCGGCCGAGCCGGAGAAGGCCTCCTCGGTGACCTCGGTCGTCAAGGAAGGACGCACCTGGCACCTGAAGGTGTACTCGGCGGCGATGAAGAAAGACATCACCATCGACGTGCAGCGCCCCGTCGACGAGTCGCAGCCCGCGCCCAACTTCTACATGCTCAACGGCCTCGACGCCGGTGAGGGCACCGCGAGCTGGGCCGCGCAGACCAACGCGCTCGGGTTCCTCGCCGACAAGCAGGTCAATGTCATCCAGCCCATCGGTGGTCGCGGCAGCTACTACACCGACTGGAAGCAGGAAGACCCCAAGCTGGGTCTGAACAAGTGGAAGACCTTCTTCACCGAAGAGCTCCCGCCGCTGCTCGACAGCACCCTCAACTCGACCGGCCTGAACGCGCTGGCCGGCCTGTCCACCTCCGGCACCTCGGTGCTGCAGCTGGCCGAGGCCAAGCCGGGCCTGTTCAAGTCGGTGGCCGCCTACAGCGGTTGCGCGCAGATCGCCGACCCGCTGGGCAAGCAGGCCGTCAAGTTCTCGGTGGAGACCTGGGCGGGCGGCAAGACCGCCAACATGTACGGCGCCGACAACGATCCGGCCTGGGTGGAGAACGACCCGGTCATCAACGCCGAGAAGCTGCGCGGCACCAACCTCTACATCTCCAGCGGTAGCGGCATGCCGTCCAACGCCGACGTCGAGTACTACCTCAGCAACGCCCCCGGCCCGATGGGTGCGATCAACCTCGGCCTCGGTGTCGGCATCGAGGCGGCGACCAACGCCTGCAGCCAGAACCTGAAGGCCAAGCTGGATTCGCTGAACATCCCGGCGACTTACCAGTTCACCCCGATGGGCACCCACTACTGGCCCTACTGGGAGCAGGCGCTGCACGATTCGTGGCCGCTGCTCGCCCAGGGTATGGGTATCTGATTCGCGGTAAGTGTCGAAACGGGAGGCGTCCTTCGGGCGCCTCCCGTTCTCGTTTCTCAGGCCGTGCGCGCGGGCAGGCCGGAACGGATGAAGTAGGCGATCTGGTCGCAGATCTCGTCGACCGAGATCGCGTCGCCCGGCACGGTGGCGTGCACCATTTCCTGGGCGAGCGAGGTGACCGCGCCGATCAGCGCGAGCGTGAACAGGTGAAAACTGCGCGAGGGCGCCTCACCGCGTTCGGCGGCGCGTTGTGCCTCGCGGGTGAGCAGCGCCGAAATCGAACGCCGCTGCGCGCGACGCCATTCCTCCACCGCCGGGCTCACCCCGACGATCTCCACATAGAAAACCCGTGCGGCCCGCCGATCCCGGCAGGTCACCGAGAGAAACGCGCGGAAACTCTCCACCACGCGCACCACGAGCGGCTGTTCACGGGTGCGGTCGAGGGCTTCGTCGAGTCGTTGCAGCGCGGCGGAATTGAGCCGGTCGACCAGCGCGATCAGCAGCGCTTCGCGGCTGCCGATGTCTTCGTAGAAACTGCGCGTGGACACATTCGCAGTGGCACACAATCGTTCGATCGAGGTCGACGAATAACCACGGGTTCCGAACAATTCCAGCGCCGCGTCGGTCAAACGGCTCCGGCGTAGGGCAATTCGCTGCTCGCGCGACAATCCACCATAACTTCGACCACTCTCGACTTCTGCCGCACGCCGTACCACCCGTGCATGCTAGCGCGCGAACGGCACGAATCCGGCGGAATCGTCAGCCACCAATTCTATTGGCACACGGTGAATTACTCGGAGTCGTCGATCGGTTCGGCCAGCGGCCAGCCACCGGCCGCCAGGTGCGAGGCCACCCGCGACACGTCCTCGGCGGCGGGCTGCTGTTTCGCGAAATCGGCGACAGCCGCCGCGATCTCGGCATGGCTGATGGATTCGCGGTTCGGATTGGCCGCGATCAACTGTTCGCCGATGGCCACCACCTCGTAATCGGTGAGGTTGCGGTGCAGCACCGCGAACAGCGCGACATAGTCCGATTGCGGAATGCCCTGCGGGTAGCCGGCGCGCAGCCAGCCGAGTACCCGCGACATCAGGCCGGGCCGTACCGGTGGGGTGGATGACGAGTCGGTCATTGGTCCTCGCTCAGGATTGTCCGAACAGGTGGATGCCGAACTGGTGCGCGATGAAAGCCTTTGCCGTGAACAGGATTCCGCAGATCACCAGCACGACGATGAGAACGACGCAGATCAGTGCGCCCGCCAGGGCGAGATGGTTGCGCCGCACCCGGCCGTCGGCGTCGACCGTTTCGCCGTTGGCCCACCAGCGCACCGCGAACGCGAAGACGGCGGGCACGCCCGCGCCGAGGACGAGGGCGGCGATCAGCACATCCCACAGTTCACGCAGATTCAGCCAGAGTGTGTGCATCCCGGTGTCCTCCTATTCCGGCCGCGGGTGGTCGGGTTCGGCCGAAGCCCATTCCTCGTTGACGTTGTGGTGGTCGACCGGGTCGCGGCGCGAGCGCAGGTAGATCGCCAGCGCTCCGAACACCAGTATCGCGAACACCACGAGCACTCCGGCCAGCCCGCCGATCAGATGCGCCACCAGCCAGCAGATCGCACCGACCACGCCTGCCGCGGGCAGAGTGAGCATCCATGCGACAACCATGCGGCCCATCACCCCCCAGCGCACCTCGGCGCCCTTACCGATGCCGGTGCCGAGGATGGCGCCGGTCGCGGTCTGCGTGGTCGACAGCGGCAACCCGAAGTGCGCGGAGGTGAGGATGATCGCCGCCGACGTGGATTCGGCCGCGAGGCCCTGCGGCGACTCGATCTCGACGAGACCCTTGCCGAGGGTCCGGATGATGCGCCACCCGCCGAGGTAGGTGCCGAGCGCGATGGCGAAGGCACAGGAGGCCATCACCCACAGCGGCATGTGGTCATCGGCGTCGATCGAGCCGTAGGCCACCAGCGCGAGGAAGATGACGCCCATCGTCTTCTGCGCGTCGTTGGTGCCGTGTGCGAGCGAGACCAGCGACGCCGACCCGATCTGGCCCCACCGGAAGCCCTCGTCGGTCTTGTCCCGGCTCACCCCACGGGTGATGCGGTACACCAGGTAGGTGCCGATCGCGGCGACCAGCGCGGCGACCACCGGCGCGAGCACCGCGGGCAGCACGATCTTCACCAGCACACCCTCGGTGCCCGACACCCAGATGACGCCGCTCCAGCCGAGCGCGGCGAGCGTGGCGCCGATCAGCCCGCCGAACAGGGCGTGCGAGGAACTCGACGGCAGACCGAGCAACCAGGTGAACAGATTCCACAGGATGCCGCCGACGAGCCCCGCGAACACGATCACCAGCAGATCCTGGCCCTGCACCTCGTCGAGCCGCACGATTCCCTTGGCGACGGTCGCGGCGACGGCCACCGAGAGGAACGCGCCGATCAGATTCAGCGCACCCGAGATCGCCACGGCCGTCTTCGGCTTCAACGCACCGGTGGCGATGGAGGTCGCCATGGCGTTGGCCGTGTCGTGGAAGCCGTTGGTGAAATCGAAGACGAGAGCTGTGACGATGACGATCAACAGGACCACAAGTTCGGCGCTCACCCAGACAGTGTGTCGTATGGCCGTCGCGGATTGCCGCAGTGTTGCCCCGAAAGTCGTGGCGGGTCAGCGTCCGCCCAGCGCACGCACGGTTTCGATGGTGTCCGCCTGGGCGGGTTCCTTGTCCGGGCGGTATCGAAGCACCCGGGCGAAACGCAAGGCGACGCCGCCGGGGTACCGGGTGCTGGTCTGCACGCCGTCGAGCGCGATCTCGACCACCAGATCCGGGCGCAGGTACACCGTCTGGGCGTCGCGGTGGGTGGCGTGCCGGGGGAATTCCTCGGTCTGCCAGCGCAGCAGTTCGTCGGTGAGGCCCTTGAAGGTCTTGCCGACCATCACCGGTTCGCCGGTGTCCGGGTCGAGCGCGGCCAGGTGCAGGTTCGACAGGAATCCCGTGCGGCGGCCGTAACCCCATTCGGCACCGATGACCAGCAGGTCGAGGGTGTGCGCGGGTTTGACCTTCTGCCACGCCTTGCCGCGCCTCCCCGCCGCGTACGGCGCTTCGAGCGACTTGACCATCACGCCCTCGTTGCCGACGGCGAGCGCGTCGTCGTAGCACTCGGCGGCCGCCTCGGCGTCGGGCGCGACCAGTGCCGGGATGGCGTGTGGTCCGGCCACCCGGTCCAGTGCGGTGCGGCGCACGCGCAGGGGCTCGTCGAGCAGGTCTTGGCCGTCCAGGTGCAGGCAGTCGAAGAAGTACGGGTGCAGCAGCAGTTCGCGCGTGTCGCCGATGGTGGCGAAGCGGCTCATCGTCTCCTGGAACGGGCGCGGGCGACCGGCGTCGGTGAGCGCGAGGGTTTCGCCGTCGAGCACCACGCTCGTGCAGTCCAGGCCACGGACCAGTTCGACCAGTTCGGGTACGCCCGCGGTGATGTCGCGCAGGGTGCGGGTGAACACCCACACCTGCTCCCCCGCCCGGTGCACCTGGATGCGGGCGCCGTCGAGTTTGTGTTCGACGCTCACCTGCGGGCCGAGTTCGGCCAGCGCCTCGTCCAGCGAGCCGCCCGGGGAGGCGAGCATCGGCGCGACCGGCCTGCCCACCTCGAGCCGGAACTCCCGCAGCGCATCCTCGCCGCCGGTGATCGCGGCGACCGCGGTGGCGGGCAGGTTCCCGGACAGCATGTGCGCGCGGCGGATCACGTCTACGCCGATGCCGGTGGAGCGGGCCAGGCCCTCCACCACCTGCGCGGTGAGCGCGCCCTGGCGCAGTTCGCCGGTGAGCAGCCGGATCAGGAAGGACTGTTCCTCTTCGGTCGCAGTCGTGAACAGCTCGGTGAGTATTTCGCGGCGGCCGTTGGTGGAACTCACGCCCTTGAGCCGGGTGAAGTAGTCGTCGACCTGTTCGACCGTGAGTCGGTTCTGATCGTTCGCCGCCGCGCCCAGCCCGGTGACCGTTCGCCACCCCACACCGATCCGGCCCTGGGTTAGTTCACCCGACAACCAGGCGACCACGGTACCGATCTGCGCCGGGCCCGCGGCCGAGAGCAACGCGGCGAGGGCGGCGGTCTTCTCCTTGCGCGACCGGGTTGCCCGAACCTGCTCCGAGGTCGCGACGACATCGCTGAACAGCACCGTTCGACCGTAGCGCGCCGGTGTGACACATCGCTCAGCACACGCTGTTAAGAACCGGTTGGCAACCCTGCGAAACCGCCCATAAACTGGACATATGGCCAAAACCTATGTCGGTGCGCGGCTGCGCCAGCTGCGTAGCGAGCGTGGGCTGAGCCAAGTGACGCTGGCCCAGAAACTGGAGATCTCGGCCAGCTACCTCAACCAGATCGAGCACGATGTGCGGCCGCTGACGGTCCCGGTGCTCACCCGCATCAACGAGGTCTTCGGCGTCGACCCGACCTTCTTCTCCGCCCAGGACGACACCCGGCTCATCGCCGAACTCCAGGAAGTCGTGATGGATGCCGAGCTGGGCATCGAGGCCGACACCAAGGAGATCGCCGACATGGTGTCGGCGCACCCGTCGATGGCGCGGGCCCTGGTCGCCATGCACAACCGGTACCGCAACACCAGCGCCCAGCTGGCCGCCGCCACCGAGGACCGTTTCGCCGACGGCTCCGGCAGTGCCGCGATCAGCAAACCGCACGAGGAAGTGCGCGACTACTTCTATCAGCGCCAGAACTACATCCACGAGTTGGACACCGCCGCAGAGGATCTCACCGCCCGCATCCGCTTCCACGGCGGCGAGGTGAGCACCGAGATCGCCCGGCTGCTTCGCTCGCACGGTGTGCGGATCAGCGAGCGCATCGACCTCGGCGAGGGCGTGCTGCACACCTACGACCCGCAGACCAAGCAGCTCGAGATCTCCCCGCACCTGTCCGGCGGGCAGCGCACCTTCAAATTGGCCGCCGAACTTGCCTACCTGGAATGCGGCGGGTTGCTCGAAAAGCTGGTCGAGGAGGGCAATTTCGCCTCCGACGCGTCACGCAAGCTGGCCATGCTCGGCCTCGCCAACTACTTCGCCGCGGCAACCGTGTTGCCCTACACCCACTTTCACGAAGTGGCCGAGGACTTCCGGTACGACATCGAACGGTTGTCGGCGTTCTTCTCGCAGAGTTACGAAACCATCTGCCACCGCCTGTCCACCCTGCAACGCCCGTCGCTGCGCGGTGTGCCGTTCTCCTTCGTCCGGGTGGACCGCGCGGGCAACATGTCGAAACGCCAGTCCGCCACGGGTTTCCACTTCTCCGCCAGCGGCGGCACCTGCCCGCTGTGGAACGTCTACGAGACGTTCGCCTATCCGGGCAAGATCATGACCCAGATCGCCCAGATGCCCGACGGCCGCAAATACCTCTGGGTCGCGCGCACAGTGGAACGCCGCGCCACCCGCTACGGCCAGCCGAGCAAGACCTTCGCCATCGGCCTCGGCTGCGAACTCCGCCACGCCTCCCGCGTCGTCTACGCCGACGGCATCGACCTCGGCGAAGCCACCGCCACCCCCATCGGCGCGGGCTGCCGAGTCTGCGTCCGCTCCAACTGCCCCCAACGTGCCTTCCCCCCACTGGGCAAGTCTCTCGACATCAGCGAACACCGCAGCTCCGTCTCCCCCTACCTCATCAAGTAGCGCTCAGAAGGCTTCTTCCGGGATGGCCATGATGTCGGTGTCGAGGGCGGCCAGGATGGAGCGGGTCGCGGTGAGTTCGGGGAGGACGTTCTTGGCGAAGAAGGAGGCTACGGCTACTTTGCCCTGGTAGAAGGGGCGGTCCTTGGCGGAGGATTCACCGGTGAGGGCGGCGGCGGCGATTTCGGCCTGGGCGAGCAGGCGCCAGCCGATGAGCAGGTCGCCGACGGCCATCAGGAAGCGGACCGAGCCCAGGCCGACCTTGTAGAGCTCGGCCGGGTCCTGTTGGCCGGCCATGGCGTAGCCGGTGAGGGTGGCGGCCATGGCGGCGACGTCGGACTGGGCGGTGCGCAGCAGGGCGCGTTCGGTGGCGAAGCGGCCGGAATCGTTGGCAAGGAACGCGGTGATCTGGGCGTTGAGGTGGCCCATCGCGGCACCCCCGTCGCGAATGATCTTGCGGAAGAAGAAGTCCTGGGCCTGGATGGCGGTGGTGCCCTCGTACAGCGAGTCGATCTTCGCGTCGCGGATGTACTGCTCGATCGGGTAGTCCTGCAGATACCCGGACCCGCCGAAGGTCTGCAGCGATTCGGTGAGCAGCTGATACGCCCGCTCGGAGCCGACACCCTTGACGATCGGCAGCAGCAGGTCGTCGATGCGGTGCGCCATCTCCGGGTCGGCACCCGAAACCAGCTGCGCCACATCCACGTTCTGATGCGCGGCCGTGTAGAGGTACACCGCCCGCAGCCCCTCCGCGTACGCCTTCTGCATGGCCAGCGACCGGCGCACGTCGGGATGGTGGGTGATGGTCACGCGCGGCGCCGTCTTGTCGGTCATCTGCGTGAGATCCGCGCCCTGCACCCGCGTCTTGGCGTATTCGAGCGCGTTCAGATACCCGGTCGACAACGTGCCCGACGACTTCACGCCGACGGTCATGCGCGCGTTCTCGATCACCTTGAACATCTGCGCGATCCCGTTGTGCACCTCACCGACCAGCCACCCCTTGGCGGGCACACCGGCGGCACCGAAGGTGAGTTCGCAGGTGGGCGAGGATTTGATGCCCATCTTGTGCTCGAGCCCGGTGACGTACACACCGTTGCGGTCGCCGATCTCCATGGTGTCGGGGTCGAAGAGGAACTTCGGCACATAGAACAGCGACAGACCCTTGGTACCCGGCCCCGCGCCTTCGGGCCGGGCCAGCACCAGGTGGAAGATGTTCTCGGCCGCCTCGCCCACATCGCCACCGGAGATGAACCGCTTCACCCCTTCGATATGCCACGACCCGTCGGGCTGCGGGATCGCCTTGGTGCGGCCCGCGCCGACGTCGGAGCCCGCGTCCGGTTCGGTGAGCACCATCGTGCCCTGCCAGCCGCGCTCGAAACCCCCACGCGCCCAGCGCTTCTGTTCCTCGGTACCGATCTCGTAGAGCACCGAGCCCATCAGCGGGCCCATATTGAAGAAGCTGGCCGAGGGGTTGGCGCAGATGATGAGCTCGTTGATGGCCCACAGCAGCACATTGGGCGCGGGCGTGCCGTCCATGCCCTCGGGCATGCCGAGCCGGTACCACTGCGCCTCGTGCACGGCGGCCACGGTCTTGCGCAGCGGCTCGGGCACGGTGATGTCGAAGGTGTCGGGGTTGTAGGTGACCGGGTTGCGGTCGGCCTCGGCGAAGGTCTCCGCGATCGGGCCCTCGGCCAGCCTGCGCACCTCGTCGAGAATGTGGCGCACCGTGTCGGAGTCCAGATCGCCGTAGGCGCCGGTGTCGAGGAGTTTGTCGAGCCCGAGTACCTCGAAGAGATTGAATTCGATGTCACGCACGTTGGCCTTGTAGTGCCCCACTGGGCTCCTCCTCGACTGACCACCCCGCGGCCCGAGCGCCGCGAGATTCCGGCTGTTCGACGTCGTACGAATCGCCAGCGTGCCGCACGGGCGCGTGGCTACGCAACCGTAGCCACGCCGTAGCTCCCCGCCGAACAATTCACACGGACGAAACAGACGAAACGGGCACGTGATCGGGAGATATTCCGCTGCAACATGTTCCATCTACTGTTCCGCTCACGAATACAGCCGCTGTATACAACCCGGTGTACAGCCAGGCAGCGGTGTGTTCGTTGTGGCGCGCGTGCGCCGCCGTTACACCTGATGAGGAGAACGCCCCATGTCTGATTCCCGTGTGCTCAGGGCACTGGCCGTCCCCACGGCGGTAGCCCTGGCCGGCCTGTTGCTCACCGGCTGCGGCGCCCGCGACGACGCCTCGACCGGTTCCACCGCGGCGTCCTGCGTCGACACAACCAAAGACACCATCAAGGTCGGTTCGCTGCACTCGCTCTCGGGCACGATGGCGATTTCCGAAGTCACCGTTGCCAATTCGACCAAGCTGGCGGTCGACCAGATCAACGCGGCGGGCGGGGTGCTCGGCAAGAAGATCGAGATCGTCCCCGAGGACGGCGCGTCCGACCCGAAGACCTTCGCCGAGAAGGCCGAGAAGCTCATCAGTTCCGACTGTGTCGCCGCGGTGTTCGGCGGCTGGACCTCGTCGAGCCGCAAGGCCATGAAGCCCAAGTTCGAGAGCCTGAACTCGCTGCTCTACTACCCGGTGCAGTACGAGGGTCTGGAAGATTCCAAGAACATCTTCTACACCGGCGCCACCACCAATCAGCAGATCGTCCCGGCCCTGGACTACCTGAAGCAGAAGGGCATCACCTCCCTCTACCTGGTCGGTTCGGACTACGTCTTCCCACAGACCGCCAACCGCGAGATCAAGGCCTACGCCGCCGCCAACGGCATCGAGATCAAGGGCGAGGACTACACCCCGCTCGGCTCCACCGACTTCTCCACCATCGTCAACAAGGTGCGCACCGCCAAGGCGGGCGCGGTGTTCAACACCCTCAACGGCGACTCCAACGTGGCGTTCTTCCGTGAGTACTCCAACGCGGGCCTCAAGGCCGCCGAGATGCCGGTGGTCTCGGTGTCGATCGCCGAGGAAGAGGTCGTGGGCATCGGCGCGGATCGCCTCGCCGGTCAGCTGACCGCCTGGAACTACTACCAGACCGTCGATTCCCCGGCGAACAAGAAGTTCGTCGCCGACTACAAGGCCGCCTTCGGCGCCGACAAGCCGACCTCCGATCCGATGGAAGCCGCGTACGCCTCGGTGTTCCTGTGGAAGAACACGGTGGAGAAGGCGAAGTCGTTCGCGGTGGCCGACATCCAGGCCGCGGCCGACGGCGTGAGCTTCGAGGCGCCCGAGGGCACCGTCACCATCGACGGCTCCAACCATCACATCACCAAGACCGCCCGCATCGGTGAGATCCGCGCCGACGGCCTGATCTACACGGTGTGGGACTCCGGCAAGGCGATCACGCCCGACCCGTACCTGAAGTCCTACGAGTGGGCCAAGGGCCTCAAGTAACAGCCGACAGGTGTGGGACGCGCCGCGCGCGCGTCCCACACCGCTTTCGCTAGGAGTCCACCACCATGGACGTGCTGATCGGCCAGCTCTTCACAGGGTTGAGCCTGGGATCCATTCTTCTGCTCGCCGCGCTCGGTTTGTCGCTGACCTTCGGCCAGATGGGCGTCATCAATATGGCGCACGGCGAGTTCATCATGGCCGGCTGCTACACCACTTATGTTGTGCAGCAGGTCTTCTCCTCGGCCGGTGTGTCGCTGGCCGTCTCACTGCTCGTCGGCTTCCTGATCGGTGGCCTGCTCGGTGCCGTCCTGGAAATGGGGCTCATCCGCTACATGTACGACCGCCCGCTCGACACCCTGCTCGTCACCTTCGGTGTCGGCCTGGTGTTGCAGCAGGCCGCGCGCGACATCTTCGGCGCGCCGGCCAAGAACGTGCTGGTGCCCGAATGGCTGAGTGGCGGAATCACCATCGCCGGTGCGGTGGTGCCCAAGACGCGCATCTTCATTCTCGTGCTCGCCATCGTCGCGGTGACCGCGCTGGCCGCTGTCCTCAAGACGACCCCGATGGGCCGCCGTATCCGCGCGGTCGTACAGAACCGTGGTCTCGCCGAAACCAGCGGTATATCCAGCAGATTCACCGATATCAGCACGTTCTTCATCGGCTCGGGCCTGGCGGGTGTGGCCGGTGTCGCGCTCACACTCATCGGTTCGACCAGCCCGACCATCGGGCAGAGCTATCTGATCGACGCCTTCCTCGTGGTGGTGATCGGTGGGCTCGGGCAGATCAAGGGCACGGTGATCGCGGCGTTCGCGCTCGGTCTGCTCAATTCCTTCATCGAATACTCCACCACCGCGTCGATCGCGAAGGTGATCGTGTTCGTGCTGATCGTCATCTTCCTGCAGGTCCGCCCGCAGGGTCTGTTCACCGTGCGGACGAGGAGCTTGGCATGAGAGGTCAGCGGCCGGAGGCGGCAGCGCAGCGTAACCACGCAGGCCGCCCGATCATGCCCGAAAGGACGCAGTCATGAACGCACTGACTGAACGCCTACGCGCCTATCCCCGGCTCACTCCGCTGGCCGGGTTCGCGGTCGCGGCGATAATCCTGTTCGCCGTCGCCCCGGCGGTGCTGAGCGACTTCCGGCTGAACCTGCTCGCCAAATTCCTCTGCTTCGCGATCGTGGCGGCGGGCATCGGCTTGGCTTGGGGCCGTGGCGGAATGCTCACCCTCGGCCAGGGTGTGTTCTTCGGTATCGGCGCCTACATCATGGCCATGCACATGCAGCTCGCCGACGCCGCGCGCCTGGGCAACGAGGTGCCGGAGTTCATGGAGATCTCCGGGATCAGTGAACTGCCGGGCTTCTGGCAGCCGTTCGAATCCGCGTCGGTCGCGATCCTGGCCATCCTCGTGCTGCCCGCGCTGGTCGCGGCCGTGCTCGGGTACGGCGTGTTCAAGCGGCGGGTGCGCGGCGCGTACTTCGCCATTCTGAGCCAGGCGCTCGCGGCGGCGCTGGCGATTCTGCTGACCGGTCAGCAAGCCATCGGCGGCTTCACCGGGCTGTCGGACTTCCGGGCGTTCTTCGGGTTCCGCCTCTCGGACCCGGCCAACCGGCAGATGCTGTTCTTCATCGCGGCGGGCACGCTGCTCGTGGTGGTCGCGCTGATCCGTCAGCTCAACCGCAGCCGCTACGGCGAGTTGCTGATCGCGGTGCGTGACGCCGAGGAGCGGGTGCGTTTCCTCGGGTACGACCCCGCGAATATCAAGATCGTCGCGTACGTGGTCGCGGCGTTCCTCGCCGGTATCGCCGGTGCGCTGTTCACGCCGATCGTCGGCATCATCTCGCCCGCCGATATCGGTGTTGTCCCGTCGATCGCGTTCCTGATCGGGGTCGCCATCGGTGGCCGCACCACCCTGCTCGGTCCGGTACTCGGCGCGATCGGTGTCGCCTGGGCGCAGACCTCGCTGTCGGAGTCGTTCCCGTCGGGCTGGACCTATCTGCAGGGCGTGCTGTTCATCGTGGTCGTCGGGTTCATCCCCGCCGGTCTCGCCGGACTGTGGCCGATGGTCAAGGGATGGCGCGCGAGCCGCAAACCGGAAACACCCGCCGTGGTCACCGAGGAGAAGGTGCTGGCCCGATGACATCACACGAACCCAAGCCCGGCGGCAATGCGGGCATGAACAGCGACTACCTCGAAATCCGTGGTCTCTCGGTGAGTTTCGACGGATTCAAGGCGGTCACCGACGTGGACCTGACGGTGCTGCAGGGCGACCTGCGGTTCCTCATCGGACCCAACGGTGCGGGCAAGACGACGCTGATCGACGCCATCACCGGCTTGGTCCCGGCCACCGGGTCGGCGCAGAAGTCGGGTATCGAACTGCTCGGCAAGAAGGTGCACCAGATCGCCCGGCTCGGTGTGGGGCGCACCTTCCAGACGGCGAGTGTGTTCGAGCAGCTCACGGTGCTGCAGAATCTCGACATCGCGGCGGGTGCGGGCCGCTCGGCGCTGTCGCTGCTGCGTGCGCGCAAATCCGTGCTGCCCGCCATCGAAGAGGCCTTGGAGACGACGGGTCTCACCGCGCTGCGCGACAAGCCCGCCGGTGTGCTCGCGCACGGGCAGAAGCAGTGGCTCGAGATCGGCATGCTGCTGGTGCAGAACGCCTCGGTGCTGCTGCTCGACGAACCCGTCGCGGGCATGAGCGCGGAGGAACGCGAGGAGACGGGAAACCTGTTGCGCCGCATCGGTAGTGACCGAGTGGTCCTGGTCGTGGAACACGACATGGACTTCATGCGGTCCTTCGCCACCTCGGTGACGGTGCTCGCGGGCGGCAAGGTGCTCAGCGAGGGCAGCGTGGAACAGGTGCAGGCCGACCCGCGCGTGCAGGAGGTCTACCTCGGCACCGCGGCCATGGCAACCACAGACAAGGAAGCCGCCGATGCTTGAACTAGACGAGGTCCGTTCGGGATACGGGCGCACCGAAGTGGTCCACGGCGTGAGCCTGACCGTTCCCGACGACAGCGTGGTCGCGATCATGGGCCACAACGGGGCGGGCAAGACCACCCTGCTGCGCACCGCCGTCGGACTGCTACCGACCAAGTCGGGCACCATCACCTTCGACGGCGAGAAGATCAGCAAGCTCTCGCCGTCGCAACGGGTGAAACGAGGCATCGCCTATGTTCCGCAGGGTCAGCAGAGTTTTCCCCAGCTGTCCACAGCCGAGAACCTGCAGGTGGTGGCCGACGGTCGCAAGCGCGGCAAGGCGCTGATCGACGAATCGCTGGATCTGTTCCCCGCCCTGCGCGAGTTGCTCACCCGCAAGGCCGGGCTGCTCTCGGGCGGTCAGCGGCAGCAACTCGCCATCGCCCGCGCCCTCATCACCGAACCGAAGCTGCTCATCCTCGACGAACCGACCGAGGGCATCCAGCCCTCGGTCGTCGCCGAGATCGAGCGGACCATCATCGAATTGACGCAGCGCGGCGGGTTGAGCGTGCTGCTGGTGGAGCAACACATCGGTTTCGCGTTGCAGGCCGCCCAGCAGTACTACGTGCTGCACTCGGGGCACGTCGGTTCCACCGGACCGGGCGGGGCGGGCGCGGAATCGGCTGTGCGCGCGGCGATGGCGATCTGAACGCAGGTCGCGTCATGGGCAGGGGTGGGCGGGTTTCGCTGGCCGACCGCGTGTACGAATCGCTGCGTGACGACCTGGCGACCGGTCGGCTCGCACCGGCCGAGCGGTTGCGCGCCGAACGGCTGGCCCGGCGCTACGGCGTCTCGCGCACTCCGGTGCGCGAGGCGCTGGCCCGGTTGCAGGCCGACGGGCTGGTGCAGCGTCATCCGGAGGGGCTGTACCTGTACCGGCCACGGCTGGCGGAACTCGACGAGTTGTTCGAGTTGCGAATGGTGCTGGAGACACGCGGTTTTCAACGTTTGGTGCTTGGTTCGGCGGAGGCCCCGGCCGGACACGACCTGGCCGCCGTTCGCACGGAACTCACGCGCTGGCAGGAATTCAGGGACACGCCGCCCCGCCCGGGGCCCGAGCTGGTCGCCGCCGATGAGCGGTTCCACATCGAACTGCTTCGGGCAGCGGGCAATTCAGCCCTCGCCGAAGCGCTGAGTGCCGTCTACGTCCGGGTGCGCCCGGTGCGCACGATGGATGTGCCGACCGCCGATCGGGTCGCGGCGATCACCGCCGAGCACATCGCTATCGCCGAGCACGTACTGGCCGGACGCCGCGAGCGTGCCATGCACACCCTCGTCACCCACATCTCCGCATCCTGCGTGCATGTGCGGGCTCGGGCCGAGCAGGCTATCGCCTTCACCAAACTCGGTGGGACTGTGCGTGATTGACAGTTGCGTCGCGATGTCGATGCCAGCCGGGCATGTCATGACTCGGCCCGAGCCACGATGGTGCAGCGGTGTCGGATGGGAGTCAACAGTCGGACTGGAACGGCCAGCAGTGGGCGGGACGATGGGTGACAGTGACCGGGGCAGGGGTGGTCGACTCGGTGATGTCGGAGACCGTTCGTGGGGACGGTGAGTCGGTGAGCAGGGCGAGGATCACCATCACCAGCACGATCAGCATGCCGAGCACAGCCAGTCCGAACACAATCAAACCTGCCAGTTTGCCCTCCTTGGCCGGTTCGGTCGGCGGGGCGGGCGGTTCGACACGGCGGGGGCGTGGGGCGCGCGGTGCCGGATCGGGGCGTTTGGCCGGGAAGCCGTCGTCGGTGAGCTCGGTACGGGTGGGGGCGAGGTCGGCCAGGCCGAGGGCGGCGCAGGTGTTGAGCACCCTCTCGACGGTCCATTCGCGCGGGCCGACCGAGAAGTTCTCCAGGTAGACGCGTAGTTCGTGCGCGTCGACGGTATTGGCGACCAGCACGTCGAGGCCCGGACGTAAGGCGGTGCGCGCCGGTCGAACCACCACACCCCGGTACGGCACGAGTACCACCGCGCCGCACACATGCCTGCTCTCCTGCAGCGCGTGGTCCAGCGCCACCCGCACCGCGTGCACACCATGTTCGAGCCGGTCGGTCAGCCCGCTCGACGGTTCGGCCTCCAACTCCAGCGGACTGTCACTGATCGTCCACGCCCCCGTGCGCGACATGGCAAGCAAACCGCTCTGCCGTCGCCGGAATCCCAACACGTCGAGCACCGTGATCCCCCGTGGCGTCACCACCACCGCGTCCAGGCGCCGATCCCCCACCTGTGGGTCGATCAGGGCGAGCCCCGGGCTCGGATAGGCGCTCAGGCATTCGACGAACTCCCGCTCGGCGCCGGTGAGTTCCGCGCCCGGCCTGATCCGAACCAGCATTGCGATGTTCCCCTACCACTGCTGCGACCTCACCGCCGCTGCGCGCTGCGGTACCCAAATCATGACGCGCAACTGTTCCGAAAACCACTGGAAACCAAAGAAAAACCGACTCGCCACCGTGCGCGCGTACCGCCGAGTACGCTGTCGATTCCGACGGAACCGAGCGATAAGACGAGGTGGACGACGATGGCCGCAACGCCCCTACCACGCATTTCCCCCGGCCGGTTGGGTGAACTCGGACCGATCAACTGGGTTGTCTGGCAGGTACTTTCTCGCGCGGCCGGCACGGCGGACGCCCACCTTTTCAGCACCCTCGGTCGCACGCGTGGGCTGTTCCGGGGTTGGCTGCATTTCTCCGGCAAGCTCATGCCCGGTGGGCGATTGCCGCGCGCGGAGGCCGAATTGGTGATTCTGCGGGTGGCGCATCTGCGCGACTGCGGTTACGAGGCCGACCATCATCGCAGGCTCGGGCGCAAGGCAGGACTCACGGCGGTCGAGGTGGACCGGGTGGCGGCGGGTCCCGAGGCGGAGGGGTGGACGCCACGTCAGCGGGCGCTGCTCACCGCGACCGACCGGCTGGTGACCACCCGCGATATCGACGACGCGGCGTGGTCGGAGCTGGCCGCGCACTACGACGAGCGGTTGCTCATCGAGATCGTGTTGCTCGTCAACCAGTACGAGGGCCTGGCGTCGACCATCACCACGCTGCGGATCGAACGCGACACCTTCAAGGTGTGATCCAGCTCATAGAGCGATGCTTGGCCATTCTTCGCAGACTAAAAGCGTACAAAGTACGGAGTAATGTCACCGAGGAGAGCTCATGCAGATCACCGCTTCCGCCGTCTCGCTCAATGTGGACGACCCGCAGGCGTCGGCCCAGTTCCTCGTCGACCACCTCGGTTTCACCGAGAACATGGCGGCCGACGGGTTCGTCAGCGTCGGGCGGCCCGACGCGGGCATGGACGTCATCTACCTGCGCACCGGCTTGAAGTCGTTCAAGCCGGCGCGCATCGCGGGCAGCGCGGGCGAGGGTGTGCTCGTCGTGTTCGTGGTCGACGACATCGACAGCGAATACGAGCGGTTGCGCGGCGCGGGCGTCCCGATCGAGACGCCCATCGAAACCGAGGAATGGGGCGAGCGCTACTTCCAGATGACCGACCCCAACGGGGTGGTCATCCAGCTCGTGCAGTGGGTGTGATCAGCGGCGCGCGACGCGCAACGCGGCCACGATCAGCGGAATCTGCAGCGGCAACCGCGCGATCACCCCGGCCTTGAAAGCGGGCGAGGACTTGGGATTGCCCAGCACGTCGACGGTCATCTGCACATTGGCGGGGAAGACGGCGACGAACAGGCCCGCAGCCAGCCACCCGCCGAACCGCCTGGTCTTCGGCACCACCAGCGCCGTCGCGACCCCGAGCTCGGCGACCCCGGAGCCGTACGTGTAGGCCCGGGGTTCGCCGGGCAACTGCTTGGGAACGATGCCGTCGAACAGCTTCGGCGCGACGAAATGCAGGACACCGACCACGAACAACAAACCGCTCAGGTAGGTGTGCGCGCGTCGACGGGGAGTTTTATGAGCCACGCTCCGCACTGTAGCGGTGCGAACCGGGGTCGTCACCGGGCACTCGGGCCGCCGCGGGACACCGTCACCTTCGAACCGGTCCCCGTCGGCACTCGGATTGCCGGGCGGGGACCGCTCAGGATCAGGTCGAAGCCGACGGAACCTCGGAGACCGGGGCTCAGGCGGGCGCGAAGACCGAGGCTGCCGGGGTGGCCGGGCGGCCGAGGAGCTTGGTGAGGTCGCCGGTGCGCACCTCGAGGAAGCCCTTGGCGATGCCCGCGTCCGAGTCGGCGAGGACCGTGGCGAACTGCTCGTCCACGCCCGCGGCGTGCAGGGTGGCCGCGTATTCGCTGGTCGGCAGGTTCTCGTAGCGCACGGTCGCGCCGGTGGCGGCACCGATCGCGGCTGCCAGGTCGGGGCCGGACAGGGCCTCGTCGCCACCCAGCTCGTAGACGCGGCCCGCGTGCCCGTCGCCGGTGAGGACGCGGGCGGCGGCCTCGGCATAGTCGGCTCGGGCCGCACCCGAGACGCGACCCTCGCCCATCGCGCCGTGCAGCACGCCGGTCTGCGCGGCGTGCTCCGCGGCCTGGCTGTAGTTCTCCCAATACCAGCTGTTGCGCAGCAGCACCGTCGGCACCGACGCACCCGCGAGCACCTCTTCGGTGCCGCGATGTTCGGCGGCAAGGATCATCGGGTTCACCTCGGCCTGCGGAATGCTCGTGTAGGCCAGCAGCTCGACGCCCGCGCGTTCGGCCGCTCGAATCACGGTGGTGTGCTGGGCGACTCGCGCGCCGAACTCGTTGCCCGAGATGAGCAGCAACCGGTCGACACCGACCAGCGCGGCATCGAGTGCTGCCGCGTCGTCATAGGACGCCCGGCGTACTTCGACATCGAGATCGGCCACCTTCGACGGATCACGCACGATCGCCACCGGCCGCTCACCCGCCGCCACCAATGCTTCGACGACGAGCCTGCCCAGCTGTCCACTCGCTCCGGCCACCGCAACAGTCATGACTTCCTCCGAACTGATCGACATGTACTAACTATTAGTAAGCACTATGCATTCAGTAGGCGCTGTCGTCAAGGAGGGTAAGATCGCGGGTATGAGTGAGCAGCACCTCGACGAAGATCAGACGCTGGAAGCCGACGTCTTCGCGCGCGACTGCGCGTCCAGGTCGGTGCTGCAGAACGTCGCGAGCCGGTGGGGCGTGCTCGCCCTGGTGGCGCTGCGGGAAGGCCCGTTCCGGTTCAGCGCGCTACGCAGGCGAGTCGACGGGGTGAGCGAGCGCATGCTGTCGCAGACCCTGCAGGCCCTCGAGCGTGACGGCATGGTGCACCGCGAAGTCCTCGAGGCCATTCCGCCGCGGGTGGAGTACACGCTCACCGAGCTGGGCGCGCAGGTGGCCGACCGGCTGCACGCGCTGATCGAGGTCCTCGAGACCAATATCGGCACGGTGCAGGCGGCACGCTCCAGCTACCGCGGCAACGGCTAGTTCTTCGCCAGCAGTTCGGAGACGGTGACGAACCGGTATCCCTGTGCGCGCAAGCCGGTGACGATGCCCGGCAGGGCGGCCGCCGATTCGGTGCCGTGCATGACGTGCAGCAGCACGATGGAACCGGGCCGGGTCTGTTCGAGGGTCGTGGCGAGCACGGTGTCACGGTCGACGCCGCCCGCCGAATCGGGTTCGACATCCCAGGTCACCGTGGTGCGGTCGTGGTCGGCGAGGTATTTCGGCAGCCCGTAGAGCTTCTTGCCGTAGGGCGGGCGGAAGGTGATCGGTCCCTGATAGCCGGTGCGGCGGATCTCGGTGTCGGTGCGTTCGATCTCGTCACGCACGGTGTCACCCGAAACCAGCACCATGCGGCGATGGGTGTAGGTGTGATTGCCGATTTCGTGCCCCGCCGCCGCGATCGCCTGCCCGAATTCGGGACGCGCGGCGAGATCGTCACCGACGAGATAGAACGTGGCGGGCACCTGCAATTCGGCCAGCGTGCGCAGGATTTCCGGCGTGCGCTCGGTCGGTCCGTCGTCGAAGGTGAGCGCGACGACCTTGTCCTGGGTTTCGACGCGGTGCACGAGTTCGCCGGTGAGCTGGTAGGTGCGCGAATTCATCAGCACATAAAGCCCCGCCACCACCGCGACAGCCACAACGAGCACCGCCGCCCCACCGGTCAACCATTTGCGCATAGTGGTGTATACCGCAGATACCTCGCGCCGACGACCCAAGGCGAGAACATGGGTAACTCACCGGGGACGAGCGGACGCGACCACATCCAAAAGCTTGCCGCGTCCGCAGTCCCCGCGTACCCGAGTCACGGGGATGCGCTTACGGAATGACTTGGGTGATGTCCCCGGGGTTCAGGTAGTCGAAGAAGCGGTGGGCGCCGTCTTCGGTCATGCGGACGCAACCGTGGGACTTCGAGGTGACCGGGCCGACGTGGAATGCCATGTCGCCGTTGAAGAATGTCGCCCACCGCATCGGGGCGTCGTGCATGGTGCTCCAGTGGAATTCCCGCTTGAAGGAAATGCGGGTCACCGCGGGCGGAGTTTCGAAGCCCGCCATTCCGTGCGAGATCGGTGTCGGCCCGAAGACCACCCGCCCGTTGTCGACCAGCCATGCCTCGTTCGTCGACAGCCGCATGCACGCCCTCGCCTCGACCACCGGGCAGGGCGACGCCGTCGGAATCACGGAGGGGACACCCGGAATATCGGGTCCACCAGGGAAAAGAGGTTCCGCCGCTGCGGGAGCCACGGCAACCGATCCAGCCGCCGCGACCAGAGCCGCCACACGTGCCATCCATCCGAGAATGCGCTTGCTCATGGGTTCTCAGTTGCCTCTCAACCGTGCCCGCCACCCGCGAGTCGACCGGGGCGAGGGGACCATCTCATGGAACACGAACAGTTCGAACACGAGCCAGGAACAACCACCAGAAGGTGCTAACGCATCATCGACCACAAAAGAAGATTCACCAAATCAAACTCCGCGATTTGGCCGAAAAGAAATAGAAACCCGGTAGTTCCGGGCACGAGCGAGGGGCGGCCGCTGCGCGAACCGCCCCTCGGTATCCGCTACTCAGAAGTTGATCATATGGCCGGCGAGGCCATGGATCGCTTCCTGCAACGCCTCACTGAGCGTCGGGTGGGTGTGCACGTTGCGGGCCAGCTCGTTGACCGTGAGGTCCCACTTCTGGGCCAGCGTGAGCTCCGGCAGCAACTCGGAGACATCGGGGCCGATGAGGTGGCCCCCGATGAGTTCGCCGTGCGTGTTGTCGGCGATCAGCTTCACGAAGCCGGTCGGGTCGGCCAGGCCGTGGGCCTTGCCGTTGGCGGTGAACGGGAAGGTCGCCACCTTCACGTCGTAGCCCTCGTCGCGCGCCTGCTGCTCGGTGAGGCCGAAGCTGGCGACCTGCGGCTGGCAGAAGGTGGCGCGCGGCATCATCCGGTAATCGCCCAGCGGCATCGTCTCGGCGCCGCCGATGGTCTCGGCCGCGACCACGCCCTGCGCTTCGGCCACGTGGGCCAGCTGCAGCTTGGCGGTGACGTCACCGATGGCGTAGATGTGCCCCACGTTGGTGCGCATGTAGTCGTCGATCGCGATGGCGCCGCGATCGGTGAGCTCGACGCCGGTGGTCTCGAGGCCGTAGCCCTCCACCCGCGGCGCGAAGCCGACGGCCTGCAGCACCTTGTCGACGGTGACGGTCTCGACGTTGCCGGACTTGTTGTCCTTGATCTGGACGGTGACCTTGGAGCCGTCGTCGTCGATCGACTGCACGGCCGCACCGGTGGTGATGGTGATGCCGAGCTTCTTGTACTGCTTGGTGATCTCCTTGGAGACGTCGACGTCCTCGTTGGGCAGGGCCCGGTCGAGGAATTCGACGATCCGCACGTCGACGCCGTAGTTCTTCAGGACGTAGGCGAACTCCATGCCGATGGCGCCCGCGCCGACGATGAGGATCGAGCCCGGCAGGTCGCGGGTGAGGATCTGCTCCTCGTAGGTGACCACGTTCTCCGACAGCTGGGTGCCGGGCAGCAGCTTGGTCGTGGTGCCGGTGGCGATGATGACGTTGTCGAACGAGATCGTCTCGTTGCCGCCCTTGGTGAGGGCGACATCGAGCGAGTTCGGGCCGGTGAAGGTGCCGAGACCGTCGAACTCGTCGATCTTGTTCTTCTTCATCAGGAAGTGCACGCCCTTGACGCGACCGTCGGCCACCTTGCGGCTGCGGTCGAAGGCGGCGCCGAAGTCGAAGCTGACCTCACCGGAGATGCCGAAGGTCTTGGCTTCCTTGTGGAAAATGTGGGCCAGTTCGGCGTTGCGCAGCAGTGCCTTGGACGGGATGCAGCCCACGTTCAGGCACACGCCACCCCAGTATTTCTGCTCGACAATCGCTGTTCGCAGGCCGAGTTGAGCGGCACGGATCGCGGCGACATATCCGCCGGGACCAGCGCCGAGAACGACGACATCGTAGTGGGAAGTCACGTCACCGAGCCTAACTCTGTTTCGGGGAGTTCACCCACCCGTCCCCCACTTCGGTGAGATGCGCTCGCCTGAGCTCGACCGAGACGGACCGAACGGTACTGTCGGCGGGGTGAGCGGCGCGGGATCAGGGGGCCGAGCGGAGATCGGCAGCCGGGTCGACGGCACTGTTTCGGTCCATCTGGTGCGCCTGCTGGTTCAGTCGGCGCGGAAGCTCGGGGTGGCCGAGGAACAGCTGGCGCGCGTACCCGGCACCGACGAGGTGGTGCTGCGTGGCGAGCTGAACCGGCTGCCGATGAGTTCGCTGCTTCGGCTGTGGGAGTTGATCGCGCGGCCCGGCGCCGGTGTCGCGGTAGCCGAGGCCGCACCGCTCGGCACGTTGAACACCTGGGACTACCTGGTGACAACCGGTGCGACACTGGCGGATTCGTTGCGCGCCGCCCAGCCGTACCACCGTCTGGTCACCGCCGCCGCCGAGGGTTTCGACCTGTCCGGTGAGGCCGATCTCACCATCGGCTATCGCACGTCGGCGAGCGACCCGACGGTCGCGTCGACGGTCAACGAGTACGTGCTGGCGTACTACCTGCGCCGCGCCCGCGAGGCGACCGGACGCCCACTGGTTCCGACGAAGGTGACCTTCGGGCATCCGGCGCCACCGGACCACCACCACCTGATCGACGTATTCGGTACGCGCACCATCGAATTCGGTGCCGACGCCGACTCGATCACGTTCCGCGCCGACGATGCCAACGCCCCGCTCCCCCGCGCCGACCCGATGCTCGCCGACCTGATGCGCAGCCACGCCGATCTCGTCCTCGCCTCCGCACGTACCGTCGCCGACCCCCTCGACGCGTTCCGCATCGCCCTCGCCTCCGCCCTCGACGCCGCCGACCCCACCCTCGCCCGCGTCGCGAAGGCCCTGGCCATGAGCGAACGCTCCCTGCAACGCCACCTCGCCGAACAGGGCACCACTTGGCGCGAGGAACTGGACCGCCTGCGCTACGGGCGCGCGAAAACCCTGCTCGCCCAGGGCGTCACCACGTCAACCATCGCCCGCAACTTGGCCTTCGCCGACGACCGCGCCCTCCGCAAGGCCTTCCACCGCTGGACCGGGACCCCGCCCACCCTCGCGCGCTGACGCCCCGGGCCGCAGGGTCTTCCCGATCTCGTCGGCGAGTAGAAAACCGGCCAGACCGTGCGCGTGCTTCTCCCGGCGCACGAGGGAGATGATGTTGAGGCTGAACGCGTCTCGAACCTGGCGGAAAAGCAGCCGCCCGTCGCGGAGTTCTTCGGCGATGTCGAATTCGCTGAGGAAGGCGATGGCGTCTCCGGACATGGCGAGCCGCTTCATCGTTTCGATGGAATTGGTGTGAAAGGCCGGCTGGATATCGAGTCCCGCATTGGTGAAGGCTTCGGCGACGATGCCGTGGATCACCATGGACCGGTCGGCGAAGATCAGCGGAAACGGCGTGCACTGGGCGAGCGGAACGGTGTCCATCGGCGCGAGCGGATGATGCGGTGAGACAACAACTCCCAGCCGGGTGTTCATCTGCCAGCAGACTTCCAGCTGGGCCGAGGCCGGGATATTGAAGCCGAGGCCGAGGTCGGCTTCGCTGTTCTCGATGGCCCCCACGATGTCGAGGGTCGACATGGTGCGGATCGAGATCCGGATCTGCGGATGCCGAGCCCGGAAGCTCGCGGCGGCGGTGGCGACGACGCTGCTGGCCAGGCCCGTCATGGTGGCGATGACCACCTCGCCGCTGCCGAGGGCGCGCAGGTCCCGGATATCGGTGACCGTTTCGCGGTATTGGCGCAGCGTCTGCCGGATATGGGCGACCAGCGCCTCACCGGCCGGGGTGAGGCGCATGCCGCGAGGCAACCGCTCGAACAGCGGCTGTTCCAGCTCCGCCTCGAGCAGCAGGATCTGCCGGTTGATCGCCGAGGGCGCGACGTGCAGCCGGGCGCCTGCCGCACGAATCGACCCGAGCCGAGCCACCTCGTCGATGTAGTGCAGCAATCGTGAATGGAGCATCACGCACCTCCTCGGCGAAGTGTACGAGAAATGAGTACACCTCGTGCGAAAACGAATGCTTGTGGGCAACAGTGCCGGTCGCGTCCAATCAATACAGACACACATATCGAGATGAGGACGCCGATGCCCCAATCGAATTCGACAACCGACTCCTTCGCCGGATCCGCCGCGGTCGCCGATCAGGAAAACCATGTCCGGACGATTTTCGACATCCTGGAGGGCAGGCGGGAAGCCGACCTGCTGCTCCACAATCTGCACATACTCGACGTACACAGCGAAACCGTTTATCCCGGATCCCTACTGGTGCACGGCGAACGCATCATCGCGCTGAATCCCGACGACACCATTCGGTACCGCGAATCCTTCGACGGCGGTGGGCTTTACGCGATACCCGGGCTGATCGATGTGCATCTGCACTTCGAGTCACAGCTCGCACATCCGGCGGCCTTCGGCGAGGCGATCGTCCCGAGCGGAACCACGACGGTTTTCGGGGAGACGCTCGACTTCGCCAGTGCGGCCGGCAAGGAAGCCGTCGACGCGGCACGGGCACTGTTCGCCGACCACGACAAGCTCCCTTACCGGCTCTACGCGTTCGCACCGGGGAAGAAGACCCCACCGGAAGTCACCGAGGCGATGCTGGAGATGGATCCGGTCATCGGCCTGGGTGAACTCGCCCACCTGTCGTATATGACCGGCAATGCCGAGGACTTCCGTAAGTCCGCGCTCGGCCGGGCGAACGCGGGATTCGTGAACTGCCACTGGGGCGTGACGGCGCTGTCGGACACCCTGCTGAATTACATGCCCGCCATCGGCGTCGACAACAACCACGATGTCTGGAACGAAGACGATATCGAGAAGAGCATCCGCTACGGCCTGAACACCCAGATCAAATTCGGGGTCGGCAGTCCGGAGGTGATTCGAACCATGTTGCGCGCCATCGTCAAACGTCGCTGGCCCGCCGAGAATTTCCAGCTCTGCGCCGACAATATCTCGGTGGACCGGGTGTTGCGACAGGGCCATATCGACTGGGTGATCTCGCTGGCCGTCGAAATGGGGATGCCGCCGATTCAGGCGATCAAGATGGGCACGCTGTATGCCGCGCGTTCCTTCCACAAGGATCGCGATCTCGGTTCGCTGAGCCCGGGACGGTTCGCCGACATCGTGCTCACCGACAGCCTTTCGCGCATCAATCCGCGCTATGTCTTCAAGGGCGGCAAGCTGATGGCGAAGGACCGCAGGCTGCTCGATCCGGTCCGCATCGACTATTCGGTGCTGGCCAAGCAGCCGCGCCCCGGTCTCGACGACCTGCGTCCCGAGCAGCTCGACCTCACACCGCTCGAGGTCTCCGACGACGGCACGCGGGCGAAAGTCCTGCTCTTCGATGTCTACGGGCGCGGGCACCTCAAGTTCGCCCAGGGAGTCTGGGTTCCTGTGCGCGGCGGTTCGATCGTGCCCGAGCACGAGGGTGTGCGGCTCAATCGGATCTCCGTCGTGCAGCGCTATGCCGACGGGGAGCGGCACATCGTGAACGGCTTGTTCAAAGGCGTCTCGATCGAGGGCGGCGCGGTCGCCACGTTCTGGCCCGCCCCGAAGGCCTATTTCGTGGTCGTCGGTACCGACAGCACCGAGATGTGCAACAGCCTCCAGCACCTCGACGGTCTCGTCGGCGGCTGCGTCGTCACCGCGGGTGGCGCGGTGAAAGCCGTTCTGCCACTCGACTTCTACGGCGTGATGGCCGATATGGACCTCGCCGAACTCGTCGAAGCCACCCGCGCGATCGACAACGCCCTGGCCGTTCTCGGCAACAAGAACGAAGGTGAACCGGTGGTCAACAAACTGCTGACGCTGTTCATTTCGCTCGACCGCTTCGGCTTCATGAAATAGCCTCGGCTACCGCAGAGCAAGGGATCCACCGTTATGCAACACGACAAAGACGCGGCAGTCATCGACAACGGGAACAAGGTGCGCCGCTGGATCACCTACGTGGCCGGGATATACATCCTCACCCTCGGTCTCAGCCTGGCCATCAGGGCGGCGATCGGCATTTCCCCGCAGAGCAGCCTCACCCGAACCATGACGCTGGTCTTCACACCGTTGAGTCAGGGTAATTACAACCTCGTCCTCGAGGTCATCATGCTCGTGCTGACCTTCCTGGTCCGCCCGAAGGCCTTCAAGGCGAGCTATCTGCTCTCGATGATCCCGGCGCTGGTCCTGGCCCTGCTCCTCGATCTCAATCTGTGGCTCACCGAGTGGATCCATCTCGAGCCGTACACGGCCAACCTGGTCCTGCTGGTCTTCGCCGATGCGATGCTGGCGCTCGGTCTGTTCCTGATGATCCGCGCGAATCTGATCCTGATGCCGATCGATCTGTTCGTGAACACCATCCAGCAGATGACCGGCCGGAAATGGGGCAATATCAAGACGGTCTTCGACTGCACCCTGCTCGCGCTTTCGGCAGGCATCGGGCTCGTGTTCCTCGGCGCACCGCATTTCATTCGCGAAGGGACGATCATCAACGCGATTCTCGTGGGGCAATACGTGAAGGGATATTTCTTCCTGTACGAGAAGTTCGCGGCCCGTAAGCGGCCCGCGCAGTTCGTGCCCGCACCCGTGGCCGACTAGCCCGAACCACCACTGCCCGGTCCTGTCGCGCAGGGGCCGGGCAGTGGTCGTTCAGCGGCGGACCTTGTAGCTCAGATGGGTGGCGCGGCGGCCCGGGACGACGACCGGGTCGTCGAGCAGCAGGTGGCCTTTCGCGAGCTTCCCGAAGTAGGAGACGCCCTCGCCGAACAACACCGGCACGAGGCTCACGCACACCTCGTCGACCAGGCCGAGGTCGAGAGCCTGCTGGATGATTGTCGAGCTGGCGATGGTGACGTTCTTGTCGCCCGCGATCCGCTTGGCCGCGGTGACGGCGGCGGCCACATCGCCGACGAATGTGGTGTTCGGCCAGCGCTGCGCGGCGTCGTCCGGGGCGTGATGGGTGACGACGACAACGGGCGCGCCCATCGGGTGCTTGTCGCCCCAACCGTTGGTCATGTCGAACAGTCGGCGGCCCGCGATGAGAGCGCCCGTGTTGTCGATCCACTCGTGCAGCACCTGTGCGCCTGCCTCGTCGACCTGCAGCGACCGCTCGCTGCTCGCGCTCGGCACGGTCACCTCGCCGCCCTCGTACCACTCGAACAGTTCGCCGATCCCGTCGTCGGGGTCGGCGACGAATCCGTCCAGCGACATCGTCATATGCGTGAATACTTTGCCCATGCTCGCGCCTCCTGGCGAATCGGTTGTCATCGATATAGACGCACCGT
Organism: Nocardia sp. NPDC003979; assembly: GCF_053605015.1. Taxonomy (NCBI): domain Bacteria; kingdom Bacillati; phylum Actinomycetota; class Actinomycetes; order Mycobacteriales; family Nocardiaceae; genus Nocardia; species Nocardia sp. NPDC003979. Next base: position 415,366 of record NZ_JBSGIJ010000003.1, read on the forward strand.
GCGCACGGAACTCATCGGTACGAAATCTTTTCGCTCGCCAGTTGTGGCGGCCATGGCACGCGGCCTGTCGGGCCCTGGCGCGTAAGGACCGGGTGGTGGCGTGCGCGGACCTGGGAACGGCGACCGGACCGCCATAACGTGGTCTTCACCGGTCAGAAAACACCGGCTGACCTCGAAAGAAGGCTAGATCATGACCATTCCGACGCATACCCGCGAAATCCACCTCGCCGCCCGCCCGAACGGTGCACCGGTCGCTACCGATTTCGCCCTCGTGGAGCGGGAGCTGCCCGAACTCGCCGAGGGCCAGGTCCTGGTGCGCAACACCTGGATGTCGGTCGACCCGTACATGCGCGGCCGGATGGACGACAAGCCGTCCTATATCGCGCCGTTCGAAATCGGTGCGGCACTGGAAGGTTCGGCGGTCGGTGAGGTGATCGCGTCGAAAGCGGAGATCGCGGTCGGCACCACGGTGACGCACTTCGCCGGATGGCGCGAGCACTCCGTCGTCGATGCGGCATCGGCCACTCCCATCGACCCCGAACTCGCTGCCCCACAGCACTTTCTCGGCGCTCTCGGCACCACCGGCCTCACCGCCTACGCCGCCCTGACCGAGGTGGCGAAGGTGGAGCCGGGCGACACGGTGTTCATCTCGGCGGCCGCGGGCGCGGTCGGCAGTGTGGCGGGCCAGATCGCCAAGGCCCTCGGTGCGAAAAAAGTGATCGGTTCCGCGGGTGGCCCGGTCAAGACGCGAAAAGTGCTCGAGGAGTTCGGTTTCGACGCGGCGATCGACTACCGCGCCGGTGACCTCGCCGGTCAGCTCGCCGAAGCCGCACCGGACGGCATCGATGTGTACCTCGACAGCGTGGGTGGTGAACACCTGAAGGTCGCGATCGAGGCGCTCAACCAGCACGGCCGCATCGCCCTGGTCGGCGCCATCAGCGGCTACAACGGCGCGACCACCCATTCCACCCCCGACCTCTACCTCGCGGCGACCAAGGAACTCACCCTGCGCGGCATGCTCGTGACCAGCTACCTCCCCCTCTTCGCCGAGTACATCCCGAAGGCCGCCGCCTGGCTCGCCGACGGCACCCTCCGCACCGCCGAAACCACCTACGAGGGCCTCGACCAAGCCCCCGCCGCCCTCCTCGGCGTCCTCACCGGCGCCAACACCGGCAAAATGCTCGTCCATCTCGCATGAGGATCAAGATCACCACGCTCTGGTGGCGGCATCGTCCGACTGCCGTCCGCCACCAGAGCGTGGTGATCGACTGTCCAGGTCAGCGCCAGACCTGGGTGGCGACGCGGGTGAAGTTGCCGCTGAAGAGGGCGGTGCGTTCGGTGGGGGTGAAGCCTCGGGCTGCGAGGAGGTCGTCGAGGCTGGGGATGCCGGGGGTTTCGCCGAGGAGGTCTTCGGGTGGGGTCCACTGCAAGGGGCCCCAGGCGGTGTAGTCCGCGGAGAAGGCGGCGGGGTTCTCGTGGATCTCGGCGTTGAACTGGTCGCCGTCGAAGGAGTAGTCGGAGCCGATGCCGATGTGGTCGATGCCGACCAGGTCGACGCCGTAGCGGATGTGGTCGGCCATGGCGGCGAGGCGTTCGGCTCGCGCTTCGGGGGCGTTCTCACCGAGGAAGATGCCGACACCGTTGATGCCGATCACCCCACCCGTCGCGGCACAGGCGCGAGCCTGGTCGTCGGTGATATTGCGCGGATGTGCCCACAGGGCGGCGAAATTGGAGTGGGAGTAGATCATCGGGGCGGCGGTGTGGGTGGCCAGGTCGAGGCCGGTGCGGCGGGAGCAGTGCGAGCCGTCGACGAACATGCCGACCTCGTTGAGCTTGCGCACCAAATCTTTTCCGTACGCGGTGAGTCCGGTGTCGACCGTGTCGAGGCAGCCGCAGCCGGCCGCGTTGGCGTGGTTGTAGGTGGGCAGCAGAGAGCGCACGCCGAGTTCGTAGAAGACCGCGACGTTGTCGAGGTCACCGTCGAGCGGTCCGGAATCCTCCAGGTCGAAGGCCAGTGAAATCACCTCGGGCGCACCGATATCACTCACCCGATCGACCAGACGGAACCGCGGGTCGGCGGCGGCCTGTTCACGGAACAACCGCAGCAGGGCGAGCGAGTCGGCCTTGGTCTCCCCCGAGTACCCGACATTCACCGACAGATATGACCCGAGCGGGTAGCGCGCCAGATCCGCGATTCGCGCCGTCGGCAACAACGGCAGACAGCAATGCTGCTCCCAGAGCATGGACACACCTCCCCATCGTTATCCGTGACCTGCGATCCTACGTTTCGCAACGCTATCGGCACCGGACCGACGCTAACGCGATGTCTGATTCGTCCGATTAATCAGTACTGCGTCCCCTGTCCGAAGGCGGTGCGACATGCGTCGCTTCCTCGTCCTCCTCGCTTGCCTCGCGGCGGCTGTCGGCCTGTCGACACTGCCCGCCGCGGCGACCCCCTCCTACTGCGGACTCGCGTGGGGCTCGCTGGACAAGTCGAGTCCGAACTACTCGTCGGGTGTCGTGCGCGATGTACGCGCGGGCCGACACGATTGCTACGACCGTCTCGTGATCGACCTCGCCGGACCGCAGGCCGGTTACCGGGTGGGATACGTCGGCACCGTCACCCAGGACGGTTCCGGTGCGGGCGTCCCGCTGCGCGGCGGCGCGTTCCTGCAGGTCACCGTGCTGGCACCCGCACACGACGACGCAGGCGCGAGCACCTACCTGCCGGGTAGCCGCAGCGACCTGGTGAACGTGAACGGCTACCAGACCTTCCGTCAGGTCGCCTGGGCCGGCTCGTTCGAGGGGCAGACCACCCTCGGGCTCGGCGTGCGCGCCCGGCTGCCGTTCCGGGTGTTCGCCCTCGAAGGCCCGGCACGCGTGGTGATAGACGTCGCGCACTATTGGTGAGCCGGGTCGGCAACAATGTGGGGATGAGCGGCGTTGAGCAGAATGTGACCGATCCCTACCTCTGGCTCGAAGACGTGACCGCCGAACCGGCGCTGGACTGGGCCCGTGCCCGCAACGAGGTGGTCGCGGACCGATTCGCGAACACCGAACGGTTCGCCGACCTCGAGCAGCGCATCCTCGCGATGCTCGACGACGACACCAAGATCGCCCATCCCGCGCGGCGCGGACCGTGGCTGTACAACTTCTGGCGCGATGCCGAGCACCCGCGCGGGCTGTGGCGGCGGACGAGCTTCGAGTCGTATGCCACCGAGAATCCCGAGTGGGATGTGCTGATCGATGTCGACGCGCTCGCCGAGGCCGATGGGGAGAACTGGGTGTGGGGTGGGGCAGCGGTGCTTCGGCCGTCGCAGGAACGCGCCATCATCCACCTGTCGCGCGGTGGTGCCGATGCCACGGTCGAACGCGAATTCGACATGACCACACGAGAATTCATCGCCCCTGAGGACGGCGGGTTCTTTCTGCCCGAGGCCAAGTCACGGGTCGGCTGGATCGACGCCGACACCGTCTACGTCGGCACCGATTTCGGACCGGGGTCACTCACCGATTCGGGCTACCCCCGCATCGCGAAGCGCTGGCGGCGCGGCACCGAACTATCGGCCGCCGAAACGGTTTTCGAGGGCAAGCCGAGTGATGTGTCGATCGGCGCCGGATACGACAGGCACCCCGGTTACGAACGGCACTACCTGCATCGATCGACCGACTTCTTCAATTCCGAGGTCTCCCTGCTCATCGACGGTGAATGGCGGCTGGTGGAAACACCGACCGACGCCGACGTCGACTGGTACCGCGACTGGCTGCTGGTGCGGTTGAAAACCGAGTGGACCCCCGCCGACACCACCTTCCCGGCGGGCAGCTTGCTGGTCACCGATATCAATGACTTCCTCTCGGGTGGAAGGCAATTCGAGGTACTGTTCGCCCCCGATCCGCACACCTCGCTGGAATCGTGGGGCTGGACCGAGAACCATCTGATCCTCACCACCCTGCGCGATGTGCAGACGGGCCTGCGCGTCCTCACCCCGGGCCCCGACGGGTGGGCGAGCGCGGACCTCCCCGACACCCCCGCCATGTCGAGCACCTCCGTGAGCAATCTCGACCCGCTGGAAGGTGGCGACGAATTCATGCTCACCACTACCGGTTTCACCACCCCGACCACCCTCCTGAACAGCGCGGTCGGCGAACCTCCCGCGCTGCTGAAGCAGGCACCCGCGTACTTCGACGCCGACGGCATCGAAACCGAGCAATTCTTCGCCACCTCCGACGACGGAACCGCGGTCCCCTACTTCGTGATCCGCCACCGCGACCGTCGCGGAACGCCCGGCCCGACGATCATGAACGGCTACGGCGGTTTCGAGGTATCCAGAACACCGGTGTATCTGGGCTCGGCAGGCATGGGCTGGCTCGAGAAGGGCGGCACCTACGTGCTGGCCAATATCCGCGGCGGCGGCGAGTACGGACCCGAATGGCACACGGCCGCGCTGAAAGAGCACCGCCACCGCGCCTTCGAGGACTTCGCCGCGGTGGCCCGCGATCTGGTGACCCGCGGCATCACCACCCCCGACCGACTCGGCGCGATCGGCGGCAGCAACGGCGGACTGCTGATGGGCGTGATGCTCACCCGCTACCCGGAACTGTTCGGCGCCATCGTGTGCCAGGTGCCGCTGCTGGACATGAAGCGCTACCACCTGCTGCTGGCAGGCGCCTCCTGGATCGCGGAGTACGGCGACCCGGACAAGTCCGAGGAGTGGGCGTTCATCAGCGAGTACTCGCCGTATCAGAACACCGACCCCGGCAAGCAGTACCCGCCGATCCTGCTCGCCACCTCCACCCGCGACGACCGGGTCCACCCCGGTCACGCTCGAAAGATGGCCGCACTGCTGGAATCCCAGGACCGCACCGTCTGGTACTACGAGAACATCGAGGGTGGGCACGGCGGCGCGGCCGACAACAAGCAGTCGGCGTACCTGTCGGCGCTGGTGTACGAGTTCTTCACACAGATGCTGATGGAGGGTCGCGGGCGCTAGATAGGTACTATGGTTGTCGTAGGTTCGAGCGGAAGGAGTGCATCGTGGCCGATGCCGATGGTCATCCCGATATCGAGGAGTTCGACCTGTCGACCGTGCTCGCCGCTCTCGCCGACGACAACCGGCGCAACGTCATCGCCCAGCTCTACGCCGAGCCCGAGGGCGCCGAACAGTTCTGCAGCGTGTTCGGGATGCCCTGGGCGCCGTCCACCCGCACCCATCACTTCCGGGTGCTGCGCAAGGCCGGGCTGATCTGGCAGCGCGATGTGGGCAACGGCCGGATGACGAAGCTGCGGCGCGACGACATGGAAACCGCGTTTCCGGGGCTCCTTGCCGCCATCCTGGCAGCGGACCGTCATCCGGCCACCCCGGCTACCAGCTGACCGGCAACGATACCGGCCGGTGCACGAGAACTCCTGTCTCCCATACGATCTCGTGTTCCGGCACGGCCAGCCGGAGGGTGGGGAACTCGGTGACGAGCCGCCGGATCACCTCGACGATCTCCATCCGGGCCAGTGCCGCACCCATGCAGTGATGCATGCCGTACCCGAATTGCAGGTGCCGTTTCCCGTCGCGGCCGAGGTCGAGCACCGACGGGTCCGGGTACACCTCGGGGTCGCGGTTGGCCGAGTGGGCGTCGGCGTACACGATGTCGCCGGGGTGCAGCACGCCCTGTGACAGCGTGATCTCCCTGGTCGCGACCCGGGGGAAGGTGGAGATGCGCCCCAGCGGCAGCAGCCGCAGGAATTCCTCGATCGCCGTGGGGATGGTGTCGGGGTTGCGCACCAGGTGGTCCCACAGTTCGGGCCGGGCCAGGGCCACGTAGGCGATCTTGGTGATGACGGACAGGATGTTCTGATCGCCGCCGACGATCGAGCCGAGCAGAATCGCCGCGTACTCGGCGTCGGTGACCGGCGGTGAGACCGAGTCGCGGGCGTCGAGCAGGTCGAGGATGAGGCCGGGTTCGAGGTCGCGGCGCCGGGCGACCAGGTCTTCGATGTAGTGGTAGAGGGTCCAGAAGTCGGCGAGCAGGGCGGGCACGTCGGTGTCGTGGGCCAGCTGCATCTGCCGCGAGAGGTGCCGGAAGTAGGCGATGTCGGTGGTCGGGATGCCGAGGTAGTCCACGTTCACGCCGATGGTCACCGGGTCGAGCAGCGTCTGCACGAGATCCGCTGTGCCACCCGTGTTCTGGGCTCGCAACTCGGCGACGGTTCCGTCGAGGACACGCTGCACCGCGGGTGCGCGGCGAGCGATCGTCGCGGCGCTGTAGGCCGAGGCGACGAAGCCCTTGAGCCTGCCGTGCCCGGGGTGATCGAGGTTGAGCAGCATCTCCGTCGGCATGATCGTCGGCAGGAAGGTCGGCCCGTCCTCGACATTGGTCTCCGCGCGGGCGAAGCTGAGGTCGGTGAGCACCGCGTGCACGTCGCGGTAGCTGGTCACGTGGACGGCGGTGTGGCCGCTGGGCAGCACGACCTGCGGTAATCCGCCGCGCGAGCGCTCGGCCACCGGCTCGATCATGGTCGGCGGACTGATGTTCGCGATGCCGTCGAGATCGACCCGGACGGCGTCGATGGCGTGTGTCATGAGGTGACTCCTTCCGGGCGCGCCTGTCGGCGGACCACGATGATGGCGAGGGTGAGTGCGACGAGCAGGGCGATGAGCACGGCGACGGTGGTGGTGAACGCGGTGCGGTAGACGTCGGGGTGACCGAACTGGCCTGCGGCGGTGTCGTGCGCGGCGGCTCCGCTGAGCTGCCTGCCGACCACCGCGGACAGCACGATCGCGTAGCCCGCGACGAACACGGCCTCGCTCCCGATGCGGAAGAAGTTCAGGACACCGGCCGCCGTCCCACCGCGTTCGGGGGGAACGACCGACAGCGCGTGCCCGTCGACGAGACCGATGGGCAGCCCGAAACCGAGGCCGAGCAGCACCATCGGTACGACGATCCACAGCACCGAGCGACCTTCGTCCAGCGCGAGCACGCCGATGTTGCCGAGAATCAGCGCCGCGAGGCTGAGGTAGACGACCCGGCCGATGGTGAGCGCCGGGAACCGGGTGACCAGATGACCGATGGCCACCGGCGCGATGAACACGGGAATGGTCATCGCGAGCATCAGCAGCCCGGACGTCCCGGGAGACAGGTCGGTGATGCCGCTCAGCGCCGAGGGCAGGTAGGTGAGCAAGGTGACGAAGCCGATCGACCCGGCCACCGGAACCAGGCACATCGCCAGGAATTCACGGTTGCGCAGGAGTCCGAGGTCCAGGATCGGGCCGTGCTCGGCGGTGCTGGGTTCGGCGGCGGGCAGCAGGCGCGTCCCGAGGCCGGCGGCCGCGAGGATCACCGCGTGCACCACGAACACTCCGCGCCAATCGACCACCGCGATGAGCAGGCCGGAGATGGTGGGTCCGAGCGCGAGACCGAGGCCGTTGACCGTGCCGAAGATCGCGAAAGCCTTTGTGCGGCGGGCGCCTTCGTAAGCACTGGACAGCAGTGCGGTGGATCCGGTGAGGATAGCCGCCGCGCCGACGCCTGCGATCACCCGGGCGAGGTCGAGCACGATCAGCGCGGGTGCGACGACGCTGCCGACACTACCGACGACCACCAGCGCGGCGCCGATGCCGAAGGTGCGGCGGTGCCCGATGCGGTCGCTGACCGCACCCCAGAGCAGGGTGGTGAGGGCGAACGCGATGTTGAACCCGTTGACGACCCATTGCAGCGCAGTGGGATTCGAGCCGAGATCACGGGAGATGAGCGGTAGCGCGATGGCGGTGCCCGCGATCGCCATCGGGGTGACGAACTGCGCGGCCAGGACCACGGGCAGCGTGGCGGGACTGGGTGGAGCTTGGGTTTCGGTTGCGGTCGACATGGATCTCCCTCGGTGGGCTCCGGTACGCGAATTAGGTACTACCCGATCGGTAGGTACGATGATATTAGTAGCTACGACAGTTCTCGTACAACAGGAAGTCGCGGATGCGGCTTACCCACCCCAGGAGCAGCCGATGACCGAACCGCACGCGATCGAGACCGATGTCCTGGTGGTCGGCGGCGGTCCGGTGGGCATGCTCGTCGCCGCGGAGCTGGCCTTGCAGCAGGTAGACGTGGTTGTCGTGGAGTCGCGCACCGAGCTCGACCTGCGCCCGCGCGCCGGGACCGTGCACGCCCGCACGCTGTCGCTGCTGGCCCGGCGCGGGTACATCCCGTCGGTCCCGCCCGATGCCATCGCCCGGAATCCGGTGGGCGTGCATCGCAGCCCCTTCCAGTTCGCGGCGCAACCGGTGCTCACGCTCAGCGCGCCGAGCGTGGAGCCCGCGCCCATTGCCGGGATCCCGCAGGCTCGGTTGGAGGCGGCGTTCGAGGATCGGGCGCGGTCGCTGGGCGCGCGAATCCTGCGGGGGCACAGCGTTATCCGATTGACCGTCGCAGAACATGAGGTCACGGCTCAGGTCGATGCCGGGTTGTCGATCCGAGCGAAGTACGTGGTCGGTGCGGACGGTGCGCGCAGTCTTGTCGCGCGCACCGGGGACTTCCCTGCGCAGGTGTACCCGGCGACGATGAATGCCATTGCCGGCCTCGCGGTTTCGGATGTGCCCGGCCAGATCCCGCCGGGCTGGAATCCGACGCCGACCGGCTGGACCATGCACAACCCGAACCCCGGCGGCCAGGCGCGCATCATCGCGATGGATTTCAGCGGACCCCTCGAGCACCGCCCCGAGCCGACGGAAGCCGAGTACCGGCAACGCCTCGCCTACGTACTCGGTGCCGAGCCCGCGCTGAGCCGGGTCAGCCACCTCACCCGGTTCAGCGATCACGGCCGCTACCGCACCAGCATGTGGGACGGGCGGCTGCTGCTGGCGGGCGACGCCGCCCACAGCCACTACCCGCTCGGCGGCCAAGGACTCAACTCCGGCATGCAGGACGCCTTCGCCCTCGGCTGGCGGCTCGCCCGCGTCCTCACCGGACGCGCGCGACCCACCGTCCTGGCCGACTACTCCCGCGAACGCGTGGCGCACGCCGCCGCGATCGTCGGCAACACCGTGCTGCAATCGCGGATGATGCACCCGGCGAACCCGCAGGTCCGCGATGCCGTGCTGGCGATGCTCGCGGTGCCCGCCGTGCACGACGGAATCGCCGAACTCATCAGCGGCCAGTTCCAGCCCGGCTTCCAGCACGACATGGTTCTCACCGAAAACGACGGGCGGATAAGCACTCTCGCTGAGTTGCTGCACGCGGGGCGGTTCGTCGCGATCCGACCCGACGAACACACCCCCGTCCCCGACGCGCCCGAAGACGCGCTGCTGGTCACCGCGAAGGTGACCCCGGATCAGCCCTGGACCTCGGCGGTGATCCGCCCCGACGGCTACCTCGCGTCCGCCCTGTGAGCGGCCCGCCGGTTCACCATCGATCGGAACGAGGGCCGAGCTGGTGGCGGTCCGGCGGAATTGCGGTTGCATCATCGGAACTCGCGTAAGGCTCTGCGCACCTCGCCGATGGCCTGGTCGGCGTTGCGGTACTGCACCGCTCGCCACCCTGCTTCCCTTGCCGCGGCGCAGTTTTCGGCCAGGTCGTCGACGAGGATGTTGTCTTCCGGCGAGACACCGACGGTCTCCGCGGCGAGAGCGAAGATCTCCGGGTCGGGTTTGCGGAAGCCGAACTTGCACGAATCGATCAGGGCGCTGAGGTGGTCGTCGAGGTCGATCATGGTGCGCCAGTAGGGTTCCCATTCGACGACGTTGTTGCTCAGTACGCCGACGCGGACTCCGTCGCCCGCCAGGTCGATGGCGAAATCGCGGACGGCGCGGTTCACCTCGTGCCCGGCGAACCACTGCTTGCCAAAATCCGGTTCACTGCGCGACAAGTCGAGCTCGGGCGCCTTGGCCCGGAGCGCCGCGTGCAGCTTCGCCACCCAGGTGCGTTCGTCGAGCAGGGCCAGTTCGATCGGGGCCAGGGGCGCCAGGCCGTACTGGGCGCCCACCTCGGCGATCGCGTGCTTGAACAGGTCGACGGGGATGCCCGCCACCTGTTCGTAGCGCTGGAACAGCTCGTCGAGCGGTGGGGAGAGCACGCCGCCGAAATCGAACCAGACGAACGGCGCGCTCACTGGACCATCGTCCTGATGTCGGCGGGACGGAAACGCAGTTCCACGTCACCGGCGGCGATCACATCGGTGCCCTGCGTGAGGCTCACCCGGGCGCGGGCGCCGTCGGTATCACCGGTGACGGTGGCGCGGGCGATCGTATCCCGTTCGAATTCCCCGAATTTGGTGAATTCGATGCCGAGCCGGTGCATCACCATCCGGCTGGTGTCCAGGCCGAGAACGGCGTTGGCGGCCGCCATCGCCACCTGCCGCGCCGCCTCGAACTGCAGCATGCCGGGCACATGGTCGAGGGCGTGGTCGAACAGCGACGGATGATCGGTGTCGATGATGGTGAGCGCGGTCAGCTCCTCCCCGGTGAGCACCGGGTTGGCGAGAATGGCGTTGCGCGGGTTGTGCCTGCCCACCGAGCCCGGTCGCATCCGGGCGACCGGCGGCTGGGGCGGAATGCTCGGCGCGGCGGGCAGGCCGAGCGATTCGCGCCCGCGCACCCGGATCCGGTTCCACACCGGCGCGGGCATCCACTGGTAGACCATGATCTCCCTGGCCGCCTCGTGGCCCTCGATCTCGGCGACCATTTCCAGGGTGAGCCCGATGACCTGGTCGTCGCGTCGTTTGTCGGCGATCACGCGCGCCTCGATGACGCAGTGCCCGGGGCACTGGCCGATGCGCAGGGTGTCGGCGTCGGAGATGGTGAAATCGGCGGAGCCGAAGATGAATTTCTCCGAGCGTGCCACCCCGATGAACGAATGCGCGTAATAGATGGCGACCTGCCGGAACACCTCGATCAGCAGCAGCGGGTCATAGGTGGTGGCGGTGCCGCGATGATCGCTGAAATAGGAATGGTTGCGCGGTAGCTGGGCGGCGAAGATCGCACCGTCCGGGGTGGGTTGGGCGTCGGTGAGGAATACCTCGGCGATGGATTCGCGGTGCACGAGTCCGCGCGGGATATTGCGGTCGAAGGTGAGGGTGGGGGTGGCGACGGTCATGATCGAGCCTTCCGGGAGGTGGATGCTGGTCAGCGGACGGCGATGTCGTAGGCCCAGCCGTTGACGCTGTTGCGAGGGGCATCGAACAGCGAGGTCGGGTTGTGCACGGTCGCGTCGGCGGCGACGCTGTTGCGGTCGGTGTAGAGGGGGATCGCGACGGCATTGTCGAGAAGGTGGGCGGTGATGCGGTTGAACAGTGTTTTGCGCTGTTCGCGATCGGTGGCTTTGGTCGCGTCGACGAGCCACCGGTCCACCTGCGGGTCGGCCAGTTTCGAGCCGCCGACGATGGAGCCGATGGTGATGCCGTCGATCTGGCCGTATTTCAGGTCGGGAGTGGTCGACCCGTAGGCGCGGTTGAACTGCAGTGACAGGTCGAGGCCGCCGACCTGACGGGGGAAGGCCTCGTAGTCGTTGCGGGCCAGCAGGTCGTAGATCTGGGCGTTGTCGACGAATTGCAGTTCCACCTGAATGCCGAGGTTCTGGCGCAATTCGGCCTGCCAGGCCTTCAGGAAATCGTCCTCGGGGTAGGTGGGGTTCGTGGCGACCAGCCGAACGGTCAACCGCTTGCCGGTGCTGTCGGTGCGGTAACCCTCGGCATCGGTACCGGTCCAACCAGCCTCCGCGAGAAGGGCTTTCGCGGCGTCGAGATCGGGGCCGCCCTTGTTCTCGAACTTCGGGTCGTAGTAGGCGCTGTCCGGAGAGATGAGGCTCCACGCCCGCTGCTGGGTGTCCTTGGTGAGGCTCTTGGTGACAGCGGCGATGTCGACACCCTTGGCGATGGCGCGGCGCACGCGCACATCGGTGGTGGCGCCGTGGGTGAGGTTGAGCATGATGACCCACGGCGAGGCGGCCGAACCGATCTGCTCGTACTGGAATCCGCCGACACCGTCGAACAAGCCGATATCGGTGGCCTTCACGGTGCCGATGGCGTTCACCTCACCACTGCGCAGCAGTCCGGCGCGGGTGGCGGCCTCGGGGATGAACTTCACGACCAGTTCGTCGACGTAGGCGGCCCCCTGGTGTTTCGCGGTGGCGGGAGCCCAGTTGTAGGCAGGGTTCTTCCGGTAACGCAGTTCCTGGCCCTGCACAACCCTGTCGAGCACGAACGGACCGGATCCGACGAAGCCCGCACCGCTGGTCAGCGCCTGCTTGTCGGCCTTCAGACTGCTCGGGGCGACGATGGCGCCGCTGAGTCCGCCGAGGGTGGACAGGAAGTCGGCGCGCGGGGTGCTCAGGGTGATGCGCACCTTGTACGGGTCGAGCACGTCTACCGCGCTCACACTCGAGTACTGCAGCAGACCGAGGACCGTCCAGGACGGGTAGTCGGGGTTACGCAAGGCGTCGATATTCGCCTTCACCGCCGCGGCGTCGAATTTCTCGCCGTTGTGGAAGGTGACGTCCTCGCGCAGGGCGAATTCGTAGACCAGGCCGTCCGGCGAGATGGTCCATTCGGTGGCCAGCCAGGGGTGGAACTGTTCGTCACGGTCCTCGGCGATCAAGCTGTCGAAGCTGTTGCGCAGCACCTGGGAGGCGTCGAAGGCCGCGCCGTAGTGCGGGCTGAGGCCGCGCGACGGATAGGCGGGCAAGGCGATGGTGAAGGTGCCGCCTGCCTGCGGCGGGGTGGTCGGGCCACCACCGCCGCCACCGGGTTCGGGGTCGGCGGCGCAGGCGCTCGCGGCCAGCGCGGTGGCCAGCAGCAGCGCGGTGAACAGTCGGGTGAGGCGATTACGCACGCGAGGAGCTTTCTGTGGGAGCCGGGACCGCCAGTCGCGGGACGGCATCGAGCAGGGCTTGGGTGTAGGGCGAGCGGGGGTGGTGGAAGACGTCGTCGGCTGTGCCTGATTCGACGACCACGCCGTGGTTCAGGACGAGCACGCGGTGACAGATCTGCCGGATGACGGCCAGATCGTGCGAGATGAACACGATCGCCACGTCTTCGCCGGCAGCGAGTTCGGCCACGAGGTCGAGGATTTGGGCCTGCACCGAGATGTCGAGCGCCGACACGGGTTCGTCGCAGACGATCAGGCGCGGGCGGGCACCGAGCGCGCGGGCGATATTGACCCGCTGACGTTGCCCGCCGGACAGTTCGCGTGGGTGACGATCGATGGTGTCGGCGGGCAGGTGCACCGCGTCGAGCAAGCGCAGCACCTCGGCTCGACGTTCGGTGCGCGGCACACGCAGCGCGACACTCTCGGCGATGATCTCGCCGACCCGGTAGCGCGGGTCGAAGGAACCGACCGAGTCCTGCGCGACCAGTCCCAGCTCACCCGGCTTGCGGGTCTTGCGCGTCAACGGCTCGGTACCGAAACGCATCTCGCCGCGGTCGGGCTCGATCAGCCCCGTGACGATCTTGGCCACGGTCGACTTACCCGACCCCGATTCACCCACCACGCCGAGAACTTCACCCGCACCGACTTCGAAGGAGACATCGGAGATCGCCGGAACTCCCCGGTACGACTTCGTGAGCCCCGCCGCGGTGAAAACCGGCTCGGTGACCCGCGCGCGGGCACTGCCGTGCGGTACGGCCGCGAGCAGCGCGCGGGTGTACTCGTGCCGTGGCCGCTCGATGACCTCGCGGGTGGGCCCCGCCTCGACGACCTCGCCTGCCCGCATCACCAGGACGCGATCCGCGATCGAGGCGACGACGGCCAGGTCGTGGCTGACCAGGATCATGGCCCGACCACCCGCGACCTGTTCGGCCAGCAGCTCGAGCACCTGCTTCTGGACCGTCACGTCGAGGGCGGTGGTCGGTTCGTCGGCGATGATCACGTCCGGGCCCGCCGCGAGCGCCGAGGCGATCAGTGCGCGCTGACGTTGTCCGCCGGAGAGTTGAAACGGCCGCTGCCGCTTGCGGATCTGCGGGTCGGCGATGCCGACGGAACGCAGCAGCCGGTCGATGCGGTCGCTGCGCTCGTTGCGCGAGACCGCGTTCAGCGATTCGCCGATCTCGTCGGCGATGGTGCGCAACGGGTCGAGCGCGACCAGGGCGTCCTGGAACACCAAACCGACCCGGGCGCCGCGTATTCCACGCCACTGCCGTTCGGAGAGGTCGAGGGCCGAGGCACCGAAGAGGTCGAGGAGGTCGGCGCTGACCCGGCCGCCCGCGAGGCCGACGAGGCTTCGGGTGGTGACCGACTTTCCGGACCCGGATTCGCCGACGATGGCCAGGATTTCGCCGCGGCGCAGCTCGAGATCGACGCCACGCACCACCGCACGTCCATCGAATTCGACGCGCAGGTTCCGTACCTGGATCAGGGTGTCGGTCACAGCTGCGCCCTTCGCTCGAAACGGTGGCCGGCGTAGCGGCCGAGGACGGTCGTAGCCAGGACGACGACGGTGACGGCGGCACCGGGGAAGACCACCGACCACCAGGCGATCCGCAGATCACCGTGCGCTTCGGCCAGCATCGAACCCCATTCCGGCACGGGCGGTTTCGGCCCGAAGCCGAGGAAGCTCAGCGCGGCGGCGCCGAGAATGCTCGTGCCGAGCCCGAGAGTCACCACCACCGGCAGCGAGCGCAGCGCGTTGGGCAGGATGTGGCGGACCACGATCCGCGCACGCGACCGCGTGAGCAGTCCCGCCTGCGCCACGAACTCGCTGCCACGCACCGCCCGGGTCTCGGCCCGCATCACCCGCGCGAACCGAGGCGCGGCGGCGATACCGATCGCGAGGATGAGGTTGGCGGTGCCGGTACCGGTGAACGTGATGAGCACCAGGGCGAGCAGGATCTCCGGAAACGCCCCGAGCAGGTCGAACGCCCGCGACGCGACCGCGTCGACGATCCGATTGCCGATCCCGGCGATCAATCCGAGCGTCACCCCGATGGCCACTGCCAGCGCTGTCGCGGTCAGTCCGATGAACAGTGACAGCCGAGCGCCGTGCACGACGCGGGTGAGCACGTCACGGCCGAGCTGGTCGGTGCCGAAAGGGTGGGCGAGAGAGGGTAATTCGTGGGCAGCGAGCAGGTCGGTGTGTAGTGGGTCGCTGCCCGACAGCAGGTCCGGTGCGAGTGCGGCGATGGCGGACAACGCGAGCACAGCGGCCGAAACAGTCACGCCGAACGGCCACTTCGAGGCGACTGCGACCAACCGATGCAGGGCATGCACCTTTCCGCGCGTCTCCTTCTGGCCCACCGAAGTCCGCGACTTCGATGTCGACCCGTTGGTGGATCGCTCGGAGACGCCTCGAGGCACGTCGGCTGCTTCGACCGCGCTGTCCTGCGCATCGGACGGACCACCGGCGGTCGGGTCGACGCCGCCGGTCGGGACAGGTACCTTCGCGGCTTTCAGTTGGGTGGATGCGGTGTCGGTCATGGGGTCGGCTCCTGGAGGCGAGGGTCGATCCACAGGTAGGCGAGGTCTACGAGGACCGTGACGGTGAGGTAGATGGCGGCGGTGAGCAGGGCGACGCCGAGGACTACCGGCACATCCGAATGGGTGACGGCGGCGATGGTCTCCCGGCCGATACCGGCCCTGCCGAAGACCTCCTCGATCACGACCGTCCCGGTGAGCAGCCCGCTCACCGCCCAGCCCGCCAGCGTGGCGGCGGGGATCAGCGAATGCCGCAACCCGTGCCGCAGCCGCAACCGGGTGGCGCTGATCCCGCGCGACCGGGCGGTGAGGGCGAACGGCTGTTCCAGCGCGCGCTCGATCCCCTCCCGCATCACCTGCGCGAGCACAGCGGCGATCGGCAAGGCCAGGGTGACGGCGGGCAGTACGAGTCGCTGGAATTCGTTGCCCGCGGTCACCGGAAGAACTTTCAGCGTGAACGCGAACACCCAGATCAGCACCAGACCGGTCCAGAACGGTGGCGCCGAGGCGACGACCACCTCCAGCGTGGCGGTCGCCCGGCTGAACACATCACGCCGACCCGCGGTGAGCACGGCGAGCAACGGCGCGAGCACCACCGCGATCAGGAGCGCGAACCCAGCGAGCTGCGCACTGGTCACCAACTGCTCGCCGAACAAGATGTCGGCCACGGGTTCACCGCGCACATACGAATAGCCGAGATCACCGTGCAACAACCGGCCCAGATGCAGGCCGTACTGCACGATCAGCGGACGATCCAGCCCCCAGTCCTGCTCGATCCGCTCCCGCAGGGCCGGATCACTGGACTCGCCCATGATCGCGGTCACCGGGTCACCTGGCGCTACATGCACCGCCAGAAAAGCCAAAGTGACTGCCGCCCACATCATTCCGGCGGCCGACAGGAACACCCCGACTATGCGCCGAGCCACGATCTGCGATCTGTTCGCCGGGCCGCGGTTCTCACGCGAGGTGAAACCCGCACGTCTTTGCGCGGCGGCCCCGTCGGTCGGCCCCGCATCCTGGCGACTCGTCGTGGTGCCCGGGGCACTCGACGCGACCGGCATCGAGTCTGTTCCGGACTCGGTCGCGCCCGCTGCATGTGAAGCTGCAACTACCGGTGCTGCCGTCGCATCCTCGGGGCCGCGAGGTGTCACCGTCTGTGAAGCCGTGTTTCCCTGCAATGAATCGGTGTTCGATGGTGTCGTCATGAAGTCAGCTCCCCGGCGTCGGCAGGGTTGTGCACCGGGACACCGACGAGGCTGCCCCATTCGGTCCAGGAACCGTCATAGACGCGGAGGCGGTGCTCACCGAGGAGGTCGGTGAAGACCAACCAGCCGAGTGCGGCTCGGTGGGAGAGCCGGCAGTAGGCGATGATGTCGTCGGCGTCGGCGATGCCGAGTTCGGCTATGCGCGCCGCGATTTCGTCGGTCGGCCGGAGCAGGCCCGCGGGGTCGAGCAGGTCTTGTGCGGGCAGGTTCAACGCTCCAGGGATGTGCCCGTGCCGCTCGGCGCCGTGGTCGACCGGCTCCGACGACGGTGAAACACGGAGTCCCGCGAACTCTTCGGGCGAGCGCAGGTCCAGCAGCACGGTCGGCGAGTCGATCGCGGCGCGAACCTGCTCCCTGCCCACGACCACCTCGGCGAACCGCGGCGACGCCAGGGGAAGCGGTGTGCGGTTGCTACTACCAGCGCCGACAGACCGGTCGATGCCGATCACCGGCCCGTCGTGCGGCCACGCGACGGTGCCTCCGTCGAGGTAGCGCAGGTCACCTCCGATTCCGACGGCGGTGGCGACCCAGAGTGCGTAAGCCGCGAATTGCGGTGGGCCCCCGACGAAGACGAGCGGGGCGTCGGCGTGGGCGCCTAGTGAGTGAAGACGGTCGGCCAGCTCGCGGGCGGTAGGGAACTCTCGACGGGACCGGTCCCAGAGGAGGTCTTTCCAGTAGACCGAGCGTGCACCGGGGATGGAGGCGGGCCCGCGAGCATTGGTCACCTCGATGACGACGGCGTCCGCACGGCGATCCCGCACCCACTGCGCGTCGACGATCCGGCTTGTCACGGCCGACCTCCCATCTCCCGGGTTCCGACGACCCGGCGGGAGAAACATAAGTCGGCCGAACACCCACGGGAACACAAAAAGTCAGGCGGACTCCAAATATGTGTTCCCACCCTCGGACTACATATTCTCGGCCGGTCGAACACACCGAATCGGCGAAAGGACCCCGATGCCCGGCGACCGTGCCGCCCACCTCGTCTCCGCGGCCGACCTGCGCGACGCCCCGCCCGCGCGGCTCGTGCTGCTCGATGTCCGCACGGCTGGGGAGCGCGCGAACTACCAGCGCGAACACCTCCCCGGCGCGCAGTTCGCCGATGTCGACGCCGATCTGTCCGGTACCCCGACCGCCGACTCCGGCGCCCGCCCCCTGCCGGACGCGAATCACCTCACAGAATCGCTGCGCCGCTGGGGCATTCACGCCGACAGCGCGGTGGTGGTCTACGATGACGCCCGCTCGGTGGCCGCCGCCCGCGCCTGGTGGGTGCTGCGCTGGGCCGGCCTGACCGACGTCCGCATCCTCGACGGCGGATTACGCGCCTGGCAGGCGGCGGGCGGCGGACTCACCGCGGATCGGCCCGAAGAGCCGCCACGCACATGTGACGACCAGACCGACACTGGCGGGAACGATGAAGCCCACGTACCCAGCACGTCCGGGACGTTCGACGCACCAAGTCCATCCGGCACGCGCGGCACGTCTGATGCATCAGATGCATCCGGCACACCCGTCAGGTCAGGTCACTCGGACACTGCCATCGCACGGTCAGGCTCGCTACCAACGGTCGAAACCTGCGCTGTCGCTAAACTTCCCAGCAGCGGCATACTCCTCGACGCCCGTCCCCGGACCCACTTTCGCGGTGGGGGCGAGTATCCGGGACATATTCCCGGCGCCGTCAGCGCCCCGGTCTTCGACGACTTCGACGACGAGGGACTGCTTCTCGACGAGGCGACGCTGCGCGCCCGCTACCACCGCCTCGGTGTCGACGCCGGAACCCCGGCTGCCAGCTATTGCGGCAGTGCGATGGCGGCGGCTCTACAGGTGTTCGTGCTGGCGACACTCGGCATCGAGATCGCCCTCTATCCCGGCTCCCTGTCGCAGTGGGTCGCCGATCCCGCCCGTCCGCTCGCAACGGAACCCTCTGTCGCCCTGACGAATTTCTAGGACCCCTCATGCCGAGACATGTCATTCTCAACGCGAATCTCATTCCCGGCGGCGCCATCGGCAGCCCGTGGCGGCGCGCACCGGAACCGGCGGCCCATTTCGTCGAGATCGAGCACTACCTCGACGTGGCGCGCACCGCCGAGCGTGGCCTGCTCGACGCGGTGTTCCTCGCCGATTCCCCCGATATCCAGGCCAAGGACTGGACCGCGCCGAGCCGCCTGCTCGAACCGTTCGTCGCCCATGCCGTCCTCGCCGCGCACACCAGCCGGATCGGGGTGATCGTCACGGCGACCACCTCCTACAACGATCCCTACAACCTCGCCCGCTCGTTCGCCGCGCTCTCGTCGGTGTCGGGTGGGCGGGTCGGCTGGAATTTCGTGGTCACCGGCGGTGACAACGCCGCCCGCAATTACTCCCTCGACCAGGCGCTGCCGAAGGCCGAAAGGTATGCCAGGGCCGCCGAATTCCTCGAGGTGGTGACGGCACTGTGGGATTCGGTCCCGGCCGGTGCGCTCGTGGGCGACAAGGCGACCGGACGTTACCTCGATCCCGAGGTGGTCCGTCCGATCGACCATGTCGGCAAGTTCTTCCGGGTGGCGGGCCCGTTGAAGGCCCCGCCGCTGACGCACGGCAAGCCGGTGCTGATCCAAGCGGGCGCGTCGAGCCACGGCGTCGAGCTCGGCGCCAGGACCGCCGACGCGATCTACTCCGCACACGTCGATCCCGTGTCCGCCGCCGCGCGCCGAACCGAACTGCGACAGCACGCCGCGGCAGCCGGTCGCGACCCGGACAGCGTGAAGCTACTGCCGGGCCTGATCGTCGTCCTTGCCGACACCGAAACTGCCGCGCGGCAACGCGAACGAGACCTCATCGACCTGATCCCCGACGAAGTGCAGCTGACCAATCTGGCCGATCGTCTCGGCCTCTCCCCCGACGACCTCGACCTGAGCGCCCCGTTTCCCTGGCACAAGATCCCCGACGAGAACAGCGACGCGGGTTCCCGCGGACAACGCGCGGTGCTGCTCGACAACGTGCGCGCCTCCGGCGCCGCCACCCGCTGCGCGGCAAGGCTTCTCGCTTCCGGCAGCGTGCACGCGAAGGTCGTCGGCACACCGGAGCAGGTAGCCGACTTCATCACCGAGTGGTTCACCAAGGGAGCGAGCGACGGGTTCAACATCATGCTCGACGAATTGCCCAGCGGGCTCGATCTTTTCGTCGACCAGGTGGTACCGATCCTGCAATCACGCGGGCTCTTTCGCACGGAGTACGAAACCACCACGTTGAGAGGGCATTACGGCCTGTGAATCGCGCATTGTTCGTCCAACTGCGGAGTGGGCCACCGGCTGCCGAGGTCTATCGGCGGACCATCGAGATCACGGTGCGCGCCGAACAACTCGGTTTCGGCACCGTCTGGTTCGCCACCCGGCACTTCGAGGCCCATCACGCGGCGCTACCGTCGGTTTTCCCGTTCGTGGCCGCCGCAGCCCAGCACACGCGGCACATCCGGCTCGGAACCGGCGTGGTGACAGTGCCTTTCGAGCATCCCGTACGACTGGCCGAAGACGCGGCGGTCACCGACGCGCTCAGCGATGGACGCCTCGAACTCGGGCTCGGAAAGGGCCTGGGTTTCGGACATTCGGCCACCAGCTACGCGGGCTTCGGCGTGTCCGACGCGGAACGAGAGACGATCTACACCCAGCGAGTAGGCGAGATACACCGGCTCCTCGAAAGTGGCCGGGTCGGCGACGAGATCGCCCTCTACCCACCGCCCGGCGGCCTCCGCTCGCGCATCTGGCAGTCGACCGGAAACATCGACACGGCCCGCCGAATCGCCGCAGCGGGTGACGGCCTGCTGCCACACGGTAATTCGCAGGCTCGAGCCGGCGGAAGTGTCACAGAACTGGTCGACGCCTATCTGGCCGAGTGCCGGACGACGCCGCGAATCGGGGTGAGTGTGGCAGTACTGCCCGGTGACAGCGAACGTGATTCCCTCGCGCTCCTCGAAACCGATATCGCGCTGAGTCCACGCTATTACTCCGAGCCGGTCGACCTACCGAAATACCTGGTAGACAACAGGATCAGTATCGGCAATGTCGACCAGATCGCCTCCCGACTCGCCGAGGATCCAGACCGGCCCGCCGCCACCGACGTGCTCTACTACGTCCCGCTCGCCGTCCACCACCCCCGCTACCTCGACGTGCTGGCACGCGTCGCAACCCTGTCACCGAGCCAGGCGTTCACGGCAGCCTGAGACGGGGGCAATCCGTGGGCCCTCGGTGTCACGATCGTGCGTGCAGATCGGCGATTGTGGTGCCCGCCGTCGCCCCATGCCAGCCCTGCATGCCGCCGCGGGACTGCATGACGGCGGATTGCAGGCCGTCCGCGCTCCCATCTGCACAGTTCAGTCGAGGAATTCGCGGTGGGTCGATGCCGCCGCGTCCGCCAGCAGCGCTGCCAGTTCGGCGAGCCGTCGCGGGTCGTCGGGCAGTTGGGGAACGGCCACCCGGATAGCAGCGCGCGCCGCCCCGACATGCGATCGTGCCGCCGATCCGACGACGACCCCATGCCGTGCGCACCGCAGCAACGCACCCTGTTCGTCGGCCACCTCGACCCACACCACCAGGCTGTTCGTCCCGGCCTCAGCCGTCACGCCGTGCTCCCGCAGGGCGGCGACCAAACCCGCACGCCGAGCCGCGTAACGCTCACGGGCGGTGTCGATCAGGGCAGCCGTCCCGGGATCACCGATCAAGTGCGCCAAGGCGTTCTGCAGGATCCGGCTGTTCGCGGCGATACCGTGCACCCTGGCCCGAATCGCACGGTCGACCAGTTCGGCACTGCCACCGATCACACAGGTCCGGATATCCATCCCGAAAGCCTTGCAGTAACTGCGCACTCGCACACAGCGCTCCGGATACCAGCTGCCCAGGGAGGGCGCCTGCGCGGCGGCGAGCGGTCCGACCGCGTCGTCCTCGACGATCCACGGCTGCACCTCCGCCGCCGCGAACACCTCGGCCAGTTCCCCGGCCCGATTCGGCGAGAGCACACCGCCGGTCGCGTACGCGCCTTCGGGCTGCAACACCACCACCGCCGGATTCCGGCGCAATGCCTCGGCCAGCGAATCCGGCAGCGCCCCTTGCTCGTCGGCGGCGATCCCGATCACCCGATACCCGACCTCGGTGAGCGTATCCAGGAAACCCGGCATCACCGGTTCCTCCACCGCGACGAGCGCGCCGTCCGGGGCCGCCGCGTCCACGGCGAGAAACAAACCCTCCGAGCCGCCACCTGCCGCGACGAACGCCTCGGCGGGGAAGGGCCAGCCGTCACATACCGCCGCGCGCAAACGGTCGGTGATGTAGTCGCGGCCGGGACGGTTCAGGTCGTCGGTGTGCAGCCCGGCGAGCATCGCGGGCGCCAGGTCGGGCTGCAGGGCGTAGTCGGGGCTGCCCGTGAGCAGATCACGCTCGGCGAGCGGGCGCCCCAGCGGGACTCCCCCGGCCGCGGCCACCACGGTGCCGCCCCGGCGATTGGTGGCGATGAGC
Organism: Nocardia sp. NPDC003979; assembly: GCF_053605015.1. Lineage (NCBI taxonomy): Bacteria > Bacillati > Actinomycetota > Actinomycetes > Mycobacteriales > Nocardiaceae > Nocardia > Nocardia sp. NPDC003979. Next base: position 437,500 of record NZ_JBSGIJ010000003.1, read on the forward strand.
CCCTCTTTGCGCAGCTCACCCCAGGCCGCCACGACCGTGCGGGTACTCAGACCGCAGTGCTGGGCCAGTTCCCGGATGGTCGGCAACCGGATCCCCTCGGCGAGGGAACCGTCGCGGATGAGCCGCGCCGTCACCGCCCGCACCGATTCGGATGTGTGCGAGGCGTCGGCCGCCAGCGCACGCACGAGCACCGCCGAACCCGGGTCGGTCACCGATTCTCCATTCGTCGCATATGGACCAGTATGACGAATATATGTATTCAGCGAACCGGTTTTGTTCCCGCACGATTCGATCGTCTGTGTCCGCGTCTCAGCGGTCGCGCAGCCACTTCTCGACGGCGTCGACGGTGGAGTCCGGGTTGGTGATCCAGCCGTTGTGGCCCAGCGGTTCCGGCTCGAACCTGCGGGTGATCTCGGCGGCGGGCATCTTGCTCAGCAGATGGTCGGCGGAGGTCTGCGGGGTCATCTCGTCGCCCTCGATGGTGATCGACAGCACCGGGAACTTCAGCCGCGCGACGCGTTCCTCGTAATCGATATCGGCGCCGACCGGCACGAAGCGGCCGGTCCGGGCCAGGCGTGCCCAGTCCGACATGAGCACCTTGGACTGGCGGCCGTATGCCCGTTTGCCCAGCATGTCACCCGGCCAGAAACCGGCGAGATTCGACGCGACCGCCACCGCGGCCGTGCCGACGAGCATCCCCGGGCCGAGCACGCCACGGTAACCGCGGTAATACGGTGTGCCGGAGGCGACCAGGATCAACCCGCCGAGCCTGCCGCGCACCCGGGCCGCGTACAGCACCGACAGCTGACCGCCCATGCTGTGCCCGAGCAGGTACGGGGTGCTGCTGGGGAAACGGTGACGCACCACCTGCAGCATCGCCGGAAAATCCACGGCGACCAATTCGTGGTAGCCATAGGTACTTTCGGCACCGGGACGATGAGTACTACCGCCCTGACCACGCAATTCGCCGATGGCCACATCGAATCCGCGCCCGGCCAGCTGGTGGGCGAAGTATTCGTAGAACTCACCGGGCACGGCGAGGCCGGGCACGATCACGATCACCGGACGCGGGGCGTCGGGGGTCACCGGATGACGGTGCGGCCCGCGGGCCGGAATCAGCCGCACGGGCAGGGTGGTGCCGTCGGGCACCTGGATCGGGACGGTCTCGACCCGCGCCATCAAGCCCCGACCGCGCCGAGAATCACCCGGCTCAGCACCTGGATCACATCGTCGAGCGGCGGCCGCGGATCGGCACCGCTCCAGCCGTCGACCACATAGTTCACCGCGCCGATGATGGCGAGCACCCGCAATTCGTAGTCGCCCGGGGGGATTTCACCGTGCATGGCCGCATCCTCGGCGGCGCCTGCCAGCAGCGAACCCCACACCCGGCGTAGCTCGAGGCGGAACTTCTCGACCTTGGGTCCGGCGCCGACCACCTCGACCAGCGCCACCCGCGCCTTGCGCGGATCGGTGCCGATGGTCTCGACGTAAGCGCGCACGGCCGCGTCGATCTGGTCGATCGCGCTGGCGTCGCTCTTCGCCGCGAGGGCGGTAGCCACCGCCTCGCGGGATTCGCGGTCGATCTGCTCGTACAGCTCGAGTAGCAGCGATTCGCGGCCGGTGAACTCCTCGTAGAACTGCCGCGACGACAGTCCGGCGTCCTTACAGATGGCACCGACCGAACTGTTGGCGTACCCGTCGCGCGCGAAGACCGTCAGGCCTGACTCCAGAAAACGCGCACGCCGCTGGCGTTGCCGGTCCTCTACGGGCTGCCCGGCATACATTCGTCCCGTATTCGCATCCTGTGACATTGTCGCTGACAATACCGAAGGGCCCGATCCCCTCGTCATGGATCGGGCCCAACGACAGCCCTCCCGGCTTACCGCGCGTTAGCCGGAAGTTTGCTTCAGATGCGCTCAGTTACCGGAGGTCTGGGCCGAACCGGTGCTCATCGAGCTGGTGAGCAGACTCATCAGCAGGGCGAGGATGCCGCCGTCGCCGCTGCTGCCGGAGTTGGACTCGGTGATGTTGTAAAGCATGGTGCACTCCAAGTTGACACTCTGTGACCTTCTGTCACTGGCGATTTGCCGTCTCGGACGATACCGAAGGCGAATGTGAATAGGAGGTGTTTTAAAGGAATTTCCCCCACTTTTCTGTGAGAACCCACAAGCCCCCGAAAACCAGGGCGGCGGAAAATCCGACTGTGGGCGGAGGGCTCTGGCGGGTGGCGACCCTATGCTCGGTGTGACCGTACGTCACGCACAACCCGGAGGCACCGTTGCCGAACAACCTCGAAGCAAGTATCGACATCGCCGCATCGCCGGAGAAGGTCTGGTCGATTCTCGCGGACCTGAACCGGATGTCGGAGTTCAGCCCGACCACGGTCAAGATGCTGGCGATCGGCGGGGTTCGCGAAGGGGCGCGCACCATCAACTTCAACCGCGACGGCTGGAAGGTCTGGCCGACCAGCTCGCGCATCGTGCGGTTCGTCCCCAACACCGCGCTGGCGTTCCGGATGAACGAGAACCACACGGTGTGGAGCTACGAGCTCGCGCCGACCGCCGCGGGCACCCGCCTCGTCGAGCGACGCACCCTCGACCCCAAGGGAATTCCCGGCTGGATGGGCCCGGTGATCAAGCTCGCAGGCGGCGAGGAGAAGTTCGAGGCCGATCTCGTCTCGGGCATGCACGAGACGCTGCGCAAGATCAAGGCCGCGGCCGAACGCTGACCCGCTCGACCACGAGAGCCCGCCGGACCCCTCCGGCGGGCTCTTCGCGTTTGCTACGGAAGATCCTGGCGGACTTCCTCGAAAGCCTGTGCCGTGCGGGTCAGCAGTGCGGTCAGCGTGGCGAACTCCTCGGCGGTGAAGTGGGCGGCCGCGGCGCGTTCCACCGCGATCGCGCGCGCGTCGGCCGCCTCGGTGACCTCCCGGCCCGCCTCGGTCAGCCGCGTCTCGAGGACGTTCCGGTGCCACTCGTGCGGTGAGCGTTCGACCAGGCCACGGTCGACCAGATTGCTCAGGACGGTGTTCATCGTCGGCGGCGTCACCCCTGCCAGCCGGGCAAGAGCGGCAGCCGAGATGCCGGGGTTCTCGGCGAGGTACATCAGCGCGCTGAACTGCGGAACCGTCAGCCCGGCCGGTTTGAGCGCGGCTGTTTTCGCCGCGATCATGGCTTGCTCGGCACGCTTGAGGAACGTGCCCAGCCTCTCGGTCGAGGGCATGGACGTCATGGCTGCATGTTATCCGCCCATTTCGAAGTATCACCCTTGACGATCATTAGAACTCTAATCTAAATTTCTGCTCGTTGCATGATGTGTTGAATTACATGAACGAGAGGCGTAATCATGATCAGGACCCTCGCGATGGCCGCCACCTGCCTCGCGCTCACCGCCTGCGGTACCGACGACCCGGCCCCGTCACCGGTCCTGAGCACCGCATATGGACTTCCGGGCGCGGCCGTCTACCCCGAGGGCATCGCGCTCGATCCCCGCACCGGAACCAGCTATGTCGGCTCCTACGCCGACGGCACCGTCTTCCGCGCGGGAGCGGACGCGGCGACGGCCGAGGTTTTCCTCCCAGCAGGCGCCGACGGACGCAAGACAACCAACGGACTACGGGTGGACCGCGACGGCAGGCTGTGGGTGATCGACTCGACCGCGGGAGTCATGGTGTACGACACCGGTTCTCGTGCCCTGCTCGCCCGGTTCGACGTCCCGGTCGACCGTCCGCGCTTCGTCAACGACCTCGCCTTCGGCGCCGACGGCAGCGCCTACCTCACCGACAGCATCCGCAATGTCGTCTACCGCGCCACCCTCGCGAACGCCACGGAAGGCCGGGGCGAGCTCACCGTCGCCGCCGACCTCGCACCGGTCCTCGGACCACGCGACCCGAAGACCTTCGAGCTCAACGGGATCGTCGCCGACGAGGCGGGCACCTACCTGCTCGTCGTCGCGATGTCGGCGGGCGAGCTTTACCGGATCGACCTCACCGGCACCGAGCCGATTCGCAAGGTGACACTGACCGGCGGCACCGTGCGCAACGGCGACGGCCTGGAACTGCGCGGCGACACGCTGTGGGTGGTGCACAACACCGACAACACCATCAGCCGCTGGACCGTCACCGACCACGGCGGCGCGGCCACGCGGCAACTCGAATTCCACGATCCGGCACTGAGCATCCCCACCACGATGGTGCACTCCGGGGACCGGGCGCTGATCGTGTCGTCGCAATTCGACAAGGGCGGACCGATGGGCAACGACGAGAAGCCGGGGCCGTTCGTGGTGTCAGCGCTCGACGGGTTCTGACCGCATGAATTCCTCCAGCACAGTGAAGAATTCGTCGGGCTGTTCGACCTGCGGGGAATGCCCGGCGTGCTCGACCAGATGCGTGCGCGCCCCCGCGGCGGCGAACCGGGCGAGGGTGGTGGTGGCGTCGTAGAGGTGGTCGTGGCGGCCGTGCACGGCGAGCACCGGTACGTCCAGCGCCGCCACCCTGGCATCGAGCGGCCGGGCGGCGAAGTCGTCGGCGCGGGCACCGACGGCATAGGCCAGGCCCGTCGGCGCCGCCGACCGGAAGTCGCGCACGACCGCCTCCGCGAGACCGGGCACCGACGCGTAACGGAACCGCGGCGCGAACAACGTCCGATTGCCTTGGCGAATCACGAAACCCGGCGTCCAGCGCTGCGCGAGCCGCACCGACCACGGGCGGACCACCCACCGGGCGAACCCCGGAATCCGCGCGGCCGTGTAGTCCGGGCTCTGCCCGACCACCACCGCCCGTGTCACACGGGGCAGCGTTGCCAGCTCGAGCGCGATCTCCGCGCCGAACGAATGGCCGATCACCGTCACGTCGGACAGGTCGAGCTCCGCGAGCAGGGCCGCGATGGGCGCCGACCTGGCCGGGGCGGCGAAATCCTCCGGCGCGGCGCGAAGGTCCACCCGGATCACCCGGAAACGGGGAGTCAGCCGCTCGGCGACCGCGCCGAACCAGTCGACCGAACCCGGGATCCCGTGCACGCACACGATCGCCGGGCCCGCGCCTTCGTCGAGAAACTCCACCACTCGAGCCTAGCGCGGCCATTCGATAGCGTATGGCTGTGAAGTCACCCTCCGCTCGCAGGCTCAGTGCCGACGACTGGGTCGCCGCCGCGATCGTCGCCCTCGGCGAGAACGGTCTGGCCGGTGTGGCCGTCGAGCCGCTCGCCAAACGTCTCGGCGCCACCAAGGGCAGCTTCTACTGGCATTTCAAGGACCGTCCAGCCCTCGTCGACGCCGTCCTCGCGCACTGGGAACGCGAGGGCACCGACGCGGTGATCGCCGCGCTGGACGAGCTCACCGACCCGGCGCAGCGGCTACGGGTGCTGTTCACCGATGTCATCGACTACGCCACCGAGGGCCGTGAGGAACTGGCGCTGCTGGCTGCCATCGACCAGCCGGCGGTCGCCGCTGCCATGCGACGGGTCGCGGCGCGGCGGATCGAGTACGTGGCCGCGCAGTTGCGTCTGCTCGGAGTGGCCGCGGAGCAGGCGGATACGCGCGCGGCGGTGGCCGTCGGTATCTATCACGGAATCAATCAGCTGGCGCGGGTGTCGCCCGAAAGCTTGCCCGCCACCGGCGAATTGGTCGATTCGATTCTCGAACGGCTGGTGTGATCAGTCGAGGCCGAGCTTGACGAAAGTCCAGTAGAGCAGCCGGGCGTGTAGCGGCCATCGGTACGGTGCGGGCGGTGCGCCGACGGCGGTTTCGGCGTTGTCCAGCAGTTCCTCGAGCAAGGCGTCGTGCAGTGATCGGATGGCGAGGTGCCAGCCCAGAAATCCGGATACGCCTCGGGTTTCGGCCGAGATCACATGGCGAAGGGCGCTCGAGGTGCCTTTGCCGATCACCTCGAAGGTGTGGGTGCCCTCGAGCATGAAACCGGGCGTGAAGGTGAACTCGACGAATTCACCTGGGCGGTAGGCGGTGCAGGTGTAGAGAGTCGAACCGTGACCGCCCTTCGCGCCTTCGGCCAGTGGGCCGTCCAGCTCCAGCGGTGGCCATTTCTCGCTGGGCCACAACGGGTTTCCCGCAATCGCCACTTTGTCGAGCAGTTCGCCGATCTGTGCGGCCGGCGCCTGAATTGTTCGCTCGTGAATGTTGCGGATCATTCATCCAACCTCTCAGCGGTGCTCCCTGGACAAACCATACGCATGCGTATGGAGCGTGTCCAGGCCGGTCGTGGGCGGATTCCGAGCGCCCCACAGGTGGCGTTATCCGCGCCGGTCGAATACGCTTCGCCGCGGATGAAACGCCTCATGGAGGGACAAGTGATCACTCCGAACAGGCCGGAGACCGTAGCCGAGGCTCGCCACCCCGTGCCGCTGACCCAGCTGATACACCTCATGGCGGAGTACCAGCAGCTCGGTGCGCACCGCGACACCTTCCTGGCCACTCCGGCCGACGACACCTTCGTGCGCGGATGCGGCATCGTCGCGGGCTGCATCGCGTTCATCGGGGTGATCTGCCTGATCGTCGGCGCGTGGCCCGGTGCCGTCGCGCTGCTCATGATCGCGGCGGTCCCGGTGATGCTCGCCTTCCGGCGCGGAATCATCAACCGGCAGAACCGCGCCGCCCGCATCGACCTGTTCGAATACGGGGTCACGGTGTACCACTCGGGTCAGCGCGTCGCCGGATTCCGGTGGGACACCACCGAGGTGCGGCAGGAGGAAATCCCCTTCCACGACACGGTTCCCGTCGTCTACCGACTCGAACTCACCGGTCCCGCGGGCCGCGCCGAAATCGATGAAGAGGGATTCGCCCGCGCCCGCGAATGGGCACGCGCCATCCAATCCGCCGTCACCGCAACCCAACTCCCCCTCGCCGTCACCGCCATCGACAACGGCGAAACCGTGAACTTCGGCGACCTCGGCCTCTCCCTCGACGCCCTCACCTACAAGGGCGAACCCTTCCCCTGGACCAACATCCAACTCATCGACGCCCGCAGCGGCCACATCCGCCTCAAAGTCGCAGGCATGTGGATGTCCCTGGCCCCCGTCAACACCATCCCCAACTTCTACATCTTCAACGAACTAGCCGAACGCCTCCGCCTGACGCCTGTCGGCTAGACGGGACTGCCCGCAGGCACGATCGGCGATTGCCTTCGCCTGCTCATCGGTTGCGCCCGACTACTCGCCGGATGCCGATCTTGATCCAGTCCATCACGTTGTCGAAGTACAACGTGTCCGAATAGCCGCCGCCGTACTTCAGGGTGGGAACACGCATCGGCAGGCCCTATGTCATAGCTCGAGAAATCCCTGTCAGACAGACCGAAGGCCGGTCCACTCGAGAGTGGACCGGCCTTCGTGGACTTGTAGAACTAGCTGATCAGGGGATCAGAAGTCCATGCCGCCCATGCCGCCGGTCGGGTCGGCCGCGGGGGCCGCCTTCTCGGGCTTGTCGGCGACGACGGCCTCGGTGGTGAGGAACAGGGCCGCGATGGAGGCCGCGTTCTGCAGGGCCGAACGGGTGACCTTGACCGGGTCGGCGACGCCGGCGGCCAGCAGGTCCTCGTACTCGCCGGAGTCGGCGTTCAGGCCGGAACCCGCGGGCAGGTTCGAGACCTTCTCGGCGACCACGCCGGGCTCGAGGCCGGCGTTGAAGGCGATCTGCTTCAGCGGGGCCGACAGCGCGACGCGCACGATGTTGGCACCGGTGGCTTCGTCACCGGTCAGCTTCAGGTCGTCCAGTGCGGGCGCCGACTGCAGCAGGGCCACGCCACCACCGGCGACGATGCCCTCTTCGACGGCGGCCTTGGCGTTGCGCACGGCATCTTCGATGCGGTGCTTGCGCTCCTTGAGCTCGACCTCGGTGGCGGCACCGGCCTTGATCACCGCGACGCCGCCGGCCAGCTTGGCCAGACGTTCCTGCAGCTTCTCACGGTCGTAGTCCGAGTCCGAGTTCTCGATCTCGGTGCGGATCTGCGCCACGCGGCCCTTGATGGCCTCCGCGTCGCCCGCGCCCTCGACGATGGTGGTCTCGTCCTTGGTGACGACGACCTTGCGCGCCTGGCCGAGCAGCTCGAGACCGGCGGTCTCCAGCGACAGGCCGACCTCTTCGCTGATGACCTCGCCACCGGTGAGGATGGCGATGTCGGCCAGCTGGGCCTTGCGACGGTCACCGAAGCCGGGCGCCTTGACGGCGACGGACTTGAAGGTGCCACGGATCTTGTTCACGACCAGGGTCGACAGGGCCTCGCCCTCGACGTCCTCGGCGATGATCAGCAGCGGCTTGCCGGCCTGGATGACCTTCTCCAGCAGCGGCAGCAGGTCCTTGACGGTCGAGATCTTCGACGACACGAGCAGGATGTACGGGTCCTCGAGGACCGCTTCCTGACGCTCGGGGTCGGTGACGAAGTAACCGGAGATGTAGCCCTTGTCGAAGCGCATACCCTCGGTGAGCTCCAGCTGGAGCCCGAAGGTGTTGCTCTCCTCGACGGTGATGACACCTTCCTTGCCGACCTTGTCCATCGCCTCGGCGATGAGCTGGCCGATGGCCGGGTCACCAGCGGAGATACCCGCGGTGGCGGCGATCTGCTCCTTGGTGTCGATCTCCTTGGCGGAGTCGAGCAGCTTGGCGGTGACGGCCTCGACGGCCTTCTCGATGCCGCGCTTCAGGCCCAGCGGGTTCGCGCCGGCCGCGACGTTGCGCAGACCTTCACGCACGAGCGCCTGGGCGAGCACGGTAGCGGTGGTCGTACCGTCGCCGGCGACGTCGTCCGTCTTCTTGGCGACTTCCTTGACCAGCTCGGCGCCGATCTTCTCGTACGGGTCCTCGAGGTCGATCTCCTTGGCGATGGACACACCATCGTTGGTGATCGTGGGCGCGCCCCACTTCTTCTCGAGCACGACGTTGCGACCCTTCGGGCCCAGCGTCACCTTGACAGCGTCGGCGAGGGCGTTCAGACCCCGCTCGAGACCGCGACGGGCCTCTTCGTCGTACGCAATTGTCTTGGCCATTGCGTTGAGATCCTCCACATGTCTATGGCTGACACACGAGACGACCACAGGTTGGATCGTCCCCAAGTACGCTGGCCAGGTGCGGTGCCCGCGACGGACGACCGAGGGTGTCGATGGAACCCGATCTCACCGTCCCGACCTGGCACTCAACAGACGTGAGTGCCAAGGCCATTTTTAGCACTCGAGTGGCGAGAGTGCAAGGTCGCCCCCGGCGCGAACCCACCGCGCCGGAGGCGGCGGATCAGGATTCTTCCTGCGCGGCGAGGAACTGGCTCAGCAGTTCGACGAGTTCGGCTTCTACAACAGCCTTGTCCAGGCCGAGGTCGCTGAGCACGCCCGACCCGTTCTCGTGCTCGAGCAGCGCGAGCAGGATGTGCTCGGTGCCGATGTAGTTGTGGCCGAGGCGAAGTGCCTCGCGAAACGTCAGTTCCAGCACCTTCTTGGTTTCCCCGTCGAACGGGATGAGCGCGGGCACCTCGTCGGCGGCACCGGGCAGCCCCGCGGTGGCCGCCGCGCGGACAGCGTCGAGTTCGACACCCCTGGCCTCGATTTCCTTGGCCGCGAGACCTTCCCGCTGACCGATCAGGGCCAGGATCAGATGCCCGAGGGTGATCTGGTCGTTGTTCGCCGCCCGCGCCGACTCCTGCGCGTCGACGACGACCTGCCGCGCACGCGGGGTGAACTTGGCGAACCCGGCCTGCGGGTCCATGGCGGCGGCGTCGCCGGGCTGCTTGGGAACGAAGCGCTTCTGCGCGGCCTGCTTGCTGACGCCCATGCTGGCGCCGATCTCGGTCCAGGAGGCGCCGGAGCGGCGAGCCTGGTCGACGAAGTGGCCGATGAGGTGGTCGGCGACCTCGCCCATGTGGTTACCGACGACGACGGCGTCGGTGAGTTGTTCGAGGACATTGTCGGGACGGGCTTTCTTGATGCCGTCGATCAGATCGTCGAGGCGGATGTTCGGTGTGCTCATGCGTCAACTGTAGGTTGACGATCATGATGGCGTCAACCACTAGTTGACGATTGATCGGTGGCAAAGTGGACCCATGGGGAGAACCTTGGGGTGGGTCCTGCGTTTCGCGGGAGTAGCGGTGACGGTGTGTTGCCTGGTCGCGGCGGGACGTTTCCTGCTGTCACCGCCGGAGCCAGGAGACATACCGGGCGCGACCGAACGCCAACTGGCCTTTCTGCGCGGCGCCCTGGAAGGCGGCGCCGATACCGAAGCGCAGCAACTGTTTCCGGAAGGGCATCTGTTCTCGAATGCGCTCTACGGGCTCGCCTGGGTACAGGCGGGGCACGCCGACCCTGACCTGCGCTCGCAGGCCGTGGCCGAATCTCGCTGGGCGCTGGCCCGAATGGAATCCGACGAAGGCCGGGCGGTGTTCAGCCCGCGACTCCACCCTGCGAACGGGATCTTCTGGGCAGGCTGGACGAATTGGTTGCGCGGGGCGATCCTGTCGCTCGATCCCACCGATCCCACCGATCCCACCGAGGCGCAACGCTTCTCCGCGCACAGCGACGAGATCGCGCAGGCGTTCGCCGCGTCGCCGACGCCGTTCCTCCAGGCGTATCACGGACAGGCGTGGCCGGTGGACTCCACGGTGGCGATCGCCTCGCTCCGGCTGCACGACAAGCTGCTCGGCGCTCGGCACGCGGCGGTGATCGAGCGGTGGACGGGACAATCCCGGACACGACTCGATCCATCCACAGGACTACTCCCCCACCAGGTTTCCGCTGTGGACGGATCACTGAGCACCGGTTCCAGGGCCACATCCCAGGCGGTGATCCACCGCTTCCTCCCCGAGATCGACCCGGAATTCGCGCGAGCGCAGTACTCGCTGTACCGCGACCGGTTCCTCGCCTATCCAGGTGGTTTCGGACCCGCGATACGCGAATATCCGCACGGCGTCGGCGGCAGCGGCGATGTGGACTCCGGGCCGCTGATCGCGGGCATCAGCCTGTCGGCCACGGTGGTGGCCCAGGGCGCCGCCCGCGTCAACGGTGACGGCACCCTGGCCCGCGCCCTGGCCGCCGAAGGTGAACTGCTCGGTCTGCCGATCGATCTGCCCGGCTCGAAACGCTACGCACTGGGGCTGGTGCCGATCGGTGACGCCTTCGTCGTCTGGTCGTCCACGGCACGGCTCCTCGTCGCCGAATCACCGTCCACCGCCTACGATTTGCGCTGGTGGTGGCGTCTGCCGTGGCTCGCGGTACTCACCCTGATCGCCCTCGCACCATGGGCCGGGCAGATCACCGCTGTGGCGCGAATTGCCGGACGTACCGGCACCCGAGCCGCCACGCCATGAGCCCCGGGCTACGGCGAACTGCGCGCTCGACGCCCGGGCGGCGGGAGCGACCGTCAGCGCAGGCCGACTGTCATTCCGGCGCCGCGAACGATCAGTTCCTTCACCAGCGCACCGGCGCGGCCACGGATCACGCGTGCTCCGGGAGTGTCATCGGCGTTGAGCACCTGGATGACGGCGTCGCGGCGGCCGAGGCTCAGGCACTGGAGGTGGTAGCTGAAGGTCATCGGTTCCGGCTCGACCCCCTTGGCTCGGGCGACGATCGCTCGGGCGACATATCCACCGGCGGGAAGCGCAGTAGCGCAGGCCATTCGGAGTGGACGATCACCCGGCCCCGCTATCAGAGCCGCGTCCCCGGCGGCGTAGATATCGGGATGAGAGACCGACCGCAGGGTGGCGTCGGTGCGGATGCGGCCGTGCTCGTCGACCGCGAGGCCTGCGCGGCGAGCCAGGTCGGGAACGGTGAAACCAGCTGTCCAGACCACGGATTCGGCTTCGATGATCGTGTCGTCGGCGAGCCGCACACCCGTCGGCAGCACCTCGACGACCTTCGCCGACGACCGGATCTCCACCCCGAGCCGGGTGAGCGTGGCACGAATGCTCTCGACGGCCCGCGCCGACAGCCAGGCGCCCGGCTCGTCGGCGCCGAGCAGCGTCACCGCCGAATACCGTTGCGATTCGGCCAGTTCCGCCGCCAGTTCGATGCCCGTCGACCCGGAGCCGACCACAATGACCCGCCCCTCGGGCAGGGCACGCACATCCTCGGGCGTCGCGACAGAGCGCGCGTATTCGGCCACGCCTGGCGCACCCGACCGATCGGCCGCGCTGCCGAGCGCGTAGACCAGCGTGTCGTATGCGAGTGACCGTGCACCGATGTTCGAGGCCTGCCGGCGGCCAGCGCCTTCCGGCGTGCCGTCGCCCGACCACTGATCGGACCGGCGAGCCAGCTCCTCGAGGTGAACCTGCTTGGTCACCGGGTCGAGACCCGAGATCCTCGCCTGAACGAACTCCGCCCCCTTGCGCTCCAACAACTTCCGCAGCTCCCAGCGCTTGATTCGCTGCCCCGCCGCCTCCTGGTGCAACCGCACACGCTCGACGAACTCGGCGCGGGAATCGACCACAGTGATCGTCGTGTCACGCGATGTGCGGGCCAGACGGCGGGCCGCCGCGAGACCCGCGTACCCCGCGCCGAGAACGACGATCCGATGCTGACCGGTCATGGTGTGGCTCCTCTCGATGTGCCGACACCCTCCAGACCGGGCAGCCCCCGATTTCCTGACAGGTCGCGCCGGTGATCCGGCTCACATTGCGAATCGGTCCAGTTTGTCCGGGTTCACCACGATGAGCACCTCGTCGACCAGGCCCGCGTCGTCGATCTCGAAGAACATGACCGAACTGGCCTGCACGCCGTCGGCCCGCACGATCAACGCCAGCTCGCCGTTCACCTCGTCGAAGGCGAAAGTCGTTGCGGGGGTGAGGAACTTGGTGAGCCCGACGAGGTAGCGCGACACCTGGTCGGCGCCGGTGACCGGGCGGCGGGCAGCGGTCACCTTGCCGCCGCCGTCGGCCATGCTCACCACGTCGGCGGCGAGCATGGCGCGCAGACCGGCGACATCACCGGTGGCGGCGGCGGACATGAATCGCTCGAACAGGGCACGCACCTGCTCGTTCGGCGCCGGGTAGCGCCGCTTCCCGCCGCGCACCCGGGTGGTGGCCCGGTGCAGGATCTGCTGCGAGTTGGCCTCGGTGAGGTCGAGCATCGCCGCGATCTCGGCGTGCGGGTAGCCGAACGCCTCGCGCAGCACGAACACCGCACGCTCCACCGGGTTGAGCCGTTCCATCGCGGTGAGCAGCGCCAGCGATACCGATTCGCGTTCCTCGACGGTTTCCAGCGGACCGAATTCCCCCGAGGGCACCGGCTCGGGCAACCACGGGCCGACGTAGGTTTCGCGCCGGGCCCGCGCCGACGCCAGCTCGGTGCGGCACAGGTTCACAGTGACCGTCGTCAGCCAGGCTTCGGGGTTCTCGATCGTGGCCTGGTCGGCGGCGGCCCAGCGCAGGTAGGCCTCCTGCACCACGTCCTCGGCCTCGCTCGCGGCACCGAACATGCGGTAGGCCAGCGCGAACAGCCTCGGCCGATGCCGCGAAAACTCCGTAATCCCGTCCGATTCCACCCGCGCTCCCTTGCCGTAGTGGCGCTACGGTACCGCCCGCCCCGTCCGGTGATCAGCAGGATGTGGGCGGCGTCTCGCCGGGGAGCTAGTCGTCGCGCGGACGACGTAACCGCAACCGCGCCGATCCGCGAATCGCCGGACGACGGATCTGCGGCATCCGCCGCTGCGCGCGCCGCTGGGCCCGCCGCTCGGCGGGTTTGTGCTGCCAGGTCTCCGGTCGCGCCGCCACCCAGCGCGCCGAGCGCCAGGCGAACGGGATGTGACCGAGGTACAGCGCCACGAGGATCAGCAGCAGCACGATCGGGTAGGTCACCAGCAGCGCGGCCGCGACGGCGACGAGCACCAGCAGACCGGCGGCGGCCTGCGGTGCCACCGACACCGACTTCATGGCGAGCGTCGGGATGGTGCTCACACACAGCAGCGCGGCGAAGGTCGTCCACACGGCGACGAAGGTGAAGCTGTCCCACCAGCCGTCGCCGAACTGCACCTTCAGCGCGATCGGGACCAGCGCGATCAGGGCACCCGCGGGCGCGGGCACACCGGTGAAGTACTCACGCGCCCAGTTCGGGCGGGAATCGTCGTCGAGCAGGGTGTTGAACCTGGCCAGGCGAAGCACCAGGCTCACCGCGTACATCAGGGCGATGATCCAGCCCGCGCTGTACCCGTCGAGGAGCGTGACGTAGAGGACGAGCGCGGGTGCGACGCCGAAGGAGATGGCGTCGGAGAGCGAGTCGAGTTCGGCGCCCATCTTGGAGGTGGCGTCGAGCATGCGCGCCAAGCGGCCGTCGAGGGTGTCGAGCACGGCGGCGGCACCGACCATGGCCAGCGCGATGCCGAGTTCACCGTCGAGCCCGAACTTCACCGCCGACAACCCCGAGCACAGCGCGAGGATGGTGACGATGCTCGGCAGCAACCGGACCGAACGCGGCCGACGGCGGCGAGCCGAATGCGCCTGTTCGATCATCCCAGCACAGCCAGCACGGTTTCGGCTCCGATCGTGCGCTGACCGGGGGTCACCAGCAGTTCGGTGCCCGCCGGGAAGTAGGTGTCCACGCGGGAACCGAACCGGATGAGTCCGTAGGTGTCACCGATGGTGAGTTGATCGCCGACCCGGGCGTCGCAGACGATGCGGCGCGCGAGCAGGCCGGCGATCTGCACGACGACGACCTGCTTGCCCTCGGCCGTCTCGATGAGCATGCTGTTGCGCTCGTTGGCGTCGGAGGCCTCGGCCAGGTCGGCGGAGAGGAATTTGCCCGGCTGGTGCAGCACTTCGCGCACCGTGCCGGACACGGGCACGCGCTGCACGTGCACGTCGAGTACGGACAGGAAGATGCTCACCCGCGGCAACGGCTGCTCACCCAGGCCGAGTTCGGCGGGCGGCACGGCCGTGTCGACGAGAGCGATTTCACCGTCGGCGGGTGCGACGACGATGCCCGCACGGTTGGGCGGCACCCGGTGTGGGTGCCGGAAGAAGGCTGCGCAGGCCGCCGCGGCGGCTAAACCGGCCCGCCGAACCCACTTGTTGCGTCCGCCGACGACCGCCACCGCCAGCGGCGCCGCCACGAACGGCAGGCCTGCGGGGTGCAGCGGAGGTACAGCGGCCCGGACCAGGTCGACGACATGGCCGACGCCGGTGGTCTCGGGCGTGCCGGGCGGGGTGGGGCGGCGTGCCACGGGCTCCCTCTTTCGTGTGACGACAACAGCGATCACACCTTACGGGAAGCCCGTGGTCCGCAGTTGGTGTCAGTGCACTGATCTGCGCCCGGTGACCAGGCCGACCAGGAACAACAGCAAGCAGGCACCGGCCAGGCAGGTGATGAAGCTGAAGATCCACCCGGCGCCTTCGACGTCGACGCCGAACAGCTTCAGGATGAAGCCGCCGAGCAGGCCACCGACGATTCCGACGACGATATTGAGCAGGATCCCCTGCTGGGCGTCGGTCTTCATGAACTTGCTCGCTATCCAGCCGGCAAGTCCGCCGATGATGATCCAGCCAATGATTCCGAGTCCGAGCATGGTTGTCCTCGTTCCCTCGAAGGGTCGGCGAGCTTTCGCCCTGTCTCCCAGTTATACCCCGCGGCTCTTGTGACAATCGACACTCTTCGGGCACATTTTCGCGCTAATATGAGGAGGCCTCATGTCTGCGCGTTCACATGTTGTCCACGCAGGGGTCACGGGCGATGAGGGACAGATTTCGATGCTTCAGGTACACCCAGCGGTGCAACCCGCAGGTTGCCAGGTACAGAGGAGATACGCATGGCTGCTCGAATCGCCCAGACGACTGGCGCGGAGCACACCGCGATCCTCGGGCTGGGCGTGTACCGCCCCGCCCGGGTGGTCACCAACGACGAGGTCGCGGGCCCGATCAACTCGAGCGACGAGTGGATCCAGACCCGATCCGGCATCAAGACCCGCCGCTTCGCCTCGGACTCCGAGACCGTGCAGTCCATGAGCGTTGCCGCCGCGCGTGACGCGATGGCCGCCGCGGGTGTCGCCGCCGATCAGGTCGACTGCGTCATCGTCGCGACGTCCACCCACCTGCTGCTCACCCCGGCCATCGGGCCGCGCATCGCCACCGACCTGGACATGACCGGCGCCGCCGCCTTCGACATCTCCGCGGGCTGTGCCGGCTTCTGTCACGCCGTCGGCATGGCCTCGGACCTGGTGCGCGCGGGCACCTCCCAGCACGTGCTGGTGATCGGCGTCGAAAAGCTCACCGACACCATCGATTTCACCGACCGTTCCACCGCCTTCCTGTTCGCCGACGGCGCCGGCGCGGTGATCGTCGGGCCCGCGCCGGAGCAGGGCATCGGCCCGACGGTGTGGGGTTCGGACGGCACCCAGCACCACGCCATCCGCCAGAGCAAGGACTGGATGGAGTTCTTCGCCGAGATCGAGGAGAAGGGCACCGACGCGGTGCGGCCCTATCTCACGATGGAGGGCACGGCGGTGTTCCGCTGGGCGGCGCACTCGTTGGAGAAGGTGTGCCGGGAGGCGATCGATCGCGCGGGCCTGACCACCGACGAACTCGACGCGATGATCCCGCACCAGGCCAACGGCCGCATCATCGAGATCATGGCGCGGGTGCTGAAGCTGCCGGAGAGCTGCGCGCTGGCCAACGACATCGAGGAGGCGGGCAACACCTCGGCAGCCTCGATTCCGCTGGCCATGGAGGCGCTGCTGCGCAAGGGCGCATCGAAGCCGGGCGATACGGCCCTGCTCATCGCCTTCGGCGCCGGGTTGTCCTATGCCGCACAGGTGATCACCATGCCCGCCTGGAAGTCCTGACTCGGCAAATCCCACCACGACGGCGGTGACCTGCACCGAAGCAGGTCACCGACCGGTCCTTCGGCCGTGTCCACCCCGTCCCGCTTGCACCGACTCGGACATGCTGGCAAACTCTTCGCTAATCGAAGTAGCTGATCGAAGAGGCTCAGCCGCCCGGCATACCCGTCGTCGACCCCGAGGTGATCGGCCGTGAAACTGCGCTCACTCCTGCCACGCAGACACATCAACGAGGTTCCGCTGCTCCCCACCATCGAGCGGGACGACAGCTTCGCCCTGCGCAGCGCCTTCACCCGCCGTAAACGCGACGAACGCCTCGAACGCCTGCTCACCCCCACCGAGCTCGACTTGGTCCTGCAGCGCCAGCTCTGATCCCGCGCACGGGGGATACTTGCGGGGTGAGCAATCCCGCCATGACCAAACCGGCCATTCTGAGCGTCGACGACGATCCCGGCGTTTCGCGGGCGGTGGTGCGCGACCTGCGCCGCCGCTTCGGCGCCGACTACCGCATTCTGCGCGCCGAATCGGGTCCGCAGGCCCTCGAGGCCCTGCGTGAGATGAAGCTGCGCGGTCAGCCGGTGGCCGTGCTGATCGCCGACTACCGCATGCCGGGTATGGACGGCATCGAATTCCTCGAGCAGGCAATGGACCTGCATCCCTACGCACGCCGCGTATTGCTCACCGCCTACGCCGACACCGACGCGGCGATCAACGCGATCAACGTCGTCGACCTCGACCACTATCTGCTCAAGCCGTGGGACCCGCCGGAGGAGAAGCTGTATCCGGTGATCGACGGGCTCCTCGACGCCTGGCGCAGCGCCGAACAGCGGCCCGTCTACGAGACCAAGGTGGTCGGTGACCGGTGGTCGCCGCGATCCTCACAGGTGCGAGAGTTCCTGGCGCGCAACCAGTTGCCGTACCGCTGGTACCCGCGCGACGAACCCGAGGGCGCCCGGCTGCTCGAGGCGGCGGGTGCCGACCCGCAGTCGTGTCCGGTGGTCATCACCCAGGCCGGTGAGGCACTGATCCAGCCGACCGACAGCGAACTCGCCGAAAGCTGCGGCCTCACCGTGCAAGCCAGCGACGAGTTCTACGACCTGATCGTCGTCGGCGGTGGTCCGGCCGGGCTCGGCGCGGCCGTCTACGGAGCGTCCGAGGGTTTGCGCACCGTGCTGGTGGAACGCACCGCGACCGGCGGACAGGCCGGGCAGAGCTCACGCATCGAGAACTATCTCGGTTTCCCCGACGGGCTCTCGGGCGCGCAACTGGCCGACCGCGCACGCAGGCAGGCCGCCAAGTTCGGAGCCGAGATCGTCACCACCCGAGAGGTCGTCGGCCTGGAGGTGAACGGCTCGGCGCGCACCGTGCGCTTCGCCGACGGCGGATCACTGTGCGCGCACACGGTTCTCATCGCCACCGGCGTGGACTACCGACGTCATCCGGCGCCCGGTGTCGACGAATTCACCGGGCGCGGCGTGTATTACGGCTCGGCGATGACCGAGGCCACCGAATGCGCCGAGCAGGAGGTGTACATCGTCGGCGGCGCGAACTCCGCCGGGCAGGCCGCGGTGTTCCTGTCGCGGCACGCGCGTGGCGTGCACCTGGTGGTGCGTGGCGACTCGCTGGAGAAGTCGATGTCGCACTATCTGATTCAGCAGATCGCGCAGATCCCGAACATCGCCGTGCACACCGAAACCGAGGTGACCGGCGCCGACGGCGACCAGCACCTGGAACGGATCGTCCTGCGCGACAACCGCAACGGCACCGAGGACAAGGTCGACGCGCAACGGTTGTTCCTGTTCATCGGCGCCGCACCGCAGACCGGCTGGCTCGACGGTGTCGTCGCCCGCGACGACGCCGGCTACGTGCTGGCGGGCCCCGACCTGCTCGTCGACGGCGCGCGCCCGGCAGGCTGGGAGCTACCGCGCCCACCGCACCACCTCGAAACCAGCGTGCCCGGGGTGTTCGTGGCCGGTGACGTGCACGCGGAGTCGGCCAAGCGGGTCGCCTCGGCGGTCGGCGAAGGCGCCATGGCCGTGATGTTCGTGCACCGGTACCTGTCGTAGGAGGCGTGATGTCGGTCTGTGATCCCGAAGAACTGCGAACCCTGTTCCTGTTCGAAAAGCTCGACGACGCACAGCTTTCCGAGCTGTGCGCGGCCGGTCGCATCGAATACGTCGATCCGGGGCCGGTGTTCCTCGAGGGCCAACCCGCGACCTGCTTCTACGTGCTCATCGACGGCGAGGTGAAGCTGACCAAGCTCTCGGGCGGGGTGGAGGTGGAAACCAACCGCACCGACCAGCGCGGTGTGTACGCGGGCGCGTGGACGGCGTACCTGGGCGACAAGGCCGAGCCGAACTACAACGGGTCGATGTATGTGCTGCGCCGCTCCCGGTTCCTGGTGCTCGACGCGGCCGACTTCTCCCGGATGATGCACGCGTGGTTCCCGATGGCGGTACACCTGCTAGAGGGCGCGTTCTTCGGTGGGCGGCGGTCCAATCAGCGCATCGCCGAGCGTGAGCGGCTGGTCGCGCTCGGTTCGCTGTCGGCGGGGCTCACCCACGAGCTCAACAATCCCGCCGCCGCTGCCGTGCGCGCCACCGCCGGGTTGCGCGAGCGGGTGGCCGGGATGCGGCACAAGCTCAAGATGATGGCCGAGGGCAAGTTCCCCACCGAGGCCCTCGTGCACCTGGTGGAGCTGCAGGAACAGGCCGCCGAGCAGGTGGCCAAGGCGCCGGATCTGTCGCCGCTCGAGGCGGCCGACCGCGAGGACGCCCTCGCCGACTGGTTCACCGACGAGGGCATCGCCGACGGCTGGAACCTGGCGCCCACCTTCGTGCAGGCCGGTCTCGACGTCGGCTGGCTCGAAGGGGTGAAGGCGACCCTGCAGGCCTGCCATGCCGACGTGTTCGAGGGGGCGGTGCGCTGGCTGAACTACACCATCGAGACCGAGCTGCTGCTGAACGAGATCGTCGACTCCACCGGCCGCATCTCCACTCTCGTCGGCGCGGCCAAGCAGTACTCGCAGATGGACCGGGCGCCGTACCAGGTCGTCGACCTGCACGAGCTGCTCGATTCCACCCTGGTGATGCTCAACCGCAAGCTCGGTGACGGTGTGCGGGTGGTCAAGGACTACGACCGCACCCTGCCGCCGGTGCCGTGCTTCGCCGCCGAACTCAACCAGGTGTGGACGAATCTGATCGACAACGCGGTCTACGCGATGGGCGGCGAGGGCACCCTCACCGTGCGCACCTATCGTGAGAACGATTGTGTGGCAGTCGAAATCGGCGATACGGGTCCCGGTATTCCCGAGGAGTCGCGCAACCGCATCTTCGAACCGTTCTTCACGACCAAACCGGTCGGTGAGGGCACCGGTCTCGGCCTGGACATCTCGTTCCGCATCGTGGTGAACAAACACGACGGTGACATCCGCGTCGATTCCGTTCCCGGCGACACGCGGTTCACCGTGCGACTGCCCCTGCAACCCGCACAGCAGACACCCGCCGGGTCGTAGGGTTCAAGCACGCCGAGAACCCCCGCGGCGCCAGCCGCCTGGAAACGGAGGTCAGCGAATGCCAGAAGGAATCGAACCAACGGTGCCGCCCAGCGGGCCGGGGTGTGCCGAGTGCACCGAGGCCGGTGGCTGGTGGGTGCACCTGCGCCGGTGTGCGCAGTGCGGGCACATCGGCTGCTGTGACAGCTCCCCCAGCCAGCACGCCACCCGGCACTACGGCAGCACCGGTCACCCGTTCATGCAGAGCTACGAGCCCGGCGAGGACTGGTTCTGGAACTTCGCGACCAACGAGATGTACGAGGGCGGACCCGAACTCGCGGCGCCGACCAGTCATCCCACCGATCAGCCCGCTCCCGGTCCGGCGGGCCGGGTTCCCGAGAACTGGCAGTCACTGATCCACTGAGGTCAGGGCGTCATCCCGGCGGCCTCGGCCACCGTCTTGTCGGCATTGCCCGGTGCCAGGCACACCAGCTTGGCGGTGCCGAGCGCCACGTTCGGGCTGCCCTCGAACGGGCCGCCGGGGTTGTCGGCCAGGATCTGCTCGATGACCCGCGTCTGCGCGTCGTTGTCGAGTGACTTGAATTCCGAGCAGGTGACCTGCGAACCGCTCGCGGCCGCCTTGGACGTGGTCGTGGCCGGTGCGGTGGTGCTCGCGGGCGTGCCCTTGCGCAGGCCGGAGGCGTCGGTGGCTTCGTCGGCGGAACCGCAGCCTGCCAGGATCAGGGTGAGTGCCCCGGCAGTCGCGACGACGGAAGAGATTCGGTTCATCTGCTGGTTTCCCCGGTGGATCGCGGCGCCGGCACGTCCGGCGCGTCGGGTGCAGCGTACAGACTCCGACCTTGGGATGAGCCAATCGATCGCTGATCGTCCACAGCGCTCGGTCCGGGCAGCGGGCAGAATGGCACGGTGGCTGAACTTTCGCTGACCGCTCGCCTCAATCCCTCGGCCGCCGACGCCCGTCGCGGGGTGGTTCGTCTGCATCCGGAGACGCTCACGGCGCTCGGCCTGCGGGAATGGGACGGTATCGCGCTGATCGGCGCGCGGCGCACAGCCGCGGTGGTGGCCAAGGCGCCTGCGGGCAGCCCGCCCGGCGTCGCGCTGCTCGACGACGTGACCCTGTCGAATGTCGGGCTGCGGGAGAACGCGGCGGTGACCGTCGCCCCGGTGACGGTGTTCGGCGCCAAGCAGATCTCGCTGAGCGGTTCGGCGCAGGCGATGGCGAGCATTCCCGCCGCGACGCTGCGCCAGGCGCTGCTCGGCAAGGTGGTGACCGTCGGCGACACGGTGTCGCTGTTGCCACGCGATCTCGGTCCCGATATCAGCTCCGCGGCGACCACTCAGGCGCTGGCGCGCACATTCGGGATCGCCTGGACCACCGAGCTGCTCACGGTCACCGCGATCGATCCCCGACCGGGTCCGGTGAGTGTGCAGCCGAATTCGGCGGTCGGTTGGGGCAGCGGCGCGGCGGCGGTGCAGCACGCGCTGGAGCGCGACGGCAGCGCCATCGACACCCCGCTCGACGCACCGGCGGTGAGTGCGAGCGAGCCGGTGCCGGTGGAGGATCTGGCGGGCGTGCAGACCCAGGCGGCCAAGCTCGCCGAATGGCTGAGTCTGGCGCTCGACGAACCGGAACTGCTGAAAGTCCTCGGCGCACCGGCACATCTCGGCGTGCTCATCACCGGTCCGGCGGGCGTGGGCAAGGCGACCCTCGCCGAAGCGGTCGCCGCACCACGCCGGGTCGTCGTGCTCGACGGGCCGAGCGTCGGGGCGAGCGAGAGCGGCGCGCGGTTGCGTGAGGTCGCCGCGGCGGTCGCCGATATCGCCACCGACCGGGGCGGGGTGCTGATCGTCACCGATATCGACGCGCTGCTGCCGGTGGAGGCGGAACCGGTCGCCACCCTCATCCTCGACCAGTTGCGGGCCGCCGTCCGCGCGCCACGCGTCGCGCTGCTGGCCACCACCGCGCATCCGGCACAGGTGGATTCGCGGCTGCGGGCACCCGATCTGTGCGACCGCGAGCTGGCCCTGCCGCTGCCGACCGCACTCGTGCGTCGCGCGCTACTGGAACAACTGCTGCGCAAGGTGCCGTCGGGCAAGCTCGATCTCGATGTGATCGCCTCGCGCACACCCGGTTTCGTCGTCGCCGACCTGGCCGCGGTGTGCCGGGAGGCGGCGGTGCGCGCGGCGGGGCGGGCCAGCCGGGAGCAGGCCGACCCCGAACTCACCCAGGACGACCTCATCGGCGCACTCGACGTCATCCGGCCGCTGTCTCGTTCGGGCACCGAGGAATTGGCCATCGGCTCCCTCGATCTCGACGACGTGGGCGACATGGTGGAGACCAAACAGGCACTCACCGAAGCTGTGCTGTGGCCGCTGCGCCACCCCGACTCGTTCGCCCGGCTCGGCATCGAGCCGCCGCGCGGCGTGCTGCTCTACGGGCCGCCCGGTTGCGGCAAGACCTTCCTGGTCCGTGCCTTGGCCGGGACCGGACAGCTCAGCGTCCACGCGGTGAAAGGTGCTGAGCTGATGGACAAGTGGGTCGGTTCGTCGGAGCGCGCGGTGCGCGAACTGTTCCAGCGGGCGCGCGACTCGGCGCCGTCGCTGATCTTCCTCGACGAGGTCGACGCGCTCGCCCCACGCCGGGGACAGAGCAGCGATTCGGGAGTGTCGGACCGGGTGGTCGCCGCCCTGCTCACCGAACTCGACGGGGTGGAGCCGCTGCGCGATGTGGTGGTGCTCGGAGCGACCAACCGGCCCGAACTCATCGACCCCGCCCTGCTGCGCCCGGGCAGGCTGGAACGGCTGGTGTTCGTCCCGCCGCCCGACGCGGCCGCGCGGCTCGACATCCTGCGCACCGCCGGTCGCTCGGTGCCTTTGGCCGACGACGTCGACCTGGCCGCCCTCGCCGACGACCTCGACGGCTACTCCGCCGCCGACTGCGCCGCCCTGCTGCGCGAGGCCGCCCTCACGGCGCTGCGCCGCGACATGGCCGCCGCCGATGTCACCGCCGAGGACGTGGCGACCGCCCGCCGCACCGTCCGCCCCTCGCTGGATCCCGCACAGGTCGAATCGCTGCGGGAGTACGCGCGCAACCGGGAATGAACCGCCCCGGGGGGCTGATTTCCCAGGTGGTGCGTGTTTCGCCGGTATCGTCGGAACCGTGCCCAGGATCGGTGATGGTCTGGATGCGGTGACAGCGTTCGCGGGTGCCGCGGTCGCGGGCATGGCGCTGTTCCTGCCGTTCACGTTCCGCACCACCGCCGCCTCGGCGCTCGATTCGCCGTACCGGGTCACCAGCCTGGTCAACAGCGTCCCCCGGGCCGCCGCGCTCGGGCTCATCGTCGCCGTGGTCGTCGCGGTGCTGGTCCGCCCGCTCACCCGGCCGGGGCTGGTCTGGCTCACCGCCACCTGCGCGACGGCGGCACTGGCCGTGAACTACTACATCGGCACCCTGATGACCTCGGCCGATGTGCTGACCACCCAGAACTACATCGACAGCATCTGCGGCGGCGCGGCCTACGGCGCGCTCGGAATCTGCTCGTTGCGGATGCGCTGGCCCGCGGTCGGTTTCGCGGTCGGAACGATCGTGGTGTTCGTGTACGGCGAGGTGGTCGCGATCTTCACCTCGAATTCGACCCAGGCCGACAAGGCCGCGCACAGCCCCACCTGGCTGGTGCTGTGCGCCCTGGTCCTGCTCGCGGTGAACACCGCACGACACCAGCACGGCATCATCCTCGGCGCCCCGCCCCGGCTGGCCGCCGACCTGCCGATCTCCCCGATCATCGCGACCACCCTGCTCGCACTGACCCTGCTGCTCACCACCGAATGGCTCTCGGGCGAATTCGACGGACGACGCGCCAGCACCGCACAGGTGGGTCTCGCGGTTGTCCTCACCGTCGCCGCCGCCTTCGTCACCGCCCTGCTGCTGCCCGATCGTGACGGCGCCGCCGTGCTGCTCGCGGTCAGCCTGGCCGCCGTGGCCGATTCGCTCGGTGACGCGCCGAGCCTCGGCTGGAACCTGCTTGTGGTGATCGCGGTGGTCGTGATCACCGTGCTGGCCGGACTGGCGCGGCCGTCGCCGTGGCCGGTGCTGCTCGGTGCGGCCGCGATCGCGGTCTTCTCGCTGTTCACCGACAATTTCGGCTGGACTGTCACCTGGATGATCGGCACCGGGTTGCTCGCCGCCGTCGCCGGGTACGGCTTCGCCTCGGTGCGGGTGAGTTATCTGCCGAGCGCGGTACTGGCGCTCGGGGCGCTGTATCTGCCGTCGATCCTGTGGGCCATCCCCACCCGCCTGCGCAACTGGCCCGCGGGCGGGGTGAACGCCGACGACCAGGTCCCCGGGTTCACGGCGCTGGCCATCACGATCGGCGCCGCGGTCGCGCTGGCGCTGTTCTACTGGATCAGGCCCGCCGAACCGGCACCCAGGTCATAGCCACACCGGTGCCGACATGGCCGACGCGACAGCCTCGGTGTCGACGCGCATCGTCTCCGCGCCCGTAGGATCGGGGCTCGCCACACGCTAGGAGACCCGGAGGCGCGGTTGCTCGCTGTCCTGCTCGCTCACGCAATGGCCGCGCTCGCGGCCCCGCTGTGCGTGCGAGCGCTGGGCCGCAACGCTTTCTACCTGCTGGCGCTGGTTCCGCTCGGCAGTCTCGGGTGGGTGATCGCGCACTGGGGCGTCACCGTCACCAGCCGGGTGCGGTGGGCACCGCAGATCTCGATGGACATCGACCTGCGCTTCGATTCCCTCGCCGCCGTGATGTGTGTGCTCGTCCTCGGCATCGGCGCGCTGATCCTGGCCTATTGCGGGCGCTATTTCGACCGTGACGAGGCGAGGCTCGGGATATTCGCGGCCGAGCTGGTCGGCTTCTCCGGTGCCATGTTCGGCCTGGTGACCAGCGACAACATGCTGTTGCTCTACGTGTTCTGGGAAATCACGACGGTGCTGTCGTTCCTGCTTGTCGGCCACTACGCCGAGCAGGCCGCGAGTCGCCGCGCCGCGATCCAGGCGCTCCTGGTCACGGCGGCGGGCGGGCTGGCGATGCTGGTCGGCATCGTCATCCTCGGATTGCGCTACGACAGTTTCCTGCTGTCGGACGTGCTGGCCCGCGAATCCCCGCCCGGCGGGATCGCGGTGTCGGTGGCGGTGGTGCTCGTGCTCGTCGGTGCGCTGAGCAAGTCGGCGATCGTGCCACTGCACTTCTGGTTGCCCGGTGCGATGGCCGCGCCGACTCCCGTGAGCGCCTATCTGCACGCCGCCGCGATGGTGAAGGCGGGCATCTATCTGGTCGCCCGCCTGGCACCCGCCCTCGCCCAGACTCCTCCGTGGCATGCGCTCGTGCTGCCGTTGGGGATCGCGTCGATGCTGCTGGCCGGCTGGCGGGCCATGCAGGTGCACGACCTGAAACTGGTGCTGGCGTTCGGCACGGTGAGCCAGCTCGGACTGCTCATCACCATGATGGCCATCGGCACTCCGGATGCCGCGCTCGCCGGGCTTGCGCTGCTGGTGGCGCACGGGCTGTTCAAGGCGTGCCTGTTCATGGTGGTCGGCATCATCGATCACGGTGCGGGCACTCGTGATCTGCGCCGGTTGTCGGGGCTCGGGCGGCGCGCGCCGGTGCTGTGCGCGGTGGCGGCGACCGCGGCGATCAGTATGGCGGGGTTGCCGCCGATGCTCGGGTTCGTCGGCAAGGAATCCGCCTTGAGCGCGGTGTGGGCGGCACAGGTGTTCAGCCCACCCGTACGGGTGCTGCTGCTGACCGGCATAGCTGTCGGTTCGGCCCTCACCGTCGCCTACAGCGCGCGGTTCCTGTGGGCCGCGTTCGGCACGAGCCCCGGCGTCACGACAACCTGGCACGCGCCGGGACCGCTGCTGGTCGGCCCGCCTGCCGTGCTCGCGGTGGCCGGGCTGGCGGGTGGGTTCGGCGCCGGGGTCGTCGACGAGTGGCTGAGCCCGTACGCGAAGACCCTGCCCGGTGTCCTCGACGGGGCGCTCGCGCTGTGGCACGGCTTCACGCCCGCCCTCGCGCTCACCGCCGTCATCGTGCTGGTCGGTTTCGCATTGTTCTTGGTACGCAACAGGATTCACGAACCAGCCCGACCGCGACTAGGCAATGCCGACCGGGGTTACGACGCCGCGCTGCGGGCGATGGACCGGCTCTCGCTTCGCCTCACCGGCACGGTGCAGTCCGGTTCGCTGCCCGTCAGCCAGGCCTTCATCCTCTGCACGCTCATCGTGCTGCCCGCCGTGATGCTCGCGACCGGGACCCGCACGGGAATCACCCTGCACCTGTGGGATTCACCGTTGCAGGCGGTGATCGGCGCGATCATGATCGCCATGGCCCTCGCGGCGACGGTGCTGCGCAACAGGTTGGCCAGTGTGCTCGTGGTCGGTGTCACCGGATACGGCTGCGGCGTGATCTTCGCGCTACACGGCGCACCGGACCTCGCGCTCACCCAATTCCTGGTCGAGACACTGACACTGGTGATCTTCGTGCTGGTATTGCGCGGATTCCCGGCCGAGATCGCCGACGGCTACGCCGCCGCGTTCAAGGTCCGTCGCGCGCTGCTCGCCATCGCGGTCGGCGTCACCGTGACGGTACTCGCCGCGTTCGCCTCCGCCGCCCGGCACAGCGAACCGATCTGGCGCACCATCCCCGACGCCGCTTACCGGGTGGGTGGCGGCAAGAACGCGGTGAACGTGCTGCTCGTCGACATCCGCGCCTGGGACACCCTCGGCGAGATCTCGGTCCTCGTCGTCGCCGCCACCGGCGTGGCCTCGCTGGTGTTCCGCAGCCGCCGCTTCGGCAGCGCGCCCCGCGCCGCCGACGCACCGAACTACAACCCCGACGCGGTGAGCTGGCTGCCCGCCGCCCGGCTGCTCGACCGGCGCGAACGGTCGATGGTCCTGCAGATCACCACCCGACTGCTGTTCCCGACCATCATGGTCCTGTCGGTGTACTTCTTCTTCTCCGGCCACAACGCGCCCGGCGGCGGCTTCGCCGGTGGCCTGCTCGCCGGGCTCGCCCTCACCCTGCGCTATCTGGCGGGTGGACGCTACGAACTCGGCGAGGCCCTCCCGGTCGACGCCGGCCACCTCCTCGGCGCGGGCCTGGTCCTCGCCGCCGGGACGGCCACCACCTCGCTGCTGCTCGGGGCCCCACCGCTGTCCTCGGCGATCATCGAGATCACCGTGCCGGTGCTCGGCCACATCAAACTCGTCACCGCCATGTTCTTCGATCTCGGCGTGTACCTGGTGATCGTCGGCCTCACCCTCGACGTGCTGCGCAGCCTCGGCGCCCGCCTGGACAAGGAGATCTCATGAGCGCCAACCTCGTCATGCTGCTCACGATCGGCGCGCTCACCGCCTGCGGGGTGTATCTGGTGCTCGAGCGGGTGGTGTCGAAGATGCTGCTGGGGATCATCCTGCTCGGCAACGCGGTGAACCTGCTGATCCTCACCATCGGCGGCGGACCGGACGGGAACCCACCGGTGCTGTCCGGCTCGGACACCTCGCCCGACGGCCTGGCCGATCCGCTGGCCCAGGCGATGGTGCTCACCGCCATCGTCATCACGATGGGCTTGGCCGCGTTCGTGCTCGCCCTCGCCTACCGCTCCTACCGGCTGACCACCACCGAAGACGTCCGCAACGACCCCGAGGACACCCAGGTCGCGGCCCGGCGCGAGAGCGAGGACCCGGCCGAATGACCCTCTCCCCGCAGTTGCTTCCCGACCTCGCCGCGCTGCCGGTGCTTGTCCCCCTGCTCGCCGCCGCGGTCACCCTGATCTTCGGGCGCCGACCGCGCGTCCAGCGGCTGGTGTCGATGGTCGCGCTGTCGGGTGTGCTCGTCATCAGCGCGCTGCTGCTGTATCTCGCCGATCGTGACGGCACGACGGCGGTGCAGGTGGGCGGCTGGCCGACCCCGATCGGGATCACCCTCGTCGTCGACCGGCTCAGCGCGGCGATGCTGCTGGTCTCGGCGTTCGTCCTGCTCCTCGTGTCGATCTACGGTGCGGGGCAGAACATCTCCGACGGCGACGAGAACCAGCCCACCTCCATCTACCGGCCCACCTACCTGGTGCTCACGGCCGGTGTGTCGATGGCGTTCCTGGCCGGTGACCTGTTCAACCTGTTCGTCGGGTTCGAGCTGCTGCTCGCCGCCTCGTTCGTGCTGCTCACCGTCGGCGCCACCGAGGAACGCATCCGCACCGGCATCGCGTACGTGATGGTGTCGATGGTGTCGTCGATGATCTTCCTGATCGGCATCGGCCTCACCTACGCGGCCACCGGCACCCTGAACCTCGCGCAACTGGCCGTCCGGCTCGAGGCGACACCGCAGGGGGTGCGCACGGCCTGCTACGCGGTGCTGCTCGTGGCGTTCGGGATCAAGGCGGCGGTGTTCCCGCTGTCGAGCTGGCTGCCCGACTCCTATCCCACCGCGCCCGCGCCGGTGACCGCCGTGTTCGCGGGCCTGCTCACCAAGGTCGGTGTGTACGCGATCATCCGGACGCACACGCTGTGGTTCCCGGACGGCGCGTTCGACGACATCCTGCTGATGTGTGGACTGGCGACCATGCTCGTCGGCATTCTCGGCGCGATCGCCCAGACCGACATCCGGCGTCTGCTGTCGTTCACGCTTGTGAGCCACATCGGATACATGGTTTTCGGTATCGGGCTGGCCGGGTCGGCCGGGCTCACCGGCGCGGTGTTCTATGTGGCCCACCACATTCTGGTGCAGACGGCGCTGTTCCTCGCCGTCGGCTTGATCGAGCGCCAGGCCGGGTCGGTGTCGCTGCGCCGCCTCGGTGGGCTCGCCTCGGCGAGTCCGCTACTCGGACTGCTCTTCCTGATACCGGCGCTGAATCTCGGTGGCATTCCGCCGTTCTCGGGCTTCATCGGCAAGGTGACCTTGCTAGAGGCGGGTGCGGCCGACGGCAGCGTGCTGGCCTGGGTGCTGGTCGCCGGTTCGGTGATCACCAGCCTGCTCACGCTCTACGCGGTGGCGCGCGTCTGGGGCAAAGCGTTCTGGCGTCCGCGCGAAGAAGCACCCGAGGGTCATCTCAGCGCCGCGAAACCGCCCACCCTGGTGGAGGATTCGACCGACGTGCAATACGAGGACCGCACCGACCCCGGCCGGATGCCCGCGCTGATGGTGCTCGCCACCGCCGGGCTGATCACCGCGGGCCTCGCGCTCACCGTGTTCGCCGGGCCCGTGCTCGGTATCGCCGAACGTGCCGCGGCCGATCTGAACGACCCGTCGGTGTATATCGAATCCGTCCTCGGCGGGCAGGAGCCGCGATGATCGTGTTGCGCCGGCTCGTGAACCGGCAGAACGTCTTACGACTCGGCGTCCTCGCCTGGCTGACCGCCGTGTGGGTGGCCCTGTGGGGCGATCTCAGCGCGGCCAATGTGCTCGCCGGTGGAGTGGTCGCGCTGATCGTCGTGTTCGCGCTTCCGCTGCCACGGATCCCGGTGACCGGCCGGTTCCATCCGCTCTCGTTCCTCGAATTGATCGCCGCGGCGACCTATTACGCACTCGAGTCGAGCGTGCAGGTGGCCTGGTTCGCGCTGCGGCCCGCGGGTCCGCCGGTGTCGGGTGTGCTGCGCGTGGCCCTCGGCATCCAGTCGGATCTGGTGTTGGTGATCTGTACCGATCTGCTCAATCTCATTCCCGGCACCATGGTGCTCGAGATCGACCGTCAGCGCTGCGTGGTGTACGTCCACGTGCTCGATGTGGGCAGCGACAAGGCGGTCGACGACTTCTACCGCACCACCCGCCGCCTGGAACGTCTCATCATCGACGCCTTCGAACGACCAGGCGAGCGGCATCACGGACCGGAGGTTCAGGTATGACCGTCGTCGCCGTCATCGCGGCGGTGCTGCTGTCGTTCGCCGCCATCTGCACCGCCTACCGCGTCCTGGCCGGACCGAGCACCCTCGACCGGGTGGTCGGGATCGACTCGCTGATGGCCATCGCCGCGTCCGGGCTCGCGGTGTGGGCGGCCTACAGTAACGACACCACCGTCATTCCGGCGATCGTCGCGCTGGCCCTCGTCGGTTTCCTCGGCTCGGCCGCGGTGACGCGCTTTCGCGTGCGGGACGACCGATGAGCGGCTGGGAGTGGGTGTCGGCGCCGCTGATCGTGCTCGGCTGTGTCCTCGCGTGCACCGCGGCACTGGGGATCGTGCGCTTCCCCGACACCCTCACCCGGATGCACGCGGCGACCAAACCGCAGGTGATCGGCCTGATCATGGTTCTCATCGGCACCGGGATCGATTTGCGCGGCGACGCGAATGTGTGGATGCTCGTGCTCACCGCGCTGTTCACGATCATCACCGCACCGGTGGTCGCGCATCTGCTCGGGCGCACCGCCTACCGCGAGCAACGACACCGCGACGGCCTGTTGCGCGTCAACGAACTCGGCGACGAGGTGGACTGACTACACCCGGACCGCGGCCGCTGCCCGCTCGGGCGCGGCGGCGAACCAGGTGAGATGGAAGGCCACGGCGACCGCCGCGAGCAGCCCGATCACGACGGCGCCGGCCAGCACCGGGTACTGCGCCATCTCGACCGCCAGGTAGCGGTAACCGAGCAGCAGACCACCGAACACGGCCGATCCGAGGGCGACCAGGCGGATCCGCGCCGCGTCCCAGCCCCGCTCGGGTGCGCGCAGCGCCGATTCGACGGTCAGGCACAGCACCACACCCGCCACCAGATCCACGCCGTAGTGGTAACCGAAACCGAGCGTCGCCGCGACCGTCGCGGCCAGCCAGAACGCGCCGCCCCACCGCAACCACGCGGGGGCGCGGCTGCCGTCCACATCGCGACGCGTGTGGATGAACAGCGACAGCGCCCAGGCGGTGTGCATCGACGGCATGCAGTTGCGCGGGGTGAACTCGTCGAACGGCAGCGGTGCCGGGCTCTGCCCGATCGGCGGCAGCGCCGAGGGCCAGAAGTTGCCGAGCTGGAAACCGTTGCCGTCGGCGCCGAAGGCGAACATCGGGCCGACCACGGGGAACAGCACATAGAACAGCGGCCCGACCAACCCGAGCACCAGGAACGTGCGAACCAGATAGTGCCCCGGCCAGATTCCCGTGGTGACCACGCGGCGCAACTGCCACACCGCGACAACGATGGCCGCCACCGGCAGCTCGATGTAGACCCAGTGCAGCACCGCGTACACCTCGGGACCGAGGACCTCGAGCACCCGGCCGACCACCCACGACGGGTCGCCGAGCGCGTGATCGGCGAGCAGCAGGTATTCGTCGAGCACCGTCGGGTGAACCGCCGAGGTGACGTGCAACCACACGTCGCCGACCTTCGTCGCCAGGATGAGCAAGGCACCCAGTGCCGCTGCCTTCAGCGCGTCGGTACGTTCGCGTCCCTGCCAGCGCACCGCCGCGATGATCGCGAGGGCGGTGAGCACGATGGTCGGCCCGTTGCCGACGGTGAACGGTTTACCGTCGAGCAGCCGCAGCGCGACGAACACCGCGTCGATTCCGATCGCGGCACTCACCGCGAACACCCGCCTGCGCGCCGACACCCCGACCAGCGCGAGGACGAGCCCGGCCCACGGAACCGACATCGACTTGGGCGTGCCGACATAGTCGCGCGCCAAGCTGGCGAGTGGTCCTTCGAAGCCGCTGATCGACGCCGCGATCTGCAGGCCGATCAGCAGTAGCAGGACCGCCGACACCGCGACCGCGGCGAGCGTCCTCGGTTCGCGCAGACGGGAACCGAGGGTGGCACCCCCCGCGGCAGCACGCGGATGTTCGACAAGCATCCACCCATCGTAAACGGCGGGTTAACGCCACCGGGCTGGGTAGTTGAACGCTACTGATCCAGCTCGCGCACGAGCGAGTCGACCACCGCGACAAGATCACCCTGGGACTGCGCGGCAACCCGGCGTTGACGCTGGTAGGAGGCACCGTGGCGGGGAATCTCGGCCACGGCGGCGAGCTCGTCGGCGCAGCCGAGACGGCGTGCGGTCGGCTCCAACCGGGTGAGCAGGTCCATCAGATCGTCTGTGACCAAACGCTCATTACTCGCGTCGTCGACGATCACGATGGCGTCGAGTCCGTAGCGCGCGGCCCGCCACTTGTTCTCTTGCACGTGCCACGGCGGCAGGGTCGGCAGCTCTTCACCGTTGTCGAGGCGTTGTTCCAGATCGACGACCAGGCAGTGGATCAGCGCGGCCACCGAGGCGAGTTCGGCGCGGCTGGACAGCCCGTCGCACACCCGGATCTCGATGGTGCCCCACTTGGGCGCGGGCCGGATGTCCCAGTGCATGCCGCCGAGTTGTTCGAACACACCGGTTTTCATCTGGTCGTGCACGAAACCCTCGAACTGGCGCCAGTTCTCGAACTGGAACGGCAGTCCGGCGGTGGGCAACTGCTGGAACATCAGCGCGCGGTTGCTGGCGTAACCGGTGTCGTCGCCGGACCACATCGGCGAGGACGCCGAGAGCGCGAGCAGATGCGGGTACGACAGCAGCAGCGAGTTCAGGATGGGAAAGACCTTGTCGCGGTGCGAGATTCCCACGTGCACGTGCACACCCCAGATGAGCATCTGACGGCCCCACCACTGGGTGCGCTCGATCAGCTCGTCGTAATGCGGTGAGCGCGTGAGCTGCTGGGCCGACCACTGGGCGAACGGATGGGTGCCCGCGCAGAACAGGTCGACTCCGAGCGGGTCGGCCGCGCGGCGCACGGCATCCATCGTGGTGCGCAGGTCCTCGACCGCGCCGCCGACGGTCTCGTGCACACCGGTGACCAATTCCACCGTATTGCGCAGCAATTCCTTGGTGACCTGCTGCGTCCCGTCGTGGGCGCGCAGGTCGCCGACGGCGTCGAAGACCGCCGAGGCGGTATTGGACAGATCGCGCGTGACCTTGTCGACGAGCGCGATCTCCCATTCGATGCCGATTGTCGGCCGGGGCGAACCGCGAAACGGCACCGGCTGAATTGCCCCGGCCATCAGCAGGTCTCGCTAACCGACGACGCCGCAGGCCACTCGGGCACCCGCGTCACCGGTGGACAGGGTGGTCTCGTCCGGGCCCGTGCCGCCTTCCCGGGTGTAGCGCGGCGGGATGTTGCCGAAGTTGTCGGCACCCGCGTGCACGATCAGGGCCTTGCCCTTGATGTTGTCGAGGGTGATGCTGTCGGTGCGGGTGACCAGCTTGGCCGAGCCGTCGGCACCGACCTGCAGGGAGGTGAGGTCGCCGCTGGCCGGGTGCGCGGTGGCCCCGCCGACCTGCAGATGCCCACCGGCCGAGGTGAAGTCGCCCTCGCAGGTGCCGTTCTGGTGGAAGTGCAGGCCGTGGAAGCCGGGGGTCAGTCCCTGCGCCTCGACGGTGACGACCAGGTGGTTGCCCTCGGCGACGATGGTCGCGGTGCCGACACCGGCGCCCGCGCTGTTCTTCAGCTCGGCCTTCAGACCGCCGGTCGAGGCGCCGTGGTCGCCACCGTGCGCGCCGGGTTCGCCGGAGGCGGAGGGAGCCGGATGGCCGGTGCCGTGGTCCTCGCCACCGCCCGCGGGGGCGGACGAGCCGGTCCACACCGGCGGCGTGGTGCCCTTGACGTCACTCGACTCCTGGCTGTTGGTGCAGGCGGCGAGCCCGAACGCGGCGACCGCGACAACCGGGGTCACAATGCGCCAGGACGGGCGACGAGTGGACGACGTGGCCATCAGGGGACTCCTTATCGGACTGGGGCAGTACCGCTGAAGATGATGCCACAGCGCGAACACGCCCTGCGGCACCGCGTGCCGTGCCGGCTCAGCGTCCTGTCAGGACGACGACGACACCGGGCGTGGCGTCGGCGGTCTTCGGGGCAACGGTTCCGCCGACCTGCGCGGCGATCTCGGCGGCCGCGGCCTCTTCGCCCGGTGCGGTGCCGTAGTACACCGTGGTCGTCGTGAGGTTCGAACCGCTGTAGTTGCCGGTGCTCACATTGGTCCAGCCCGCCGCGCCGAGTTCGCTCGCGGTGCGCGCCGCCAGACCCGCGACGAGGCTGTTGTTCAGGACGCGGACGGGAATGTCCTTGTCGCTCGTCGCCGCGGCCTGCGTGGTGGTCGTTGTCGTGGTCGTCGGCGCGACGGTGGTTGTCGTCGTCGGGGCGGCGGCCGCGCTGGTGGTGGTCGGGGCGGCCGTGGTCGCCGGGGCCTGCGCCACCGCGCTCGAGGTGGTGGTCTCGGTCTGCTCGACCGGATCGGCCGCCTCGGCACCGGAATTCGACAACGACATCGCACCCAGACCGGCGAAGACGATGGCCAGCGCGATCAACACCATCGCCAGCGCGCGCAGCGGTGGGCCGCCGGGGGTGGGATTCGGGTTGCTCACCCGCGCAACCCTAGTCGCATCGGCCGCCATGTCGCTCGCATCTCAGACCTGGAACCCGAGTTTGCGGGCGGCGCGCGCCTTCTGCCTGCTCGCGCGCAACCGGCGCAGTCGCTTGACCAGCATCGGGTCGGCCGCGAGTGCTTCTTCCTTGTCGACGACGGCATTGAGCACCTGGTAGTACCTGGTGGCCGACATCGAGAACAGTTCGCGGATCGCGTCTTCCTTGGCGCCCGCGTACTTCCACCATTTGCGTTCGAAGTCGAGGATGTCGAGTTCACGCCGACTGAGACCGGAGCCATCGTCGGCCGAATCCTGGGGGATGTGCCGAGCCGCTGCGCCGTCCATCTTGCTCCCTCGCCGAGTATCACGAGATGAAAATGACGCTTGCACGTCGCGGATCATTCAACCATGAGCCCGCCCGATCCTTCGACCGCTGCCCCGGCGTGTTGACTGCGGGCCAGTAGGAGTGTCGCGGCGCACAGGGGCCGCCGCTCGCGCGGGCGATCCTGCGGCGATAATGGCCACCATGGCAATTCTCCCGATCGTGATCGTCGGTGACCCCGTTCTCCACACCGCTACCGCCCCGGTGACGGAGACCCCGGCGGAGCTGGCCGGGCTGATCGCGGACATGTACGAAACGCTCGAGGCCTCCAAGGGTGTCGGCCTCGCGGCCAACCAGGTCGGGGTCGGCAAGCGGCTGTTCGTCTACGACTGCCCCGATTTCGACGCCGAGGGCAAGCAGATCCGCCGCAAGGGCGCCGTCGTCAACCCGGTGCTCGAGACCTCCGAGATCCCGGAGACCATGCCCGATCCCGACGACGACGAAGAGGGCTGCCTGTCGGTGCCCGGTGAGCAGTTCCCCACCGGCCGCGCCGACTGGGCGCGCGTCACGGGCACCGACGAGCACGGCGAACCGGTCGACATCGAGGGCACCGGATTCTTCGCGCGCATGCTGCAGCACGAGGTGGGCCACCTCGACGGCTTCCTCTACGTCGACGTGCTGATCGGCCGCAACGCCCGCGCCGCCAAGAAGGCGATCAAGCGAAACGGTTGGGGCAAGCCGGGTTTGAGCTGGGTCCCGGGCACTGTGCCCGACCCCTTCGGCAATGACTGATACATGGCGGCTGGCGCCGCGGGTTGTCGGCCTGTTCCCTCGATCTTCCCTCCCTCCGGGCACTCCTTCGTCGCACCCTCCGGTCAGTCCAGATCGAGGCGGCCGACAACCATGACGGACATCCCCATAGGCAAGCGGGTGGTGATGCGGTATCAGCTGCCCGCGGGTTATCCACAACCGCTCACCGATGTGATCGGCGAGCTGGTGTCGATGACGCCGCCCTCGGTGCGCACCGCCGAGGGCGAGGTGGTTTCGGTCGCCCCGGATCGGGTCGTCGCGCTGAAGGCGTTGGGGCCGAGGCCGATTCGGACCAAGGAGATCCGGTCGCTGGAGACGGCGGCGGCAGGCGGCTGGCCCGGTGTCGAGCACACGTGGATCGACGGCTGGCTGGTCCGCGCGGGCAACGGATACACCGGCCGAGCGAATTCGGCTGTGCCGCTCGGTGAGTCGGGCGTGCCCGCCACCTTGTCGATCGAGACGATGCACCGGATCGCCGACTGGTACACCGCGCGCGGTCTGCCGCTGCTGCTGCAACTACCCGACCGGCTCGCCCCGGTTCCGCCCGGCTGGAACAGCTGGAGCGAGACCGTGGTGCTCGGCCTGGACATCTCGAACTTCGTGCTGCCCCAGGGCCCTTCGATGGTTCGCATCGCCGCGCAACCGGACGAGGGCTGGTTGCGCACCCACCGCTACCGCGGCGAGATCCCGCTCGACCCGGCCGTTCGCGAACCCGACCGTGACGTACTCACCTCCGTCCTCGACGGCACCGTCGGCTTCGCCACCCTCGGTGTGCCCGAAGCCCTCGCCATCGGGCGCGGCGCGGTGACCACGGCGCCGGACGGCCGGCGCTGGGTCGGCCTCACCTGCGTCGCCGTGGCCGCCGCGCACCGCCGCAACGGCCTGGCCACCCTGGTCTGCGCCGAGTTGATCCGCTGGGGCGCCGACCAGGGCGCCACCCACGCCTACGTCCAAGTCGAAGTCGGCAACGCCACCGCATTGGCCCTCTACCGCGAACTCGGCTTCATCGAACACCACTCCTACCGCTACGCCGCGCCGCAGGGATGACCCCCGGTAACCTCGGTAGATACCCCCGGAAAGGACCTCGCACGTGCGTCTGGCCACCTGGAATGTGAACTCGATCCGCTCCCGCGTCGACCGGGCGACGGCCTTGCTCGAGCGCCACGACATCGACGTGCTCGCGCTGCAGGAAACCAAGTGCCGCGACGATCAGTTCCCGTTCGAGCAGTTCGAGGCTGCCGGGTACGAGGTGGCCCATATCGGGCTCAATCAGTGGAACGGTGTGGCCATCGTGTCGCGGGTCGGGCTCGACGACGTGGAGGTGGCGTTCCCCGATCAGCCCGGTTTCGACAAGAACGCGGGTGACTCGCTGCTCGACTCGCCGGTGGTCGAGTCGCGGGCGATCGGCGCGACCTGTGGTGGGGTGCGGGTGTGGAGCCTCTACGTCCCCAATGGCCGCTCGCTCGGCGACCCGCACTACGCCTACAAACTCGAATGGCTCTCGACGCTGCGCGCCGATGCCGCCCGCTGGCTCACCGAGGACCCCTCGGCCCAGATCGCCCTGGTCGGTGACTGGAATATCGCGCCCACCGACGACGACGTGTGGAATCCGAAGCTCTTCGAGGGCAAGACCCACACCTCCGCCCCCGAGCGCGCCGCCTTCCAGGCCATGCTCGACACCGGCTTCCGTGATGTGATGCGCCCCTTCGCGCCCGGCCCCGGCGTCTACACCTACTGGGACTACACCCAGCTGCGTTTCCCCCGCAAGGAGGGCATGCGCATCGACTTCGTGCTGGCCTCCCCCGCCCTCGCCGACCGCACCAAGGACGCCTTCGTCGACCGCGAGGAACGCAAGGGCAAGGGCGCCAGCGACCATGCTCCAGTGATCGCCGAGTTCACCGACTGAGACTTGTCCACAGCGGTACCGTGGGGTCAGGAATATCCGACCCGCGGGAGGTTGTGCATGTTCTACCGGTGTGTTGGGGCGGTGCCGCCCAAGCGGCACACGCAGCATCGCGATGAGCGGGGCAACCTCTACTACGAGGAGCTCATGGGCGAGGAGGGGTTCTCCGGCGACTCCTCGCTGCTCTATCACCGGGGCCTGCCACCCGCCATCGTCGACTCGACGGTGTGGGAGCTGGGCGATCAGTCGCTCACACCGAATCATCCACTGCGCCACCGTCATCTGCGGTTGCCCGACCTGTTCCCCGGCGACACACCCGCCGCGACCGATCCGGTGACGGGCAGGCGGCTGCTGCTGGCGAACGCCGATGTGCGGATCTCGTATGTGGTCGCCGAGGCGGCATCGCCGCTGTACCGCAATGCCATCGGCGACGAGTTGGTGTACGTGGAATCCGGTGCGGCGGTGGTGGAGAGCGTGTTCGGCGCGGTGCCGGTGCACCAGGGCGACCAGCTGCTCATGCCGCGAGCGACGACACACCGCTGGCTGCCGACGGGTGGAGCACCCTTGCGCGCGTATGTGATCGAGGCGTCGAGCCACATCACCCCGCCCAAGCGGTACCTGTCGAAATTCGGTCAGTTGCTGGAGAACTCACCGTATTGCGAGCGGGATCTGCACGGGCCGACAACACCGTTGCTCGCCGAGGGCACCGATGTGGAGGTGCTGGTCAAACATCGCGCCGGAGCGGAGGTGATCGGCACCAGATTGACCTATGCCACTCACCCTTTCGATGTGGTCGGCTGGGACGGGTGCCTGTATCCGTTCACCTTCGACATCGCCGATTTCGAGCCGATCACCGGCCGGGTGCATCAGCCACCGCCGGTGCATCAGGCCTTCGAGGGCGCCAATTTCGTGATCTGCAATTTCGTGCCACGCAAGGTGGATTACCACCCGCTCTCGATTCCGGTGCCCTATTACCACTCGAATGTGGACTCCGACGAAATCATGTTCTATTGCGGCGGAAACTACGAGGCGCGCAAGGGTTCCGGGATCGCACAGGGTTCGGTGTCGGTGCATCCCGGCGGTTACGCGCACGGTCCGCAACCCGGCGCCTACGAGCGCAGTATCGGTGCGGAATTCTTCGACGAGCTTGCGGTGATGGTGGATACCTTCCGGCCGTTGCAGCTCGGTGAAGGTGCGCTGGCCTGTGAGGATCCCGGATACGCGTGGACCTGGTCGGGGCGTGGGCCGCGGTGAGCGGACGGTCGCTTCGCGTCGAGGTGGCGCCGGACTCGCTGTTCGGGCCGGAGAACATGCCCTACGGGGTATTCGCCCCGCCGGGTGAATCCTTCCGGGTCGGTGTGCGTCTCGGCGATATGGTCCTGGATCTCGCCGCACTGCTCGGTGATCCGGTCTTCGCCCGCCCCGATCTCAATGCCTTTCTCGCCGCCGGGCCCGCTCGGTGGAATGCTGTTCGTGCGCGGTTGCGCGAATTGGCCGACACCGCTTTGCCGGTCGAGGTGGTGCATCCTGTGCGTTCGGTGCGGATGGCATTGCCGGTGACGATCGGCGATTACGTCGACTTCTACGCGAGCATCGACCACGCGACGAATCTGGGCAGGCTGTTCCGGCCCGACAGTGCACCATTGCTGCCGAATTGGCGTCATCTGCCGGTGGGATATCACGGGCGGGCGGGCACCGTCGTAGTTTCCGGAACCCCGGTGATCCGTCCACAGGGGCAGCGCCGGACCGATTCGAATGCACCGGAATTCGGGCCGTCACAGCGGCTCGATATCGAAGCGGAATTGGGGTTCGTGGTCGGCACCGGGTCGACGCTCGGCGTTCCGGTGGGTGTCGACGATTTCGCCGAGCACGTCTTCGGGGTCGCCCTGGTGAACGACTGGTCCGCGCGCGATATCCAAGCCTGGGAGTATCAGCCGCTCGGACCGTTCCTCGGAAAGTCCTTCGCGACTTCGCTGTCGGCATGGGTCACCCCGTTGGCCGCGTTGGAACAGGCGCGGGTGCCGCTACCGACTCAGGAACCGGAACCGCTGCCGTACCTGCGTGGCACCGCCGACCACGGCCTCGATATCGACCTGGCGGTGTCGTGGAACGGGCAGGTCGTCAGCCGACCGCCTTACGCGCGGATGTACTGGTCACCGGCGCAGATGCTGGCCCACCTCACCGCCAACGGCGCCTCCGTCCGCCCCGGCGACCTCTACGCCTCGGGCACCATCTCCGGCCCGGAACCGACCCAGCGCGGCTCGTTCATCGAGTTGTCCTGGGGTGGAACAGAACCCATCGCGGTGGGCGAGGAAACCCGCACGTTCCTCACCGACGGCGACGACGTGACGATCACCGCGACGGCACCGGGCACCGTGGGCAGGCGTATCGGTCTCGGCGAGGTCAGCGGACGGATTCTGTCGGCGCTCAGCGCCCCCTGAAGTGAGGTCTGCCGCCACCGGACGCTCGGCCGCTAGTTTTCCGACAGCGCGGGTACGAACCCGTAGCCTCCACCCAGGGGCGGAGATCATAACGGTCATCCTTCCACCCTGAGGTGGTATCGGTCGGAATTCTTGCCACGATACGGTGACGACTCGATACTTCGAACTAAAGGGTGCCGAGGATGTTGACGAGAATCGCCCGTATCGCTGTCGGCAGACCGCGACTGATTGTCGCGGTCGCGCTGCTGCTGATGATCCTGTGCGGCGCGATCGGCGCCACCGTGCACTCGAACATGAAATCGGGCGGATTCGTCACCGAGGATCTCGATTCGGTGCGGGCCAGTCAGTATCTGAGCGAGCACTTCCCCGGTAGCGAACCGAATTATGTCCTGCTCGTCACCGACCCGGTGTCGGTCGACTCCCCCGACGCCCGCGCCGCCGCAGATGCCGCCGTGGCCGCGCTGCGCACCTATCCCGAGGTCAGCGGGGTGCAGTCGTACTGGACCTCGCGTCCCGACCTGAAGCAGGCGCTGCGCAGCAAGGACGGCAACCGCGCGCTCATCCTCGCCAGTATCGAGGGCGACGACGCCGAACTGCCGGACCGGGCGGGCAAGATCACCGAGGCACTGGCTGACAACGAGGGGCCGGTGACCATCGAGGCGGGCGGTCTGGCCGCCACGTTCTCCGATATCAACACCCAGATCAGCAAGGACCTGATCCTGGCCGAGGCCATCGCCATCCCCATCACGGGCCTGTTGCTGGCGCTGGTGTTCGGCAGTCTCGTCGCGGCCGCGTTGCCGGTGGTCATCGGCCTGTTCGCGATCGCGGCCGCGCTCGGCATTCTGCGGGTGCTCACCGCCGTCACCGATGTGTCGATCTTCGCGCTGAACATGACCACCGCCCTCGGTCTGGCGCTGGCCATCGACTACAGCCTGTTCATCGTGAGCCGCTACCGCGAGGAACTCACCGGCGGATCCACCCCCACCGAGGCGGTGATCCGGTCGATCCGGACAGCCGGGCGGACCGTGGTGTACTCGGCACTGGTTGTCGCGCTGTCGCTGTCGGCGCTGCTGGTGTTCCCGCAGTACTTCTTCAAATCCTTCGCCTATGCCGGTATCGCGGTGGTCGCCGCGGCCACGGCCGCCGCCGTCATCGTGCTGCCCGCGCTGCTCATGCTTGTCGGGCACCGCATCGACGCCGGCGATCTGCGCACCCCGCTGCGCAAACTGTTCCGGCTGGCGCCGCGCCAGGAGAAGCAGCCGCGCCAGACCTTCTGGTACCGCCTGGTCACCGCGGTGATGAAACGGCCGCTGCCGATCGCGCTGGCCACCACCGCGTTCCTGTTGCTGCTCGGATCGCCGTTCCTGGGCGTGCAGTTCGGCTACCCCGACGACCGCTCGCTGCCCACCGAAGTCGCCAGCCGTGAAGTCGGCGACGTACTGCGCACCGAATTCGATGCCGACATGGCGTCGAGCGCGACCGTCGTGCTGCGCGAATTCCGGGGCGGCCCGGCCGAGCTGGACGCGTACGCACGCGAGCTGTCCAAGGTGCCCGACGTACCGGCGGTGCTGAGCAGCGCGGCCGTGTACCGCAACGGCCTGCGGGTGGCGGCGGGTGTGCCGGAGATGTCGGATCCGTCGGCGGGTGCGTACCTGTCGGTCGCCACCCGGCTCGACCCCTACTCCGACGCGGGCCGCGACCAGCTCGACACGC
Source organism: Nocardia sp. NPDC003979 (assembly GCF_053605015.1). Taxonomy (NCBI): domain Bacteria; kingdom Bacillati; phylum Actinomycetota; class Actinomycetes; order Mycobacteriales; family Nocardiaceae; genus Nocardia; species Nocardia sp. NPDC003979. The sequence continues at coordinate 479,294 of NZ_JBSGIJ010000003.1, forward strand.
TGCGTGCGGTGCCCGCGCCCACCGACGCGCTCGTCACCGGTCCCGCCGCGCTGAACCAGGATTCCGTCGAGGCCATCACCGGCAAACTGCCGCTGGCCGGTGCGCTGATCGCGATCACGACGCTGGTGCTGTTGTTCCTGTTCACCGGCAGCGTCGTGCTCCCGGTGAAGGCGCTCGCGCTCAATATCCTGTCGCTGGCGGCCACCTTCGGCGCGATGGTGTGGATCTTCCAGGACGGGCACCTGTCCGGGCTGCTCGGTTTCCAGGCCACCGGCACCCTGAACCTGGCCATGCCGATCCTCATGTTCAGCCTGGCCTTCGGCGCGTCCATGGACTACGAGGTGTTCCTGCTCTCCCGCATCCGCGAGGAGTGGCTGGCCGGGCCCAAGACCACCGAGGGCAATACCGAGGCGGTCGCGATGGGTGTGGCCCGCACCGGGCGCATCTTCACCGCCGCCGCGCTGCTGATGAGCATCGTGTTCCTCGGCGTCGCCACCTCCGGTGTGTCGATGATGAAGCTGTTCGGGCTCGGCTGCGCGCTCGCCGTCATCAGCGACGCGACGGTCATCCGCGGCCTGCTCGCCCCGGCCCTGATGCGGATGATGGGCACCTGGAACTGGTGGGCGCCCAAGCCACTGGCCAAGCTGCACAACAGGTTCGGTCTACACGAGGCCGACGACGACCTCCCGGCCGCACATCCGACACTCGAGAAGACCTCCGCATAACCCCGATCGCCGGGCGGGTCGCCCCGCCCGGCGGGTATCGTCGGCGGCGGAGAATTCCACATCAACACGGGGGCTCGCACCAGCGGGCTGAGAGGACGGCTAGCCCTTTTTCCGGGCGATCAGGGCCGTCGACCGTATGAACCTGACCGGGTAATGCCGGCGTAGGGAGGACTGTTCATGGGCACAGCCACGTCGTCGAACGGCAACACCGCCGGAGTCGACACCGTCACCACCGGACCCATCCAGGGCAGCGTCAAGCACTACAAAGAGGTCGACGGCCTGCGCATTCCCGTGCGCCGGATCAACCTCACCAACGGCGATCACTTCGACGTCTACGACACCTCGGGCCCCTACACCGACGACAACGCGGTGATCGACCTCGAGGCCGGTCTGCCGAAGCTGCGCGACGAATGGACCAAGCCGGCGGTCGAGGGCCCGCGCACCCAGCTGCACTGGGCTCGCCAGGGCATCGTCACCGACGAGATGCGCTTCATCGCCGCCCGCGAGGGTGTCTCGGCCGAACTCGTGCGTGAGGAGGTCGCCGCCGGGCGCGCGGTGATCCCGGCCAACCACAACCACCCCGAACTCGAGCCGACCATCATCGGCAAGAAGTTCCTGGTGAAGATCAACGCCAATATCGGCAACTCGGCGGTGTCGTCGTCGATCGCCGAGGAGGTGGAGAAGATGGTGTGGGCCTCGCGGTGGGGCGCCGACACCATCATGGACCTGTCGACCGGCAAGAACATCCACGAGACCCGCGAGTGGATCCTGCGCAATTCGCCGGTCCCGATCGGCACGGTGCCGATCTACCAGGCGCTGGAGAAGGTGAACGGCGACCCGACCAAGCTCACCTGGGAGCTGTACCGCGACACCGTGATCGAGCAGTGCGAGCAGGGTGTGGACTACATGACCGTGCACGCGGGCGTGCTGCTGCGCTACATCCCGCTCACGGCCAAGCGCGTCACCGGCATCGTCTCGCGCGGCGGATCCATCATGGCCGCGTGGTGTCTGGCCCATCACCAGGAATCGTTCCTGTACACGCACTTCCGGGAGCTGTGCGAGATCCTCGCGAAGTACGACGTCACCTTCTCCCTCGGTGACGGCCTGCGCCCCGGCTCCATCGCCGACGCCAACGACGAGGCCCAGTTCGCCGAACTGCGCACCCTCGGCGAACTCACCAAGATCGCGAAATCCTATGGCGTGCAGGTGATGATCGAGGGCCCCGGCCACGTGCCTATGCACAAGATCGTGGAGAACGTCCGCCTCGAAGAAGAACTCTGCGAAGAGGCTCCGTTCTACACCCTCGGCCCGCTCGCCACCGATATCGCGCCCGCCTACGACCACATCACCTCGGCCATCGGCGCCGCGATCATCGCCCAGGCGGGCACCGCCATGCTCTGCTACGTCACCCCCAAGGAGCACCTGGGTCTGCCCAACCGCGACGACGTGAAGGTCGGCGTGATCACCTACAAGATCGCCGCCCACGCCGCCGACCTCGCCAAGGGCCACCCCCACGCCCAGGACCGCGACAACGAATTGTCCAAGGCCCGTTTCGAATTCCGCTGGCACGACCAGTTCGCGCTCTCGCTCGACCCGGACACCGCCCGCGAATACCACGACGAAACCCTGCCCGCCGAACCCGCCAAGACCGCCCACTTCTGCTCCATGTGCGGCCCGAAGTTCTGCTCCATGCGCATCTCCGCCGACGTCCGCGAATACGCCGAAAAACAAGGCCTCACCGACGTCGCCGCCATCGAAGCGGGCATGGCCGAGAAGTCGGCCGAGTTCGCCGACCACGGCAACCAGGTGTACCTGCCGGTCGTCTCCTGACCGCAGCGATCAGCCCCCGGAATCCACCCCAGGATTTCGGGGGCTGTTGCTATTCCCCGCGATCCGTAGGGTGCTGTCATGTCCACCCGAACCAAACGCGTCATCGCCGGTGCCGCCGCAGCCGCCACCCTTTCCCTCGCCGCACCGCTCGGCTCAGCCCATGCCGCCACACCGGTCGCCGGATCGACCGATATCGGCTGCACCTCCACCGACATCAACCCCTGCCCCATCCGCCCTCTCCTCGACCTGCTCACCCTGGTGACCAGCGGCTCCGCATAGGTAGGCCCTACCCGAAGCCCGCTCCGCGTCGTCCCTCGAATCCGAAGACGAATCGTGGGGTCGGCCGTCGGGGGCCGGGCGGGTACGGTCGGACAGGTGACCGATGCCTTCTATGTTCCCGATGCGGCGGACCCGAATCGCTTCGACTCGACCGAGCTGACCAGGGGTCCTTGGTCGCCGGATGCGCAGCATGCGGGGCCGCCGTCGGCGCTGTTGGGCCATGTCATCGAGCGGTGCGAGCCGCGTGACGGGTTTCAGGTGGGGCGGGTGGCGGTGGAGATTCTCGGACCGGTGCCGTTGGCGCCGTTGACGGTGCGGGCCGAGGTGGTGCGGTCGGGGCGCAGTGTGGAGTTGATCGAGGCGACGTTGTCGGCGGAGCGGGGGCCGGTGATGCGGGCGGTGGCCTGGCGGTTGAAGGTGTCGGAGCCGCCGTTGGACCTGCCGCCGGAGTTTCTGCCGAGTGGGCGCAGGCCGTTGCCGACCGAAGCCGAGCCAGGGACCTTTCCGTCGAATCAAAAGGTCGGGTTCCACACGGGGATCGAATATCGATTCAGCACAGGGTCTTTCACTGCGCCCGGGCCCGCAGTGTGCTGGATCAAGTTGAAGTATCCGATCGTCGCGGGCACCACGCCGAGCCCCTTGGAGCGGGCACTGGCCGCCGCCGATTCCGGCAATGGGGTGAGCGCGGTGCTCGACTGGTCCAAGTACCTGTTCATCAACACCGATCTCACCGTCACCCTGCATCGTCAGCCGGTCGGCGAGTGGGTGTGCCTGGATGCGGTGACCCACCCGCAACCGCACGGCATCGGCCTCGCGGAATCGGCGCTGTTCGACGAGACGGGCCCGATCGGCCGCAGCACCCAGACCCTGTTGATCGCACCACGCGGATAGGAAACTTTCGGCAGCGCGCAACCGCTTGGCCCACGCGTTGACATCCGGTCCCGACCCACCCCGCACGCCGCGGCGCGCCCACATCACGCCGCTCGCTGCGAACGTGCCGCAAGGGCTTCGTCAGACCACGGAAAAGCCCTGGGGCAGGGTCGTTCTGCCGGTCAATGCCGACAGCACCGGTACCCCGTCGCCGAGGTGGACCGCGGTGCGCGCCGCCAGCACGATGGCCTCGGTGAGCACATCCTCGGGTAGTTCGCAGGGCAGGCCGGTCGCGGCGGCGATGTCGAGACTGTGCACGGCCAGCTCGAAGGTCCGGGTGGGCAGGTAGGTGTAGAGCCGCATGCCGAGCCCACCGATGACGGTGATCAACCGATCTTCGGCGTCGGTGACAGCGGCGGTCGCGGCGGCGGCCAGGGCGTCGATCGCCGCGGCGGGGTCGTCACCGAGTTCGGTGGCCGCGTCGCGTCCGCGCCGCACGATCGCCTCGCTACCCGCCCGCGCCGCATAAGCTTTCGCCATGGCGTAGTACTCCTGCGGGCTCGCCACGTCCTCGACCTCGGCGGGCTGCTCGAGATAGGCGGTGACGGTGGTGAGCGAGCGGGAGGTGTGACCGACCAGCGATCGCAGATCCCACTCACCCAATCCCGGCCCCGCCCAGCTGTCGGCGGGGATCTTCCTGACAAGGGCGGCGAAGCTCGCCGCCGCGCTCACAAAGGTTTCGGCCGGATGCTCGTGCACAGCATCGAACGTACCGGCCACACGGTGATCAGCGCAGGGCGTCGAGGTTCACCAGTTCGGCGTTCCCGTGCTTGATCAGTTCCGATTCGCCGGTGCTCGTGCGACGGAACGGGTCACCCTTTCCGGTCGTGAGCAGGCCGTGGAGGCTGGTGGTGATGTACGCGCCCCAGGCATTCGCGCACACCTCGTAGCATTCGACCTCCGGCGCCAAACCCACGTGGGTGAAACGGATTTCGGTGCCGGTGGGGGTTTCGGTGATGTCGAAGACGACGTCGGTGTTCTCCCATTCGGCGGTGTCGGAGATGAAGGCGAGGTGGGAGTCGGTGACGTGCCAGACCAGGCGCTTGCCGGGGATCGACTCGGTGGTGGTCATGGTGCAGCGGTGGATGCCGGGGACCTCGAAACGGTAGCTGTCGCCGACCGTTCCCGAGGTGCCCTCGACGGTCTCCGACCACCACGACCACACGTCGTTGATGGCGGCGAAGGCTTCCGCCGGGGTCTTGTGCACGGTGATCGTCGCGGTGAAGTCGCTCATGGCTTTTCCTATGCTCGGCTCAGCCGTCGAGGTGGCGGCGGAGCGCGTCGAGTGGACCGTCCCAGTCACGGGACAGGGCGGCCAGGAACTGCTGGGCCACCCGCATGGGGGCGGAATCGAGGCGGTAGCGCACGCGACGCCGTTCACCGGGTTCCGCGATCACCAAGCCCGCGTCCGCGAGCAGGGCAAGGTGTTTGGCGATCGCCTGCCGGGTGATGGGCAGGCGATCGGCGAGGTCGGTCGCGGTGGCCGGACCGTCGGCGGCCAGCGCGGCGAGGACCGCGCGGCGGCTCGGATCGGCCAGCGCGACGAAGACCCGTTCGGCGGTTGCCTCGGTCTCAGGCCGCATCGAGGTACTCGACGAGCTCACCCAGCTCGCTCTTCCAGCCACCGACATTGCCCTCGAAGGCCTCCTTGTGCGCGGCCTCCGGCAGCTGCGCGAAGCCGGATTCGACCACGGTGAGCCGGGTGCCCGCACCGGCCGGTTCGAGCCGGAATTCGACGTAGGTGCGGCGCGGGTCGTCGTCGGGCAGCCCGTTGATGGGCCAGGTGTAGCCGAAGACGGTCGGCTCCTCGACCCGCTCCACGCGCATGTCGGCGGCGAAGCCTTCGTTCCAGGTCATCCGCATGTCGCCGCCCGGGCGCAGGTCGATCTCGGCGGTATTGCCGAACCAGCTCGCGAGCCCCTCGGCGGTGGTGATCGCCGCCCAGACCTTGGCGGGCGGATGGGCGAGTTCTACGGTTCGCACGATCTGATCGGGAAATCCCATGGCGCTTCCTCCTGTGTCGCAACCGATTGGTTGCTACTCACAGTATGGCAACCAATTGGTTGCGTCAAGGGTCAGTGTCCACCGCTCACGCGAAAGCCCTTCGGCACCAGCCAGACGGCACCGACCGTCACCACGGCGACGACGGCGGCCGACAGATACGACGTGGTGGTGAGGGCGGAATCGAAGGCGTGGGTGGCGGCGCCGAGCAGCTCGGTGCGCGCGGGTTCCGGCAGGTCCGAGGCGACTTCGGCGGCACCGCCCACCGAACCGCTCGCCTGCTCCACGCGGTCGGGCGGCACGGGCAGATGGGTCATGTGCTCGGTGAAGAGCCTGGCGTGCAAGCTGCCGAGCAGCGCCACCCCGAAACCGACACCGACCTCGTAGTTGGTCTCCTCGACCGCACCCGCCTGACCCGCCCGGTCGGCGGGAACGGCACCGACGAGCACGGCGGCGGCCGCGGTGACGGCCATCCCGTCACCGAGCCCGAAGGAGACGAGCACCAGCGCCACCACCGGATACGACGTCGGTTCCGGGCTCACCGCGAGCAGCAGGAAGCCGAGCGCGACCGCACCCAGGCCGACACCGAGCACCACGCGCACCCCGAATTTCTCCATCAGCATCGGCGTGAGCAGCGACGCCGTGAGCAGGGTGAGGGCGGCGGGCAACATCCGGATACCCGCCTGCGAGGGGCTGTAGCCGTGCACGTACTGCAACCACAGCGAGATCAGGAACATGGCGGCGCCGATGGCCATCATGGCGAGCAGGGTCGCGACGGCCGCCGCGGTGAACGCGCCGTTGTGGAACAGGCGCACGTCAAGCAGCGGATCGGCCGACAGCAGCTGGCGACGGGCGAACCAGGCCAGCGCGCCGACGCCGATCAGCAGCATCGCCCAATCCGCCAGTGTCGCCTCGCCTTTGGCCAGATGCTTGATGCCCCACGCCAGGCAGACGATGCCCGCGACGGACAGCACCGCCGAGAACCAATCGAGCCGACCCGCCTGCGGGGTCCGGTACTCCGGCAGCACCCACAACCCGACGACCACCGTCACCAGCACCACCGGCACGTTCAGCCAGAACGCCGACGACCAGCCGAAATGCTCGACCAGGAAACCGCCGACGATCGGACCGACCGTCGCACCCACCCCGGCGACGGCCGCCCAGATCCCGATGGCCGTATTGCGCTCTCGCACGTCGGTGAAGATGTTGCGGATCAGCGACAACGTCGACGGCATCACCATCGCGCCACCGATACCGAGCAGCACCCGCCCGACGATCAGTTGCGCCGCACTGCCCGCGGTGGCCGCGATCACCGAAGCGACACCGAACAGCAGAAACCCGCTGAGAAACAACAGCTTCCGCCCCCACCGGTCCCCCAGTGCCCCGGTGGTGATGAGCAACCCGCCGAGCACGAGACCGTAGATATCGATGATCCACAACTGCTCGAGCGGCCCGACGTGCAGATCGTCGATCAACGACGGCAACGCCACATTCAGAATCGTGGCATCCATCGCCACCAGCAACAGGCTGGCGCACAGCACCCCGAGCATCACCCAGCGCACCGACCCATAGGTCTTCGTCTGCTCGTCCACCTGTCACCATCCTGGTCGTGATCGGTTTCCGTGGCGCTCGACCGCCCAGGTCAACGTAACCGCTCGGTACCGGTTCCCCGGGGAAGCGCCACACCAGGTGAATGTGAAAACGGCGCCTGCGACCCGGAGGATCGCAGGCGCCGTCAGGGGGCCGTCTCAGGACTTGTCGAACCTGGTGTCGACGTAGGAGCCGAAGTCGACCTTTCCTGGAATGGCCTTGGCGTCGGTGAAGGCGTCGGCGATCTCCTGTTCGGAAGCGATCACCTGGTCGGTGAGCTGGATCGGTTGCTTGATCGAGCGGGTCCAGGTGGTGCGGGAAGCGTCGACGCTGATCTGGGTGAGTTCGGCGTACTTCGCCGACCAGGTGTCGAGGTTGTCCGAGGACCACTTGGTCGCGGCCGCGTAGCGCTGGAAGAAGTCGGCGAGCGCGGCCGACTTGCCCGGGTCGGCGAGGGTCTTGTTGCCCGCGGCCCAGAAGTTGTAGCCGTTGGCGGCCTGGTCGGCGGTGGCGATGGACTTGGCGCCGATCTCCTTCTCGGCGATGGCGGTGTAGGGGTCCCAGGTGGCCCAGGCGTCGACATCGCCCCTGGTGAGGGCCGTGTAGCCGTCACCGGGCGAAAGGTAGACCGGTTCGACATCGCTCAGCGACAAGCCCGCCTTCTTCAGTTGCAGCAGCAGGTTGGCGTTGGCCGAACTGCCTTTGTAGACGGCGACCTTCTTGCCCTTCAGCGCTGCGACCGAAGCGATCGGCGAATCCTTGCCGACCAGGATCGCATCGCCCTTGCCGGTGGCCGAGAGCGCGCCGACGATCTTGATATCGGCATCGGCGGCCGCACCGAAGATGACGGGGGTGTTGCCGGTCTGGGCGATATCGATGCCGCCCGCGCTGGCCGCCTCGACCAGTGGCAGGCCTGCGGTGAAGGTGGAGAACTCGATCTTGTAGGGCAGGTTTTCCAGCTGACCCGACGCCTTCAGCAGCACCTCGATCGAGATCGCCTTCTGGTCACCGACTTTCAGCGTCACCGTGCTCAGGTCGACCGGCCCCGTCGGCGCGGCTTCGGTGGCCGCGTTGTCGCCGCAAGCGCTCAGCGAGAGCGCGGTGACGACAGCGAGGGCCGCACCTATCAGGCCACGAGTCGGAATGAGTTTCACGGGAACACCTTTCGTGCTTTCAGGAAAAGGCCGGCACAGCGAGCCGAACTCGGCGCGGAGCGGCCGGATCAGTGCGTCACGCCTAGCAGCGCGAGCAGCCGGGCGGCGTATTCGGCGACCTCCGGTGCCGCGGCGGTGCGCGGGCGCGGGAGGTCGATGGGGACATCGGCGGCGATCCGGCCGTCGTCGAGGACGAGCACCCTGTCGGCGAGGGTGATCGCCTCCAGCACGTCGTGGGTCACCAGCAGCACGCCGAAGGCGCGCTCGGCGTGCAGGCCGAGCAGCAGGTTGTGCATGGTCAACCGGGTGAGTGCGTCGAGGGCGCCGAACGGTTCGTCGAGCAGTAGCAGTGTCGGTTCGGCGACCAAAGCCCGTGCCAGCGCGGCACGTTGGGCTTCACCGCCGGACAGCGTCAGCGGCCAGGCATCAGCACGGGCGGCCAGGCCGACCTCGGCGAGCGCGTCGCGCGCCGCTAGTTCGTCGGCCCGGCGGTTCCGCGGTGTGGGTCGACCGAGGGCGACGTTGCGCACCACCGGCTGCCACGGGATCAGGCGGGGTTCCTGGAAGACGATCGTCGGCCTTCCGTCGACGAATACCTCACCGGCACTGGTCGAATCGAGCCCGCCGAGAATTCGCAGCAGGGTCGATTTGCCCGAACCGCTGCGCCCGACGAGCGCGACGATCTCGCTTGCGCCGATCTCGAGGTCGATTCCGTCGAGGACGGTGCGTTCACCGAATCGCTTGCCGAGCCCGGTTATTCGTGCGGCCGCAGTTGTGCGCGGGGTGATGGTGGTGGCGGTCATCGGGTGGGCCTCGCAATCGAACGGAGAAGAGGAGCGGTCGGCGCGGTTGTCTCGCGGCAGCTGTGCCGCACGATGCCGCGGCATGCGGTCCGCTCGGCTCGGCGGAATCGGCGCGAGAGGCGCTTCGCGGCAGCTGTGCCCGGCAGTGACGCGCGTCGCTGACCGCGCGGCGGGAGAGGCTCACACATCAACGCACCGCCGGTCGCCATCGCAGCGCGCGCCGCTCGGCCAACCGCACCAGCGAATCCGTAAGCAGACCGAGCAAGCTGTAGACCACCAACCCGAACACCACGATGTCGGTGCGCAGAAATTCACGGGCATTGTTGACGACGAAGCCGAGCCCCGCGCTCGCATTGATCTGCTCGGCGACGATGAGCGAAAGCCAAGCGATGCCGAGACTTTGACGCGCACCGACCAGGATCTGCGGCAGCGCACCCGGCAGCACAAGCAGCCGCAATCGCTCACCGAGGCCGAGACGAAGGGCGGTCCCGAGCTCGAGCAGCTTCGGGTCGAGCTGGCGGATACCGGAATAGGTGTTGAGGTAGAGCGGGAAGAACACACCGAGCGCGATCAGATAGACCTTCGGTTCCTCGCCGATACCGAACCAGATGATGAACAGCGGGATCAGGCCGAACAGCGGGATGGTGCGGATCATCTGCAGCGGCGGGTCGAGTGCGTACTCACCGATCTTGCTGAGCCCGGCCAGCACACCGAACGCCAGCGCGAGCACCGCGCCGAGCGCGAAACCGTAGAGCGCGCGCTGACCCGACACCAGCAGCGCGTCACCGAGCTGGCCGGATCGATAGATCTCGAGGCCCGCCTCGAAAACCGCCGAGGGGGCGGGCAGTTTCCTGGCCGGAATCCAGCCGCTGGTGCTGCCGATCTGCCACAGCAACAGCAGTGCCAGCGGCGAGACCGCGCGCAGCAGGCCGGGTCGGCGATACAGCGGCCGGTCCACGGGTGCGGTGCGCGATGCAGACAACATGGATGCATGGTGCCCCGCGCCCGCCGCGCCACGACAGGGTTGCGATCAGCTCGAGGATTACCCCGCGCGGCTGGAAATCTGCTGCACACCCCACCCGTTGCCGTCGGGATCGCTGAAGAACACGAAGCCGACATTGTCGAGTGGGTGCGGTGTGGGCGACGGATTCACGCCGAGCACCTGCACGTCGGTGACCTCGACACCGCGGGCCACCAGTTCGGCGCGCGCCTGCTCGATGTCAGGGACCACCAGCTGCAAGCCCTTCAACGAACCCGGCGGCATCTGTGGAACCGCGCCCTTGCCGACCACGATCGAGCAGCCGGAGCCGGGCGGGGTGAGCTGGACGATGCGCACCTCGTCGGAGATCACCGTGTCGTGGTCGACATTGAATCCGAGCTTGTTCGCGTAGAAATCCTTGGCCCGGTCGATATCCGACACGGGAACGACCACTACTTCCAGAGTCCAGTTCACGACGCACCTTCCACGGTTGGTCTGCCGACTCGCAACGCCGCTCAGTGTGCCACCAGCTCAGGCTTTCCGCTCCCAACGCCAAGCGAATTCCCCCGGCGCGGGTGGTGGACCGGGCAGCTCACCCTCGGCACGCAGGCCGTCGATCAGCAGGGCGAGGACACGGCGGCGCAGTTCGGCGGTTCGCACCTGGCCGGGCATGGTGATCGCGGCACATGCCTCGAGGATCAGGCCGATGTCCAGTGCGCTCACATCGGCGCGCAGCCGACCGGTGGCGTGGGCGCGGCGGACCAGTTCCTCGGTGACCTCGCCGGAATGCAGCACGTCGGGCAGCATCGCGTCGTCGGGGGTGAAGGTGCCGGCCAGCCGCACGGTGAGCGAGTGCACGTCGGCGTCGACCACCCGCTCGAGGAAACCGACGAATCCGCGCCAACCGTCGGAATCCTCCAGTGCGGCATCGGCTTCCGCGTTGTAGCGCCGTAACCCCCCGTGACACAGCGTGCGTAGCAGCACCTCCTTGCTCGGATAGCGGCGATAGAGGGCGCTGATGCCGACGCCCGCGCGTTCGGCGACCGCGGCGATCGGCGCGGTCGGATCGTCGAGGAACACCGCCCGTGCGGCCTCGAGGATCAGTCCGTCATTGCGCGCGGCCTGAGCTTTACGACCGGGCAAGCGGGGCTGAGCTGGGGTTTCGTTCTGCTTCGGCATGAATATCAGCCTACCACTTGAAACGGAATGATCCGTTCTGTTACGGTTGGAACAGAACGAAGCATTCCGTTTCAAGAAGAGGATCCGACATGACCGTCACGCCCTTCCGCATCGATGTCCCCCAGGCCCGGCTCGACGACCTCGCCGCCCGGCTGCGCAACGCGCTCTACCCGAACGAGCTGCCCGGCGTGGGCGACGCGTACGGCGTGCCCGGCGATCGGGTCCGCGCCCTCGCGAAGTACTGGCTCGAGGAGTTCGACTGGCGCGCACTGGAATCCGAGCTCAATGCCTACCCGCAGTTCACCACCGAGATCGAAGGCGAGGACATCCACTTCCTGCACATCCGTTCCTCGCGTGCCGACGCCACGCCGGTGATCCTCACCCACGGCTGGCCGGGTTCGATCCTGGAATACATCGACGTGATCGCCCCGCTCACCGAGCCCGAATCGGCCGATGACCCGGCGTTCCACCTGGTCATCCCGTCGCTGCCCGGATTCGGCTTCTCCGGGCCGACCCGCGGCACCGGCTGGAATCGCTACCGCACCGCCGCCGCCTGGGCCGAACTGATGGCGCGCCTCGGTTACGAGCGCTTCGGCGCGATCGGCAACGACGGCGGTTCGCTGGTCTCGCCCGAGATCGGGCGGATCGCGCCGGAGCAGGTGATCGGCGTGCACGTCACCCAGCTGTACTCCTTCCCGTCCGGCGACCCGGCCGAGTTCGAGGGCTTGTCCGAGGCGGACATGGCCGCGCTGGGACACCTGCAGTGGTTCCACGAGAACAAGATGGCGTTCAACACCCTGCACAGCCAGCAGCCGCAGACCCTGGCCTACGCGCTGGCCGATTCACCGATCGGCCTGCTCGGCTGGAACGCGCAGCTGTTCGGGGAGGCGCTCGACCCCCAGTTCGTGATCGCCAATATCGCGCTGTACTGGCTCACCGGCACCTCCGGTTCGTCGCTGCGGTTCTACTACGAGGACGCGCACGCCGCCGAGCACCCGAGCACGCCGACCACCGTGCCGACGGGGTTGGCCATGTTCGCCGGGGATTTCCAGTCCATCCGGCGCTTCGCCGAACGCGACCACAGCAACATCGTCAGCTGGAATTCCTACGATGTGCGCAGCGGCGCGGGCGGGCCCAACGACGCCGCCGGGCACTACGCCGCGCACGAGGCACCGGAGGTGCTGGTGGGCGATATCCGGCAGTTCTTCGCCGGCCTGTCCTGAGTCCCGGTGCCTCGGCCCACGCTCCCCTCATCGGTGCGTGGGCCGAAGCCCATTCGAATCATGCACCAGCGCACCGACGTGTGCGTAACGAAGTCCACGATCAGTGGTGTTCGTGCAGGTCGCCCCAGGCGGGGAACGGGTCGTCGTAGGTCGCCCACACGGCCGCGCCTGCGGCGAACTCCGCGTCGGTGAGCAGGGCGGCGGCCAGTTCGCGCCGCACCGCCGCCGCGTCGAGCCGCACGCCGATGAACACGATCTCCTGTCCGGCGGGCACCTCGAGCGCCGACCACCACGCGCCCGGTTCGAAGGTGAGATTGGGTCCGGCCTGCGACCAGATCGCGGCCAGCTCGGGGCGGCTGGCGATCCAGCAGAAACCTTTGCTGCGGAGCATGCCGCGCAGGGTGGTCAGCGCGTCGGCCAGGCGTTGCGGATGGAAGGGGCGGTCGGCGGTGAAGGTGAGACTGCTGATGCCGTATTCCTCGGTCTCGGGCGTGTGCCCGCCTGCCAATTCCTCTGCCCAGCCGTCTGTTTCGGCGGCGACCACCGGGTTGTAGCGGCCCGTGGACAGCACCTCGTCCAGGTCGACGACACCCTTCTCGGTGCGCAGGATGTGGGCGCGCGGATTGAGCCTGCGCACGGTGGCCTCGACCGTCGCGGCGGCATTCGCGCTGACGAGGTCGGTCTTGTTCACCAGCAGTACATCGGCGAACTCCACCTGATCCACGAGCAGGTCGGCGATGGTCCGCGAATCGCCCTCACCCGCTTCGAGTTCACGCTCGGCCAGGGCTTGGCCGCGCACCAGTTCGGCGAGGAAGGTCGAGGCGTCGACGACGGTGACCATGGTGTCGAGTCGGGCCACATCGCCGAGGCGGAATCCGTCCTCGAATTCCCAGTCGAAGGTGGCGGCCACCGGCATCGGCTCGGAGATGCCGGTCGACTCGATCACCAACTGGTCGAAGCGGCCCTCGCGGGCGAGCCGGGCGACGGCTTCGATCAGGTCCTCGCGCAGCGTGCAGCAGATGCAGCCATTGGTGAGCTCGACGAGTTTCTCCTCGGTGCGATCGAGGTGACCCTGACCCGCGACGAGCGCGGCGTCGATGTTCACCTCGCTCATGTCGTTGACGATCACCGCGACCCGGCGGCCTTCGCGGTTGGCGAGGATGTGGTTGAGCAGGGTGGTCTTGCCCGCGCCGAGAAAGCCGGACAGGACGGTGACGGGCAGGCGGGCGGGCGAATCGGTAGTGGACACGAGTTAATGATAATGGTTTTCAATTGCTGGAACCGGTTGGGTCCAGGAAATCGGACAGGCGGTCGTAGGGTTGGGGCGTGAAGATGTTGCCGCTCGCCCCCGATGGCCAAACTCCTGTTCGCGCGCTCACCATCGCGGGCACCGACTCCGGTGGCGGCGCCGGTATCCAGGCCGATTCGCGGACCATGGCCATGTGCGGGGTGCACGCCTGTGTCGCCGTCGCCGCGGTGACGGTGCAGAACACGGTGGGCGTCAGCGGTTTTCACGAGATCCCGCCGCAGATCGTGGCCGATCAGGTGCGGGTGGTCGTGCGCGATATCGGGATCGGCGCGGCCAAGACGGGGATGCTCGCGTCCACCGCCATCATCGAATCGGTGGCGGCGGTCTGCCGGGAGGTCGGGATCGGACGCCAGGGAACGGTGCCGCTGGTCGTCGACCCGGTCGCGGCATCGATGCACGGCGACCCGCTGCTGCACGCCTCTGCGCTCGACGCCGTACGCACCACACTCATCCCGCTCGCCACCGTCGTCACGCCGAATCTCGACGAGGTGCGCCTCATCACCGGCATCGAGGTGGTCGACGACCCGACCGCCCGCAAGGCCGCCGAAGCGCTGCACGGCCTCGGCGCGCAGTGGGCCATCGTCAAGGGCGGGCACCTGCGCACGTCGGAGACCAGCACGGACCTGCTCTTCGACGGCGACACCTTCCAGGAATTCAGCGCTCCACGCATCGGCACCGGCAACGATCACGGCGGCGGCGACACCTTGGCCGCGGCCATCGCGAGCGCGCTCGCCCACGGGTACTCAGTGCCCGATGCGGTGGCCTTCGCCAAGGAATGGACCTACCGCTGCCTGGCCGCGTCTTACGACCTCGGTGCTGGTCACGGGCCTGTGTCGCCGTTATGGAGACTCCGCACAGATCGCTAGCGTGGCAATCGAAACTTGTCGGTGGGCGGGTCCATACTGAGGTCATCGCACCCCCACCGGCTCCAACGACGTAGTCGGCGAGAACAACGAGGTTCGTGCCGGGCGCGAAGTTCAGTCAGTCACGAATGCGTCGCGCAGCGGTTCGGCCGGATCGATCCGGACGCCGTTGAACCGGGCGTGAGCTTGGGCCAGCGCCGAGATGCTCTCGGCCAGATAGTCGATGAACCGCTCCACGGGCATCGCCGACACCTCGCGCTGGTTGGCGCCGAGCCACCAGTCCGTCGCCGAGGCGACCGCCCCGAAAATCGAATAGCTCACCAATTCGATGCCCGCCACGTCGACCGATTCGTCCGGCAGCAACCCGGCGATGAATTCGGCGGCGCGCCTGGCCGATTGGCGGGCGGCGGCCAGGGCCCGTTCGGTTTCGCGGGCCTGCTGGCTGAAATGACTGTGCAGGATGAACCGGAAGACATTCGGGTGCTCCGACACCACCGCCACGTACTCGGCGGCCGCGCGACGCACCAGTTCGGCTGCCGAGTCGTGGGTGAGGTCGATCCCGCCGAGCAGCCGTTCCCAGAGCATTTCGCGCACCCGGTCGACGATCGCGTTGTAGAGATCGGTCTTGTCCTCGAAGTGCCGGTACAGCTTGGGCTTGGCGGCGCCCGCCTCCTTGGCGATGTCGCCCATGCTCACGTCCGGGCCGTGCGCGTCGAGGGCCCGGAAGGCCGCTTCGACGAATTCGATCCGCACCTGGACGCGATGGGCCCGCCAGCGTTCAGTGCGCGCGTCCACACGCCGGGCTGGGACCTCGTCGGCCTTCCGATGCACGCGCGTCACACTGGCAGTATCGCTGGCCACGCGGCGCGACACGCTGCCACCCCTGATTTTTTGCCGTACCGGCAAGGAAGTTTGCCGGTAAACGGTATAGGTGTGCACCATCGAAAACATCCGATCAGACCCACACCATCAGGAGCTTCGATGACCGAGACCACCCCGACCGCCGAACAGTTCTGGGAAGACTTCTACCGGGAGCGCGACCAGATCTGGACCGGCAACGCCAACGCCACCCTCGTCCGCGAAGCCACCGATCTCACCCCCGGCACCGCGCTCGACCTGGGCTGCGGTGAAGGCGGCGACGCGATCTGGCTGGCCACCCGCGGCTGGCGGGTCACGGCGGTCGACGTGTCGGCCACCGCCATGCAGCGCGGTGCCCAGCACGCGACCGATGCCGGCGTGAGCATCGAATGGCAGCGCCACGACCTGATGGAGACCTTCCCCGAGGGCACCTTCGATCTGGTCTCCGCGCAGTTCCTGCATTCTCCCGTGGAACGCCCCGACGAACGCGCCCGCATCCTGCGCCGAGCGGCCGAGGCCGTGGCACCCGGTGGTTCGCTGATCGTCGGCGGGCACGCGGGCTGGCCGACCTGGGCCGCCGACAATCCGCCGCACGCCGTCCACTTCCCCACCATCGACGAGGTGATCGAGCAGCTCGACCTCGCTCCCGGCCGGTGGCAGGTGGAAACGGCCGATTTCGTCACCACGCCGTCGACCAGCCCCGACGGTGTCGCGGGCGAGCGGTCCGACAGCGTTGTCCGCGTGCGCCGTCTCGCCTAGCTTCGCCGCCTCGCATGGCTGTGCTGCCTCGCCTGGATGCGCTGCCTCGCCTAGCTGCGCTACCTCGCCTAGCTGCGCTACCTCGCCTAGCTGCGCTACCTCGCCTAGCTGCGCTATACCTCGCCTAGCTGCGCGGCCTTGCCCAGCTAGCGGAGTAGCCCTGCTAACGGAGTCGAGGGTGCCGCGTGGGTGCCGCCCAGCAGCGGTCGACCACCGAGGCGACGGCCCACAGGGGGTTCAGTGGGCGAGGTTGAGGGCGTTGTGCAGAGTGGCGGCCCACTGGTCGACGATGAGTTTGCGGCGGGCCGAGTCGTCGGTGAGGACGTCGGCGAGGCCGAGACCGCGAGCCAGGTCGAGAGTCGCCTGCACCAGATGGTGCGCCACGGGATCGGAATCGTCGACGCCGAGCGCTTCCACGGCGCGGCGGTGCGAGATGCGACCGAAGCGGGCCTCGAGCGGGACGATGCGTTCGCGCAGGGCCGGGTCGGCGGCCGCGTGCGTCCACACCTGTAGCGCGGCCTTGAAGAACGGTGTCGTGTAGGACTCGATGAGCGCCGAGACCACGGCGCGCGTGCGGCCGATCCCCTGCGCGACCGCGCGCACCGTCTCGGCCTCGGCCTTGGCCTGGTCCATCCGGAACTCGAACATGTACTCGAGTGCGGCCGTGATCAGGTCTTCCCTGGTCGGGAAGTGGTGCTGCGCGGCGCCCCGTGACACTCCCGCCCGCTCGGCGACCACCGACACCGTCGCGGCGGCCCAGCCCATCTCGGCCAGGCAGTCGATGGTCGCCTCGAGCAGCCGCTGCCGGGTGACCCGGCTGCGGTCCTGCTTGGGTTCGTGGGGTGTCGCCATGGGCTTATTGTGCCCAGCTCGGCGGGCGCTTCTGGAAGAAGGCCGTCATACCCTCGATCACCTCCGGGGTGCCGAAAAACCCCGCCGAGCGCTGCGCGAGCTCCTCCACCCGGGCGTCGAAGTCGGCGAGCAGCGTCGCGTTGACGAGCTTCTTCGACTCCGCCAACCCCTGCGGCGACCCCTTGCGCAGCTGCCCACACAGGCGTTTCACCTCGGCCGCCGGGTCGTCTGCCGCGATGGTGACCAGCCCGATCTCCCGCGCCGTCGCCGCGTCGAACTTCTCCCCCGTGAGGAAGTAGCGACTGGCCGACCGCTGGTCCATGCGCGGAACCAGCGTGAGCGAAATCATGAACGGCGCCATCCCGATCCGCACCTCGGTGAGCGCGAAACTACTGCCCGGCCCCGCGACGACGAGATCGCAGGCACCGATGATGCCCATACCGCCGGCCCGCACATTCCCGTCGATCTGCGCGATCACCGGCTTGGGCGAGGTGAGGATCCCGCGCAACACATCGATCATCACCCGGGTCCGCTGGTCAGCCGCCACCGCCGGATCGACGGTACTAGCCTCCTTGAGATCGGCCCCCGCACAGAACGTGTCGCCCGTATGGGTGAGCACGATCCCGCGCACAGCCGCATCCCCCGCCGCCCGGTCGAACCCTTCGAGCAGCTCACGAACCAGCTTCGAGGACAAAGCATTCCGGTTGTGCGGAGAATCGAAGGTCAGCGTGGCAAAACCATCAACGACCTCATAACGCACATAGGGCGCCTCAGCCGATTCACTCATCAAACAACTCCCGTCCAGTCACCACTAAGTCCGCCATGACCGCATTCCCGACCCCGCACGACCCGACCTCGAGGAGGGTCCGCCGCGAAGCGGCGTAGCGGCCCTCCTTCAACACAAAACAATCAGTAGGACCGCGGCAGCCCCAACGAGTGCTGAGCCACGAAGTTCAGGATCATCTCGCGACTGACCGGCGCGATCCGCATGATCCGCGCGGCCTGCAGCATCGCCGACAGCCCGACCTCCTTGGTCAAACCTGAACCACCATGAGTCTGAATCGCCTGATCCAGCGCCTTGATACTGGCCTCGGCGGCCGCGTACTTGGCCATGTTGGCCGCCTCGGCAGCCCCGAACTCGTCACCCGCGTCGTAGAGCGTCGCGGCCTTCTGCATCATCAGCTTGGCCAGTTCCAGCTCGATCTTGATCTGGGCCAGCGGATGCGAAATGCCCTGGTGCGCACCGATCGGCGTCTTCCAGACGGTGCGTTCCTTGGCGTACTCCACCGCACGATCGATGGCGTAACGGCCGAGGCCGATGGCCATGGCCGAGCCCATGATGCGCTCGGGGTTCAGCCCGGCGAACAGCTGCGCCAACGCCGCGTCCTCGGAGCCGACGAGGGCGTCGGCGGGCAGGCGCACATCGTCGAAGAACAGCGTGTACTGGTGATCCGGCTCGATGACGTCCATCTCCTGGACGTTCTTCACCAGACCGGGCGCGTCGACGGGGACGATGAACAGCGCGGGCTTGAGCTTGCCGGTCTTGTGGTCCTCGGTGCGCGAGACCACCAGGATGGCCTCGGCCTGATCGACACCGGAGATGAAGATCTTGCGGCCGTTGAGGATCCATTCGTCACCGTCGCGACGGGCGGTGGTGGTGATCTGGTGCGAGTTGGAACCGGCGTCGGGTTCGGTGATCGCGAAGACCATCTTCGACGAACCGTCGGCGAGCTTGGGCAGCCAGGTCTGCTTCTGCGCGTCGGTGCCGTACTTGGTGATGATGGTGCCGCAGATGGCCGGGGACACCACCATCAGCAGCAGGCCCGCACCTTGCGCCGAGAGCTCCTCCTGCACCAGCGCCAGCTCGTACATGCCCGCGCCACCGCCGCCGTACTCCTCGGGCAGGTTCACGCCGAGGAAGCCGAGCTTGCCCGCTTCGTCCCACAGTTCGCTGAGCGGCTCGTTCTTGCGCGAGAGCGGCAGCACGTAGTCGCGGTAGTTGTACTTGGCCGCCAGCGACGCGACCGCCGCGCGCAGCGCCTTCTGCTCTTCGGTTTCGTGGAAGCTCATGCTGTCTGCTCCTGCTCTTCTTCCTCGACGACGGCGAGGACGGTTCCGACCTCGACCTGCTGGCCGACGGTCACGTTCAACGCACTGAGCACGCCGGTGGCCGGCGCGACGATGGTGTGCTCCATCTTCATGGCTTCCAGCCACAGGATCGGCTGGCCCTGCTGGACGTGATCGCCCTCGGCGGCGCCGAGCCGGATCACGCTGCCCGGCATGGGCGCGAGCAGCGAACCCGCGGCGACCTGCTCGGACGGGTCGGTGAAGCGCGGCAGCCTGCGCACGGCCACCGGGCCGAGCGGCGAGTCGACCGCCACGAGGTCGTCGTAGCGGGCGATGTCGAACTGGCGGCGCACCGGCCCACGCTCACCCGGCACGGCGAGCACGACCCGGTTCGGCGTCGCCGAGATCAGTTCCAGACCGTCGTGGCCCTCGACTGTCACGGCACCGGACCGGTCGAACCGGTAGCGCACCTCGTGTGTGCCGCTGGTACGGCTCTCGTAGGACTTGCGCTGCGGCTCCGACGCCAGGTTGCGCCAGCCGCTGGGCGCCAGCCTGCCGAAACGGTTGGCGGCGTGGTTGGCGGCCGAATCCGCGAGGGCGGCGGCGACGATGGAGAGTGCCTCGTCGGCCTCCGACGCCAGCGGCGCGGACAGCGCAGCCAAATCGTGGGTGGCGAAGAAGGCGGTGTCGGTGTCACCGGCGAGGAACGCGGGGTGCCGCAGCACGCGCACGAGCAGGTCGCGGTTGGTGACCAGACCGTGCAGCTTCGCCCGCTGGAGCGCGGTAGCCAGCAGATGCGCTGCCTCGGCGCGGGTTTCGGCGTAGGAGATGACCTTGGCCAGCATCGAATCGTAGTGCACACCGACGACCGAGCCGTCGACGACACCGGTGTCGAGGCGGACACCCGGCTGCTCGAGCACGGTGAATTCGCCTGCGGTGAAAGGGATCTCGATCTTGTGCACGGGACCGCTCTGCGGCTGCCAGTCGTGGGCGGGATCCTCGGCGTAGAGCCGGACCTCGATCGAATGGCCGCGCTGGGCGGGCTGGGTCGCGGGCAGCGGCAGACCGGAGGCCACCTGCAACTGCAGGCGGACCAGGTCCAGGCCGGTGGTCTGCTCGGTGACCGGATGTTCCACCTGCAGACGGGTGTTCATCTCCAGGAAGAAGAAGTCACCCTTCTCGTCGGCGAGGAACTCGACGGTGCCCGCACCCTCGTAGCCGATCGCCTCGGCGGCCAGCCGGGCCGCCTCGAACAGGCGATCACGCATGCCGTCGATCTTCTCGACCAGCGGCGACGGCGCCTCTTCGACGACCTTCTGATGACGACGCTGGATGGAGCATTCACGCTCGCCGACGGCCCAGGTCTTGCCGAAAGTATCGGACATGACCTGGACTTCGATGTGACGGCCGGTCTCCAGGTAGCGCTCGCAGAACACCGTCGGATCACCGAACGCGGATTCTGCCTCGCGCTGGGCCGCGGCGATCTGGTCTCGCAGATCGCCCAGCTCACGCACCACGCGCATACCGCGACCACCACCACCGGCGGAGGCCTTGATGAGCACCGGCAGGTGCGCCTCGGTGACCTCGGCGGGATCGAGCTCGGCGAGGACGGGGACACCGGCGGCGTCCATCATCTTCTTCGACTCGACCTTCGAGCCCATCTGCTCGATGGCCGCGACCGGCGGACCGATCCACACCAGGCCCGCGTCGAGCACCGAGCGCGCGAATTCGGCGTTCTCGGAGAGGAATCCGTAGCCGGGATGGATCGCGTCGGCGCCTGCCGACAGTGCCGCCTCGATGATCAGCTCACCGCGCAGGTAGGTCTCGGCCGGGGTGTTGCCGGGCAGCCGGACAGCGGCGTCGGCCTCGGACACGTGCGGCGCCGCGGCATCCGCGTCGGAGTACACCGCGGTGGTAGCGATACCCATCCGACGGCAGGTGGCGAACACGCGGCGCGCGATCTCACCACGATTGGCGACAAGAACATTCGTAAGCCCGCCCGTCACCCGGCCGCCGCCCCTCACGGAATCGCTTCGCGATGCTGAAGTCATTTGTCGCGCCTCACATTCGGAAGACGCCGAAGCCCTCGGCGCCCTTGATCGGTGCCGTGTGGATGGCCGACAGAGCCATCCCCAGCACGGTGCGGGTGTCACGGGGGTCGATGATGCCGTCGTCGAAGAGCCTGCCCGACAGGAACATCGGCATCGCCTCGGCCTCGATCTGCGCCTCGACCATGGCGGCGAGACCGGCGGCGGCCTCCTCGTCGAACGGCAGGCCCTTGGCCTCGGCCGCGCCACGCTGCACGATGGTGAGCACGCCGCCCAGCTGGGCGCCGCCCATCACGGCCGACTTCGCGCTCGGCCAGGCGAACAGGAAGCGCGGGTTGAACGCGCGGCCGCACATGCCGTAGTGCCCGGCGCCATAGGACGCGCCGATCAGCAACGAGATGTGCGGGACCTTCGAGTTGGCCACCGCGTTGATCATCATCGCGCCGTGCTTGATGATGCCGCCGTGCTCGTAGTCCTTGCCGACCATGTAACCGGTGGTGTTGTGCAGGAACAGCAGTGGCGTGTTCTTCTTGTTCGCCAGCTGGATGAACTGGGTGGCCTTCTGCGACTCCTCGGAGAACAGCACGCCGCGCGCGTTGGCCAGGATGCCGATCGGGAAGCCGTTGATCTCGGCCCAGCCGGTGACCAGGCTGGAGCCGTAGAGCGGCTTGAACTCGTCGAAGTCGGAACCGTCGACGACGCGGGCGATCACCTCGCGCGGATCGAACGGGATCTTCAGGTCCGAGGGCACGATGCCGAGCAGTTCCTCGGGATCGTAGAGCGGCGAGATGACCTCGGCGCGCGGCTCGGGGCCCTGCTTCTTCCAGTTCAGCCTGCGCACGATGCCGCGGCCGATGCGGATGGCGTCCTGCTCGTCGGCGGCCATGTAGTCGGCCAGACCCGAAGTGCGGGCGTGCATCTCGGCGCCGCCGAGGGTCTCGTCGTCGGAGTCCTCACCGGTGGCCATCTTCACCAGCGGCGGCCCGGCCAGGAAGACCTTCGCGCCCTCCTTGACCATCACCACGTAGTCGGACATGCCGGGGATGTAGGCGCCGCCCGCGGTCGAGTTGCCGAACACCAGGGAGATGGTGGGGATTCCGGCCGCCGAGGCCTGGGTGAGGTCGCGGAACATCGCGCCACCCGGGATGAAGACTTCCTTCTGCGTCGGCAGGTCGGCGCCGCCGGATTCGACCAGCGAGATCACCGGCAGGCGGTTCTCCCGCACGATGTCGTTGATGCGCAACGTCTTCCGCAACGTCCACGGGTTCGACGTGCCGCCGCGCACGGTCGGATCGGGCGCGACGATCATGCACTCGACGCCCTCCACGATGCCGATCCCGGCGATCGTCGACGCGCCGACGTGGAAGTCACTACCCCAGGCCGCGAGCGGGCACAGCTCCAGGAACGGCGAGTCCTCGTCGAGCAGCAGTTCGATGCGCTCGCGGGCGGTGAGCTTGCCGCGCTTGTGATGACGGGCCACCTTCTCGGGGCCGCCACCGGCGATGGCCTTGGCGAACTCGGCCTCGACCTCGGTGAGCTTGGTCGCCATCGCCTCCGCGGCCGCGGTGTACTCGGGCGAGGCGGTGTCGAGGGTGGAACGGAAGGTCGTCACGACTGGTACCCCAATACTTTCGACGCCAGCATGGTCAGGATCTCGTTGGTGCCGCCACCGATGCCGATGATGCGGATGTCGCGGTAGATGCGCTCCACCTCGGACTCGCGCATGTAGCCCATGCCGCCGTGCAGCTGGACGGCCTGGTTGGCGACCCATTCCACGGTTTCGACGGCGGTGTTCTTGGCGAAGCAGACCTCCGCGATGAGGCCCTGCTCCCCGTTCTCCACCCGCTCCACCAGCGAGCGGGTGTACACGCGGGCGATGTCGACGCGGCGGGCCATCTCGGTGAGCGTCATCTGCACCGACTGGCGGCTGATCAGCGGGCGGCCGAAGGTCTCCCGGTTACGGCACCACTCGAGGGTGAGGTCGAGGGCGCGCTGGGCCATCGAGTACGCCTGCACGGCCAAGCCGACCCGCTCGCTCACGAACGCGCTCGCGATCTGCGCGAATCCGGAGTTCTCCGCGCCGACCAGGTTGGTCGCGGGCACCCGCACATCGGTGAACGACAGCTCACCGGTGTCCGAGGCCAGCCAGCCCATCTTCTCCAGCTTGCGGGTGACCTCGAAGCCCGGCGTGTCGGTGGGCACGATGATCAGCGAGACCCCGGCGGCGCCGGGCCCACCCGTGCGCACAGCGGTGACGATGAAGTCGGCGCGGCAGGCCGAGGTGATGAAGGTCTTGGCGCCGTTGATGATGTAGTCGTCGCCGTCACGTACCGCCGAGGTGGTGAGGTGGCCGACGTCGGAGCCGCCGCCTGGCTCGGTGATGGCCAGCGAGCCGATCAGGTCACCGGCCAGGGTGGGCTTCACCCAGCGGTCGATCTGCTCCTGGTTGCCCGAGCCGATGATGTGCGGCAACGAGATTCCGCAGGTGAACAGCGATGCCCAGGTGCCGCCGGAGGCACCCGCGTAGTGGAACTCCTCGCCGACGATGACACCGTCGATGGGCGAACCGCCCTCGCCACCGGCGAATTCGGGGTATTCGATGCCGAGCAGGCCGAGTTCGCCCGCCTTCTTGTGCAGCTCACGCGGCAGGGCGCCTTCGCGCTCCCAGGAGTCCAGGTCAGGCAGGATCTCGCGCTCGACGAACCCGCGCACGGTGGCGCGCAGCTCTTTTCGTTCCGGCGTGTCCCATACAGATGTCATGCGAGCAGCTCCGTCGGCATGTCGATGTGGCGAGAGCGCAGCCATTCGCCGAGCCCCTTGGCCTGCGGGTCGAAACGCGCCTGGTAGGCGACGCCCTTGCCGAGCAGGCCGGTGATGATGAAGTTGATCGCCCGCAGGTTGGGCAGTACGTGGCGGGTGACGTCGAGTTCGGCTGTCTCGGGCAGCAATTCGCGCAACTTCTCCACGGTGAGGGTGTGCGCGAGCCAGCGCCACTGCTCGTCGGTGCGCACCCAGACGCCGATATTGGCGTCACCGCCCTTGTCGCCGCTGCGGGACAGCGCGATGCTGCCGAGCGGGACACGACGGGTCTCGGTAGGCGGCAGCGGTTCCGGCAGCTCGGGTTCCGGAAGTGGCTCGAGCGCACGGGTTTCCGTCGCAGGTGTGATATCGACGCGGGTGCCGTCGGCGAGGACCGCCACGTGGGGTACTTCGTGCGCGTCGACGTAGCCGGGGGTGAAGACGCCGTAGGGCGAACCGTTGCCGGGCAGGGCGGTGAAAGTGCAACCCGGGTAACTGGCGAGCGCCAATTCGACAGCCACACTGGAGAACCCGCGACCGACCTTGTTCGGATCCGGGTCGCGCACCACGCAGCGGAGGATGGCGCTGGCCTGCTCCTCGGTGTCGGCGTCGGGACGGTCCAGGCGGGCAAGGGTCCAGCTGATCTCGGCCGGCTTCACCGGCAACCACGATTCGAGTTGCCGTTGCGCCAGTTCGGCTTTCGCCTCGATCTCCAACCCGGTGAGGATGAAGGCCATCTCGTTGCGGAAGCCGCCGAGGGTGTTGAGCGAGACCTTGAGCTGCGGCGGCGGCGCCTCACCGGTGACACCGCTGATGAGAACACGGTCCGGGCCCTCCTGGCTCAGGGCGATGCTGTCCAGGCGGGTGGTCACATCGGGTCCGGCGTAGCGCGCGCTCTGGATCTCGTACATGAGCTGCGCTTCGACGGTGTCGACGGTGACCGCGCCACCCGTGCCCGCGTGCTTGGTGATGACACTCGACCCGTCACGGCGGATCTCGGCGATCGGGAAGCCCGGGCGGCCGAGATCACCGAGTTCGGTGAAGAAGGCGAAGTTGCCGCCGGTGGCCTGCGTGCTGCACTCGATCACGTGGCCCGCCACCACGGCACCCGCGAGCGCGTCGTAATCGGTTCGGCCCCAACCGAAATGGGCGGCCGCCGGGCCGACGATCACCGAGGCGTCGGTGACCCGGCCGGTGACGACGATGTCGGCGCCGGAGTTCAGGCACTCCACGATGCCCCAGGCGCCGAGGTAGGCGTTGGCCGTGAGCGGCTGACCGAGGCCGAGCTCGCCCGCCCGGGCCACGAGGTCGTCGCCTTCGACGTGCGCGATCTTGGCATCGAGACCGAGCTCGGCGGCGACCTTGCGCAGCCGCTCGGCCAGCCCGGCCGGATTCAGGCCACCCGCGTTGGTGACGATCTGGACGTTGCGCTCCAGCGCCAGACCGAGACACTCCTCGATCTGCTTGACGAAGGTCTTGGCGTAGCCGAGGCTCGGGTCCTTCATCCGGTCGCGGCCGAGGATCAGCATGGTGAGTTCGGCGAGGTAGTCGCCGGTGAGCACGTCGAGGTCACCGCCCTCGAGCATTTCACGCATTGCGCTGAGCCGGTCACCGTAGAAACCGGAGCAATTACCGATCCGGATGAGGTCCGGGTCAGCGGAGAGTGCACTCATGGCACCCAGGATCACATCGGTCCCGTAAAAAAGCAAGCATGCGTGCTTGTTAACTGCGGGCAATTCACCAGGCAAGATGGTGAACATGTCTGCGGTCCTGCTCTTCGCCCTCGCCGGTTTCCTGCTCGGCGGCGCCTACACCACCTGGAAGAACAATCGCGCGATGTCCATCGCCCTGATCGCCGCGGCCGCCCTCGCCGCCGCAGGCGCGTTCCTCTGGCTCTGACCGCCGTCAGGCCGGGGTTAGTTTGAAGATCTTCACGTCCTCGGGGACGCCGTTGAGGGGGGCTGCCCAGAAGTTGCGGCGGTAGAGCTTGGCGGTGACGCCGAGGTCGGTGAGGGTTTCCGGGCGCAGGGCGGCCATGGTGGTGCTGGAGATCATGGTGTTGCCGTTGCCGCCTGCCTCCATCATGCGGGCGGCGATGTTCACGTCGACGCCGAGCCAGTCGCCACCGATCTCGCGTGGGGAACCGGTGTGCAGACCGACGCGCATGCGCGGTTTGTAGCCCTGTACCTCCACGTCCTCGAGGTTGCGGCGGGCCGCGAGGGCGGCGCGCACCGCGCGGTCGGGTGAGGAGAACACGGCCATCAGGCCGTCGCCCATGCGTTTGACCACCTGGCCGCCGCGCTCGGCGATCGGCGGTTCGATGGCCTTGGCCACTTTGCGCAACAGATCGAGGGTGCGTTCGTCACCCGCGGCGAGCGCCCAGCTGGAGAAGCCGACCAGGTCGGTGAACACGATCGTCACCTCCTCGGTGCCCCGGCCACGCCCCACGCGCTCGAGGGCGGCCTGCCACACCTGCAGCGCGCCGAAACCGATCTCGCGTGCCGCCGTCGGCGCGCCACCGGCGATCCGGTCGGCGACCCTGGCCACCGCCCGCGCCCCACCCGGCCCCGACACCGACAGCGGATCGCCGAACGAGGGGTCACCCGGCAGCTGTTGACGGGCCTTGCGCAACGCGCCGATCACGTCGGCACGGCGGTTGGCGGCCTGCAGTTTCGACGAGATCTGCACGCGACGACGACCGTTGCGGGCACCGGACTCCGCGGAGTCGGCATCGACGATCGGCTCCAACGGGATGAACACCTCGGCGTCAGCGTCACGCTGTCGCGGATCCGGCGCGCCAGAAGGCGTTTCACTCACGGCCTGAGCCTACAGTCCCGCCTCCCCGAAAATTAAGGCCAGACTTGGGTGCGGGGTGAATTGCGTCGGCGGCCAGACGGTGTCGGGGGTTGCGGTAGCCCGTGCCCGGTGAGTTACCCATGTGCTTGCGAGATATGTGGGGATACGCAAAAACCCCCGGCGTCCGGGCAGCGGACGCCGGGGGTTTTCGGGGAGGACCTCCCGACAAGGTCGCCCCCACGCGGCCCGGGCTTGTTGCGAGGGCAGCCCGGGCAGGACCAGGTCAGGCGTCTCGGCGGTTCACTACCACCAGGGCGCCGGCGAAGACGATGACGCAGAACGCCGCGAAGTAGGCCAGGCTGCCCCACACTCCCCAGTGCCAGTTGCCCGAGACCTCCTCGACCGACAGGAAGCGGTTCGCGTTGGCGAAGGGCAGGAACGGGTTGACCGCGCGGCCGAAGCTGCCGAACGCGCCGAGCAGGCTCTCGATGAGCAGCGGCCACAGCACGATCAGCGAGATGGCGGCCGCGGACTGGCGAACCAGCACGCCAACG
The DNA here is from genome assembly GCF_053605015.1 of Nocardia sp. NPDC003979. Classification (NCBI taxonomy): domain Bacteria; kingdom Bacillati; phylum Actinomycetota; class Actinomycetes; order Mycobacteriales; family Nocardiaceae; genus Nocardia; species Nocardia sp. NPDC003979. The sequence continues at coordinate 506,892 of NZ_JBSGIJ010000003.1, forward strand.
CCGACTGCGAGCAGCACGCTCAGGAAGGCGTAGATCGGGATGCCGTAGATGGCGCGCCAGTTGCCGTCGAGCACCAGCATCGGGGCATCGTCACCGACGATCGCCTTGGCCACCACGAAGGCCGCCAGCGCGAGCACGCCCGTCAGCACCGCCGCATACACGCCGACCAGACCGGCCTTGGACACGATCACCTTCGACCGGTTGGGCACCGCGAGGAAGCTCGTCCGGATCACTCCGAAGCGGTATTCGCTGGTCACCGTGAGCGCGGCCATGATCATCAGCACCATTACGCCGAAGCCCGTCACGCCCGATGTCGCCAGGCTCGGGGTGAGCATCGGCGGGCCCTCGCCCGGCTCGGTCGCCTGGGAGGTGTCGACGCTGGTGATGACGGCCATCAGAGCCGCGAGGCCGATGCCGAGCAGCACCACCACCGCCGAGCACCACCACGGCGACCGGGTGGAGGTGAGTTTGATTCGTTCCGCAGCGAGCACGCCCATCAGAGCGCACCTCCCATCACCTGATCGATTCCCCCGCCGTGGTATTCCACGGCGCCGCCGGTCATCCGCATGAACGCCTCCTCGAGGGAGGCCTGCTGCGGTGCCAGCTCGTAGAGCGTGACGCCGTTGGTTCCGGCGACCTTGCCGACCTCGTCGCTGGTCACCCCGGTGACGACCAGCGCGGCGTCGCCGTCCTCACGCACGGTCATGCCGTGTGAGGTGAGCAGGCTGCGCAGCTGGTCGAGCTGCGGACTCCGCACGCGCACCGACTGTTCGGACGCGCGTTCGATGAAGTCCTTGGTGGTGGTGTCGGCGATGAGTTTGCCGCGACCGATGACGATCAGATGATCGGCGGTCTGCGCCATCTCCGAGAGCAGGTGGCTCGAGACCAGCACCGTGCGGCCCTCGGCGGCGAGGCGCTGCATGAACCGGCGGATCCACAGGATGCCCTCGGGGTCGAGGCCGTTGACCGGCTCGTCGAACAACAGCACCTTCGGATCACCCAGCAACGCGCCGGCAAGGCCGAGCCGCTGTGACATGCCGAGCGAGAAGCCGCCGGCGTTCTTACCCGCCACCTCGGACAGGCCGACCAGCCGCAGCACCTCCTCGACGCGGTCCTTGGGCAGGTCGTTGGACGCGGCGAGCCACTGCAGGTGCGCGCGCGCCGAGCGGTTGGGATGTACCCATTTGGCGTCGAGCAGCGCACCCACCTGGGTGAGTGGCCGCTCGAGCTCCTGGTACAGCTTGCCGCCGATCAACGCGGTGCCCGCGGTGGGTTTGTCCAACCCGAGGATCATCCGCATCGTCGTCGATTTACCCGCACCGTTGGGTCCCAGGAACCCGGTCACCTGTCCAGGCTGGACGGTGAACGAGAGATCCTGTACCGCGACGGTCTGGCCGAATTTCTTGGTCAGGCCCCTCAGCTCGATCATGCGTCCAGCATGCCCCAGCAAACCCGGCGCGCGCGTCGGCTGGAAGTCGCGAGTCGGGTCATCCTCGAGGATGACCCGAACCCTCAGCGGGCTGGGGAAGAAGCCTGAGCCCAGAAACGCTTCGGGATGCGGCCCGCCTGCCGGGCCAGGTAGCCGCCGCGCACGGCCGCGGCCATCGCCGACGCCATCAGCTCGGGTTCGCGGGCCCGGGTGACGGCGGTGGCGAGCAGGACGGCCGAGCAGCCGAGTTCCATGGCGAGCGCGGCGTCGCTGGCCGTGCCGATGCCCGCGTCGAGGATCACCGGTACGCCCGCGCCCGCCACGATCATCTCGATGTTGTGCGGATTGCCGATGCCGAGACCGGTTCCGATCGGTGAGCCGAGCGGCATCACGGCGGCGCAACCGGCGTCTTCGAGGCGGCGGGCCAGCGTCGGGTCGTCGGTGGTGTAGGGCAGCACGACGAAACCGTCGTCGACCAGCTTCTCGGCGGCGTCGAGCAGTTCGAACGGGTCCGGTAGCAGCGTGCGCTCGTCGGCGACGACCTCGAGCTTCACCCAGTTCGTCTCCAGCGCCTCGCGCGCGAGCTGGGCGGTGAGCACGGCCTCGGCGGCGGTGCGGCAGCCGGCCGTGTTCGGCAGCAGGGTGATGTTTAGGCGTTTCAGCAGGTCGAGCACGCCGGTGCCGCCGACCGCGTCGACGCGGCGCATGGCGACCGTGGTGAGTTCGGTGCCCGAGGCGATCAGGGCCTGCTCGAGCACGGCGAGGTTCTCGGCGCCGCCGGTGCCCATGATGAGCCGCGAACCGAACTCCTTGTCCGCGATCCGCAATGGTGCGAGGTCAGCCACCCTGCACCGCCGTGAGCACCTCGATGGTCCAGCCGCGGCCGACCGGTTCGTCCCAGCGCGACTTCGGGAACACCGCACCGTCGACCGCCAATGCCACACCCTGACAGGGCAATTCGAGCCGGGTGAGCAGTTCGCGGACGCTGAGCGGCTCGGCGAACTCGTGGTCGGCACCGTTGACGGTGACGCCGATCGGGATGGTCATCGGGTTCCTCCTCGAGACAGCACGGATGCTGGAAAACGTTGCGGTGCGGCCAGTTCCGCGACCGGCGTGGTGACACCGTCGAGCAGACCGGGGACGAGGGCCGCGGTGAGCGCGAGGGTGAGCATGCCGTTGCGGCCGTGTCCGGTGGCCGCGAGTACCCGGTCGTCGAGTGGACCGAGCAGCGGCAGGTTGTCGGGGGTGGCGGGGCGGGAACCGGCGGCGGCCTCGGCCAGCTCGTATTCACCGATGCCCGGCAGGATGGCTTCGGCGTCGGCGATCAGGTCACGGACCCCGCCGACGGTGACGGTCGTGTCGTGACCGGCCTCGTATTGTGTTGCGCCGAGGACGATTCCGTCCGCCCTCGGCACCAGGTACACCGGCCTGCCGTGCACCCGCGCACGGATCACCCGGGTCGGCGGTGGGCTCACGCCCGGCCTGCGGCGCAACCGCAGGATCTCCCCCTTCACCGGGCGCACCGGCAGCCCCGGCCACAGCTCGGCGGACCGTGCGCCCGCCGCGAGGACGACCCGATCGTGCGGCAGATCGTCCAGTGCGACAACGGATTCCGCGCGGATCTCGACGCCCGAAGCGGCACAGGCAGCGTGCAGTGCGCGCAGGACGCGACGATTGTCGACGGCCGGTTCCGTCCTGGCGTGCAGGCCCGCGCGGACGGTGCGGGCCAGCGCCGGTTCCAGCGCGCGGACGCCGGAGCGGTCGAGGACAGGGAGATCGTGGCCGAAACCGGCGAGCCAGTCCGCGACGGTGCGCAGGTCCTGAGCGTCGGCGGCGTCGAGGGCGACGGTGAGGGTCTCGTCGGCGACGAAGACGGACTCGCCGGTGATCGCGCGCAGTTGCTCGGCGAAGGACGGCCAGGCGGCCAGGGCCGCGGCGCCGAATTCCAGCACGCGGTCCTCACCGGGCCAGCCTTCCGACAGCGGGGCGAGCATCCCGCCCGCGACGAAGGACGCACCGGTTCCGGGTGCCGGGTCGAACACGGTGACGGTCCAGCCCGCCTCGGTGGCCCGCCATGCGACGGCGAGTCCGACGGCACCGCCGCCGACAACCGCCAGTGTCCGCATCAACGCCTCCGTGTCCAGTTGCGGCTGGCGCCGCAGGTTTCGCCGTGTCCTTCGCCGCGCGGCCCGAGGCCGTGACCGGCGCTGTGGGTTCTCGTACTGTCGCCGCGACGTTGCGGACGGCGCCGCGGGCCGGGCGGCCCAGATCGAGGCGGCCGAGAACCGGGGCCACCGCTGGTCGAATATCGAGGGTTTCGACGACGGGCTCGGCGGGATTGCCGCGAGTCCACCGTGTCGAGGGGTTTCGACGTTCGCGGTTCCACGGTAGCGCGACTACCGTCGTCACTGTGCAGCCCTCCCATCCGAACCGTTCCGTCCCGCCAAGGGAACGCCTCTCCTCGGCCCTGCTGTATCTGTGCACCGACGCACGCCGGGAGAAGGGCGATCTGGCCAGGTTCGTCGATGCCGCGCTGGCCGGTGGTGTCGACATCGTGCAGTTGCGTGACAAAGGGTCGCCGGGCGAGGCCGAGTTCGGGCCGCTCGAGGCGAAGGCCGAACTCGGTGCGCTCGCCGAGATCAAGGCGGCCACCCGGCGGCACGGCGCGCTGCTCGCGGTGAACGATCGCGCCGATATCGCCCTCGCCGCCGGCGCCGACGTGCTCCACCTGGGCCAAGGTGATCTCCCACCCGCCTACGCGCGCCGCATCCTCGGCCCCGATGTGGTGATCGGCCGGTCCACCCACAATCGCAACCAGGCCGGTCTGGCCGCGATCGACGGCCACCTCGACTACTTCTGCACCGGTCCCATCTGGACCACCCCGACCAAACCGGGCAGGCAAGCCGCGGGCGTCGACCTGATCCGCACCACCGCCGAGTCCCACCCCACGCTCCCCTGGTTCGCGATCGGCGGCATCGACACCGAGCGCCTCCCGGAAGTCATCGAAGCCGGAGCCCGGCGCGTGGTCGTCGTCCGCGCGATCACCGAAGCCGCCGACCCCGAAGCCGCCGCCCGGGAACTCAAATCGGCCCTCCTCGCCGCCTCCTGAACCTGGGCGCTTGATCACCACGCTCTGGTGGCGGCATCGGCCGAGAGGCTTCCGCCACCACGACGTGGTGATCAACTGACCAGGTCGCGTTTGCCTGCCGAAGGGAATCGGCTGTTCCCCTGGTAGCGGTTGAACCCAGCTTCGACGTGCCGCAGACGCTCGTGGCGGCGACGGCTCGGGGTTCACGCGTGCGGCCGCCGGTGGGTTCGAGGCGGGGGTTCAGGACAGGAGGTCGGCTCGGGTGACGGTGGGACCGGTGGTCGGGTTGTCGAGAAGGATTTCGGCGCCGGGGCCGGTGACCGTGGTGTGCAGCCAGTAGAAGCCGCGGCCGGACAGGTCGACGGTACGGGGCAGCGCGGGGGCGAGGTCGGGGGTGACATCAATGACGCGCAGGGGGACGGCGCGCAGGCCGACCCAGGCGGCGGCGAAACCGGGGTGCAGCGGGAGGGCGGTGACGTCGTCTTCGGGGACCCAGGCCAGTTCGGTGCTCTCCTGGTTGGGGACGGTCGGCAGCGTGCTCGCCGCGTCGGCGACGACGGTCGTGTAGGTCCAGCCGCTCGGCGCGGTCATGGTGAGGCGTTCGGCGCGCACGCGCACGGCGTCGGCGCTGATTCCGGCCTCTTCCTCGGCTTCGCGGACGGCCGCGTGCCGGGCGGTCTCGTGGGAATCGCGGGCACCGCCGGGCAGCGCCCATGTGCCGCCCTGATGACTCCACGCGGCCCGATGCTGCAGCAGCACCGCCGAGCCGCCACCGGGCAGCGGTGCGCGCAGCAGCAGACCCGCCGCACCGAACTTGCCCCAGTGCCGGACGCCACCCGGGCTGTCCGCCCACCCGTCTCCGTCACCGCGCATCCAATACCCTCTCCCTAGCAGCCGTGCAGCAACCGCCACGGGGGTGTCTGAGGGGCTGCGGCACCGGTACGACCACAATAAACTCCGCACCAGGACGGGTGCGCGGACAGGACGGGGAGGTGAGCGATGGTCGAACCAGGGAACCGCGAGGCGGCGACCGAGGTCGCGGCTGTCCGAACCGGCCCGTCACCGCAGGTGGAAGCAGATAACAGCCCGCAAACCACGACGCGGCGGATGCCCTCGCGCAGGCAGGTGCTCGTCGCCGATCGACCGCCCGCACCCGATGTGAAAGCCCTGCGCGCGCAGTTCCAGCCCGCCCGTCTGCGGGGGTTCGCGCGGTCGACGCCGGGCCGATTGCTCGCCGCCGGACTGGTACTGATGCTGCTCTGCGTAGCCGCGGGCATGGTGACTTCGACGACCGTGAGCGAGCGCAAGCAAGCTTTGGGCGTCCTGCTCGACGACACCGAACCCGATGCGCATTCGGCCAACCACCTCTACACCTCGCTCTCGATCGCCGACGCCGCCGCGGGCCGCGCCTTCATCGCTGGTGGCGTCGAGCCGGAGGAGGTGCGCGACCGCTACACCCAGGCCATCGGTGAGGCGGCCGCCGAGCTGGTCACCCAGGCCGGTCACATCTCCGCCGAGGAGGCGGCCGACCCGGCGGGCACCGACCGGCGCCTGCGCACGGGCATCGCGACCGGCCTGCCCGTGTACACCGGGCTGATCGAGACCGCACGGGCCAACAACCGCAACGGTTTCCCGGTGGGCGCGGCGTATCTGAGCGAGGCCTCGCACCAGATGCAGACCACCCTGCTGCCGATGGCCGAGGAACTCGAAGACCACCGCTTCGACGCGGTGACCGCCGCCCAGCACCGGCATGTGCAGCCGCCGTGGGTCGCGATCGGGCTGCTCGTGCTCACGCTCGCCGCGCTCGTCTACGTGCAGATGGAGCTGGCGCGCCGGTCGCGGCGGGTTTTCAACATGGGCCTGCTGATCGGTACCGCGATGGTGGCGCTCACCCTGCTGTGGACGGTGGCGGCCGGGTCGGTGTCGGCGGTGGCGATGATCCGCTGCCGCGACGAGGGCGCGGTGCCCGCCGCCCGGCTGGCCGAGAGCCGGATCCTGGTGCAGCAGGCCAGGGCCGCCGAAATGGTGAAGCTGGTGCGCCGCGACGCCACCGGCGACTACGACCGCACGTTCGACGCCAATGCCGCCCGGCTCGCCGAACTCCTCGACGGTTACCCGTCCGACGCACCGGCCGCCGACGAGGTGACCGACGCGCGCGCCGCGCTGGCTCGCTGGCAGTCGGCGCATCAGCGGATGAACGACACCCTGCAACGTGGTGATTTCGTCGGCGCCGCCGCCGTGGCGACCGGGCCGAGCGCCGCCGATTCGACCGCCCAGGTCGACGCCCTGGAACGCGCACTCGACGACGCCCGGACAGCCACGCGAGACCGGTTGCGCGACAAGGTGTCCCAGGCCACCGACGTGCTCTCGTTCCTGCCTCCCGGCGCCCTGGTGCTCGGCATCGCCGCCGCCGTCTGCGTGGCGCTCGGGCTCTGGCCCCGGCTGCGGGAGTACCGGTGAGGCGGGGGCGCGCCGTCGCGGCGCTGCTGCTGGTCGCGCTGCTCGGCGGTTGTTCCGACAACAGCACACCGGCACCCGACGAACACACGGTGTATTCCGAACCGCCGTTGCCCGCCAAGGCGATTCCCATCGGCACCGATACCCCGCTGCCGCCACGCACCGGCGCGCAGTGCGGCGATCCGACCGCGAGTCTGCGCCCGAGCACCGCCGACGGACCGACGATCGCGGCCATCCGCGCGCGCGGCAGGCTGGTCGTCGGGCTGGACGCGGGCAGCAATCTGTTCAGCTTCCGCGACCCGGTGACCGGGCGCATCGTCGGCTTCGACGCCGATATCGCCCGCGAGATCGCCCGCGACCTGCTCGGCAACCCGGACCTGATCGAATACCGGAGTCTCGCTTCGGAAGAGCGGGAGAAGGCGCTGCAGGAGCACACTGTCGACCTGGTGGCCAAGACGATGACGATCACCTGTGAACGGCGCGAGCGGGTGGCGTTCTCGACGGTGTATCTGCGCGCCGATCAGCGGGTGCTCGCGATGAAGAATTCCGGGATCACCGGCCTCGCCGACCTGGCGGGCAAGCGCGTGTGCGTGGTGCGCGGGACGACCTCGCTGGACCACATCCGCCGCGATCAGCCCGCCGCGACCATCCTCACGGTCCCGACCTGGGCCGACTGCCTCGTCGTCCTGCAGCAACGCCAGGTCGACGCGGTGAGTACCGACGACGCCATTCTCGCCGGTCTCGCCGCCCAGGACCCCTACACCGAGGTGGTCGGTGCAAGCATCAGCGCCGAGCCCTACGGCATCGGCATCCCCAAGGGCGACGACGACCTGGTCCGCTTCGTCAACGCCACCCTCGACCGCATCCGCACCGACGGCACCTGGACCCGCATCCACCGCCGCTGGCTGTCCACGCTCGGCGAAGCGACGCCACCCGCCCCGAAGTACCAGGACTGATCGCGATGAGTACAACGCCACCGAAAGGCGCACCGGGCCACGGCGACCCGGACGATCAGTCACCCACCGCCGACGCGGCGCCCGAACTCGCCCCACGCCCCGAACCCACCAGCCTCACCCAACGCCCGAAGCCCGGCACCCTCCCCGGCGGCTGGACGCTGCCACCCACCACCGAGGACGACAAAACCAAACCCCTCCCGAAACTCCCTCTCGGCCGACCCCGTCCGCGCCCCACCGGCACGACCCCAGGTCCGCACGCCGCCGCACCCCAGGCGAGTCCGAACATCGCAGCCGACTCGCATCACGAGACGCCGGGAGCTGTTGTCGCACAGCCTGCTTCGACGCATGCAGGTTCCGAAGCAACGCCACCCCACCGACCTACCCCGGAATCGGCAGCGACCGAGTTGAGTCATCGGCCGGTCGAGCGAGAGCCGTCCGAAACTCAGGCCGCCTCTGGGCTTGCGGAGCCGGAATGGCCGGTCACGCAGGCAAGTACACGCCGCACGCCTGCACCGAACCGCCCCGCCGAGCACCCGACAGGCGACGAACCTCTCGCGACTCAGGCGTCGACAAGGTCGCCCATGGGCGACCTTTCGGATACGCAGGCCGCACAGCAAACCGACCAGTTCAGCGCCGCCGAGCTGGGCGCTTATGCGGCTACCCAGGCGGCGGCACGCACTGCCCCGCCTGCCGAGTCCGGGACTGCGGCTGCCACCCAGGCAGCCGAACGCACTGCCCCGCCTGCCGAGTCCGGAGCTGCGGCTGCTACGCAAGCGGCCGAACGCCCTACCGCGGCTGCCCAGTCGGGGGCCGCGGCTGCCACCCAGGCGGCGGAGCGTGCTGCCGCGCCTGCGGAAGCGGAGTCCGGGGCGACGGTGCGGTCGGGGCGGAGTGTGCGGACGGCGCGGTCGCGGCCGACGCGGCGGTTGGGGGCCGGGTTGGTGCCGATTCCGACCGTGACGCCCGCTGATCCACGGGATGCGGTGCTCACCGATCCGGTGGTGTCGGAGGGGCGGCGGTTCTGCTGGCGGTGCGGGGATCCGGTGGGGCGGTCGACGCCTGCGCGGGCCGCGTCGAGTAGTGGCGAATGCCAGACCTGTGGTGCCGCTTACGATTTCCGGCCGTCACTGCACGAGGGCGACATGGTGGCCGGGCAGTACGAGATCCAGGGTTGCCTCGCGCACGGCGGGCTCGGCTGGATCTACCTGGCGATCGACCGCAATGTCAGCGACCGGTGGGTGGTGCTCAAGGGCTTGCTGCACGCGGGCGACGCCGAAGCACAGGCCGTGGCGGTGGCCGAACGGCAGTTCCTGGCCGAGGTGGCGCATCCGAGCATCGTCAAGATCCACAACTTCGTCGAGCACACCGCCGGTGACGGGTCGAGCATCGGCTACATCGTCATGGAGTACGTGGGCGGAAAGTCGTTGCGCGACATCCTCGATGCCCGCCCGCACGGTGAACGGATGCCGGTGGCCGAGGCGATCGCCTATGTGCTCGAGGTGCTGCCCGCGCTCGAACACCTGCATTCGATCGGGCTCACCTACAACGACCTCAAGCCCGACAATGTGATGGTCACCGAGGACCAGGTGAAACTCATCGATCTCGGCGCCGTGGCAACGATCGAAGCCTACGGAAACCTGTACGGCACCAAGGGTTTCCAGGCGCCCGAGATCGCCAGGACCGGTCCGACACCCGCCTCCGACGTGTACACGGTCGGCCGCACTCTCGCCGCCCTCACCCTGCACCTGCCGAGCGAGCACGGCCGCTACCTCGACGGGCTCCCCGAGCCCGCCGCCGAACCCGTGCTCGCCCGCTACGAGTTCTTCCACCGTTTCCTGCTCACCGCGACCGACCCCGATCCGGACCGGCGCTTCCCTTCGGCGCGGGCGATGTCGGCACAGCTGGCGGGGGTTTTGCGCGAGATCCTCGCCCAGGACACCGACACCGAACATCCCCAGCTATCCACAGTGTTCAGTCCACAGCGCACCAGTTTCGGCACCGAGGAACTCATCAGCCAGACCGATGCCTATCTCGACGGCGTCGGCCGCTCACCGCTGATGGACTCGGGCGAAGTGGTCGCGGCCCTGCCGATTCCGCTGATCGACCCCGCCGACCCGGCCGCTCCCCTGCTGGCCGCCACCGCCAATCCCGAGCCCGAGCGCGTCCTGGAAGCGCTGCACGACGCCCGCGAACGCGCCGAGGCCGACCCGGACAACGCACCGGAAACCCTGGCGAACGAACTCCTCTTCGCCGAGGCACGCGCCCGGCTCGAGCTCGGCGAATCGGCCGCCGTGCTGCATCTGCTCGAGCGGGTGCCGAACGATTCCGATTGGCGCACGGACTGGTTCGCCGGTCAGGCGCATCTGCTGGAACTCGACTACGAGGCCGCGTTCGACTCGTTCGAGGCGGTTCTTCGCGTGCTCCCCGGTGAGATCGCCCCCAAGCTGGCACTCGCCGCAACGGCGGAACTCATTCTGCAACACTGGGTTTCCCCGGAACCCGAACAGTGGCGCGCTTTCGCGGAACGCTATTACCACACCGTATGGCGTACCGACCGCGCCGTGGTGAGCGCCGCCTTCGGCCTGGCCAGGCAGCTGGCCGTGGCGGGCCGGGTGGGTGAGGCCGTGCATGCCCTCGACGACGTTCCGGCCGCATCGCGCCACTTCACCACCGCCCAGACGACGGCGATCCTGTTGCTGCTCACCAGCGCTCCCGTCGCCGAGCTGGACGAGCAGGTGCTGCGCCTGGCCGCCTCCCGCGCCCAGGCCGTGCCGCCCGGTGAACACCGCGCCACCCTCATGCGCACCCTGGTACAGGGCACTGCCCTGGCGTGGCTGCAAGCAGGTAATTCACCGAAACGCAAGGACGCCAAGCTCTTCGGGCGCCCCTTCGACGAACGCGACCTGCGCGACGGCACCGAAACCGGCCTGCGCGCCCTGGCCCGCAATGCCGCCGACCGCACCCACCGCTACGCGATGATCGACCTGGCCAACTCGCTACGCGCCAAAACCTGGTTCTGATCTTCAGGCGGTCAAGCTGTGGGCGGCCCGGGCGATGGCGAGTTCTTCGTTGGTGGGGACCACCAAGACCTCGACCGGGGAGAATTCCGGCGAGATGCGGCGGACTCCTGGCGTCCGGGTTTCGTTGCGGCCCGGATCGACCTCGATACCCAGGCCCGACAGCCCGGCGAGGGCGTCCGCGCGCACGTTCGCGGCGTTCTCGCCGACACCCGCGGTGAAGACGATGACATCCACCGAGCCGAGCTCCACCAGGTACGCGCCCAGGTAGCGGCGCAGGCGGTGGATGTAGACGTCATAGGCCAGTTTCGCCGCGGCGTCTCCCTTTTCGACCAGCTCGCCCAGCTCCCGGAAGTCGTTGACCCCCGACAGCCCCTTGAGCCCGGAATCGCGGTTGAGCAGCTGCTCCACCTGCGCGAGATCCAGATCGGCCACGCGCACCAGGTGCGGCACGATGCCGGGATCGAGGTCGCCGGGGCGAGTGCCCATCACCAGGCCCTCGAGCGGGGTCATCCCCATGGTCGTGTCCACCGCGACGCCACCCCGGATCGCCGACGCGGACGCACCGTTGCCCAGGTGGAAGACGATCTGGTTCAGCTCGGTGTAGTCGCGGCCGAGGAACTCGGCGGCCTTCTCCGACACGTACTGATGCGAGGTGCCGTGGAACCCGTACTTGCGAATACCGTGCGCTGCGGCGACTTTCGCGTCGATCGCGTAGGTCTTGGCGGCATCGGGCAGCCCGTGGAAGAACGCGGTGTCGAAAACGGCGACCTGGGGAATGCCGGGCAGCAGCTCCCGTGTCGACTCGATGCCGACGGCATTGGCCGGGTTGTGCAGCGGCGCGAGCTCGGACAGGTCGCGGATGGTGGTGAGCACGTCGTCGGTGACGATCGTGGGTTCCCAGAACACCTCGCCGCCGTGCACCACCCGGTGCCCGACCGCCCCGACACCGACGGTGGTCAGGTCGATGCCGGTCTCCTGGAACATCTCGAAGGCCTGCCGCAGCCCGTCACGATGATCGGCGATCGGCCCCTCGTGCACCAGTTTTCGCCCACCGCACTCGTGCACGATGCGCCCACCGTGCGCCTCACCGATCTTCTCGGCCAGCCCGGAGGCGACCACCTCACCCGAATCCGCGTGCAGCAGCTGGTATTTGATCGACGACGACCCGGAGTTCAGCACCAGGACCAGGTCACTCACTTCGTGTCTCCCTGCGCTTGAATGGCGGTGATCGCCACGGTGTTCACGATGTCGGCCACCAGGGCGCCACGCGACAAATCGTTCACCGGCTTGCGCAGACCCTGCAGCACCGGCCCGATGGCGACGGCACCGGCGCTGCGCTGCACCGCTTTGTAGGTGTTGTTGCCGGTGTTGAGGTCGGGGAAGACGAAAACCGTTGCCTTGCCCGCGACATCGGAGTCGGGCATCTTCGCGCTCGCCACCGCGGGCTCGATCGCCGCGTCGTACTGGATGGGCCCCTCGACCGGCAGTTCCGGAGCGCGCTCACGCACGAATTCGGTTGCGGCACGGACCTTGTCGACATCGGCACCGGTACCCGACGCACCCGTCGAGTAGGACAACATCGCCACCCGTGGCTCGATCCCGAACCGGGCCGCCGTCGCCGCCGAGGACACCGCGATATCGGCCAGCTGCTCGGAGGTGGGGTCGGGCACGACGGCGCAGTCGCCGTACGCGAGCACCCGGTCGGCCAGACACATCAGGAACACACTCGACACGGTGGAGACGCCGGGGGTGGTCTTGATGATCTCGAAGGAGGGCCGGATGGTGTGCGCCGTGGTGTGCGCGGCGCCGGAGACCATGCCGTCGGCGATGCCCTTGTAGACCATCATGGTGCCGAAGTACGAGATGTCGGCCATGGTTTCGCGGGCCCGCTCCAGCGTCATGCCCTTGTGTTTGCGCAATTCGGTGTACTCGGCGGCGAATTCGTCGAGGTAGCCGGAGGTGCGCGGGTCGAGTACCTGGGCGGCGGCGATGTCGACGCCGAGCTCGGCGGCGCGGGAACGCACGGCGGCCTCGTCGCCGAGGATCGTCAGGTCGGCGATCTTGCGCTGCAGCACCCGGCCCGCGGCGCGCAGGATGCGGTCGTCGTCGCCTTCGGGCAGCACGATGCGTTTGCGGTCGGAGCGGGCACGCTCGATCAGGCGGTACTCGAACATCTGCGGGGTGACCACCGTCGAGGACGGCACCTGGATGCGTTCGAGCAGGGCCGACGCGTCGACGCGCTGTTCCATCAGCGCGAGCGCGGTGTCGACCTTGAGCGGGCTGCCCGCCCACATGCGGCCACGGGTGCGGTGCACCGCGCTGGCGGTGTCGTAGGTGCCGAGTTCGGTGGTGAGAATCGGCAGCTTCGGCTGCAGACCCTCCATCAGCCGTGCGATGGCCGGATGCGGGCGGATGCCGCCGTTCATGATGACTCCGGCCAGCGACGGAAAGCCCGCCGCCTCATGGGCATTCATCACACCGAGCAGCACGTCGGAGCGGTCGCCGGGGGCGATAACCACGACGCCGTCGGAGAGCCGTTCGAGGATGTGCTCGGCCGTCATGCCGCCGACCATGATGCGCAGCGCCTCACGCTGCAGCAATTCCGGGTCGCCGCTGTAGATCTCGCCGTCGATGGCCTCGCACAGTTCGCCCATGGTGGGCGCCATCAGCAGCGGCACCTCCGGCAGCCCCCAGGACGGCACGTCGAAATCGGCCAGCGCGGCACAGATCTCGTCCATCCCGTCGGGAGCGCAGCGGTTGGCGATCACCGCGACCAGTTGCGCGTGCTCGCCGGCGAGTTCGCTCGCACAGAGCTCGACGAGCTGCTTCACCTCGGCAGGTGTGCGTTCGGCGCCGCGCACCACGAGCAGCACCGGGGCGCCGAGGTTCACGGCGATGCGGGCGTTGTAGCGCAGTTCGCTCGGGCTGGCCACATCGGTGTAGTCGCTGCCGACGATCACCACCGCGTCGCACGCCTTGGCCACATCGTGGAACCGCATCACGATCTCGCTGATGGCGGCGTCGGGATCGCGGTGCACGTCCTCGTAGCTCACGCCGACGGCCTGCTCGTAGCTGATGTCGGCGGTGCTGTGCTCGAGCAGCAGCTCGAGAATGTAGTCGGGCGCGGTGGCCGAGCGGGTGATCGGCCGGAACACGCCGACCCGCGCCGTCGTGGCGCACAACATCTGCAGGACACCGAGGGCGACCGTTGACTTTCCGGTGTCGCCCTCGGGCGAGGCGATGTACACGGTGGACGGCGCTGGTTCGACCATGCCCGCGAGCTTAGTTAATCGGCGGCGATCCGGGGGTTCGGTGTGGCGCGATCCTCGCGGTTACAGTCGGCCCATGACACCGCAGTTCCCGGATCGACTCTGGGGTTCACGCACGAACCTGCTCTCCCGCGCCGCCAACCGTTTCGCCGCGACAAAGCCGGGTTCTCTGCTGATCCGCACCCTGACCCCACTCGACCGGGCCGTGCTCGAACGCACCGACGCCAAGTACACCGTGCTCGGCCCGATCGGCGCCCCGGTGATCCTGCTGACCACCATCGGCCGCAAATCCGGGCAGCCGCGCACTCAGCCGCTGCTCTACGTCCACGACGGCGACACCCTCTACGTGGTCGGCTCCAACTTCGGCCAGGCCAAGCACCCCGCCTGGACCGTCAACCTCCTCGCGAACCCGCAAGCCACCGTCGCCATCGCGGGCGAACGCATCCCGGTGACCGCCACCATCGTCCCCGACGCGGACAAAGAGGCGATCTTCGCCCGCTTCGTCGAGATCACCGGCGCCTACGCCGCCTACCGCGACCGGACCACCCGCGACCTACGCATCTTCGCCCTCCGCCGGTCCTGACCCGGACGCACGATCACCACGCTCTGGTGGCGGCATCGGCCGAGAGCCGAACGCCACCAGAGCGTGGTGATCAACTGCCCAGCGGGAGCTCAGCCCAGGGCGCGCAGGCGGGGGGCCAGGTCGCGCTTGAAGAGGTCGAGGAAGCGGAGCTGGTCGTGGCCGGGGGCGTGGAAGACCAGGTGGTTGAGGCCCGCGTCGAGGTAGGGCTTGATCTGGGCGACGGCCTCGTCGGGGTCGCTGGCGACGATCCAGCGCTTGGCGACCTGTTCGATGGGCAGCGCGTCGGCGGCGGCTTCCATCTCGATCGGGTCGGTGATGTCGTGCTTCTGTTCGGGGGTCAACGACAGCGGTGCCCAGAAACGCGTGTTCTCCAGGGCGAGTTCGGGATCGGTGTCGTAGGAGATCTTGATCTCGATCATCTTGTCGATCGCGGACAGGTCGCGCTCGGCCTTGGCCGCGCCCTCGGCGACGGCGGGCAGCAGCTTCTCGGTGTAGAGGTCCATGCCCTTGCCGGAGGTGCAGATGAAACCGTCACCCGCGCGGCCCGCGTACCTGGCGACCACCGGGCCGCCGGCGGCGATGTAGACGGGGATGCCGTCCTTGGGCACGTCGTAGATCGAGGCGCCGACGGTGTGGTAGTACTCGCCGTCGAAATCGACCCGGTCGCCGAGCCACAGTTCGCGCATCAGTCGCACGGCCTCACGCAGCCGGGCGAACCGCTCCTTGAAGTCGGGCCATTCACCCTTGTACCCGGTGGCGATCTCGTTGAGCGCCTCGCCGGTACCGACACCGAGCATCACCCGGCCCGGGTACAGGCAGCCGAAAGTGGCGAAAGCCTGCGCGATCACCGCCGGGTTGTAACGGAAGGTCGGGGTGAGCACCGAGGTGCCGAGCATAATGCGCTCGGTGCGCTCGCCCGCGGCCGCGAGCCAGGCCAGCGAGAACGGTGCGTGGCCGCCGTTGTGCCGCCACGGCTGGAAATGGTCGCTCACGGTGGCGCTGTCGAGGCCGTGCTGTTCGGCGGCCACCGCCAACTCGACCAGCTCTCGTGGTCCGAACTGCTCCGCCGACGCCTTGTACCCGAGCTTGAGATCGACCATTTCCAGCCACTCCTGTTCCTCCGCTGACCGCTGCCTCCTCGACACTAGCGCGCGGCTCACGATCCGCATCGTCGCCGTTTCGTCTCCCACTGCGCCGGGTTTTAGCGGATGATTAGCTGGTGACCGCCAAGGATGACCAGATCTTGTCGTATCTGACCGATATGGACGGCGTGCTGGTGCACGAGGATCAGCTGATCCCCGGTGCCGACGAGTTCCTCGCCGAGCTGCGCGAGAACGAGATCCCGTTCCTCGTGCTGACCAACAATTCGATCCGGACCCCGCGCGATCTGCAGGCCCGGCTGCGCCACACCGGCCTCGACATCCCGGAGGAGTCGATCTGGACCTCGGCGCTGGCGACGGCGACCTTCCTCGACGACCAGCGCCCCAACGGCACCGCGTACGTGGTCGGCGAATCGGGGCTCACCACGGCGCTGCACGAGATCGGCTACGTGCTCACCGACAGCGACCCCGACTACGTGGTGCTCGGCGAGACCCGCACCTACTCGTTCGAGGCCATCACCACCGCGATCCGCCTGGTCGACCGTGGGGCGAAGTTCATCGCCACCAACCCCGACGCCACCGGCCCTTCTCGCGACGGCGTCCTGCCCGCGACGGGTTCGGTCGCCGCCCTGATCACCCGGGCCACCGGCAAGGACCCGTACTACGTCGGCAAACCGAACCCGCTGATGATGCGTTCGGCACTGCGGCGCATCGGCGCGCACTCGCAGTCGACGGTGATGATCGGCGACCGGATGGACACCGATGTGATCGCGGGTCTCGAGGCGGGCATGCGAACGGTCCTGGTCACCTCGGGTATCTCCACCAAATCTTCGGTCGAGAAGTACCCCTTCCGGCCGACGCTGGTCGTCGACTCGGTAGCCGAACTGTTGCACCGCACCCGCACCCCGTTCGTGGAGCTCTAGCCACGGTTCACTTCCGCGGCGATCGTGTCGAGCGCCGCCGACAACCGGGTGAGAGTCTCGACGGTCGCGGCGAATTCGGCCGGGCCGAGTGCGTTGGCGAGGCGGCGGGCCAGCACCTCGTGCTGCGGGTCGATGCGACGGATGGCCGCCTCGCCCGCCTCGGTGATCGCGACCAGCTTGGCCCGTTTGTGCGCCGGGTTCGGCCGGTATTCACACAGCCCCTTGCCGACCAGGATGTCGGCCACCCGCTGCACGCTCTGCCGGGTGATGCCGATGGCGCGGGCGATCCCGGCGACCGGCAGCGGTTGATGTTCCACCGCCGCCATCACCTGCCACCACGCCACCGAGATTCCGGCAGGTGCGGCCAATTCGTCACCGAGGGCAAGAAATTGACCGTTGAGCCGGTAGACGGTGAGCGCGGCCGCGTCGAGGAGCTGCTGTTCGTCGTTCAATCTGCTTGTCCGCCCGCGTTTTCGGCAAGAGCGAAGTAGCCGGTGGGGTCCTTCTGCCCGAACAGCTGGTACCAGGCGTCGAGTACCTGTGGCTCGAAGAGATCGAGGCGGACGAAGACCTCGCGCGCGAACTCGAACGGGGACATGGCGTCGGCGGTGATGAGGTCACCGTCGGTCACGGCCGATTCGTCGACATAGTGCGCCGCGCCGGAATAGCCACTGGAGGCCAGGTATTCGGCGGCGTTGCTGGTGTGCGGGCGGTCGTCGAGCAAGCCCTCCTTGGCGAGTCCGAGGGTGGCACCACAGATCGCCGCGACCGGGACACCCGCCGCGAGGAATTCGCGCGCCTTGCGAGCGAAGGGAGCCAGGTCGTCCCCGGCGTCCCACAGGTCGGCGCCGGGCAGGATCAGCATCGCGCTGTCGGCGGGGTCGATGTCGGCCAGGGCCAGGTCGGGGGTCACCCGCATGCGTCCGGCGGTGGTGACGGGCGCGGTCGTGAGCCCGACCGTCGCCACCTCGAAGCGCCCCGGCTCGCGATGCCAGGAGTCGTCGGCGATATTGACCGTCGCCGCGCCGACTTCCCAGTCCGAAAGAGTGTCGTACACAGCCACGTGAACTGTCTTCTTGGTCATGACAGCATCCTGTCATTATCGACAGGATGCTGTCAATAAGAATTTTGCAACCCCCTTTCAGGCGACCCTCCGTAGGCTGACGCACAACCGGTGCGAGACAAGGGAGTTCGCCACGATGACCGACCCGGTGCAGGGACTGACCGGCACCATCACCTCGCCGATCCGCGCCGCGGGCGCACTCGGCGAAGTGCTCGTCGCCATTCGTGGCGGCACGGAGCTGTATCTCGCGCGCGCCGACGAACCGATCGAGGCGGGCGCGACCGTGCTCATCGTCGCGGTCAATCCGGGCAGGCTCGTCGACGTCGTGCCCTGGATACCGCTCACACCGCAACTGCCGCAAGACAACTGAAAGCAAGGGAGGCTCAGATGCTGGGCTATCACGTTCCTGATCCCGACGAGGCCATGCTGGTCAGTGGCGCCAAGGTCAAGGACAACGCGCCGTTCAAAGTGATCATCGGCCGCGGCACCTGGGTGATTCCACTGTTCCGCAAGGTCAGCTACCTGTCGCTGGCCATGTTCGAATCCGAGATCCGCGAGCGCTGCGTCACCAAGCAGGCCATCCAGCTCGACGTGCGCGCGGTGATCGCGTTCAAGGTCGCCAACGACACCCAGTCGATCGTCAATGCGGCACAACGCTTCCTGTCCGAGCAGGAGAAGGAGATGTCGGTGCTCACCGGCCGCATCTTCTCCGGTCACCTGCGCTCCATCGTCGGCTCGATGACCGTCGAGGAGATCATCCGCGAACGCCAGAAGCTGGCCGACGAGGTGCTGATCGCCTCCAAGGTGGAGATGAGCAATATCGGCCTGTGGGTCGACTCGTTCCAGATCCAGTCGATCGACGACGGCAACCTCGGCTATATCGAGGCCCTCGCCGCCCCGCACAACGCGGCCGTGCAGCGCGACGCCCAGATCGCCCAGGCCCAGGCCGCCCAGCGCGCCGCCGAGGCCGAACAGGAATCGCTGCGCCGCCGCGCCGAGTACGAGCGTGAGACCTCGCTACTCAAGGCGCAGTACCAGCGCGACATCGACAAGGCCAATGCCGAAGCGGCACAGGCGGGCCCGCTCGCCGACGCCGTCGCCCGACAGGAAGTCCTCACCGCGCAGGCCGAACAGGCACGCAAGAACGCCGAACTGCGCGAGCAGGAACTTCAGGCCGAAGTCGTGAAACCCGCTCTCGCCGAAGCGGAACGGGTCCGCATCCTCGCCGAGGCCGAAGCCGACCGCACCCGCATCCAGGCCGAAGCCGCCGCCTCCAACAACCGCATCGCCCTCGACCAGCTGCTCATCGAGCAACTCCCCGAGATCGTCCGCCAAGCCTCCAACGGCCTCGCCAACGCCAACCTCACCGTCCTCAACGGACCCGACGGCGTGAGCGAACTGGTCAACGGCATGGTCGGCCAGGGCCTGACGGTCTTCAACTCCCTGCAGAAGGCCCTGTCCAACGGCGAGGTCGACAAGGTCTGAACCGAGCGGCCCGCCGGAATCTCCGGCGGGCCGTTCGGTGGATCAACTGAGGGCGTGGTCGAGGTCGCCCAGGAGGTCTTCGATGTCTTCCAGGCCTACCGAGATGCGGACCACGCCGTCGGAGAGGCCGATGGAGGCGCGGCCTTCGGGGCCCATGGCTCGGTGGGTGGTGGTGGCCGGGTGGGTGATCATCGTCTTGGCGTCACCGAGGTTGTTGGAGATGTCGATGATGCGCAGGCGGTTGAGGACCTCGAAGGCGCGCTTCTTGCCGTCGTCGCCGTGCAGGGCGAAGGTGACGACGGTGCCGCCGCCGGTCATCTGCTCCTTGGCGAGAGCGTGCTGCGGATGTGATTGCAGGAAGGGGTATTTCACCCATTCGACCGACTTGTTCGTCTCCAGGAATTCAGCGACCTTCAGCGCCGATTCGGTGGATTGACGCACGCGCAGCGGCATCGTCTCCAAGCCCTTGAGCAAGGTCCAGGCGTTGAACGGGCTCAGGGCCGGACCGGTATGGCGCATCAGGGTTTTCACCGGACCATCGATGTAGTCCTTGGCGCCGAGGATGGCGCCGCCGAGTACGCGGCCCTGGCCGTCGATGTGCTTGGTGCCGGAGTAGACGACCACGTCGGCGCCGAGTTCGAACCCGCGCTGCAACAGCGGGGTGGCGAAGACGTTGTCCAGGACCACTTTCGCGCCCGCGGCGTGGGCCAGTTCGGTGACCTTGCGGACGTCGACGAGGGTTTGCATCGGGTTGGCCGGGGTCTCGAAGAACACGGCCTGGGTGGGTACCGACAGCGCCTGCTCCCACTGCGAGAGGTCGTCGCCGTCGACGAAGACGGTCTCGATGCCCCAGCGCGGCAGGATCTCGTTGCACACCACGAAGCAGGAACCGAACAGGCTGCGCGCGGCGACGAGCCGGTCGCCCGCCTTCAGCAGCGCACCGAGCGCGGTGAACACCGCCGACATGCCCGAGGCGGTCGCGAACGCGGCCTCGGCGCCGTCGAGCAGGCGGATGCGCTCCTCGAACATGGCGACCGTCGGGTTGCCGAAACGGGAGTAGACGAAGTGTTCGACGTCGCCTGTGAACGCGGCCTCGGCGGCCTCGGCGTTCTCGTAGACGAAGCCGGAAGTCAGGTAGAGCGCCTCGGACGTCTCGTCGAAGCCGGAACGGCGCAGGCCACCACGCACACCGAGGGTGGCGGGGCCGACGCCCTCGGGCAGCGGCTTGTCGAAGGAACCACCGGTGATCATGTGAGTCTCCTTATGCCTGGCGCCACGGCAGGCCGACGGCGCGCCAGCCGGTGCTGCCGCGCTGCCCGAACGCGTCGAGGCCACCCTCGAAACCGTCGAGCACGTTGTAGGACGGGGTGATCCCCGCCGCGGTCGCCACCGTCGCCGCGTGCGCCGAACGCTGACCCGAGCGACACAGGAACACCACGGGGGCGTCGGCCGGGCGGTCGGCGAGGACCTGTTCGAGCTGCTCACCGAAGCGCGGGTTGCGCGCGCCGGTGCCGTCGACCCATTCGATGAAGTGCGCGGGGCGTTCGATGGAGCTTGTGTCGGGAATGCCGATCTGGGCCCACTCGCCTTCGGTGCGCACGTCGACCAGCACCGCGTCGGGGTGCTCGGTCAGGATTTCCCACGCCTTCTCAGGGGTGATGTCGCCGGCGTAACTCATGTCGATCCTCCTGCGTGAATCCGCTCTTGCCGTGGTGGTTGTCCAACACACGGCCAGGTCGTCACCCGGAGCACCCCACCGCGGAGGAGGGTTGCCGACCAGCGAGCCGGGGCTTGGCGCTGGTACTCATGACCTTGCGATCTGAGATTGCCCCGGCACAGGTCACCGTGTCAAACCCCTCAGGGCGTGCACACCAACCAGTTGCCGTCGACCCTGGTGAGATTCCAGGTGCTCGACGTCGACTGACCGCCCACCGAAACGGTGGCGTCGATCTTGGCCCGATTGCCGTTCACCGTGGCGTTGGAGAAGCCCTTCTTGTCGATCGTCGCCGCAGATTCCGGGCCGCCGAGCCGTTCGGTGAGGCCGGATTTCGCCTCGTCGAACCCGGGGCACGCCACCCCGGGCGGCGGACGCTGATCGGTACGCGAGCGCGCGTCGATATAGTTGGTGACGGCGGCCGCGAGCCGATCGGCCTCTGTGACATTTTTCTCAGCGGGCGCCAGGAGCCCGCCGACGACGATGCTGATGAGCACGACGACCGCGATCACCGCGGCCGCGACGAACGGGACGATGGACCGCTTGTCGGTCTGATCGACCTCGATGGGCTGATCGTCCGAGCCTGTTTGCTCCTCGCTCATGTGGTAATCCTGACAGACCCGGGCCGGGCAGCTACACCGCGCGCCGGGTTGCCGCAACACCGCAGCTAGAATCGCGTTGATTACGGCCTGCCGCCGACGAGGACGGCAGCGGCCGGTAGCCGGTTTCCGACTTAGCCTAAGCTAAGTTGACGCCGTCACATCGTTTCTCGACCAAAGGGTGCGCGTAGACAATGACCGAACAGACAGCGACTCGCCCGCTTCGCATCGCGATCGTGGGTGCGGGACCGGCCGGTATCTACGCCGCCGACGCCTTGATGAAGTCCGACGCCGAGGTCAGCATCGACCTCTACGAGCGCATGCCCGCGCCCTTCGGCCTCATCCGCTACGGCGTCGCGCCCGACCACCCGCGCATCAAGGGCATCATCACCGCCCTGCACAAGGTGCTCGACAAGGATCAGGTGCGCCTGCTCGGCAACATCGACTACGGCACCGACATCACCCTCGACGATCTGCGTCAGTTCTACGACGCGGTGATCTTCTCCACCGGCGCCAACGCCGACCGCGCGCTGCCGATCCCCGGCATCGACCTCGACGGTTCCTACGGCGCCGCCGACTTCGTCTCCTGGTACGACGGGCACCCCGACGTGCCGCGTTCGTGGCCGCTGGATGCCGAGAAGGTCGCCGTGCTCGGCGTCGGCAACGTGGCGCTGGACGTGGCGCGCGTGCTCGCCAAGACCGGCGACGAGCTGCTGCCCACCGAGATCCCGCCGAACGTCTACAAGGGGCTCAAGGAGAACAAGGCCGTCGAGGTGCACGTCTTCGGGCGTCGCGGTCCCGCCCAGGCCAAGTTCACCCCCCTCGAGCTGCGTGAACTCGACCACTCGCCGACCATCGAGGTGATCGTCGACCCCGAGGACATCGACTACGACGAGGGTTCCGAGGCCGCGCGCCGCAACTCCAAGCAGGTCGACATGGTCGCCAACACCCTCGAGCAGTGGGCCATCCGCGACCAGGGCAACCGCCCGCACAAGCTGTTCCTGCACTTCTTCGAGTCGCCCGCCGAGATCGTCGGCGACGAGAACGGCCGGGTCGTCGGTCTCAAGACCGAACGCACCCAGCTCGACGGCACCGGCAACGTCAAGGGCACCGGCGAGTTCAAGCAGTGGGACGTCCAGGCCGTCTACCGCGCCGTCGGCTACCTGTCCCAGAACATCAACCAGCTCCCGTTCGACGATCAGGCGGGCACCGTGCCGAATGAGGCCGGTCGTGTGATCGCCGACGAGAGCGCCGAGGGTGCGGCCCGCTTCATGCCCGCCACCTACGTCACCGGCTGGATCAAGCGCGGCCCCGTCGGCCTCATCGGCCACACCAAGGGCGACGCCAACGAGACCATCGCCTGCCTGCTCGACGACGCGAAGAACTTCACCCCCGCGCCGAAGCCCGAACTGGACGCCGTCACCGAGTTCCTCGAGGGCAAGGGCATCCCGTTCACCACCTGGGCCGGCTGGTACCGCCTCGACGCCCACGAGCGCGCCCTCGGCGAGCCCGAAGGCCGCGAGCGCGTGAAGGTCGTGGAGCGAGAAGACATGCTCCGCGCGAGCGAGCCCCACAAGGCCTGACAGCGATGACAAGGCCGGTGGACGCGAGAGCAGAACCCTCGCCCACCGGCCTTTTCCGCGCGTACCCGCCTGTTTTCTCGGTCGAAGTCGGCCGATCCGCCTAGCTCGAGGCATCCTGTACCAGTGTTCGACGCGCATGTTCACATCATCGATCCGCGGTTTCCGCTGATCGAGAACGAGGGCTACCTGCCGGAGCCCTATACGATCGCGGATTATCGAAAGCGGATGGCGCACTTCGATGTTCGCGGTGGAGCCGTTGTCAGCGCATCGTTCCAAGGCACCGATCAGACGTACCTGAAGGCCGCGCTGAGCGAGCTGGGCCCGGAGTGGGTCGGGGTGACCCGGTTGGACCTGGACGCCGGTGACGAGGAGATCCTCGATCTGGACCGGGCGGGCGTACGGGCGATCCGGTTCAACCTCAAACGCGCCGCCGCCGACATCACCCAGATGACGCTGCAGGCCCTGCGCGCCCACGAGCTGGCCGGATGGCATGTCGAGCTCTACATCGACGGGCAGATGCTCGCGTCGCTGCAGCCGGTGATCTCCAAACTGCCCGCGCTGTCCATCGACCACCTCGGCATGTCGGCCGAAGGGCTGCCCTACCTGCTGGATCTGGTCGATCGCGGGGCCAAAGTGAAGGCGACCGGATTCGGCCGGGTCGACATGGACGTGGCCGAAACGCTGCGCCGCATCCACACCGTGAACCCCCGCGCCCTGATGTTCGGCTCCGATCTACCCGGCACCCGGGCGGGCCGACCATTCGCGGACGGCGATATCGACCTGATCTGCCAGGTGGTCGGCGCCGACATGCACGCCGTACTCGAGGACAACGCCCGCGAGTGCTACCGCCTGCCACCGGTACGCAGGCCCGAGACCGAACGGGTTGCGGCCCAGGACAACCCGACCCTACCGATCCCCCGATCGGCACTGCCCGGCGCGGGCGACGACAAGACCCGCCCGCTCCCGATCATCGAAAGACCCTGAGCCTCAGACGAACAGCGCCCCGGCGAGCCACACTCCCGACGCGACCAGCGCGCCGAACAGTTCCACGAGCATCGACAGTCCGACACCCTTGAGCGCGTGCATCGTTGCGGGCCAGGCGGTTTCATGCGTCTTCAACCGCTGCAGTTCCGCCACGTACACGCCGAGCACGAACCCGATGAACAACCCGACCACGGGGATCACGAAGAAACCGACGATGCCGAAGACGGCGCCGACGAGCAACGCCCGATTCGACACGCCCGCTTCGCGCATCCGGCGCCCCGGCCAGGTGTATTTCACGACGCCCGACAGGATCAGTGCCACCGAGGCGATGGCGAACACCGTCCAGGCGCCCGCACCGCCGGTGAGGAACGCCCACACCGCGACGGCCGCGAATATCAGGATCACCCCGGGCAGGATGGGCACGATCACGCCGATGATGCCGACCAGAATGACGAGGCCGACGAGGACCTCACCCCATACGCTCACTGCCGGGTTCCTCCCATATCGCGCCGAGTCGCGCCGGGCGAATTCTCCCGCATGGTCTACCGGTGCCGCCACCCCGGCGCTATTGTCGGATTGTCAATACCGTTCGACGACGAATGAGGTCACCACGTGAGCACCACCGGTCAGGGCCCCCTCGCGGGCATCAAGGTCATCGAGCTGGCCGGGATCGGCCCGGGCCCGCACGCCGCCCTGCTACTGGCCGATCTCGGCGCCGACGTGGTGCGGGTGCAGCGGCCCAGGCAGCTGCCCGGCTTCCTCGAGCGCCCGCAGTGGCGTGGCCGCACCATCGTCGAGGCCGACCTCAAGAAGCCCGAGGACGTCGCCAAGGTGCTCGACCTGGTCGAGAAGGCCGACGTGCTGCTCGAGGGCTTCCGGCCCGGCGTCACCGAGCGGATGGGCCTCGGCCCCGACGACGCGCTGGCGCGCAACCCGCGCCTGATCTACGGCCGGATGACCGGATGGGGCCAGTACGGTCCGATGGCCGATCGCGCGGGCCACGACATCAACTACATCTCGCTCACCGGTGTGCTCAACGCCATCGGGCGCAAGGGTGAGCGGCCGGTGCCGCCGCTGAACATGGTCGGCGACTTCGGCGGCGGTTCGATGTTCCTGGTGACCGGTGTGCTCGCCGCGCTCGTCGAGCGTGCGACCTCGGGCAAGGGACAGGTGATCGACGCGGCGATGGTCGATGGGGCCCTTGCCCTTTCGCACTTCGTGTGGGGCATGCGCGGCGTCGGCCTGTGGTCCGACGAGCGTGGTGAGAACCTGCTCGACACCGGGATGGCGTTCTACGACACCTACGAAACCGCCGACGGCAAGTACATGGCAGTCGGCGCGATCGAGCCGCAGTTCTACGAGCAGCTGCTCGCCGGTCTCGGCATCGACCCCGAGGGTCTGCCGCAGCAGCTCGATCCGGACGGCCAGGAGCAGCTGCGCAAGCTGTTCACCGAGAAGTTCAAGACCAAGACGCGCGACGAATGGACCGCGATCTTCGAGGGCACCGACGCCTGCACCACGCCGGTACTCACCTTCACCGAGGCCACCGAGAACGAGCACATCCGCGCCCGCGAAGGGCTGATCGAGATCGAGGACGTGGTGCAGCACGCGCCCGCGCCCCGGTTCTCGCGCACCCAGGGCGGCACCCCGACACCGCCGCCGAGCGCGGCGACGCCGATCGAGGACGTCTGGGCTCAGTAGCAGGTGAGCGGCTGGAGTGGGTCGGCGGCGCGCGGCGTGAGCGCGGTGTAGGCGGCGGCGATCGACTTCACGGCCAGCCGCAGGTCGGCTTCGGGGTGTGTGAACGGCAGTCGGATGAACCGTTCGAACGCGCCCTGCACGCCGAAACGTGGTCCGGCGGCGAGCAATACACCGTGGTTGGGTGCGGTGGCGGCCAGTGCGGTCGACACCGGACTCGGCAGCTGCGCCCATACCGACATGCCACCCGCGCCGGGCGCTATGTGCCAGTCGGGCAACTCCTCGGCCACGGCCGCGAGCAGGGTGGCACGCTGGGCGCGCAGCTGGGCGCGGCGCCGGTCGAGGATGGGTTCGGCGTTCTCCAGCAGGTGGACGGTGGCCAGCTGGTCCATGACCGGGGTGCCCAGGTCGACGGTGGCGCGGATGCCGAGCAGCTTGGTGATGAGCGCCTGATTGGTGCGCACCCAGCCCACGCGCAGACCACCCCAGAACGATTTGGACGCCGAGCCGATGGTGATGATCTCCGAGCCCTTCGCGAAAGCCGCGACGGGCGGCGGCATGTCGTCGTCGGAGAGGTTGAGGTCGCGCATCGACTCGTCGACGACGATGGTCATCCTGGTGTCGCGGGCGATGGCGGCCAGTTCGGCGCGGCCGTCGGCGTCGAGCAGCAGGCCGGTGGGGTTGTTGAAGTCCGGCACGAGGTAGGCCAGGGTGGCCGCCGTCTGCCGGGCGGTACTCCGCAACCCTTCCAGATCCCAACCGGCACTGGGGAATTCGGGTCGCAGCGGCACAGGGATGGGACGCGCGCCGACATCGCGGATCGCCTCGATCGCGTTCGGATACGACGGGTGGTCGATCAGCACGCGGGCGGCCGGTGAGGTGAGCACATTGAGCAGCAGCCGAAGTCCGTGTTGCGCACCGAGAGTCACCAGGATCTGGTCTGGTTCGGTGGGCAGGCCGCGCGCGGTGTAGCGGCGGGCCAGCGCCTCGCGCAGCGCGAGCACACCGACCGGGTCCATGCCGTGGGTGCCGAGGTAGGCCGGAATGCCTTGCAGTGCCACCGAATACGCGTCGTGCAGTTCCGGCGGTGCGGACATGGCGGCGTAGGTCATGTCGATGGTGGGCAACTCCGGCTGCGCCATCAGCGCCATGATGCCGCGTGCCGGGCGGGCGCCGTCGTGCTGGATGCTCGGCGGCAACGCGACCGTGCTGCGCGAACCCTGACGGCTGATGAGGTAGCCGTGCTCGCGCAGCAGCGAGTAGGTGGAGGTGATGGTGGTGCGGCTGACGCCGAGGGTGGCCGCCAGATCACGCTCGCTCGGCAGCGCGACGCCGAGCGGGGCGCGGCCGTCGTGGATCAGCAGCCGGATGGCCTCGGCGAGCGCCAGGTAGGCGGGCCGGTGGGGGCGACGCTCGTCGCCGTCGGTCTCGGGGTCACGCCACCGGCCGAGGTCGCGGGCCAGGCCCGCCGCGCCGATCACTCTTGTCGCCATAAAGTCCAGTATTCCGTGAGTGGCTATTTTTTGACAAGGCCAGTGGGCGGATTCTTGGGATATGACCACCTTCCTCGCTCTCGCCGTTGCCCTCGCCGTGGGCTATGCCGTCTATCATTTCGCCCCCAAAGAGGGTGAACTGCCGTTCTGGCCCTTCCAGGAATCACCCCATGACCGAGCCTTCGGCACCTACGATGAACAGCGCCAATACCGCGATCTCGAAGCCCTTCGCAGCCGCGGTCATGACCAACCAGTCCAGTCGTCGGAAACTGGACTGGTTTCGAAGCCCGATAGTGGCCGTCTCGCCGCGTGAGCGGCGGGTCGGGCCGAAACCTGTCACCGGGGCGGCGCACACTGTGCTCATGAGTTCCGGAGCTGACTCGACACGGACCGGCACCGTGGTCGCGGCCCTCTTCGACACCGCCATCGGGCTGTGTGCCATCGCCTGGCGCGACGACACCGTCGTCCGGTTCGCGCTGCCCGAGGCCAGCGAGGAGCAGACGCTGGCCTACATCACCCGGCCTTTCGGCGGGCAACCGGTGGCCGAAGGCGAGCCCGGCCCCGCGATCGTCGCGGCGATCGCCGGCATCCGGGCCCACCTCGCCGGCACGGTCGACGCGCTGCGCTGGATCGAGGTGGACCTGCCGGGCGTGCCCGAATTCCACCGCGCCGTCTACGCGGTGACCCGCGAGATCGACCCGGGCCGCACCCTCAGCTACGGCGACATCGCCATCCGGATCGGGGCACCCGGCTCCGCCCAAGCCGTCGGACAAGCCCTCGGCCGCAACCCGATCCCCCTCATCATCCCCTGCCATCGCGTACTCGCCGCCGACCACGCGCTGCACGGATTCTCCGCACCCGGCGGCATCGGCACCAAGGCGCGCCTGCTCGAGATCGAGCGCACACCCGGCTTCGGTGAACCCATGCTGTTCTGAGCGATGAATCGGGGCGGCCCGGACCGTCTGTTCCGAGGAGCCGGAGGGCGGGCGCGCAGGGTCGCGTACCGTCGCACTGCGGTGGTCAGCTATCGAGAGGAACATCATGCAGACAGTCACGTCGGCCGACGGCACAACGATCGCTTACGACCGGGTCGGCGACGGGACCGCGGGGACGGTCATCCTGATCGGCGGGGCCTTCAGCTTCCGCAAGTTCAAGACCATGACCGAGCTCGCGCAGACTCTCGCCGACGACTACGCCCTGACCGTGCTCAACTACGACCGGCGCGGGCGCGGTGACAGCACCGACTCCCCCGGTGTGTACGACGTGGCCAACGAGATCGCCGACATCGCCGCGCTCGTCGAGGCGGCGGGTGGGAAGGCCGCGCTGTTCGGGTGGTCGTCGGGCGCGGCGCTTGCCCTGCTCGCGGCCCGTGAGATCCCCGGCGTCACCGAGGTGGTCGCGTTCGAACCGCCCTTCGTGGTCGATGCGAAACATCATGTGCCGCCGAAGGATCTGGAAACGAAGCTGCATCCGCTGATCGCGGAAGGTAAGCGCGACAAGACGGTTCGCTACTACATGACCAAGGCGATGGGGATGCCCGCGCTGATGGTCGCCGTGATGCGGGTGACGCCGTTCTGGAAACAGCTTGCGGCCACGTCGAATTCGACGGCGCACGACTGGGCCGTGATGAAGCCCTATATGCGCGGGCAAAAGCTCGACGCGGCCGAATGGAGCGGCATCTCCGTTCCGGTCCTCGTCCTCGCGGGCGAACGCACCGCACCCCTGCTCA
Source organism: Nocardia sp. NPDC003979 (assembly GCF_053605015.1). Taxonomy (NCBI): domain Bacteria; kingdom Bacillati; phylum Actinomycetota; class Actinomycetes; order Mycobacteriales; family Nocardiaceae; genus Nocardia; species Nocardia sp. NPDC003979. The sequence continues at coordinate 536,065 of NZ_JBSGIJ010000003.1, forward strand.
CCAAAGGCGCGAAGGCCGCCGCCGAGGTGGTGCCGAACGCCGAGTTCGCCGAACTCCCCGGTGTGAGCCACAACCCGAAGATCTCCATCCTCGCCCCCGCCATCGGCGAATTCCTCACGCGCGCAAGGTGATCAACCGCTCTCGTTGCCGGTAGCCGACATCGCCGCCACCCCGCGCGTCAGGGTGGCGGCGGATGGTCGCGGAAGAACTGACAGGGATCACCGGCGAGGTAGCCGTCCATGCAGGCGAAGTAGGTCTGTACGCAGGCGTTGCTGACGCACCCGGCTGTGTACAGCATCCCCCGGATGCGCTCGTTGCGCTGCTGGGACGGGGCGAGGGTCTCGGCAGGTGGCAGCGCGGTGGTGGACAGCACCGGTGACGCGCTCGGCGCCGGTGCTGGCGCCTCAGGCGTCGAACACCCGGTGAGCACACCCACCGCGAGCGCCCCCGCCACCATCATTGTGCGCACCATCAGCCACCTCCATCCGAACCATTCCCGACGCTACTCCCGCCGGCGGCGAGCACCACAGGTGCGCCGGAGAACGGAGACCTGACAGTTCTCCGCCGACCCACAGCAGGCGCCGCCGGCCTGAACTCGGACGGTTCATCACCACGTTCTGGTGGCGTTCCGCTCTCGGGCGATGCCGCCACCAGAGCGTAGTGATCGACTGTCCAGGTCGCGACGCGGTTGCTGAGCCGGTACGCGGTGTTCGCTGTAGAAGATCACGACGAGCGGCGCTGGAGGTCAGGTGGTGGCGCCGTATCCGCTGCGAAGGACGCCGACCGCACTTCGGCCTTCCGTGCCCAACGGCCGGCGTGGGCCAATGGTGCGTCAGATGGTGGCACCGTAGCTGCTGCCTGCGATGCCGCCTGCGACCGCACCGGCGGCCGCGGCGGGAATGCCGAGAACTGCGGCGCCCGCGGCCGCGCCGACGCCCGCCCCGATCGCTGCGCCCGCACCGGTGGACGCGGCGGTGGCGGCAGCAGCCGTGCCGAGCGCGACCACGGCGCCGATACCTCCGGTGGGGACCGCCGACGCGGCGGCGATGATCGCGCCCGCGGTGCCGGTGGTGACAGCGCCGACCACGAAGCCGGCGCCCGCACCGACAGCGGCACCCGCGAGTCCGCCGCCGACCGCGCCGACGGCGGCCGCCGGGACACCGGCGAGGGCGGCACCGGCGAGGGCACCGCCGACGGTCGCGGCGGCGATCTTGTCGGAGCGGCTCGGGTTGATGCCGATGGAGCGGCCCTGGTTGGCGATGGCCGCTTCGACATCGGCGGCGGTGGTGTTCACACCATCGAGGATCTCGGCCGGAAGTTCGTCCGGAGCCGGGGCGGTGAAGTCACCCACGCGCAGAGTGCGCGGCGGCGGGGCGATCGGGGCGACGGGCTCGACCGGTTCAGGAAGGTGCAGTTCCTCGATCACGACGGGCGGCGCAGGGGTGGTGTATTCGGGCACCGGGCGCGTTTCCTGCGGTTCGGGCGCCAGATAGGCCAGCGAATCAGGTCCCTCGAAATCCCCGAGACTGGAACGCCCATCCTCGCCCGGCATGTTCACTCCCGGCTGCTCCGGCACCTCATCGGTCACACCCGGCTGCGGCACAGCGAGCGCGACACCCGCACAGGCCACCGCGACCGCCATCGGCAACACTCCCGCGACCGCCCGAGCGCTCATCCGCCCCGTCGATCCCCACACACCAGCACACCGACGGACCACGTCGAACACCCACTCACACGCTAGAAGAAACCGGCACGTCCCCGCGCGCCGCAGCGACCATAGCGTTAGCCAGATGGATGCTCAAATCGATAGCGTGTCCGCATAGTCCGAGCGTGTCGGCGGTGGAGACGACAAAGCCCGGCGCCGCTGCTGCGACGCCGGGCTCGACGGCAGGACTACGCCAGCACGTCGTGCCGAACGATCGTCTGATCGCGGCCCGGCCCCACACCGATGCACGAAATCCGAGCACCCGAAAGCTCTTCCAGCCGAAGCACATACGCCTGAGCGTTCGCGGGCAGATCCTCGAACGTGCGGGCCGCGGAGATGTCCTCCCACCAACCCGGCATCTCTTCGTAGATCGGCTTGGCGTGGTGGAACTCGGTCTGCGTGGTCGGCATCTGCTCGACCCGCTCGCCGTCGATCTCGTACGCCACGCAGATCGGCACCGTGTCCAGCCCGGACAGCACGTCCAGCTTGGTGAGGAAGTAGTCGGTGACGCCGTTGACCCGGGTGGCGTACCGGCTGATCACCGCGTCGAACCAACCGCAGCGGCGAGCGCGACCGGTGGTGACACCCACCTCGCCGCCGTTCTTGGCGAGGAACTCACCGAAGTTGTCGAACAGTTCGGTCGGGAAGGGGCCCGAGCCGACCCGGGTGGTGTAGCACTTGAGGATGCCGAGCACCGTGTCGATCTTGTTCGGGCCGATGCCCGAACCCACCGCGGCACCGCCCGCGGTCGGGTTCGAAGAGGTGACGAACGGGTAGGTGCCGTGGTCGACGTCGAGCAGGGTGCCCTGCGAGCCTTCCAACAGCACCGTCTCGCCCCGCTCGAGCGCGAGGTTCAGCTCGAGGCGGGTGTCGGAGATGCGGTGCTTGAACGACTCGGCCTGCGCGAGCACCTCGTCCACCACCTGCTGCGGGTCCAGCGCGCGGCGGTTGTAGATCTTCACCAGCACCTGGTTCTTGAATTCCAGTGCGGCCTCGACCTTCTGGGTGAGGATCTTCTCGTCGAGCACATCCGCGACGCGCACGCCGACGCGGGCGACCTTGTCCTGGTAGCAGGGGCCGATACCGCGACCGGTGGTGCCGATCTTGCGGTTGCCGAGGAAGCGTTCGGTGACCTTATCGATGGCCACGTGGTACGGCATGATCAGGTGCGCGTCGGCCGAGAGCAGCAGGCCGGAGGTGTCGACACCGCGCTCCTCGAGCCCGGCGAGTTCCTCGAGCAGCACACCCGGATCGACGACGACGCCGTTGCCGATGACGTTCTTCACACCGGGGGTGAGAATGCCGGACGGGATCAGGTGCAGCGCGAACTTGTCACCGTTGGGGAGCACCACCGTATGACCGGCGTTGTTGCCGCCCTGATAACGGACTACCCACTGCAACCGCTCACCGAGCAGATCGGTAGCTTTGCCCTTACCCTCGTCGCCCCACTGGGCGCCGATGAGGACGATAGCCGGCATTTCGGAGTCTCCTACAGATCGACAGCAGCACGCTTGTACTGCAGCTACCTGCCGTACTGAGGCGGTGGCCGGAGACACAGTCTAGCCGACGGCACTCGCGTGCCCTGTCCAGCGCCCCGACCCGCGCCCGGCGGGCGTGCCATCATCGGTTACGGTTACTTGCCGGCAGGGGGATTGCCGCGCTCATGGGCGACACACCGTCGACCCGACCGAGGAGGGTGTACCGCAGTTTGAGTACCCACGTTCTCCGATGTGGTGACCTGCCGGTCCCGATCGCTCTCGCCTCACTCCCCACCACGCAGACCGAGCGGTTACCCGATGTCGGGGTGATCGACGAGTTGCTGCCGGTGCTGGCCGCCGACAGCCTGCCCCGCCTGATCGTGCTGGGCGACGACGCGGGCCTGGCATCCGTGCTCACCCATCTGATGCGCACCGAACGGCTGCACGTGGAGATCGGCTACGTGCCGGTCGAGACCACCTATGCCTCGCGGGTCTATCAGACCGGCACCGGCAACGCGGCCGCCAAGACCGCGCTGGAAGGCCGGGCCGTCGAGACACCGCTGATCCGTGACGACACCGGCACGGTGTTGGTCGGCCGGGCGTGCATCACCGGCGTCGAGGGCGCCGGGCTCGAGGGCGAGGCCTATGTCGACGACACCTTGCTGTTCACCGGGACCGTGAAGACGATGCTGATCTCCCCGACGATGGCGATGCCAGGCGTGCGGGCGCGGGTGCGCAAGGGGCTACGCAAGCGCCGCTGGGTCGCCGGACGCGCCGCGCAGCTCGGTACACCCGGTGCGATCGTGATGCGCGACGGGATCACCACCGAACGCACCGTCCCCCGCTCGACCTTCTACCGCTTCGAACAACCCTGGCTGCTGGTGCGATGAGTTACTCCTTTCCGAGCACACGCGGCGCGGTGCGCCCGAGTCCGGTCTTTCTGCTGATCGTGGCCGTCACCGTGCTCGGTGGCGCGCTGGCGTGGGACGCCGACGTGTCCTCGGTGCGCGCCAAGGTCGGCGTGTTCGTGCTTGTGGTGTTCGGCTGGATCGTGAGTTTGTGCCTGCACGAATTCGCGCACGCTTATGTGGCGTGGCGGGCCGGTGATCACGATGTGGAGGCGCGTGGTTATCTCACGCTGAATCCGCTGAAATACAGCCATCCGGTGTTGTCGATCGTCTTACCGCTGCTGTTCATCGCGCTGGGCGGAATCGGTCTGCCGGGTGGTGCGGTGTATCTGGACACCACCCGATTCCGTTCGGGCATACAGCGTTTGGTGAGCGCGGTCGGCCCGTTCTCGAATCTGCTGTGCGCGATCGTGCTGCTGATCGTGATCCGTGCGATGGGCTCGGCCACCGAACACGCCGCGTTCTGGTTCGGACTGAGTTTCCTGGCGTTCCTGCAGCTCACAGCGTTTCTGCTGAACATTCTTCCGGTGCCGGGCCTCGACGGGTACGGGATCATCGAGCCGTCGCTGAGCTACCAGACGCGGCGCTCGCTCGACCAGTTCAAGCCGTACGGCATGTTGATCCTTTTCGCCGTCATCTTTTTCACCCCGCTCAGCCGGGTGTTCTTCGAGGCCGTGTACTTACTGTTCGATGTTTCCGGCATCCCGCAGTATTGGGCGGGCAACGGCAGCCGGTTGACGCGCTTCTGGTACTGACAGCGCCTAGGTCAGTCCTCCGGCGGCACATACGGATTCGGCACGGTGGGCGGGAGCAGTGCGATCGCGGAGATGCGTTGCATTCCACACACCACCATCAAGTCGACCACGATCGAACGGATCTGGGCGAACACCACATGCGCTGAAAGACCCGCGCCCACAACGAGTTCCGGGCGCGCGTTCTTGGCGACGCTGCGCAGGCAGCGGGCCGCCTCGGCCTGATCGGGTTGCTCGCCCGGGTCGGCGAGCATCATCTTGCGCACCACGTCGGTGGCGCCGCCGAGCTGGCGGAGCAGGTCGATCAGGCGCGGATCGAGCACCTCGTCGTCGCGGACGAGGGTGAGCGAACGGCGCAGCAGCACACGGGTGTTGCGCACGGCGTTGTCGAGCGGGTCGGCGGTGGCCCGGATGCGGGCGAGGCGTTTTCGCGAGTTCCAGTACAGCGGGGAGATGCGGCTCACCTCGCGACCACCCTCGAGCGCGGAGCGGAGTCCGTCGATCTGGCTCTGGGTGGCGCGCACGGCGGTGAGCGCGTCGTGCACCTTGTCCGCACTCTGCTCGAGCAGACCGTCGGCGCACTCGGTCATGGATTTGCTCATCACGTCCAGCACCTGTGCGGCGTGCTCACGCGCGCGACGAACCGGATGCAGCGGGATCGCGGCCACCATCAACACCCCGACGAGGCCACCGACGAGCGCGTCGATCATGCGGGACGGACCCGCGCCCGGAGCCTGGTTCAACGTGGACACGAGCACGGCCGAACCCGCCGCCTGAATCGTCATGATGGCCCCGGAGTCGAGGAACACCGACACCGCCATCGCACCGCCGACGACCAGCGCCACCTGCCACACACCGGTGCCCACCTGGGCGATGAACAGGTCACCGATACCGATGCCGACCGCGACACCGACGACCAGCTCCACCGAGCGGCGGATGCGCGCGCCGAAGGAGATGCCGATCGACACCACGGCCGCGGTCGGGGCGAAGAACGGCTCGATATGGCCGATCACGTCGTGGGCGATGAACCAGGCCAGCGCGGCCCCCAGCGCGCACTGGATGATCGGGATCGCCGACAACCGCAACCGCTCGACCGATTGCCGGAACCGGCCGACCGTACTCACCTTCGCGGCCGCTACGACGGGCGTAGCGACCTCGACGAACGGCCTGTGCTCGCTCACCTGCGAACGGCTAGTCGAGACCGAGTTCGGTGGCGGCGTTGGGGTCGCAGTCCTCGAGCAGGTCGAGGCAGCGGGCGTATTCCTCGGTCTCACCGATCACCTGCGCGGCCCTGGCCAGCGCGCCGACGCTGCGCAGGAAGCCCTGGTTGGGTTCGTGCGACCACGGCACCGGGCCGAAACCCTTCCAGCCGTTGCGGCGCAGCAGGTCGAGGCCGCGGTGGTAGCCGGTGCGGGCGAAGGCGTAGGCGGCGACGGTGTCGTGATCGACCTCGCCGTTGCTGCGCTCGAGCGCCGCCTCGGCGAGCTGGGCCCAGGCGATCGACGCGGCCGGATGATCGGCGGCGACCTTCACGGGGTCGGTACCCGCCGCGATGGCGTCTTCGGCGTCGATCAGTTCAGGGAGGAGGACCGGCTGCGGTCCGAGCAGGTCACCGAAGGAGGTCATGGGTTCATTGTGCACCGCCACGCCCACCCACCCCGCCACGGGTGATCGACGAACTCCCCCGCGCGCCGCACATTAGGCTGGGCGGGAGTTCAACGTTCGAGCCTGAGCGAGGGGTACTAGGTGTCCGACCCGACCGACGAGAACAACCCAGCAGCCGAGGACCGTGGTCCCGGTGCGGCCGGGACACACCATGACGCCGACCCGTCGCCCGACGAGTCGACCCGCCAGGGTTCCGAAGCGCCGAAATCGGTGCCGCACGCGGTGACCGAGCCGGAGCGGGCGACCGCCGGGACCTCGGAGACTGTTGTCATCCGGCGTAGTGAGCTGCCGGGCGATCAGGGTGCGGGACGTTCTTACGGACCCGGGTTCCGACCTGCCGGTGGGCCTGGTGCGCCGCAGGGCCCGGCCGGGCCGCGGGTGGGTGGTCCGCAGGGGCCCGGTTCTCAGCGTCCCGCCGGTCCGGGAAATCGTCCTCCCCAGGGTGGGAATCCGATGCCGCCGGGAGCGGGCAACGCGGCGGGCCGTGGTCCGAACAACCCCGGCGCTGCCGGGCGGCCGGTCGATGCGCCGGGGGCCAACGGTCCCGGTAGCGCTCCAGGGGCGAACGGTCCGGGAAGCGCGTCCGGGGCGGCTGGGCGTCCCGTGGACGGGCCCGGAGCTGGATCGGTCGGGCGACCAGCGAGTGGGCCCCCGAACGATCGATCGGGCGCACCGGGGTCCGGTGACCCCAGGGCTGCGGGCGGGCGACCGGGGAACGCACCAGGGCCGAACGGGCCCAACGCTTCTGGCGCACCCCAAGGGGGTCGGCCCGGCCCGCAGCAGGGGCCAGGGCGTGCGGCGCCGGTCGCGCGGTCAACGAACGGGCCTGCCGCACAGCGTCCTTCGGGTGAACAGGCAGGCGGTCGAGGTCGTCCCGGAGGCGTTGTCGAGAGTCAGCAGAGCTCTGCGGCTGGGGCACCAGCGAATCGGCCTGGCCAGGGTGGCCACCCCGGTGGCGGCGAGGGCGATACTCGCGGCGGCAGTGGTGTGGGCGGTGCGGAGCGTGGAGCCGGATCGCAGCAGCGTGGTGACCGGTCGGCGAATGCGCCGGGTGCGGCCGCCGGACGTGAGAGTGGACAGGGTACGGCCGCCGGGCAAGGACGCGAGCCGAGCGCAGAGCAGGGCTCCGCCGCGGGCGGTTCGCCGCTGGCCGGGTTGTCGAAGGGTCTTCCCGGGGAATCGACTGGCGGCGAAAGCGATTCGCCGGTACGGCCTGATTCCGCAGGCCTAGGTGGGGCCGATGCGCCGACTACCGCGATGCGGATCCCCGGACGCGGACCGTCGACGTCAGCCGATCGAGGCGAGCAGGGTGCGGCAGATGTGCCGACCGTCGGGATGGAGCCGGGTGATCGTCCCACCGCCGGGCAGCAGGGTGCGCCCACTGACGCGCGTGGATCCGCACCCGGCACAAGCGATCCGATCGAATCCTCCGGCGCGTCCACCAACCGTGACGCTTCCGCGGCAAACAGCGGCGTTTCGGCGGGGAGCCGAGGCGACGCGGAGCGCGTTGATCACTCGGGGGTTGATGAGCAGCGTGGCGAGCAGGGTCCAAATGCGGCCGAACGGACCGTAGACGCGGATACTCCAGCGGCACAAGATGATTCGCGCAGGGAGCAGACTGCACGCGACATCGAGCGGGCTGGAGCACCCGACGCCCGTGGTGCGCGAGAAGAGTCGCGTGGCAGCAACGATGCGGGTCAGCTTCGGCCTGTTGGCTCTGAATCCGCTGGGCGTGAGGGTGATTCGCAGGGCTCGGATGTGACGGAGAAGTTCTCCACGAGTTCCGGGCAGCAGCGTGGGGATTCCCAAGCGCAGGACCAGACGGGTGGGAGCACCGATAAAGCTCTCGGCGGTGCGGGTGGGGCTGCGGCCACTGCGGCTGGAGCTGGGGCTGCTGCTGCGGCCGGCGGGTTGTCGAAGAAGAGCGAGAGTTCTTCCGGCACGGGCGAATCCGGGTCGGAGGATCAGACCGTCGCTATGCGGGTGGTCAATCCCGCGGATGCGCCTACCACCACTTTTCCGGTGCAGCGGGGGACGGATCGGGTCGTCGGCGGGCGGGCTGTGACGCCGCCGCCCAGTACGCCGCGGGGTCCTGCGGGGCCGAGGCAGGCAGGGCAGCAGGGAGCGCAGGGGCCCGGTGTCGAGGACGCGCGCCCGTCGGGACCGCAGGGTGGTCGTGGGGCAGGGGCCGAAGACAGACGACCCTCCGCACCGCAAGGACCCCAGGCGCCGGGCGCTCCCCGCGGGCCGCAGGGAGGCGGCGCCGAAGACACACGACCGTCCGCGCCCCAAGGGCCCCAGGGGCCAGGCGCTCCCCGCGGGCCGCAGGGAGCCGGCGTCGAAGACACACGACCGTCCGCGCCCCAAGGGCCCCAGGGGCCGGGCGCTCCCCACGGACCGCAGGGAGCCCGCGTCGAAGACACACGGCCATCCGCATTCCAAGGGCCGCGCGGACCGCAAGGACCGGGAGCGTCTCGCGGGCCGCAAGGACCACGGGCCGAAGACGCACGGCCATCGGCACCTCGAGGTCCGGGCGTTCCGCGCGGACTGCAAAAACCTGGGGTCGAGGAGACCCGCCCGTCCGCACCCCAGGGTCAGCAAGGGCCAGGAGCTCCTCGCGGACCGCAAGGACCAGGGAGCGAGGAGACCCGCCCGTCCGCACCCCAGGGTCAGCAAGGGCCAGGAGCTCCTCGCGGGCCGCAAGGACCAGGGGTCGAGGAGACGCGCCCGTCGGCTCAGCATGGTGCGCAAGGAGCCGGTATTGGTCGTGGCCAAGGGCCAGGGGCTCCTTCTCCCGCTGATATCCAGCCGACGCGGCCCGCGCATCACCTGGCGGACGGGCAGCGGCAGGTGGCACCTCCGCAGCGGATCGAGCCGGGTCAGCAAGGGGCCGCACCGCAGCAGCAGGCGAAGGCCGCCGGGGCGGGTCGGTCGAAGCGGTTGGTGTTGGCGGCGGCGGGTGCGGTGGTGCTCGTCATCGCGTTGATCGTGGGCTTCGTGTTGATGACGACGGGTGACAATTCGCCGGAGGGGCAGGTGCGGGCGGTGATCGGTGAGTACACCGACGCACTGCGCGAGGGCGATCTCGAAACCCTGCGGTCCACCACCTGCGGACAACTGCACGACTTCTACCAGGGCATCAGTACCGAACAGTTCCAGGGCGTGCATCAGCTCTCGACCGAGCAGGGCTCCATTCCGGTGGTCGACAGCGTGGACGCGGTGCGGATCACCGACGACACGGCGCTGGCCGAGGCCACGGTGTACACGGCGGCGGAGTCCAAGCGCACCGCACGCACCTTCGACCTGCAGAAGACCGACGGCGGCTGGAAGGTGTGCGACCCCACGGCGGCTCCCTGAACCTGTGTGACCCGTCGTAGCGCCGGTCAGAGGTGCTATGACGGGTCACACATAACTGGTATCGGGCACTGTGCACCCAGTATCATTTTTCGGATCATGAGCACGGAACACACAACGTCGCAGCCGGACATCGATGCTGTGGTCCCGGAGGCGGCGCTGGTGGGCCAGCGCTTCGGATTCCGCGATCACTACGAGGTGGGGCGCGAGAAGATCCGCGAGTTCGCCCGGGCGGTGCAGAACACGCACCTCGCGCACCAGAACGAGGTCGACGCCCGCAAGCTCGGCTACGACGCGGTGATCGCACCGCCGACCTTCGCCTCGGTGATCGGGATGAGCGCCACCCGCGCCCTGCTCGACGGCGTACTCACCGAGTACGACCTGTCGCAGGTGCTGCAGACCGACCAGGTCTTCGAGATCTTCCACCCGATGCTGGCAGGCGACCGGATCCGCACGGAGATCGAGATCGAGTCGATCCGCCAGTTCGCCGACAACGACTTCGTCAATGTCGGGTTCAAGCTGGTGAACCAGCACGACGAGGTGGCGGTACAGGGAACGACGACCATCGTCGCGCGCCGCGGCGTGGAGGTCGACCCCAATATCGTCGAGGCCGTCGAGAACATCAGCATGCACCCGCGTCCCGGCGACACCGGCATCGCCGACGACCTGCTGATCCGCCGCACCGGCCCCGCCCCCACCGTGCCGCCGCGCGAGTTCGTTCCCGTGCACACCGGCCCGGCGTTCGAATCGCTGACCAAGGGTATGGAGCTGCCGGTCGCCACCGCGCGCGTCACCCGTGGCGACCTCGCCAACTACGCGGGCGTCTCGGGCGACCCGAACCCCATCCACTTCAGCGACCGCGCCGCCGAACTGGCCGGCCTGCCGACCGTCGTCGCCCACGGCCTACTCACCATGGGCCTGGCCGCCCAGTACCTCACGGACTGGCTCGGCGACCCGACCGCTATCGAGAAGCTGGCCGTGCGTTTCTCCGGTTTCGTCCCGGTCCCACCGACCGCGGCGGGCGAGATCCAGTTCTCCGGCAAGATCAAGTCGGTCGACACCGACCGCCGTGCGGCCACTGTGCTGCTGAGCGGAACCTCGGAGGGCCGCAAGCTCTTCGGCCGCGCCGCCGCGGAGATCCGCCTGACCTGACCGAAGCCGCACCGCCTAGCTGATACGCGGTGTCACATGTCGCTTACCTGCGTGTTGTCGTCCCGCAACACCCCGCGCGCACGCTTCGTTGATGGACGGGAAAGTGCGGTTCATCGAGGTGCACGGGTATCGGCGTGCGTATCGGATGGCCGGGACAGGTCCGCCGGTGCTGCTCATCCACGGCATCACCGACAGCTCCGGGACCTGGGCGCCCGTGTTCGACGCGCTCGCCGAGCACCACACCGTGATCGCACCCGACCTGCTCGGGCACGGTGAATCCGCCAAGCCGCGCGCCGATTACGCGGTGGCCGCCTATGCCAACGGCATGCGCGACCTGCTCAGCGTGCTCGGCATCGAACGGGCCACCGTGGTCGGGCACTCGCTCGGCGGCGGTATCGCCATGCAGTTCGCCTACCAGTTTCCGGAGAAGGTGGAGCGGATCGCGCTGGTGTGCCCGGCCGGTATGGGCGCGGGCGTGCACCCGGCGTTCCGGCTGGCCACGATCGCGGGCGCCGGGCCCGCGCTGATGGCCGCCACCAGTTGGCCGGTGCGCACGGCGGTGCGTGCCGTGATCCCGCTGGTCACGGCGGTCGGCGGGTTGGGCCTCGGACCCGACGCCGAATACGTGCTCCGCCTCTACGGCGGCCTGGCCGAATCGGGCGCCCGCAACGCCTTCCTCCGGACCATCCGCGCGGCAGCCGACCGGCGCGGGCAGACCATCACCATGCTCGATCGCGGCTATCTGGCCGCCCACCTGCCCACCCTGGTCATCGGCGGCACACGCGACACCGTCATCCCCTCCGGACACGCCACCCGCGCGCATCGCGCCTTCCCCGGCAGCCGCATCGAAATATTCAACGGCGCAGGCCATTTCCCGCACCACTTCGATCCGGACCGCTTCGTGACGCTCATCCGGCAGTTCATCGAGGAAACCGAATCGGCCGCCTACGATCCGCTGCGCTGGCAGCGCACCCTGCGCCGGGGCAGCCCCCTGGTCGCGCTACCCACCCCCGAGCCGGATCCCCCGATGATGACCGAGCAGTGCTGATGCCCCGGCTACCATGCGGCCTATGAGTTACCCGCTGCCGCCGCAGGGCTATTACCGCCCGCCGGACCACCCGGAATCGACCCTCGTGCTGGTGCTCGGGGTGATCGGGGTGTCGTTCTGCGGTCTCACCGCGCCGTTCGCCTGGCTGAAGGCCAAGTCGGCACTGGCCGAGATCGACGCGTCCAACGGCACGATCGGCGGCCGTTCGCAGGTGTACGCGGGCTACATCATGGGCATCATCGGCTCCGCGATGCTCGGCATCATGCTGCTGTTCCTCGTGCTCGCGGTGGTGCTCATGGTGATCGGTGCGTCGGCGGACACATCCACCTACTGAGCTAGCATCCTGCGGGTGATCGAACCAGAGGCCGACGTCGCGGGACCGACCGAGTGGGGTGAACATCCACACGGCCTCGGCCCGTGGGAGCAGGAGTACGGCACGCCCGCCCCCACCGACGAGCGCTACGACCCGGTGCTGCTCGCCGAGGGCGACCGCCGCAATGTGGTCGACGCCTACCGCTATTGGACGCGCGAGGCGATCGTCGCCGACATCGACGCCCGCCGTTTCCCGTTCCACGTGGCCATCGAGAACTTCGGTCACGACGCCAATATCGGGACCGTGGTCCGCACCGCCAACGCCTTCGCCGCCGCCGCGGTACACATCGTCGGCCGGCGCCGCTGGAACCGGCGCGGCGCCATGGTCACCGACCGCTACCAGCATCTCGTCCACCACGCCGACCTGACCGAGCTCCGCGACTACGCCGCCCGCGAAGGACTCACCGTGGTGGCGGTCGACAACGTGCCCGGCTCGGTGCCGCTCGAAACCGCCCAGTTGCCACGCGACTGCCTCCTGCTGTTCGGCCAGGAGGGACCCGGCGTGAGCGACGACGCGAAAGACGCTGCCGCCCTCACGGTTTCGATCTCCCAGTTCGGTTCCACCCGCAGCATCAACGCGGGGGTCGCGGCGGGCATCGCCATGCACACCTGGATCCGTCAGCACGCGGATCTGTCGCTGGCCTGGCCGATCACCTGAATCCCGCGCGTCACATCAGGTCCGCCACGCCACACCGGTCGCCACAGACCACAATTTCCTTGCCCCGCATGCATACCGACCTGGCAACATGGACCCCATGACCTCGCGTGGGGGCCGGCGCCCGCAGCCGACTGATACCGGATCCGTACCGACCCCTGCGCTGTGGTCCGAACGCGCCGACATGGCCGAATCGGCCATCATCTCGCGCCACCTGCGCGCCCTGTGGGGTTGTCCCGGAACGGAATTGGGCGTCGTCGGCTGGCCGGCCACCCGCCGTGAGCGCCTGTTCGGCAGCTGGCACTACTGGTGGCAGGCGCATCTGCTCGACTGCGCGATCGACGCCGCGAACCGGGTACCGACACCGGCCCGGCGCAGGCGCATCGCCGCCATCGCGCGCTCGCACCGCATGCGCAACATCACCGGCTGGACCAACCGCTACTACGACGACATGGCCTGGCTGGCCATCGCACTCGAACGCGCCGAACGCACCCAGGAGCTCAGCGCCGCGCGCGGCGGTCTGCTCGCCCTGGAACAGCAGCTCTACAGCGCGTGGAACCCGGGTGTCGGCGGCGGCATCCCGTGGCGGGTGCGGTCCGATTTCTACAACGCACCGGCGAACGGACCCGCGGGCATCGCACTGCTGAGACTCGGCCAGGTCGAACGCGCACAACAGATGGCCGACTGGCTGCACGACACCCTGCGCGACCCGCAGACCGGTCTCATCCTCGACGGCATCCACCTGCCCTCCCGCGAGATCGAACGGCCCACGTTCACCTACTGCCAGGGTGTGGTGCTCGGCCTGAAGGCCGAGCTGGCGGTACACACCGACGACGACCGCCACATCGACCGCGCCGTCGACCTGGTCGACGCGGTGGAAGACCACATGACCCACCGGCTGGTGATCTCCGGCGGCGGCGGGGGCGACGGCGGCCTGTTCAACGGCATCCTCGCCCGCTACCTGGCCGTCGTCGCGCTGATGCTGCCCGGCGAGGGCAAACGCCCCGAGGCCGCGCGCCGCATCGCCGCGGCCATCGTGAAGACCTCGGCCACCGCCGCCTGGAGCAACCGCCTCGAGGTGGAGGGCGAACCGCTGTTCGGCTACGACTGGAGCAAACCGGCCCGCCTGCCGGGCGGTTCGGCCGGCGCGGGCAAGTTCACCGCGGGCGGTTCGGTGACCGCGTCGGTGGTTCCCGAACGCGACCTGTCGGTGCAGCTGTCGGGCTGGATGCTGATGGAAGCCGCCTACCAGGTGAGTGCCGCGGGCCTCTAGCGCTCGCCGACGCTCGCCTCGCACTCGACTTCGTAGTCCTCGGCGGGCTTGGCCATTTCCTGGCGGTAGTGCCGGATGCCGATCACCGTGCCGATGATCAGGCCGACGACGAGGGTGCCGATCACCGCGGGCATCAACCACGACACCCGCTCGAGGAACTCACCCGCGTAATAGCCGATGAGCAGCAGCACCGGCGCCCAGATGATCGCACCGATGGTGCTGGCGATCGTGTACTTGCGGTGATCCATCCCGGCCGCGCCCGCGACCATCGGGCACAGCGTGCGCACCCACGGGATCCAGCGGGCGATCATCACCGCGAAGAACCCGTGCCGTTCCAGCAGATGCGTCACCTTCGCCAGGTTCTCGGTATTGATGTAGCGGCCGTTCTTGCGCGCGACCACACGATGGCCGGTGCGTTGGCCGACCAGGTACCCCACCTGGTTCCCGGCGATCGCCGCCAGCATGGTGCCTACGGACAGCCCCCACACCTGCGCTTCGCCGTTGGCGTGGGAGGCGAGCACGATACCCGCGGTGATCAGCATCGAATCGCCGGGCAGGAACAGCCCGATGATGAACGCGCATTCCAGGAACACGAACACCAGCACGACCGTGCAGACCACAGCGGGCCCGGCCGAGACCAGCGGATCGAAGCTGCCGACGGCGTAGGTCGATGGTCCCGCTGTCACGTCGATCAGAGCGTCTTGTTCGTCGAGACGGCCAGTTCGGCAGGCTCGGCAGGCACCACGGGGACAACCGGGAGAGCGCGACGCGCGAGCAGGACCTTCTTACCGACGGTGATGATGGCGGGCAGGATCGAGACGAACACGATCAGCAGGAAGATCGCTTCCACATGGTCGCGAATGAAGGGCACATTGCCGAGGAAGTAGCCGATGATCGTCACACCGCCGCCCCACAGCACGGCGCCGACGATGTCGAACGCCACGTACTTGCGGTAGCTCATCTTCGACACACCGGCGAGCACCGGCATGAACGTGCGGACGATCGGCACGAACCTGGCCAGGATGATCGTCTTGGGGCCGTGCTTCTCGAAGAACTCGTGGGTCTCGACGATGTACTGCTTCTTGAAGAAGCGGCTGTCCTCCTTACGGAAGATCGCCGGACCGATTTTCCGGCCGATCCAGTACGCGCACTGGTCGCCCGCGAAGGCGGTCGCGATCACCAGCGGGACGAGGACCCAGATGTTCGGGCTGCCCTGCGCGGCGAGCATGCCGCCGGTGAACAGCAGCGAGTCACCGGGCAGCAACGGGAAGAGCAGGCCGGTCTCGATGAAGACAATCGCCAGGATGGCGGGTAGCACCGCGTTCTTCAACCACGTGTCCTGGAGCAGATACATCGGGTCCAGCAACTGGGTCAACGCGAGGTTGTGCGTCATCACATCGGAAACCGCCAGCAAAGTCACGGGCCCCACAGTACCGGTCGCGGCTGTGAAGTGAATGGGTGTGGGCGACCTGGTGGAAACCAGCCGGTGAACTCATCGATCACTTCCTAACCTAGGGTGTGGCCTGACAGAATTGGTTTTTTGCTCCCCACAGACGGAGGTCACTGCTGTGCCTATCGCGACTCCGGAGGTCTACGCCGAGATGCTCGGCCGGGCCAAGGCGCACTCGTTCGCATTCCCGGCTATCAACTGCACTTCGTCGGAGACGATCAACGCCGCCATCAAGGGCTTCGCGGAGGCCGGGAGCGACGGCATCATCCAGTTCTCCACCGGTGGCGCCGAGTTCGCTTCGGGCCAGGGTGTGAAGGACATGGTCACCGGCGCGGTGGCGCTGGCCGAGTTCGCGCACGTGGTCGCCGCGAAGTACGACGTGACGATCGCGCTGCACACCGACCACTGCCCCAAGGACAAGCTGGACACCTACGTGCGTCCGTTGCTCGCCATCTCCCAGGAGCGCGTGAACAACGGCCTGAACCCGCTGTTCCAGTCGCACATGTGGGACGGCTCGGCCATCCCGATCGACGAGAACCTCGAGATCGCCAAGGAACTGCTCAAGCTCTCGAAGGCCGCCAACATCATCCTCGAGGTCGAGATCGGCGTCGTCGGCGGTGAAGAGGACGGTGTCGAGGCGGAGATCAACGACAAGCTCTACACCTCGCCCGAGGACTTCGAGAAGACCATCGACGCGCTCGGTGCCGGTGAGAACGGCAAGTACCTGCTCGCCGCCACCTTCGGCAACGTGCACGGTGTGTACAAGCCGGGCAACGTGGTGCTCAAGCCCGAGGTGCTGGCCGAGGGCCAGCGCGTCGCGGCCGCCAAGCTCGGTCTCGACGCCGACGCGCAGCCGTTCGACTTCGTCTTCCACGGCGGTTCGGGCTCGCTGAAGTCCGAGATCGAGGACTCCCTGCGTTACGGCGTGGTGAAGATGAACGTCGACACCGACACCCAGTACGCCTTCACCCGCCCCGTCGCCGGGCACATGTTCACCAACTACGACGGTGTGCTCAAGATCGACGGCGAGGTCGGCAACAAGAAGACCTACGACCCGCGCAGCTACCTGAAGAAGGCCGAGTCCTCGATGGCCGCGCGCGTGCTCGAGGCCTGCAACGACCTCAAGTCGGCCGGTCGCTCCGTCAGCGGTTCCTGATCGAAGTATCGAACAAACGGGGCCCGAGCTCATGAGTCTTGATGTCCGTGTGCTCGGGCCCGTTCGACTGCTCGTCGGCGGTGAGCCGGTGGCGGTCGGCGGGCCCAAGCCGCGCGCGCTGCTTGCCGCGCTCACCGTCAACCGGCGGCGCGCGGTGTCGTCGGCTGTGCTCGCCGAGATGGTGTGGAACGAGGATCCGCCCGACTCGTACGCGGCGAGCCTGCAGGTGTTCGTCTCCAATATCCGCAAGGCGCTGCGCAACGCCGGGATCGATTCCGCACAGGTGCTGCGCACCGAGGGCGCCGGGTATCGGCTCGAAATCCCCGACACCGCTTGCGATCTCGGACGCTTCGAGAACGCGCGCGAGGCGGGTACGCGCTGCCTCGACGCCGGTGACCATCCCGGTGCGGCCAACCTGTTCGGCGCGGCGCTGCGGGAGTGGTCGGGGCGTGCGCTGGCCGATCTGGCCGGCCTGCAGTTCGCCGACGGGTTCGCCACCGCGATGAACGAGGAGCGGCTGCTCGCCGCCTCGGCCCGCATCGATGCCGAGATCGCCTGTGGGCGTTCGTCTTCGGTGATCGGCGAGTTGGTCACCATGACCAACGAGAACCCGCTGCGTGAACCGCTGTGGGGTCAGCTCATCACCGCCCTGTACCTGTCCGGTCGCCAGGCCGACGCGCTCGAGGCGTGCCGCCGGGTGCGCACCGTCCTCGCCGAGGAGCTCGGCATCGATCCGGGCGCGGCGCTGATCGAACTCGAGCAGCGTGTTCTTCGCCAGGAACCGCTGAATGTGCAGGCCTTCAAGCGATCCGAGCAGGTCGCCGCGGCGATGACGGAGACCGTCACCGAGGTGCCGCGCTCGATCCGCAACGGCAATCTGCGCTTCGCCGACGGCCGCACCATCCCGATTCCGCACGGCGGCTTGCGAATCGGGCGCATGACCGACAACGAACTGGTCCTCGACGACCCCAAGGCGAGCCGCTACCACGCCCACATCATGCCCAGCCGCGCCGGTCTGCTGATCAAGGATCTGCATTCGGCCAACGGTGTCTATGTGAACGAATTGCCCATCGACAGTGGGGCTTTGCTGGGCGATGGTGACATCATCCGTATCGGTGCGACGGTCCTGACGTTTCTCGCCGTGAGCTGACCCGCGCTCGCGGCTACCGTCACCCGGTGCCGCCGAACCCGCGGATTGCGCTCGGCTCGACGTGCCGTCGGCGGTTCCGGAACGCGTGCGCCTACAAGCCTCTCCCGCGCCCGTCGATGGCTGACGGAGGCCTCAGGGGCTGCGGTGGTCTCGCAATGGCGGGACCGTGAGGTGGTACTGCGCTGCCGCGTAAGTGGCGAGGATGACGCCCTCGGTGAGGCGCCGTGACCTTTCCGACTTCGCGAAGAGGCGGCGCAGGACGATCAGCCCGTCGGACACGGTGAACAGCAGCGCACCCAGGCCGTAGCGGCTGCGTGGGTCTTCATTCGGAATGTTCAGTCCGGCAATGTTTTTCGCACCCGGCGCGAGCGACGGGTCGGAAGCCAGTGTCGCGGCCGTGCCGAGGGTCGCACCGTAGGTCGTGAGCGGCAGTGCCAACGCGGGAGCCTTCGCCCGCAGCAGCCCGGCCGCGCCCGCCCAGGCGAGCAGACGCGGCACGGCGATCTCGGGACGGGGACGGGCCCCGCGCTGCCACCACAGCAGCGAGTAGCCCGTCTGCATCACCGCGAACGACGACGCGCCCGCGATGAGGCGGCGGTCGTCGTCGGGGTCGATGAGTAGGACGTCGCCCACGGTGGCGGCGGCCAGCGAGCCGAGCAGGATCCGGCGCTCAGCCGGGTCAACGGCGCCGCTGGTCACCGCGTCGGCCGCGAGCAACGGCATCAGCAGCGGCTTGGCCACCCATTGCAGGCGTTCGCGGCCGGTGACGGCACCGAAAACGGTGACCGCCGCCGCCGCGAGATAGCCCGCGCGCAACGGACGCATCGTCAGAAGCTCGGTTCCTTCGGGGCGGGCGGCAGGGTGACGACCTGGCCCGCGTAGCTCAATCCCGCACCGAAGCCGAGCAGCAGCGCCAGCTGACCGCCCTTGGCCTTGCCGGTCACCAGCATCTCCTCCATGGCCAGCGGGATCGAGGCGGCCGAGGTGTTGCCGGTGTTCTCGATGTCGTTGGCCATCGGGATGTTCTCGGCGAGGCCGAGGTTCTTCTTCATCAGCTCGTTGATCCGGGCATTGGCCTGGTGCGGGATGAACACCTCGATGTCCTCCTTGGCCACACCGGAGGCGTCGAGCGCCGCCGACAGGGCGCGCGGCAGGGTGACCGCGGCCCACCGGAAGACCTTGGGGCCCTCCATGTGCAGCGACATGCGGCCGATCGGCTCCACCTCGGGATCGGTGCCCTGCATGGCCTGGGCCTTGTTCATGTAGGCGAGGAAGTCGACGTCCTGGGCGATGGCCTCGGCGTTCTCGCCGTCGCTGCCCCACACCGTCGGCGAGATGCCGTTCTCCTCGGCCGGGCCGACGACGACGGCGCCCGCGCCGTCACCGAAGATCATCGCGGTGCCGCGGTCGGTCGGGTCGAGACCGACGGTCATGGTCTCGGCGCCGATCACCAGCACGTATTCGGCCGAACCGGCGCGGATCAGGTCGGCGGCGACGCCGAGGCCGTAGCCGAAACCGCCGCAGCCGGAGGTGAGGTCGAACGCGGCGACACCGTTGAGGCCGAGGTCGTAGGCCACCGACGGCGCACCGTGCGGGGTGAGCTTGAGCCAGCTCGAGGTGCACAGCAGGACCGCGCCGATCTTGGCGCGGTCGACCGGGCTGTTCTTCAGCGCGCGCTCGCCCGCGGCCGCCGCGATCGAGCGGATGGTCTCGTCGCCGCTGATCCAGCGCCGGTTGTGGATGCCGGTACGTTCGTAGATCCAATCGGGCGTCGAGTCGAGAACCTCACACACCTCGGCATTGCTGACGATGCGCTGCGGGCGGTACGCACCGATCCCGAGCATCGCGACATTGTCGCGACCTTTGTTGATTGCAATGCTCACCACGGGTGACTCACACGTCCTTCTCACTGCCGGACGGCTTCGTCGCCGTCCGAGTTTTCTGACGTTCAGGCTAACTCAGAGCCAAGTCGTCGAGACCGAGGATGGACCGGTATTCCAGCCCCTCGGCGGCGATCACCTGGTCAGCGCCGGTTTCGCGGTCCACGACGGTGGCCACACCCACCACGATGGCGCCCGCGTCACGCAGCGCGCGCACAGCGGTGAGCGGCGAATTGCCGGTGGTTGTGGTGTCCTCGACCACCAGCACCCGCTTGCCGACGACATTGGGGCCCTCGATCTGGCGCTGCATGCCGTGGGCCTTCGCGGCCTTGCGGACGACGAAAGCATCGATCGGGCGACCGGGCGCGTGCATGACGGCCATCGCGACGGGGTCGGCGCCCATGGTGAGCCCGCCGACGGCGTCGAAGTCCCAGTCGGCGACCAGCTCACGCAGCAGCGACCCGATCAGCGGGGCGGCCTGGTGGTGCAGCGTCGCGCGGCGCAGGTCGACGTAGTAGTCGGCCTCCTTGCCCGAGGACAGTGTCACCTTGCCGTGCACGACCGCGAGCTCGCGCACGAGCGCGGCCAACTGGTCGCGATCGGCTTCGGTGAGCGCCTGACGTGCCTGGTCGATCATGCGGTTTCCTTTCGGTCATCTGCGTGGGCCCTGCGCGATTACGCTACGCTGCCGCCGCCGGGGCCCATGCCATGCCCTAGGTCCTGCCGCGTGCGTTGAACAGGCCGCGATTGAGCCGCGTGATGAGGGTGCGCGGAACCATCCCCGCCACCGTGGTGATGACCTTGTACTGCAGGCCGGGAACGCTGATGACCCGGCCCGCTTCCAGGTCGTGCAGGCAGCCGTCGACCACCTGGTCCACCTCGAGCCACAGCGCCTTGGGCAGCGAACTCATCTCGATGCCTGCTCGCTCGTGGAACTCGGTGTGCACGAAGCCGGGGCACAGGGCCTGGATGCGCACACCGGTGCCCGACAGCCCACCCGCGAGACCTTCGGTGAAGGCGACGACATAAGCCTTCGACGCCGAATAGGTGGACCCGCGGCCGGGAACGAGTCCCGCCATGCTGGCCACATTGACGATCGAACCGGACGCGGCCGCGATCATCGCGGGCAGCGCGGCCCTGGTGAGCTGCACGACCGAGGTGACGTTCACATCGAGCTGGGCCTGCAGCTCGGCGGGCTCGAGGGTCCAGAACTCCCCCGAATGCGCGAAACCGGCGTTGTTGACCAGAAATTGGAGGCCGGCCTCGGCACGTTCGGCGACGCGGGCGCGGTCGTCGTCATCGGCCAGGTCGGCGACGAGGACCTCGGCGGAGGTGGCGTACCGGCGGCCTAGTTCGTCGGCGAGGCCACGCAACCGCACCTCGTTCCTGGCGACGAGCACCAGGTCGTAGCCGAGCGCGGCGAGGCGGTGGGCGAAGCCGAGGCCGATGCCGGAGGTGGGGCCGGTGATCAGGCCGACGGGTCGGGACGCACCGGGCAGGCGCGCGGGGATATCGGTCATAGCTGGTCGATTCGGGTCGACGGGTGATGCCGTGTCACGGCATCGGGATCACTTCGGGACGGGGCCCTGGTAGGGGCGGAAGCCGGGGTGGAAGGGGCCGCCGGGCTGGTCGGAATCGTCGTCGGCACGCTCTTCTTCTACGCGCGGACGCGGTTCCTCCGTGCGCGGACGCGGCGGCTCCACGCGTGGGCGCGGTTCCGGGACGACGGCGAGCGACGGGCGCTTCGGCGGTTCGCCGAGCGGACGGCGGCCGGGTGCCGGCTGGTCCTCGAAATCCGGGTCGTCGAGGTCGGGATCGAAATCCGGGTCGGCCGCGAAGGCGGGTTTGCGCGGCGGCAGACGGTCGTAGTCGTCGTCGGGTGCCTTGGCGGGGCGCGCGGGGAACAGCGGTTCGGCGGCGCGGCCGTAGTGGTCGTCGACATCGGTTTCGTCGTCGGGACCGGGGAAGCGGGCGCGGCCGTCGGTATCGGGCACGCGGGCGGCCGGAGCGTAGTCGTCGTCGTACTCGTCGCGGAAACCGTCGGGCGACGGTTCGCCGATTCCCGAACGGGGACGGGTGTATTCGTTCGGCTCGGCCACCGGCGGCAGCACGTGCAGCAGACCCGACAGGCGGAGCACGGCGTCGATCGCGGTCTCCCAGTCCTTGGACCCGCTGCCGACCGGGAGCATGCCGAGGGTCCAGTTGCCCTCGCTCCACAGCATCTGCACCGTGTCGGACAGGGATTCGATGAAGCCGACCATCCGCTGGTCGACGGCGTGCCGGGCGATCTCGGGGTCGGTGGCGAACACGACCCGGTCGCCGATGGCGCCGAGCAGTTCCAGATCGTGGTCCTTGGGCGGCGACGCGGTCTTGAGCCGCATGTCGACATCGATCTCGGACCCGATCTGGCGGCGCACGGCCACCAGGGTGGCGGCGTCTTCCAGGTCGAAGAGCACGAATTTCTCGCCCTTACGGATGCCGGAGACCACGTCGACCGCGGACAGGTACCCGAGCTTGGTCAGCGCGCCGCGCCGCCACGTCGAGGCGAGGGCGGGCTCCACCGACACATAGGTATAGCCCTGGGACTTCGCCCACACCTGGCGGGCGTGTCCGGTGCGCTGTCGCTGGACCCGATCGAAATACAGCAGTACGACCGCACCAACGAGTGCGATCGCCGCCAAGCCGAACCACATAGCCGTCATCGTCGCCTAGCCTATCCAGCCGTCGCCGTGATTGCCCGGTAGCACCGGGGATTCGACGCGCGGGTCGCTCATCGGGGGCCGCTCGGGAGCGCCGTGCTGATGATGATCTTGGCGCGGATCGACCCGTCTGGGTTCTTGTCGCCCTGCACCATAACCATGTCACCGACCGGAAGTTCGCTCGCCTTGGTGGTGCTCAGCGAGATCACCTGCGTGGCCTCGTCGATCAGCACCCGCACACTCGACCCGCCGAGGGTGCTCATGGTGATCTCGGAGCCGGTGTTGGCGGTGATGCTGCCCATGGTGGCGCCGAGGTCTTCGGTGCCACCGAGGCCGGGTAAGCCGGGCAGGCCGCTCGCGCTCGGTGGCGCGGTCGGGGTGGTTTGCCTGGTCGGTGGTTGCAGGGTCTGGGTGGTGGGTGGTGCGGCGGCGGTGTCGTTGTCGGAACCGTCGCCACCGGTGAGCATCAGACCGGCCAGGATGCCGCCGAAGGCGATGAGCGCCACGACGGCCAGGCCGAGCGCGATCCACAGGCCGGTGTGCTTCTTCGGCGGTTCCTGGTCGCCGTCCTGTGGGCGCGGTGGATATTCGGGCTGCTGTTGCGGCCCGTAGCCCGGCGGCGGGGCGGGCGGGTAACCCTGCCCGTAGGCCGGTTGGGGCGCGGGCTGCTCTGCGGGATAACCACTTTCATACGGTCCCCATTGAGCGTCGTGCGGCGGTAGTGCCTGGGTGGGGTTCGACGGTTGTCCCCACTCGTCGAACCCACCGCCGTACGGCCGTGTGGTTTCGTTCCCTGGCGAACCCAGCCGTTCCGTCGGCGAATCCTCCGGGCGTTGTCCCCACGGATCGTTCGGATTCGTCATGTCCCCAGCGTAGGTCAGCCCGGCGCGTAGAGAGGGTCCTACGCACCGGGCTGTGGATAAATCATGAACTGTGGACAACTTCGCGTCCGACGACCAGCTTGTCGGCGGCGTCGTCCACACTCACCGACACCGTGTCACCGTCGGTGACCGTGCCCGAGAGCAGTTCCTTGGCCAGGCTGTCGCCGATGGCCTGCTGGATCAGCCTGCGCAGCGGGCGCGCGCCGTAGGCGGGGTCGTAACCGCGCACCGCGAGCCACTGCTTGGCCTCCTCGGTGACATCGAGGGTGAGCCTGCGCTGCGACAACCGCTTCTGCAGCTGGCGCAGGTTGATGTCGACGATCGACTCCAGCTGTTTCGCGTCGAGCGCGTGGAACATCACCACGTCGTCGAGCCGGTTGAGGAACTCCGGCTTGAACGCTCGGCGCACCGCGTCCATCACCTGGTCCTTGGTGCCACCGGCACCCAGGTTGGAGGTGAGGATGAGGATGGTGTTGCGGAAATCGACCGTGCGGCCCTGACTGTCGGTGAGCCTGCCCTCGTCGAGCACCTGCAGCAGGATGTCGAACACGTCCGGGTGTGCCTTCTCGATCTCGTCGAACAGCACCACCGAATACGGCCGCCTGCGCACCGCTTCGGTGAGCTGACCGCCCTGGTCGTACCCGACGTAACCGGGCGGCGCGCCGACCAGGCGAGCCACCGAGTGCTTCTCGCTGTACTCACTCATATCGATGCGGACCATGGCGCGTTCGTCGGCGAACAGGAACTCCGCCAGCGACTTGGCCAGCTCGGTCTTACCGACACCCGTCGGCCCGACGAACATGAACGAGCCCGTCGGCCGGTTCGGGTCGGCCACCCCCGCACGCGAGCGGCGCACCGCGTCCGACACCGCCTGCACAGCCTCCTGCTGACCGACGACGCGCCCGGCGAGCTCGGTCTCCATGCGCAGCAGCTTGGCGGTCTCGCCCTCGAGCATCCGCCCCACCGGCACACCGGTCCACGACGACACCACATCGGCGATGTCGTCCGGGGTGACCTCCTCGTTGAGCATCACCTCACCGCTCGCGGCGGCACCGCTGGCCTCTTCGGCCGCGGCCAGCTGCTTCTCCAGCGCCGGGATGCGGCCGTAGCGCAGCTCGGCGGCCTTGCCGAGGTCACCGTCGCGTTCGGCGCGTTCGGATTCGCCGCGCAGGCGCTCGAGCTCCTCCTTGAGCCCGCGCACCGAGTCGATGGCGTTCTTCTCGTTCTGCCAGCGGGTGGTGAGCTGGTTGAGCTTCTCGCGGTCGTCGGCCAGTTCCTGGCGCAGTTTCTCCAGGCGCTGCTTGGACGCCTCGTCGGTTTCCTTCTCGAGCGCGACCTCCTCGATCTCGAGGCGCCGCACCGCGCGCTCCACCTCGTCGATTTCGACGGGGCGCGAGTCGATTTCCATGCGCAGCCGCGACGCCGACTCGTCGATCAGGTCGATCGCCTTGTCCGGCAGGAAGCGGGAGGTGATGTAGCGGTCCGACAGCGTCGCGGCCGCCACCAGCGCGGAATCGGTGATCCGCACGCCGTGGTGCACCTCGTAGCGTTCCTTGATGCCGCGCAGGATGCCGATGGTGTCGGCCACCGTCGGCTCGCCGACCAGCACCTGCTGGAACCGGCGTTCCAGTGCGGCGTCCTTCTCGATGTACTTGCGGTACTCGTCGAGCGTCGTCGCGCCGACCAGGCGCAGCTCACCGCGCGCGAGCAGCGGTTTGATCATGTTGCCCGCGTCCATCGACGAGTCGCCGGTGCTGCCCGCGCCGACGATGGTGTGCAGCTCGTCGATGAAGGTGATGATCTCGCCCGCGCTGTTCTTGATGTCGTCGAGCACGGCCTTGAGCCGCTCCTCGAACTCGCCGCGGTACTTCGCACCCGCGACCATCGCGCCGAGGTCGAGGGAGATGACCTTCTTGCCGCGCAACGACTCCGGCACGTCACCGTCGACGATGCGCTTGGCGAGGCCCTCGACGATGGCGGTCTTGCCGACGCCCGGTTCACCGATGAGCACCGGGTTGTTCTTGGTGCGTCGCGAAAGTACTTGCACCACACGGCGGATCTCGGTGTCGCGGCCGATCACCGGGTCGAGTTTGCCGGTGCGGGCGGCCTCGGTGAGGTCGGTCGAGTACTTCTCGAGTGCCTGGTAGGAGGCTTCGGGGTCGGGATTGGTGACCCGCGCGCTGCCGCGCACCGTGGTGAAGGCGTCACGCAACGCCTCGGGAGTGGCGCCGTGCCTGCGCAACAGCTCGGCCACCTCGCCGCTGCCGTCGGCCAGGCCGACCAGCAGGTTCTCGGTGGAGACGTATTCGTCGCCGAGTTCGGTTGCCAGCCTTTGCGCGGCCGTGATCGCGGCCAGCGCCTCGCGGCCGAGCTGAGGGGTGGTCGTGGCGCCGGTGGCGCGCGGCAGCCGGTCGACGAGGTCGCCCGCTTCCCGTTCGACGGTCGCGGGGTCGACACCGATGGCCTTGAGCAGCGGGGCGGCGATGCCATCGGTCTGATCCAGCAACGCCACCAGCAAGTGCGCCGGACGGATCTCCGGGTTGCCCGCCGCCGACGCGGCCTGCAGGGCGGCCGTCAGGGCCGCCTGGGTCTTGGTGGTGGGATTGAACGAGTCCACTGGTCTCCTCGGGGTAATTCCGGTATCGACTTGTTCAACGTCGGCAAAGTTGAGTCTGTTCCGCTCAACTTAATCTTTTTCTGGCCGGTTCGCCACGCCGCCTCACGCTACGCCGCATGTCGGAGCCCCCTGAGCCTAGGATTGCGGTGCCTGGATCACCCCCGATACGAGGAGTTGTCGACCATGCGCGCCATCGTGGTTCACAAGTTCGGTGCCACGCCCGAACTCGCCGATATGCCGGTGCCCGAACCCGGTCCGGGTGAAGTGCAGGTCGCCTTGGACGCCGCGGGGGTGAACCCGTTCGACCTGAAGATGGCCGACGGGCTGCTCGAAGGAAAAATGCCGACCGACTTCCCGATGATCCTCGGCGTGGACGGCGCGGGCACCGTGTCGGCGGTCGGTTCGGGCGTCACCTCGTTCGCCGTGGGCGACAAGGTGGTCGGCAAATTCCTGACCGCCCCCGCGGGCCACGGCAGCTGGGCCCAGTACGCGACGGTCCCCGAAGACGCCACGCTGGTGAAGATCCCCGACGGCATCACCACGGTCGCCGCCGCTGCCCTGCCCATCGCCGGACTCACCGCCCAGGACCTGGTAGACGCCGCCCACGTCCAGCCCGGCCAGACCGTGCTGATCGTCGGCGCCACCGGCGGTGTCGGTTCCTTCCTTGTACAGCTGGCCAATATCGCGGGCGCCCACGTGATCGCGACCGCCCGCGCCGACGCCACCGACCAGGTCGCCCGCCTCGGCGCCGCCGAAACCGTCGACTACACCCAGGCCCGCCCCGACCCGCACGACCCGTCCACTCAGGTCGACTCGAACATCGTCGACGCCGTGCGCTTCACCCACCCCGACGGCATCGACGTCCTGTTCGACCTGGTCAGCACCGCACCGGCCTTCGCCGACCACGCCACCCTCGTCCGCCGCGGCGGCCACGCCTACTCCACCGTCTGGGCCGCCGACGAACAAGCACTCTCCGAGCGCGGCATCACCGGCGGCAACTTCGAATCCAAAGGACGCGGTCCGGAACTGAGCCGCTTGCTCGGGCGAGTGGCGGCAGGGGATGTGGTGGTCCCGGTCCAGATGACGGTGCCGCTGGAAACCGCTCCCGCCGTACTCGGCGCGGGTAGTGCACGCGGAAAGACCGTCCTGGCAATCTGATCCAACCGCATCGACGGCAGGGTCCATAGTCGGCGGCGACCGGTCACAGCACAGGTACCGCGCACGTCCTCGACGATCAGGCGGGGCGGTAGGTGCCGGTGCGGGCTTTGGTGGCGGTGGATTCGAGGATGGTGGTGAGGGTTTTGTGGATTCGGGTGGGGGTGGTGGGTTTTACGGTGAAGGTGGTTTCGCCGTAGAAGACGTAGCGGCCGTCGCCGGGGAGGTCGTGGAGCTGGAAGTCGTCGCGGCCTTCGGTGTGGCGGTTGTCGACGCTGGCGTGGGCGTAGACGCCGATGTGGGTGAGGGTGTCGGTGGGTTTGGCGAGGAAGGATTCGAGTTGTTCTCGGGGGGTGGGGTTCCAGCGGTCGCGGGTGTGGGGGCGGGGGGCCGCGAGTTCGGCTGCGGTGACGCGGATTTCGCGGCCACGGCCGGGTGAGACTTTGGGGAGGGTGGAGAGGACGGCGGCGGCCAGGGCGTTGGGGGTCATCAGGTGCAGGGTGATGTCGCCGGGGTTGCGGGTGTCGCCGGGGGCCTGGACGGCGAGGGATGCGTAGGTGTCGCGGGTGCCGCCGTGTGCGCGGATGGTTCGCACGCCGCGGGAGGCGCCCGCCACCTCGACGCGAGCGTGGGGTGCGAGCAGGGCGGCCATGGCGCGGTCGAGGTCGGAGTCGAATTCGGCCATCAGGTTCTCGGCGGCCTTGCGACGCAGGCGCAGGACCTCGGCGTAGGTCTCGACGTCGGTGTACTGGTGCTGTAAGGGGTACGGGAGGACGTCGCGCCCCGCGGCTTCCCACAGGGTGCGGAAGTCGAGGGCGGTGAGATGCCAGGTGCGCACGGGAAATCTACTCTGTTCCATCGAGATCGGCACTCAGTCGGCGCCGATGACGGGCGGGACCATCTTGGGCAGGCTGTCCAGACCGGTGAGCTCCTCGCCGTTCTCCTGCGTGACGAGGTAGTCGGGGATGCCCTTGGTCGACTCGTCGTCCTTGCCGCCACCACGTCCCGCGCCCTGGCCCATCATGCCGGGCATCCCGGAGCGGCCCGCAGTGCCCGCTCCGCCGCCACGGTTCGCCCCTGCGCCGGCCGACGCGGGGTTGCCGGGGACCGCCGCACCCGCCCCCGGCGAACTGGCGCCGGGAGAACCGCTGCCCGGCACGCCCGAGCCCGGGGAACCGCCGCCACCGGGAAGGCCTGTGCTGCTCGGGCTTCCGGGAGATCCCGGCGTAGTGGACTGCGGGATGGTCGCGGCGGGTGTCGTCGAGGCCGGGGTGGTCGACGAGGGATCGGTGGTCTGTGGGGTGTCGTCCTCGGAAGAATTCTGGTCATCGTCCTCGGCGGAGGTGTCGCCGGGGGTTTCGCCTGGGTCGGTCGTCGGGGTGACGGCCGCAGGCGTGCTCGGCGTCGCCGCGGGCCGACCGGCCGGCGAGTCTTGATCGCCGGGGCGTGCACCGCCGCCCGGGATTTCGGGATCGCCGCCGTTTTCCACAGCCTTGGGGATCGGAATGACCGGAACATTCGTGTCCGACTCGTAAATGACCGGCGCATAGACGGTTTGGAGCACACGCACCGCCTCGACCCGCGCATTCTCTTCCGCCACATCGTCATCGCGCCACGCTCGGCCGGTGAACAGGCCGGTGAAGTTGTCGACGCCGCTGCGGTGCTCGGGCTGATGGGGCACAAGACGTTTCGTCGGTTCCAGGCCCGTTCGCAACTCGACCAGTTTGTTGCTGGTGAGGGCGGCCGCGGTGGTGACCCGTTTGCCCGTGGCATCGTAGGCCGCGACGGTTTGGGCGGCGGCGTTCGCGGCCGAACCCGCCCAGACATCGGGCGACATCCCACGCGAGATCTGCTTGCGGAACTCGTCGAGGGAGGTGGCGTTGCGGGTGGAGATCTCGGTCCACGCGCCGATCAGATCGTTGACGGCATCGAGATCGATCTTGTCGACCTTGGCGCGCAGCTCGGCGACGGTACCGGCGAACAGGTTGTTCTCGACCACCGTTTTCGGGCGGAATTCGCCGTCGAAACCGAGCTGGCTCGCCTTCTGCCGGGTTACTGCGCGCTGGTCGTTGTATTGGTCTTGGATGTCGGCGATTTCGGAACTATCGAGTTCGCCGTCGTCGCCGGAGAAGGAGACGAGGTCGCGCAGTTTGCCGTAGAGGTCGAGGCCGTTGATGCTCTGCATGCCGGTCATGGGGTCACCTGCTCGGAGATGTAGTCCATGGCGTTGGCGTTTTCGATGTCGGTGCTGGTGAGGCGTTTGAAGGAAATGGCGAAGACTTCGCGGAGTTGCTGCACGGCTTCGATGTCCTTCATGACCACGGCATCGATCGAGTTCGGATCGCCTGTGGCCTGAACGAGGAACTTCTTCTCGAGATCCTTGCCGATCTGAAAGTCGCCGAAACCGCTCACGTTCTGCGTTCGGCGTGTAATGCCCAGAATTTCGCGAAGAACAGTCAGGCGGTCATCGCAGGCTTTGTACATGTGGAAAGCGGCAGCCTCGTCGTTGAGGTAGACCTCGCCGGCCTTCGCCTGGGCGAGCAACGCGCTGTAGGCGGTGTTCTCACTCACGGAGCCCTCCCCGGTCAGCTCGGAAAGATCGGAACCAGCACTTCGCCCGCGCGGGCCAAGTACTCGCAGGGGTCGTCGAGGCCGGACTCGAGGGGCGAATTGAGGATCTGCAACTGGACGACGCCGAGCTGCGCGGGAAAGACCACATCGCAGCCGAGGTCCTTCGATGCACCGCTGACCTTGAACTCACGACCCGAACGGCCTGCGATGGTTACGTCCCGAAAGTCGACGTTTCCAGGTTTCTGTTCGAACTGATCAACCGTCTTCTTCGTCGTGTACACGGTGAGCGAGAACTCGCGCGCATCCCACGCGCAGATCTCCCAGCCCGATTGCGGAACACCGCCGACGCCTTTTTCCTCGGTCGCCGGGTCGACCCCGACCTCCGTCAACAACGCATCAGGAATCTCCGTACACGGATTCCACAACACCGGCTTGGCCGTCGTAGTCGCCCCCGAAGAAGTCGATTTCCCCGCCTCGCATCCGGCTGCCCCGACAACCGCCAGACCTGCGAGCACTAGCGCGATCCCCGCCCGTTTCATCCCCACCCCTTCTCGCCGGTCCACTGCTTTGACCAGGGAGATTAGCACGGGCCTCGGACACGGAACCGGGTCCGAGCGGCGGGCAAACCGGTAGCAGCCGGTCGCTCATCGTGCGGTCAGCGACTCCACACCCGCACCCGTCAGGGCGGGCAGAACGCTCGGTCTTCCGGTGAGAAGTAGGAGCAGATCCAACGTGGAGCCGCGGATTTCGGGACCACTACCAACGGTCCATGCGGAGTCGTCGGCCACGAGGGACACACCGCGTAGCCGGCGGCGGGCCCAGAAGGGCCAGCCCATCGTCCAGACACGCTGTGCGGCAACCGCGCACGCCTGCGCGTCGACTTCGATCGTGTGCGAGAGCGGGCGGGCGATGTCCTGGGCGTGGACGATCACGTCGAAATGGATGTTGCGATGGTTGGTGACCACGGGCAGGTCGCGGGAATCGGCCAGGCTCGCGAGTGCGGTGGCGAGGTCAGGGGTGGTGTCGGCGTAGCGGACGGCCAGGTCGTGGTTGAGGCGGTGGAAGCTGCCTCGGGCGCGGGCCGCCTCGCGCAGCATGGCGAGCGGGCCGGGCGGCTGGGGTGCCAGCGCGACGTGCGCGGCTACATCGCGAACGCGCCAGCCCGCGCACAGCGAGGGGGCGTCGAGTTCGGCGGGAGTGAGCTCGGCCAGGAGCCCGGCGATGGCGCGGCGCTGGTCGGTGATGGTTCGCCAGTACTGATCGGGGTCCATGCTCGGCTCCTTGTAGTCAGCCTTTCTGACTAATATAGTCAGTGTTACTGACCTGATCAAGGAGTGTCATGCCCGCTGACGAGCTCAATCTCGGAGTTCTGCTCTTCATTCCATACCGGGAGATGGAGCGGCGGGTGCTCGACGCGCTGAACGACGGCGGCTTCGACGACCTGACCCAGGCCCAGGCACGGCTGGTCGCACGGATCGGGCCGGACGGGTCGCGGTTGACCGATCTGGCCGCCCAGGCGCAGGTCACCAAGCAGACCGCGGGGGTGCTCGTCGACCAGCTGGTGCGCGCCGGATACCTGCGACGCGAACCCGACCCCAGCGACGGACGCGCGCGGCTGCTGCGACTCTCGGACAAAGGGACACGGGCCGTCGAGGTCGCGAATCAAGCGGCGCGCCAGGTGGAGTCGGAATGGCTCGCCCACCTCGGGCCGCGACGGTCGACCGCGCTGCGCGGGGCGCTCGAGGAACTGCGGAAGATCACCGACCCATATCGATGACGCGAACTCGCGGACGCGCGGCAGCGCTGGGCATACGATCCGCGAGGCGTGATGAGCATCCCTGCACCGAGCTGGCGTTTTCGGGGGATACTTGAGACGGCGCCCGCCGTGGGGGCGGGGCCACCGGGCAACAATTCTAGGAAAGGGAGCTTGACGACGTGGATGCGCGTTCGCTTGCGCTGGTCCGCGCCGATTTTCGCGGAGTGATGGAGGCACCGGGCGGCCCCGAGCGGCTGACCAGGGCTTTTTACGGGCACCTGTTCGCACAGGACCCAAGATTGCGTGATCTCTTTCCGCCGACCATGGACATGCAGCCCAAACGGCTGACCACGGCGGTGCAGTTCGTCCTCGAACATCTCGACGACTTCGACCGCGCTCAGCGGTTCCTCGAGCAATTGGCGCGCGACCACCGCAAGTACGGGGTCGAGGCCGACCACTACGACATGGCGGGGCTCGCGTTGCTCGGTGCGCTGCGTACCTACCACGGCAACCGCTGGAACCGGGAGCTCGACGAGGGCTGGCGCGATGTCACCATCGTGATCTCGGCGGCCATGGCGATCGGCGCCAACCAGGACAAATCGCAGCCGTACTGGGACGCGACGGTGGTCGGTCATCGCCGCGTGCTCGACGATCTGGCGATCGTGCGGTTGCAGGCCGACAGCCCGATCCCGTTCAAGGCGGGCCAGTACGTGCCGATCGCGGTGCCGCAGCGGCCGAACATGTGGCGCTATCTGTCGCCCGCCATCCCCGCCAACCCGTACGGCGAAATCGAATTCCATGTTCGTCGGGTGAGCGGCGGCTGGGTGAGCCCGGCCATCGTGAACGACACCAAGGTGGGCGACCGGTGGAAGATCGCCGGACCGCTCGGCGGGTTGCAGGTGGACCGCGAATCCGGGCGTGACGTGCTGATGATCGGCTCGGGCACCGGCATCGCGCCGCTGCGCGCGCAGCTGATCGAGATGAGTCAGCGCGGTATCAACCCGCGCGTGCACTTCTTCATCGGCGGACGCTTCCCCGGCGACCTGTACGACGTGAACAACATGTGGCAGCTGTCGCAATCGAATCCGTGGCTCACGATCGTGCCGGTGTGCGAGGAGCCCGAGAACCCGTGGTGGTATCCGCCCACCCCGTCCGAGCCGCCGCCGGGCATGCATCGCAGGCTCACCGGGAATCTCGGCGCGGTGGTCACCAGTTTCGGCGCCTGGGCCGATCGGCAGATCCAGATCGCCGGATCCGCCAAGATGATCGACGACACCCGCCGCGCCCTCATCCGGGCCGGCACCCCGACCGATATCATCGCGGCCGATCCCGTCGGCTGACCGCGCGAAAGTGACTGATGAGCACCGAGTTTCCCCACCCGGCCTGGACAGCGACCGTTGTCGGTCATCATCGGCTGCGCAACGATCTGGCCGTGATCCGGTTGATCGGTGACTTCGTCCCGTTCGCCGCGGGCGGGTCAGTGGAGGTGGAGGTGCCGCAGCATCCGGGCGTGCGGCGGCGGTTGTCGCCCGCGCTGCCGCCCTCGCTGGACGGCAAACTCGAATTCCATGTGCGGACGGTGCCGGGCGGGTGGTGCTCGTCGTCGATCGTGGCCGACACCCAGCCGGGTGATCAATGGCGAATCAACGCACCGCACACCGTGTTCGCCGTCGACCCCGACGCGACCGAGGTGGTGATGATCGCGGGCGGCACCGGACTGGCACCGATGCGCGCCCAGATCCTCGACCTGGCCCGCCGCGAAAACCCGCCACGCACCTACCTCTTCTTCGGCGGCCGCAGCCCACGCGACCTCTACGCCGCCGACATGCTGTACCTGCTGTCGGGTGAATTGCCCTGGCTCACAGTGATTCCCGTGGTCGAAAGCCCCGACGACCCGCCGATCCGCGACGAATGGCACGAACAGACCCGCGTCGACATCGGCTTCGCCCCCTCGGAAATGCTGCACGGCACCCTCGCCGACGTAGCCGCCGCCCACGGCCCCTTCGACCGTCACCAGGTCCTGATCTGCGGCTCCCCCGCCATGGTCGCCACCACCACCGACCGCCTCGTCGCCGGCGGCACTCCCCCAACCAACATCACCTCCGAAGGTGCTTGAACACCGCCTTTTTCGAGGTCGTCGCCGCAGTGGGGCTGGCGACCTGAGATCGTCTCAGAACAATGGGTCGTGGCGGATGGATTTGGCTTGGGTGCCTGCGGCCATGAGGCGGAACTTGGTGGTTTGGACCATGGAGGGGGAGCCGACTATTTGGACGTCGCGGTCGGCCCAGGGGCCGAAGGCGGCTACGACCTTGCCGATTTGGCCGGTCATGCGGGGTTCCAGGCCGGGGAGTTCGACCTGGGGTTCGCCGGAATCGTAGTACCACCAGGGGTTTTCTTCGTGTTCGGTGACGGGGGTGACGGTGAGCCACTTGTTGGCGACGGCCAGTTGGCTCAGGACCTGGAGGTCGTAGAGGTCGCAGGGGTGGTGGCCGCCGACGAACAGGTGGACCTTCGGGTTCACCCGGCGCTGGGCCATCGCCATGATCTGGGCGCGCAGGGGGGCGATGCCGGTGCCGCAGCCGATCATCAGCATCTTGCGCTTGGTGTTGCGCGGCACGCCGAGACCGCCGAGGGGGGCGCCGAGTAACCACTGGTCACCGACGGTGGTGTGCGACACGATCGCCGGACTCACCCAGCCGCCGAGCACACTGCGGATGTGGAATTCGATCTCGCCGTTGCTGTTCGCGGGATTGGCGGGTGACAGGTAACGCCACATACGCGGACGCGAGGGCACCTGCACACTGATGTACTGGCCCGCCGCGTACTCCATCGGATGCTCGAGCTGAACCCGGACGATCGACAAGTTGCGCAACACTTCGCGGCACTCGACGACGGTGGCGGTCCAGGCGGCGGGACTGGTTTCCTTGTCGGCGGCGCCGATCATCGCGCCGCTGATATTGGCCAGGCCCTCGTCCCAGGCGGCGGCGACCTCGTCGGTCCACATCTCGTCGCCCACACAACCGCGGATCGCCGACTTCAGCGAATTGGCCACCGCCACATAGTGCGCCGGTTGCACGCCGTACTTGCGATGGTCGCGCCCGAGCTGCGCGAGGAACGGCAACAGCTTGTCGGGTTCCTCCAGCCGGTCCAGCGCGTAGGAGATCGCATGGACGAGGCGGTCGCGCTGGGCATCCATGGCGGCTGGAAAGAAGTCACGGACACCGGGGTAGTCCGTGAACAGGATCGAGTAGAACGACCTCGCCAGTGTCTCGGACCCACCCTCTTCCGCAGCAACCGCCTTGAACGTGGTACGGATCAAAGCGACAGTCCGCGAATCCATATGTGTCACAACCTCGTTTCGCCATCGAACGCTTGTCGCGCCGGCGAGTGACGGGCTGGGAGGACACTCGTCAGCAGCCGATGCGAGAAGTCTAGGCGAGGTTTGCCAGCTTAGGAATCGTACTCTTAAACATCACGCATGTAATTCTGACAAAACTGGATACAGACACGGTGGCGCGCCAAAGAAACAGACCTGGAGCCCGTGAATGAGGCGTAGACGTGACCGATTGGGCCCGTAATTCGGACGTCCTCGCCGCGCGCTTCTACTTCCGGACGGCAAGATCGAAAATAAATGGGTTGCTGGATAGTCACCAGCCGATCGCCGGGGATTGACCAGCACACGACAGAGCCCCCGATCCGCGACCGCCGTGGCGGACAAGCGAACCGGGGGCTCGGTGAAACGAGTGCCTCAGCGGCGATGACGTGGCTGCCACACCACGAGCGCGGTACTGCGTTGCGGCGGAGACAGATCGGGCCGGTAACCAGCCCGCAACCGCTCCAGCTCCGCGCTCATCTCATCCACCCGCTGCTGCAGAGCCTCCACCTGATTGGTGAGCTCGATGATGCGTTTGATGCCCGCCAGGTTGACGCCCTCGTCCTGCGACAGCCGCTGCACTTCGCGCAACAGCTCCACATCGCGAGCCGAGTAACGGCGTCCGCCACCCGAAGTTCGTTGAGGGGTGACCAAACCCAGCCGGTCGTAGGTACGCAACGTCTGCGCGTGCATCCCCGCCAACTGAGCCGCCACCGAGATCATGAAGAACTCGGCACGCGAGGATCCCGCAGACTTCGGACTATCGGACATCAAGCACCTGCCCATCCTGCACGCGGATCGAAACCGCTCGCCTTCTCCGCCTCCTGGTACCGCTTCAGGGCCTCGGTCGCCTCGGCATCGAGAGCCTGCGGAACCGCGACCTTCACCGTCACCAGCAGGTCACCTGCACCACCGGCCGGACCGCGCTTGGGCACACCCCGGCCGCGTACCCGCAGGATACGCCCGTCGGCGGTACCCGGGGGCACCTTCACACCGACCCGGCCGTCCAGCGTGGGCACCGAAACGGTTGTCCCGAGCACCAATTCGGCATAGCTCACCGGCAGCACAAGGGTGAGGTCGTCACCCTGACGGCCGAAGACCTTGTCCTGGCTCACGTGCACCGTGACATACAGGTCACCCGACGGCGCGCCACGCAGGCCCGCCTCACCCTGACCGGCGAGCCGGATCTTCTGCCCGTCGCTGACACCCGGTGGGATGCGGACGGTGATGGTGCGGGTGCGGTTCTGGATGCCGGTGCCCGCGCAATCGGTGCATGGGTCGTCGATGATCGAGCCGGTACCGCGGCAGTCGTCGCACGGTTCGCTGAAACCGAACGCACCCTGGTTGCGGCTCACCACACCCGCGCCGTTGCAATGCGGGCACACACGCGGGCTGGTGCCCGGCTTGGCGCCGCTGCCGTGACACGTGGTGCACGGTGACGGGCTCGTCATCCGCAGCGGAACGGTGACACCCTGGGCCGCCTCGCGGAAGCCGAGCGTGGTCTCGGTTTCCACATCGGCGCCACGGCGCGGACGGCTCGACGCGCGCCCGCCCCGGTTGAACAGGCCACCGAGGATGTCACCGAGACCACCGTCGCCCGCACCGGGACCACCCGGCTGGCCGAAGATGTCACCCAAATTGAACTCCTGCGAGAACCCGCCGCCCCCACCGGGGGTGAAGCCGCCGCCGTAGCCGCGACCGCCACCGCCGGCGAACAGGCGCCGCGTCTCGTCGTACTCCTTGCGCTTGGCCGGATCAGACAGCACCGCGTTCGCTTCGCTGACGGCCTTGAACCGCTCCTCGGCCTTCGTGTCACCCGGGTTGGAGTCCGGGTGCAGGTCACGCGCGAGCTTGCGGTAGGCCTTCTTGATCTCGTCCTGCGACGCGCCGGAGGAGACACCCAGCTCCTTGTAGAAGTCCTTCTCGATCCACTCCCGTTGACTCACCGGGCATCTCCTCCTCTCACGCTATTCGTTATCGGCGTCGGCATCCGAATCCGATGCCCCCACGGTCTCGGGATCGGTTACCCCGACCATCGCGTGCCGAAGCACCCGATCGCCGAACCGATAGCCCTTGCGCATGACCACGCCGATCACCGGCTCCGAACCCGAACCCTCGTGCTGCACGGCCTCGTGCAGCGTCGGGTCGAACGGGTCACCGACAGCACCGAATTCGACCAGGCCCTGCTTGGTGAGCGCGGTCTCGAGCTTGTCGGCCACCGACTTCAACGGGCCGGAATCCAGGTCGCCGTGCGCCCTGGCGCGGTCCAGATCGTCGAGGACACCGAGCAATTCGGTGACCACGCTCGCCTTGGCCGCGTCGATATTGGCCTGGCGATCGCGCTCCACCCGGCGGCGGTAGTTCGCGTACTCCGCGGTCAACCGCTGCAGGTCGGCGGTGCGCTCGGCGAGCTCGTCGCTCTCCGGAGCTGCCTCGACCTCGGGTTCGGTCTCGGTGCCGGACGCCGCCTCCTCAGCGACGTCCGGCTCCTCGACGATGTCCTCGATCAATTCCTGTTCGGAGTTGGCCTCGGTCACTTCTTCTCCGTATCAACCGGCTCGTCGACAACCTCGGCGTCGACGACCTGGTCGTCGGCCGCGGTGTTCTGACCCGCACCATCGGTGGACTGACCCTCGGCCGCGCTGGCCTCGTACAGCGCCTGGCCCAAAGCCTGCGACTCGGTGGCCAGCTTCTCCACGGCGGCCTTCACGGCGGCGATGTCGGTGCCCTCGAGCGCCTTCTTCGCCTCGTCGATGGCCTCTTCGACCTTCGACTTGGTGTCGGCCGGGACCTTGTCCTCGTTGTCCTTGATGAACTTCTCGGTCTGGTGCACCAGCGACTCGGCCTGGTTGCGGGTCTCGGCCTCCTCGCGGCGGGCCTTGTCCTCGGCGGCGTGCGCCTCGGCGTCCTTGACCATCCGGTCGATCTCTTCCTTGGACAGGCCGGAGCCGTCCTGGATCTTGATCTTGTTCTCCTTGCCGGTGCCCTTGTCCTTCGCGGTGACGTGGACGATGCCGTTCGCGTCGATGTCGAAGGTGACCTCGATCTGCGGCACGCCGCGCGGGGCCGGGGGCAGGCCGGTCAGCTCGAAGGAGCCGAGCAGCTTGTTGTGCGAGGCGATCTCGCGCTCACCCTGGAACACCTGGATCTGCACCGACGGCTGGTTGTCGTCGGCCGTGGTGAAGGTCTCCGAGCGCTTGGTCGGGATGGTGGTGTTGCGCTCGATGAGCTTGGTCATCACGCCACCCTTGGTCTCGATACCCAGCGACAGCGGGGTGACATCGAGCAGCAGGACGTCCTTGACCTCACCCTTGAGCACACCGGCCTGCAGGGCGGCGCCGACGGCGACGACCTCGTCCGGGTTCACGCCCTTGTTCGGCTCACGGCCACCGGTCAGTTCCTTGACCAGGTCGGAGACGGCGGGCATACGGGTGGAGCCACCGACGAGCACGACGTGGTCGATGTCGGCCACGTTGATGCCTGCGTCCTTGATGACGGACTGGAACGGCGCGCGGGTGCGGTCCAGCAGATCGGAGGTGATCTTCTGGAACTCGGCGCGGGTGAGCTGCTCGTCGAGGAACAGCGGGTTCTTGTCCGCGTCGACGGTGATGTAGGGCAGGTTGATCGAGGTGCTCTGGCTGGAGGACAGCTCGATCTTCGCCTTCTCGGCGGCCTCACGCAGACGCTGCATGGCCATCTTGTCCTTGGTCAGGTCGATGCCCGAGCTGGCCTTGAACTTGTCGACGAGCCAGTTGACGATGCGCTCGTCCCAGTCGTCACCACCGAGGTGGTTGTCACCGGAGGTGGCGCGGACCTCGACGACGCCCTCGCCGATTTCCAGCAGCGACACGTCGAAGGTGCCGCCACCGAGGTCGAAGACCAGGATGGTCTGCTCTTTGTCGCCCTTGTCCAGGCCGTACGCCAGCGCGGCCGCGGTGGGCTCGTTGACGATGCGCAGCACGTTCAGACCGGCGATCTGACCGGCTTCCTTGGTGGCCTGACGCTGGGCGTCCTCGAAGTAGGCCGGGACGGTGATGACCGCGTCGGTGATCTCCTCACCGAGGTAGGCCTCGGCGTCGCGCTTGAGCTTCATCAGCGTGCGCGCGGAGATTTCCTGCGGGGTGTACTTCTTGCCGTCGATCTCCACGGTCCAGTCGGTGCCGATGTGGCGCTTGACCGAGCGGATGGTGCGGTCGACGTTGGTGACGGCCTGGTTCTTGGCAGGCTGACCGACGAGAACCTCACCGTTCTTCGCGAACGCGACGATCGACGGAGTGGTGCGCGAGCCTTCCGAGTTCGCGACGACGACCGGCTCGCCGCCTTCCAGCACGGAGACGACAGAGTTCGTGGTCCCGAGGTCGATTCCGACCGCACGAGCCATAGTGGGTTCCTCCTGATAATTGACGACAACTCCCAGCAACGCTGAGCGTGATGCGCTCAATCCTGCCTGTCGGCTCCGCCGGGCGTCAACCCGAACTTGAGTGACATGCGCTCAACATCGTTGATCTGCACAACCGACAGCTGCGGCGATTCATTCCCGCCACCCGAAAAATTCTTCTCGCCACCCTTGGCCATTCTTGCCACGACCGCACTCAACCACGGCGGCCGATGCGGGATCGTGACGGATCGTTCATGCCTTGCGCGCGGGTTCGACGAAGGCGGTAGCCGCCAAGGCAAGCACCAATAGGCCCGCGCACAGGTAGCTCGATACCTCGATACCCGCCGCCATGGCCGCCCGGGCCGCTTCGGCGGCATCCGCGGGGAGGACTGGGATCACCGATCCCGCACTACCGGTGACTGTCGATGTCAGCTGGTCGGCCTCGGCTTCGGGCATGTTCGCGTCGGTCAGGCGGTCACGAAGGCCGGAGCCGAGGGTGCTGAAAAAGACAGTGGTGAGGACGGCGATGCCAAGGGCCGAGCCGAGTTCGCGTGCGGCGCTCTGGATTCCCGAGCCTTGGCCCGCGCTTTCAGCGGGGACGTCGGCGAGCACGACATTGGTGACCTGGGCCGTGGCGAAGCCGACACCGATGCCGTAGACGAACAGGGCCACGGCGATCGACCACCAACTGGCGTCGGCGGCAGCGAACAGGCCGAGCAGCGCGAGACCGGCGGCTTCCAGCAACAGGCCGATCCTGACCTGGCCGAGCGCCGAAACCGTCATCGCGAAGCTGGCACCGCTGGCGGCGAAACTGCCGATCGCGAGTGGGACCAGTGCCAGGCCCGCCTGCAGGGCGGTGTAGTCGAGGGCGAACTGCATCCACAGCGGCAGGACCGCGATGATGCCGAATTCGCCGAGGCCGACGAGCAGGGTCACCACATTGCCCTTGCGAAACGAGTCGATGGTGAACAGCCGCACATCGAGCAGGGGGTGACCATCGGCGATCCTTGCTTGTCTGCGCCAGAACATTCCGAGCGCGAGGACCGCACCGGCAAGTGCGATGAGGACCGGAGAAGGTCCACTGCGCCAGGCGAATCCGCCGATAATCAGGGGTTCGGTGACCACCAGCCATCCGTAGTGACGGCCCTCGATCAGGGCGAAGGCGAGCAGACCGAGGCCGAGTGCCGACTGCGCGGCGCCTCGCCAATCCACCCCGCCGACGGAACTCGGCGACGCCGGGAGATAACACAGCACTGCGACCATGATCAGGGCGACCATCGGGATGTTGATGCCGAAGGCCCAGCGCCAGGAGAAGTCGGCGAGCCAACCACCGAGCAGCGGGCCGACCGCCGCGGCCGCGCCGATCGTGGAGCCCCAGATCGCGAAGGCCTGTCCGCGGGCCTTGCCGGTGAATGCGGAATTCACGAGTGCCAAGGACGTCGGCAGGATCATCGCTCCGCCGATGCCCTGCAGGAATCGGGCAAGGATCAGCAGACCGCCGCTCGGGGCGAGGGCAGCGAGCAGGCTCGTCACACCGAAGACGACGAGGCCGATCAGGAACAGCCTGCGTGCGCCGTACAGATCGCTGAGCCTGCCGGTGAGCAGCAGCAGCGCCGCGAAGACGATCGCATAGGACTCCTGGATCCATTGCGCCTGAATCGAAGTGATCGCCAGGTCGTCGACGATCGGCGCGACGATCACGTTCACGATCGTCAGGTCGACCACGATCAACGCGACGCCGAGCGATACGGCGATCAGCCCCAGCCACAACCGCAGCGGTGGGGTCTCGGTTTCGGTAGACAATTTACCTCCATCATCAAGTGACTTTATGATGAAGCTAATTGTCAGGCGGTAGGTTGTCAATCGAGCGGCGAACGAGAGGACGACATGGCGAAGACATCCGGCGATGTCGCACGGCAGCGGCAGCGGCTCGCCGCCGGGCTCATCGGCTACGGCGCGAGTTTCACCGAATTGGGCCGTCGGTTCGCCGAGACCCTCGGCGTGCACTCGACCGACGCGTTCGCCCTGATGGAGATCGCCGCCGCCGAGGCGGCAGGCACTCCCCTGTCCCCCGCGCTGCTCAGCAAGCGGATCACGCTCACCTCGGGGGCGATGACCACCCTGATCAACCGGCTGGAGCAGGCGGGATACGTCACCCGCAGCCGCGAACACACCGACCGGCGGGTGGTGACACTGCGGTGCAGCGCGCAGGCCCGCCGCCTCGCCGACGAGTTCTTCCACACGGTCAATGCCGAGCAGGACGCGATCCTGGCCGAATACCCGGACGACCAGCTCGAACAGTTCGAGACCCTGATCGCGCGACTGCGCGCGGCGATGGACAGGCCGTCGACCTAGAGCGGCGGCTACTTCGGCAGCGGGATGCGGGTGGGGGCCGTGAGGATGGTGGCGTGGTTGCGCAGGGCGGCTACGGCGGTGAGCTGGTGTTCGAGGGTGGCTGTCCGTTCGGCGCGGTGTTTGGCCTGGTTGGAGGCTGCTTCCTGGGCGGCGGTGAGGGATTCGTCGATGGAGCGGAGGCTGCGTTCGGCGATGCCCGCGTAGTGGTCGCGTAGGGCGCGGTGGATGCGGTGGATGCGGTCTCGGGAGTCCTTGCCCGCCTGGAAGGCCACGTCGTCGAGGAAGCGGCGGACGACGTTCTTGGCCTCGGTGCGGCGGCGGGTGAGGCGGGCCTGCTTATCGTCACGGTACGCCTTGCCGCCCACCAGCACGCCCGCGCCGAGGGAGATGGGGTTCAGCAGGGCCAGGCCCGCGAAAGTCGTTGCCAGACCGACCATCAGGACGCCGCCGTAGGAACCGCGCATGCCGACGAGGACCTTCGACAGGACGCCGATATCGGGTTCGAGGTCGCCCAGAGTGCCGGTGCGGTGGGTGGTGCCTGAGGGGTCGAGGGCTGCGGGCAGGTCTACGGCGCCCAGCTCGAGGAAGTGTTCGGCTACCTGGTCGGCCAAGGCTTCCGCTCTGGTGTGCGCCCAGAGCAAGTTGTCGCCCAGGGCTGAATCGACTGTGCCCGTGAGCCATTCGGTGATGGCTCCCCAGTGGCGCCCGGGGTCGTGGTCGTCGATCCACTCCTCGCCGGTGCGGGCGATCTCGCGCAGGCGTTCGCGCAGGTCGTGGTCGACGTCACCGGCCAGGTCGGTGATGCCGTCGGCGAGGGTTTGCTGCCAGGCGGCGGTGCGGCGATGCAGTTGCTGTGCACGGGCTTTGGCCGATTGCAGCTCGCCGACCGCGGCCGCGGCTTGTTGCGGATCGCGTAGGGCGACGAGTTCACTGCCCAGAGCCAGTGCCAGATGCTCAGCGGCCGAGGACATCTCACGAGCGATGGCGGCGCGGGTCGCGGCTTCGTCGCGGGCGACCACCTGCTCGCGCAGGAATTGGTAGAGCTGCCCGTAACCGGACTCGGCGCCCAGCTGGGCGTCTTGCAAGCGCAGGGCGTGGGCGCGGAGCAGGGCCGAGATCGGGAGCAGGGGGAGGTCGAGGTTCGCCTTGCGCAGGTGTTCCCGGTCGGCCTCGAAGACCTGGCGCCAGTGCGGGTAGAGGTCGGTTTTCGACATCAGAACCGCTGTGGCCGGGCACAATTCGGATGCTTGTCGCAGGAAGGTGAGCTCCGGGGCGGTGAGTTCGGTGGAGGCGTCGGAGATCACCAGGACGGCGTCGGCCGCGGGGAGCATCTCCAGGACACCGAGGGTGCCCGCCGTGGTTCGGGCGCCGATGCCGGGGGTGTCGATGAGGACGATGCCGTCGGCGAGCAGGTCGGCGGGGAGGTGCACCTCGATGCGAAGGATCTGTTTGCCCGCCACGGACCGGTCACCGATCGACGGCAGATCGGCGATCGGGAACTCGACCCGCTCCTCCTCGGAAGAGGTTGTAGCCAGCACCAATTCAGCGCGCGGCTGCGGCGCGTAGGCGAGCTGCATCGGGAAACGGGTGGTGACGTCGTCGCCCACGGGACAGATCTCGACATTGAGCAGCGCGTTGATGAAACGGCTCTTGCCCTGATCGAGCTGGCCCGCGACGACGATCCGCCGCCGCGGGTCGCGCACCCGGACCGCCGCCGTTTCCAGACGGGCGACCAGGTCGTCACGACCCGCGGCACGAGCCGCCGCGACGGTGTTGTCGAGAACCGACAGCAACGAATCCATCGGCCTGAACTACAGGGCTTCAGGGGTGTCGAACGGGGTCTCCGGGGCGGTGAACGAGGTGTCGAGCAGGCCCGTTCCGCCGGAGAGCGGGGAATTGTCGAGAGCCGGGCCGAAGGCGCTGTCCACGTCGACCGTCGACCAGGTGTCGGCGGCCGAGGTGAAATCGATGGTCGAGGTGGGTTCGGCGGCTTCGCCGGTGAGAGTCATGGAGGTCTCCGAGGTAAACGCTGTTGATGCCGCGGTTTCGAAGCTGCTGGTCGCCCCGAGGGTGGATTCCAAGCCGGTGGACGTGGTGGTGGAATCGAGTTGCGGCTCGGACTGGATGGTTGAGCCGAGGCCTGCGGCTACGCCGGT
The DNA here is from genome assembly GCF_053605015.1 of Nocardia sp. NPDC003979. Classification (NCBI taxonomy): domain Bacteria; kingdom Bacillati; phylum Actinomycetota; class Actinomycetes; order Mycobacteriales; family Nocardiaceae; genus Nocardia; species Nocardia sp. NPDC003979. The sequence goes on from NZ_JBSGIJ010000003.1 coordinate 580,004, forward strand.
TTCGGTGGACCAGTCGGGGGTGGTGCCGAGGCCGAGTTCGAGACCTGTTGCGGTGGAAGTTGTTACGTCGGCGGTTGTGGCGAACACGCCTGTCGCCGTGGCTCCGGCACCGGTGGCTGCGGTGGCTGCCGCGTCCAGTGCGGCGGCGGTGCCGGTCACACCGGCCGCGCCTTGCGCCGCGTTCGCGGCAAAGTCGGCTGCCGCGTTCGCGCCGAGGCCGACTGTGGCATTCGTCGAGAAACCGGCTGCGGCAGAAGCGGCTGCGTTGGCGGCGGCGTCTGCGGAAGCGTGGGCTCCGGCGGTGGCAATGCCGCCGAGGTCGGTGGCGATGCCGGTCGAGTTCGCTACTGCGCCGGTGAGAGTCGACTGGAGTGCGGTGGTGGTGTTCGCAGCGCCGACCAGGGCGGTATCGAAGGCCGAGGTGGACACGAGCTCGGCCGCGGTGTCGATGGTCGAGGCTGCGGCGAGATCGGTGTTGAAGGCTGTGCTGAGGGCGGTTTCGAGGCCGGTGGCCGGGGCGGCGGTGAAGGGAGCGCCGAGAGTTGCGGCTGCCCCGGTGGACAAGCCTGCGGCGATTTGAGTGCCGAGGTCCGCTGTCGCCGCGGCGCCCGTGAGACCGGCGGAGAGATCGGCACCTGCACCGGTGAGGCCGATCTGCGTGGTCGAGGCGACCGCACCGGTCAGCGAAGTCGCCGCAGCAGCACCGGCATTCGCGGCCGCACCGACCTGCATCCCGACCCCAACCGACCCCGAAAGCCCTGTTTCGAGACCCGTTTCGAACGCGCCACCAACGGAAGTTCCCAGCCCCACAACGCCTTCGGTCAGCCCGGAAGCAGTGGCATCGAAACCCGAGCCCAACGAACCCACGCCTGCGGCCAGATCGGCGACAGTATCCAGCGCACCCCCGGCGGCGAGACTCGAAGTCGCGCCCGCAGCGGCTTCCAAGCGCGCAGCGGCGCTCGCGGCGAGGTCGGCCTCGGTTGTTGCCGCCGTGAGGCCGCTCACAGTGGTGCCGAGTCCGGCGGCAACACCCGTCGTGGCGCCGAGCGCGCCAGTTACGGCAGTACCGATTCCAAGGTCGGTTCCCGCCGTCGCGGAAAGGTCGGCACCGACGGTGGCCACCGATCCGAGGGCGGAATCGAGACCGGCGCCGGCCCCCATCACCGAATCATGTCCGAACGAAAGGCTCTCGCCTACTGCGCCATTCGTGGCGGCGGCGAGTTCGATGCCGAGGTCTGCGGTGGTGTCGGTGGTCGTGGTGACGGCAGAGTGGATGTTTGCCGATGCGTCGGCGAGCACACCTGCGGTCGTCCCGAGACCTGCGGTGAGGTCGGCGCCCAGGTCGACGGCGGCATCCGCGCCTGCACCGAGACCGGCCGTGAGGTCGGTGGTTACGTCGGTTGCGGCTTCGAGGGTGGTTCCGAGGCCGGTAGTTGCGGTGGTCACCGCGTCGAGGGTGATGTCAGTGGTCGCACCCAGATCAGCTGTGGTGCTGCTGATGGCGCCCAGGCCGGCGGCGATGTCGGTGGCAGCTGTGAGGCCTGTGTTCACGCCGGCGCCCAAACCTGCTGTGAGGCCCCCTGCTACGTCGGTTGCCGCGTCGAGGGTCGCGCCGATACCTGTGGTTGCGTTAGTGGCGGCACTCAGGCCGGTATCCAGAGTCGCACCGAGACCGGCGGAAACGTCAGCGGCGGCGCCCAGGCCGGCACCCACAGACGCACCCAAACCGGCGGACAGATCGGCGGCTGCATCCAGGCCAGCACCCACAGACGCACCCAAACCAGCAGACACATCAGCGACAGCACCCAGCCCGGCACCCACAGACGCACCCAAACCAGCAGACACATCAGCCGCACCACCCAGGCCAGCACCCACAGACGCACCCAAACCAGCAGACACATCAGCGACAGCACCCAGCCCGGCACCCACAGACGCACCCAAACCAGCAGACACATCAGCGACAGCACCCAGGCCAGCACCCACAGACGCACCCAAACCAGCAGACACATCAGCGACAGCACCCAGCCCGGAACCCACAGACGCACCCAAACCATCAGAC